>JAQTNK010000074.1 GCA_028713915.1 Rhodocyclaceae bacterium | reverse complement strand
CGCCGAACTTCGCCGACAGCACCGTCGTGATCGCCGCCGTCAACGTCGTCTTGCCGTGGTCAACGTGACCAATCGTCCCCACATTCACGTGCGGCTTGGTCCGCTCAAACTTGCCTTTTGCCATGATTCGCTTCCTTCCAAAGAACGATTACTTCTTGTTGATGATTGCCTCGGCGACGTTTTTCGGCGCCTCGGTATAGTGCTTGAATTCCATGCTGTACGTGGCGCGGCCCTGCGACAGCGAGCGCAGCGAGGTCGAGTAGCCGAACATCTCGGCGAGCGGCACTTCGGCCTTCACCAGCTTGATGCCGCCGACCTGGTCTTCCATGCCATGCACGATGCCGCGCCGGCCGGAAAGATCGCCCATGACGTTGCCCATGTAGTCTTCCGGCGTCTCGACTTCGACCGCCATCATCGGCTCGAGCAGCACGGGATTGGCCTTGCGCATGGCATCCTTGAAGGCCATCGACGCGGCCATCTTGAACGCGTTTTCGTTCGAGTCCACGTCGTGGTAGGAACCGTCGAACAGCGTGACCTTGACGTCGACCACCGGGAAGCCGGCGAGCACGCCGTTGGGCAGCGTGTCGCGCAAGCCCTTTTCGACCGCCGGAATGAATTCGCGCGGCACGGTGCCGCCCTTGATGGCGTCGACGAACTCGAAGCCCTTGCCGGTCTCGTTCGGCTCCATCTTGATCCAGACGTGACCGTACTGGCCGCGGCCGCCGGACTGCTTGACGAACTTGCCTTCCTGCTCGACCGACTTGCGGATGGCTTCGCGGTAGGCGACTTGCGGCGCGCCGACGTTGGCCTCGACGTTGAACTCGCGGCGCATGCGGTCGACGAGAATTTCGAGGTGCAGCTCGCCCATGCCGGAGATGATGGTCTGGCCGGATTCCTCGTCGGTACGGACGCGGAAGGACGGGTCTTCCTGCGCCAGGCGGTTCAGGGCAATGCCCATCTTTTCCTGGTCGGCCTTGGTCTTCGGCTCGACGGCGACGTGGATCACCGGCTCGGGGAACACCATGCGCACGAGCGTGATGACCTTGTCGACGGCGCAGAGCGTCTCGCCCGTCGTCGCTTCCTTGAGGCCGACGGCGGCGGCGATGTCGCCGGCGAACACTTCCTTGATTTCCTCGCGCTGGTTGGCGTGCATCTGCAGAATGCGGCCCAGGCGCTCCTTGCGGCCCTTGATCGGGTTGTAGACGGTATCGCCAGTCTTGATGACGCCGGAATAGACGCGGAAGAAGGTCAGCTGGCCGACGAACGGATCGGTCATGATCTTGAACGCCAGCGCCGAGAATCCCTCGTCGTCGGCGGCGCGCCGCTCGCCTTCGGTTTCGTCTTCGAGAATGCCCTTGACCGGCGGAATGTCGGTCGGCGCCGGCATCAGTTCGATGACGGCGTCGAGCATCGCCTGCACGCCCTTGTTCTTGAACGCGGAGCCGCACAGCATCGGCACGATCTCGCTGGCGATGGTGCGCTGACGCAGCGCCTTCTTGACCTCTTCCTCGGAGAGGTCGCCCTCTTCGAGATACTTGTTCATCAGTTCCTCGGAGGCCTCGGCGGCGGCTTCGAGCATCTTCTCGCGCCATTCCTTGGCGCTGGCGACGAGGTCGGCCGGAATTTCGCCGTAGGTGAACTTGTTGCCCTGGGACGCCTCGTCCCAGACGATGGCCTTCATCTTGATCAGGTCGACAACGCCTTCGAACTTGTCTTCGGCGCCGATCGGGATCTGGATCGGAATCGGGTTGGCCTTGAGGCGCTCGCGCATCTGGTCGTGCACCTTGAAGAAGTTGGCGCCGGTGCGGTCCATCTTGTTCACGAAGGCGAGACGCGGCACGCCGTACTTGTTGGCCTGGCGCCAGACGGTCTCGGATTGCGGCTGCACGCCGCCGACCGCGCAATACACCATGCAGGCGCCGTCGAGCACGCGCATCGAGCGCTCGACTTCGATCGTGAAGTCGACGTGTCCCGGGGTGTCGATGATATTGATGCGGTGCTCGGGGTAGTTGCCGCCCATGCCCTTCCAGAAGCAGGTCGTGGCAGCGGACGTGATCGTGATGCCGCGCTCCTGCTCCTGCTCCATCCAGTCCATCGTCGCGGCGCCGTCATGCACTTCGCCAATCTTGTGATTGACGCCGGTGTAGAAGAGGATGCGCTCGGTCGTGGTGGTCTTGCCGGCGTCGATGTGCGCCGAGATGCCGATATTGCGATAGCGCTCGATGGGTGTCTTGCGGGCCACTTTGGATACCTGCCTTATCTAAACCAAACCGCCTTGGCGCTCAGCGAACTGTTGAGGCGCCAGGGCGGCAACGAAAAATATCCGCGCGGCATTGCCGCGCGGCCACAAAATCAGAAGCGGAAGTGCGAGAACGCCTTGTTGGCCTCGGCCATGCGGTGAACTTCTTCGCGCTTCTTCATCGCCGAACCACGGCCCTCGGAGGCTTCCAGCAGTTCGCCGGCGAGGCGCTGGCCCATCGACTTTTCGCTGCGCTTGCGCGCCGCTTCGCGCAGCCAGCGCATCGACAAGGCCATGCGGCGGGAGGGACGCACCTCCACCGGCACCTGGTAGTTGGCGCCGCCAACGCGACGGCTCTTGACCTCGACGATGGGCTTGACGTTGTTGACGGCAAGACCGAAGACTTCGAGCGGATCTTTGCCGCTCTTGGCCTTGATCTGTTCGAAGGCGCCATAGATGATGCGCTCGGCGACGGACTTCTTGCCGCTGGTCATCAGGACATTGACGAATTTGGAGACATCGACGCTGCCGAACTTGGGGTCCGGCAGGATGTCACGCTTGGGTACTTCGCGACGACGGGGCATGGTGACCTCTTATGCCTTTTTCGGGCGCTTGGCGCCGTACTTGGAACGGGATTGTTTGCGGTCCTTGACGCCTTGCGTGTCGAGGCTGCCGCGCACGATGTGGTAACGAACACCGGGAAGGTCCTTGACACGACCACCGCGAATCAGCACAACCGAGTGCTCTTGCAAGTTGTGGCCTTCGCCGCCGATGTAGGAGATGACCTCGAAGCCGTTGGTCAGGCGCACTTTGGCGACCTTACGCAGGGC
>JAQTNK010000073.1 GCA_028713915.1 Rhodocyclaceae bacterium | reverse complement strand
CCGCTGCGGCGGCGCCGCGGCTTGCGGCGCCGGCGCCAGCGCGACGTCGAGCCGCCCGCCGGCTGCCTCGCGTGCCCGCCAGGCGGGCGCCGCCGGCTTCCACGACAGCACCGCCGCATGCAGCAGGAGCGAGGCGGCGAGCGCCAGCTTCAGCCGCGCGTCGTCATGGCGGATGAGGTAGGGCATCGCGCCGATCGTCAGGCCTTCCGCCATCGGCGCTGCCGTCCGCCGCCCCGCTCATGCATTTGGCATTCTCTAGCGGTGGCCGTCCGGCGCTCCGTCGCTGCAGCTTTGCGGCAGGCCGTCGAGTCCCTCTTGCTCATGGCTGAAAGTGACGCGGCGCACGCCTTGCCCATCGGCGCCGATGCGAATCACGAACACGCTGTCGAAGTCGCCATTCTCCCAGCGCGGCACTTCGTCGGCATTGCCGCCCAGGCGCACGAGCAGGCGCCGCGCCAGCGACTCGCCCCAGTGGTGTTCCCACGCCACGACCTGGGTTCCGGACGGCGCCGCGAGCAGTTGCGTCGCCAGCGGTTCGATCTCCACCATGCCCCATTCGAGATTGACCGGCAGCCCGGCGCGTACCGCCAGCGGCTCGATGGTCGCGAGCGGCCGGACGTAGGCGTAGGGAACGCCGTTGTCCTTCTTCGGCTGGGCGGGATTGGGCGCATAGATCGCCACCGGGTTGCCGTAGCGCGACAGCAGCACGGGCGCCAGCGCCAGCGCGCGGTTGAGCCCCTGGCAGGTCAGCTGCCCCAGCCCCTGCGCCGGCTTCTCGCCGTGGCGGATGATGACGATGGTGGAATCCGCGCGGGCGGAAGAGAGCGTCAGGCCGATGACGGCGAGCGTGACGAGGGCGACGCGGTTCGACAATTTCACCGGCTGTGCTTTCGACGCGAAGGGGGACGCCATCATAACCCGGCCCGCAAGGCCCCGGCGGCGGGACATGGCCGTGGCCGGCGCCGCCGGACGGCTCATGCCCGGGCGCTCACCACTGGTAATTCTTCTCCATGAACAGCCGCAGGCAGGCCTCGACCGCGGCCGCATCGTAGACGCTGCCTTTGCGCTGCGAGATTTCCTGCAGCGCCGGGAAGATGCCGAATCCGGGACGGTAAGGCCGATGCGAAGTCATCGACTCCACGACGTCGGCCACCGCCAGGATGCGCGCGTCGGGCAGGATTTCATCGCCCTTCAGGCCGCGCGGGTAGCCCGAGCCATCGAGCTTTTCGTGATGCTGATAGACGACGTCCGCCACCGGCCAGGGAAAATCGATGCCCTTGAGGACTTCCCAGCCGACTTGCGCGTGCGTCTTGATGATCTCGAACTCCGCCGCGCTCAGCTTGCCCGGGTTCGAGAGGATTTCGGCGGGCACGTGGATCTTGCCGATGTCATGCAGCACGCAGGCCATGTGCAGTCCTTCGAGGCGATCCGCCGACAGTCCCATTTCGGCGGCAATCGCCATCGCCAACCGGGCCACGCGGCGCTGGTGTCCGGCGGTGTAGGGATCGCGCATTTCCACCATGGCGGCGATGGCGGTCACGGCGTGATCGAGGCTCGCTTCGAGTTTCTCCAGGATGTGCAGGCGATCGGCGCGGGCGCGCAGGTTGCCGATGCCGAAGGCGAGGTCGCCGGCCAGTTCGCCGAGCAGGCTGATGATGTCCGCCGTGAATTCGTCGGCCTGGCGGCCGTAGACGACGAGGACGCCCAAGCCGTGCTCGTTGAACTTGAGCGGGAAGGCGGCGACCGCCAGGTAGCCTCGCTGCAAGGCCAGTTCCCGCACCGCCTCGCAGCGCTCGTCGGTGCGGATGTCCAGGCACACAACAGCAGCGCCGCCGCGGATCGCGGCGCCGGCCGGCCCCTGTCCGCCATTCTCGTCGGCCCAGGTCGGATTGATGGCTTCGAGAAACTGCTCGGCCAACCCGGCCGAGGCGACCGGCCGGATGAGCTTGGCGCCACCATGCTCGGCATAGCCCACCCAAACCATGGGGAAGCCGCCTTCCTCGGTGAGCACCCGGCACATGTCGTGGGTCAGCGCCCCTTCGTCCAGCGCGCGCACCAGCGCCTCGTTGCAGCGGCTGATGGTGCGGTAGAGCTGGCTGAGCCGGCGGTCCTTCTCCGCGGCGCGCTGGCGTTCGGTGATGTCGCGCACCGTGGCCTGCAGCGCCGGCTTGCCGTCGAGCGTCATCGCCGTAAGCAACACTTCGGCGGGGAACTCCGTGCCGTCTTGCCGGCGATGCAGCCACTCGAAGCGATCGCTGCCGCGCTCGAACGCCGCGGCCATGTGCTCGTTGGCCAGGCTCATCGAATCCCTGCCGCCCGGCTGGGTGGGCGGGAATAACTGGGAGAGAACGCCGCCGAGGAAGTCGTCGCGCGACGCATGGCCGAACATCTGCACGGCGGCCTTGTTGCAGTCGCAAAAGCCTGCCGCGTCGACCAGGATGATGGCGTCGGAGGAGGCTTCATAGACGGTGCGGAATTTCGTCGCCAGGTTCTTCAGCGCTTCCTCGGCGCACTTGCGTTCGCTGATGTCGCGGGCGATGCCGGTGGCGTGCCACTTGCCGTGGATCTGCACGGCGGAGATGGAAAGCTCGACGGGAAATTCCGTGCCGTCGCGGTGCATGGCGATCAGTTCCTGCGTCTTGCCGACCACCGGACCTTCGCCATGGCTGGCGAAATGCGCCATGCCCGCATTCGCCGCCGCGCGGAACCGCGGCGGCAGCAGGAAATCGTGCACATTGCGGCCGAGGACTTCCTCCCGCGTATAGCCGAACATCATCGTAGCCGCCGGGTTCCAGGCGGTGATGGCGCCACTCTCGCCATCGAGGCTGACGATGGCGTCGCGCGCCGTTTCGGCGGCGCGGCGAACGCGCTCCTCGCTCTCCGCCAAGGCCATCTCGGCCAGACGCTGCGCCGTGATGTCGCTGAGGATGAACAGCGAGTGCAGCGGCGCGCCCTGGCCGTCGCGCACGGTATAGCCCTTGGCGAGAAACAGCTTGGCGCCGACCTGCACCTCGTCCTGGCTGGCGTCGTGGCGGTTGCCGCCGGCCGCCTCCTTGCGCCTGGGCAGCGGCCCGGCGCCGCGGGGAAAGACCTCCCAGTAAAGCTTTCCTTGCGCCTCGGCTTCGCTCATACCGGCTTCGCGGCAATAGGCGGCGTTGGCCAGCAGCACGCGGAACTGGGCGTCGTGAAGAAACACGGGATCCTCGATGGCATCGAACACATGGCGCCAGACGTCCGCGGGAACTGCCGGCCTGCGCGCTGGGGCTAGCTTTTCCTCCCTCGTTTCGGTCGTGCCCATCGCGATGCCTCCTGGCGAACCCGTCATCCATGCAGCCGAGCCTACCCATCCGCTGCGGCCCTGGGAATACCTGATTGACCGTAGTGCGGAATTCGAAAACCGGCCGCGGCTTGAGGCGCCGACTGCGGCGCGAAGATACCGGCGAGCCGCCAGGCGCCAGCCTAGGCGGTCAGCGCCGCGATGCGCGTGCGCAAGGCTTCGAGATCGAGCGGCTTGTGCTGGACGCTGATGTGCTGGTCCGTCATGCGCCGGATCACCGCCGGATCGGTGTCGCCGGTGATGATGAGCGCCGGC
>JAQTNK010000072.1 GCA_028713915.1 Rhodocyclaceae bacterium | reverse complement strand
GCCATCGACGATGCGGAAGCCGAGCTCAGCGTCGCCTCCGCCGGCCCGCGCGGTCTGTTGCGCATGCGCTGCGGCTCGGCGTTCGGCATGCACCAGCTGACGCCGGCCATTCCGCGCTTCCTCGAACGCTATCCCGACATCGAGCTGGACCTGACGATCAGCGACCAGCCGCCCGCCCAGGCCGAAGACGGCATCGACTTGAGCGTCCGCATCGGCATGCCCGAGGAAGTCTCGGCGGTGGTCCGCCACATCTGCAACGTCGAGCGGGTGATCTGCGCGGCTCCGTCCTACCTCGAGCGCTTCGGCACGCCGCGCAGCCCCGACGACTTGCAAGGGCACAACTGCCTCTGGATCAGCAGCCTGCCGGCGCTGCGGCGCTGGCCCTTCGACACCGACGACGGCATACGCGTCGTCCATATCGCCGGCAACGTCGTCGCCAATAGCGCGGAGACGGTCCTGCAGCTCGCCCTCGCCGGCGTCGGCATCACCCGGCTCACCGACGTCATCGTCGGCGTCGCCATCGCCCGCGGCGCCCTGGTGCCCATCCTCGGCGAATGGCACCATGTCGAGCCGGTGCCGCTTTTCGCCAGCTATCCGAGCGGGCGCCATCTCGCGCCCAAGGTGCGGGCGATGGTGGATTTTCTGGTCGCGGAATTCAGCCGGGCGCCCTGGCGCCAGCCGCGCCCCTGAGCGCAGCCGCCGGCCGGGCCTCAGCGGCCGCCGCCGGCGCCTTGCCAGACGCGCGGGCGCATGCAGTCGTCGAAGCGACGCTCCCACGGCAGGCCGGTCTTCTGCTCGTCCTGATGCGCCAGTATGGCTTCGACCCGCGCTTCCATCAGGGCGCCGACGTTGAAATACTTCATGCTGCGCGCGGAGCCCAACCGCCGCGTCAGCTTGGCGTCCAGGCCGCTCCAGCGGAACAGATGCAGGGCGCGGTCCGCGCCGCCGAATTCCACCGCCAGAAAGTCGCCGACGCGCATCATGAGGACGTTGTCGTCGTCGGCCAGGCCGTCGATCAGCAGCAGGCTGCCGGCGGCGCGACGGCGGAACTTCTCGCATTCGTCGCCGCGCCGCTCGATTGCGCCGGCGCTCAGGCCCACCCACAGGGACAGGATGAAGGGATCGTAGCGCCGCCAATAGTCGGTGCGGCGCATCTCGGCGCCGTCCGTACCGTAGAGCCGGAAGAACCCGCCGATCAGCAGGTGCTTGAGCCAGCCGTTGACCATCTCGCGCGCCAGCTCGCAAGGCTTGCCGTCGGCGCCGAGCACGTAGGCGTCCCAGGACGCTCGCCGCTGCCAGGGATTGCCGATGGCGGCGAGCGCCGCGTCGAGCAGGCCCGCGTGCAGGGCCACGGCCTCGCAGCGCGCATGGCGCCGCAGCAGCAGTGCGATGCAGCGCCGGGACAAGGACGCCGACACGGCGATGCCGGCCTTTCCGGCGGCGATGTCCAGCAGTTGCGGCAAGACCTCCAGCCAGGGGTCGTCGTCCAGCGCCAGCGCCGCTTGCGCCTGCGCCAGGACAGCTTCCTGCTTCACCCAGGAATCGCCGGGGATCGCCAGGCCGTCGCTGGCCGCCTGCAGCTCGGCGGCTTCCCCGCGCAGCAATGCCGGCCCGTAGCGCTCGCAGGGCTGCGCGCTCAGCAGGTTGGCGTGCTGGCCGAGCAGCGCGAACCACTGCGGCTTCGGGTCGACGCTGCGGTCCAATTCGCGATGGCGGCGCACGAGCCAGGCGCGCAGTGCCGCCCGGCCTTCTCTCGCGGCGTGCGGGGCGGCGCCGGCATCGTCGGCCGGAAACGTCCAATAGCTGCGCAGCAGGCATTGAAAGCATTTCATCTGGCGGCGCCCGCCGGGCACGCCTTCGGCCAGCGCCAGCAGGCGTTCGCGCAGCGCAGGCGCGGCCAGCAGGCAGCCGCCGTCGGCCTCGGCGCCGGCCGCTCCGAGGCAGACGTGCTTGAGCTGCACATAGCCGGCCACCTTGCCGTCTTGCCGAAAGGCGGCGACCGCCCGCGCGATCCTGTCGGCGGCGACAGCTGCGCCTGCCGCGCCGTCGTGGCGGCGGCGGACGTCATCGAGCACCTGCGTCATCGCCTGCGGCGCGCCCCACGCCGGGCGGCCCGCGTCCGCGCCCAGCGTCGCCTGCAGGCGCGCGCGCAGCGCCGCGACGGCAGCGTTCATGGCGGGTCCAGCGGGCACTTGGGATCCTCGTCCCAGGGAATTTCCGGCAGGACTGCCTGCCGCTCGTCGAGTTCGCGGAACTCGAGCTGGAGCTCGACGCGGCGGCTTTCTTCGGCGTTGCGCTTGAGCGCGTTGAACGAGGAGCCGCCGACCAGGAAGAGCTTGCGGATGGTGCGCCGGTCGGCCGCGCTGGGCGCATCGGCCGCCTGGGCGTCGAGCAGGACGCAGAGCACGCGCTGCGAGCGCTGCAGGCTCAGGTTGAGGTTGTAAAGGTAGGAGCCCTCCTGGCTGGCGAAGCCCTCGACGACGATGCGCTTGAGCCATTTGCTGCAATTGCCGTCTCGCGCAGCCGCCAGCACTTGCGGCACGAAGCGGCGCAGGAATTCCTGCCGCGTCGCGGTGAGGTGGTGCCCGCTCTTGTCGAACTCCGCCAGCGCGCCGAACTCGATGGCGTTGTCCCGCACCGCGATGCCGCGGAATTCCGGCTTCTGCGCCAGCGCGCCGATGTCGGCGACGCAGGACCGGACGGCTTCCTCGCGCGCGAGCTTGTCGGCCTCGATGCGTTGCAGGCCTTGCGTGACGGCCATCAAGGCCACGGCCATCGCCACCAGGAACAGCACCATCAGGGCCGTCATCAGGTCCGAAAAGGAAATCCAGAACGGCTTTTCGGCCTCGTCCCGCTGCGGCCGCCGCGCCACCGTCTTCAAGCCGATCACGGCGGCGTCCTCGGCACCGGCAGGTTGTCGAGCGTGTCGCCGAGATCCTGGATCGCGCCGGAGAGCAGGCTGACGGCCTGGGAAAGTTCCAGCTGGAACTGGCGATTGCTCTCGCGCAGCGTGCGCTCGACGTTGTCGGCAAACGACTGGTGCGCCTGGACGAGGACATCGTTGACGCCGCGCAGATAATCCTCGGCCTGGCGCTGCGCCGTCGACAGCTGTGCGGCGGCGCCATGCAGCCGGTCGATGAGTTCGGCGCTCAGGGACGCATCGCGCTTGGCGGTCTCGACCGTCGCCTTGAGGTCGGCGACGAGAGCGGCGAAGCTCGCGTGCGCGTCGGCGTGCGTCGCCAGCAGGGCCTGCGCGGCGACGGCGGCCGACGACAGCGTGGCCGAGGCGAAATTGATGGTCTCCGTCGCCGCGGCGGCGGCATTCATGGTCGCGCTGACACCCTGCCCCGCCGCGGCAAAGTCGCTGGCGGCCAGCGCCAACTTATCGGCGCCGCCGTTCATGCCGTCCACGGCCGCGCCGGTGGCCGCCGCGAGCTTGTCCACGGCGGCCTGCACGGCATGGCTTGCCTCGATGGAGCGGGCGATCAGGCGTTCGACCTGGCTTCCCATGCCGTCCACCGCCGCATCGGCCGCGCGAACGATGCGCTCGCTTTGCTCCTGCTGGAGCTCGGCCGCCGATTGCGCCTGGTGCTGAAGCTGCGCCACCGCGACGGCAACCTGGTCGCCCAGCCTGGCGAGCGTCTGCTGCAGCATGTCGCCCGAACGCAGCTGCGCTTCGGCGACGGCGGCGCGCATCTGGGCGGCGAATTCGCCGATCTGGCGATTCATGTCGTGCTGGCGGTCCCCGGTCGCCGCGACGGCGGCGTTGGTCCGCTGCAGCAGGTCGCTGGTGTCGCGCATCTGCGCGGCGAACAGGTTCTGCATCTGCGCCGAAAAACCGGCCAGCACTTCGGCGATCATCCTGCCGACGACTTCTTCCTGCCGCGCGCTGACGCTGCCGACGGCACCGGCGATGTCGGCGATGGGCTGGCCCAGGCGCTCGCCGATGACGCGGCCGATATCGGCGGCAAGCCGCTCGCCGTGGCGCGCCGCCGCGTCGACCTGCCGCGTCGTGAGTTCGCTCAGGATCTCGCGCAACTGATCGGCCAGCGCGTCCTTGATGTGCACCGCCTGCGTCGCCGAACTCTCGGCGGCGACGACGAGGCGTTCGAGGTATTCGAAATCGACGCCGACGTCGAACATGCCGTCGATCAATTCCCGCAATTTC
>JAQTNK010000071.1 GCA_028713915.1 Rhodocyclaceae bacterium | reverse complement strand
CTACGGCACGCCGCCGGTGGTGCGCGCGACCGGCGGGCTCGCCGACACGGTCGTCGACGCCGCCGACGCCGTGCACGGAAACGGCTTCGTCTTCGCCGAGCCGACCGCCGCCGCCCTCTTCGCCGCCATCCACCGCGCCACGACGGCCTGGGGCAAGCGGCAGCTCTGGCGGCGCCTGCAGCGCAACGGCATGGCCGGCGACGTCTCCTGGACGCATCCGGCGCAGCGGTACGCCGAACTCTACGCGGCTATAATCGCCGCCCGATGACCGCCCCGACTCTCACCTTGATCGCCGCCGTCGCCAGGAACGGCGTCATCGGCAAAGACAACCGCCTGCCCTGGCACCTGCCCGAAGACCTCGGGCATTTCAAGGCGCTCACCGCCGGCCATGCCGTCATCATGGGACGCAAGACCTGGGAATCCTTGCCGCCCAGGTTCCGGCCGCTGCCGCAGCGCGTGAATATCGTCGTCACGCGCGATGCCGCGTTCGCCGCGGCGGGCGCCCGGGTGGCGCATTCGCTGGCGGCCGCCGTCGCCGCCGCCGGCGGCGAGGACGCCTTCGTCATCGGCGGCGCGGACCTCTATGCGCAGGCGCTGCCGCTGGCCGACCGCCTCGAGTTGACCGAGGTCGACATCGCCTGCGACGGCGACGCCTTCTTTCCCGACTTCGACCGCGACGCCTGGCGCGAAACCGCACGCGCGCGTCATCGTTCCGCCAACGGCTGCGATTACGCTTTCGTCACCTATCAACGCAACAAGCAGTAAGGAGTAAGGCAATGTCCGAACACGGCTTCCACGTCCACGGCCCCCACGACCACGCCGTCGAGCATGCCGCCCACGGCGGCGACGACGGTTTCGCCTCCAAGGTTGCGGTGCTGACCGCCGTGCTGTCGACCGTCGGCGCGCTCTTCAGCTACGAAGGCGGCCATACGCAAAACGGCGCGCTGCTCTACAAGAACGAGGCGGCAATCCAGAAGACCGCGGCCTCCAACCAGTGGAACTACTACCAAGCCAAGAGCAACAAGCAGAACCTCGCCGAACTCTCGGTCAGCCTGACGACGGGCGCGGAGCGCGAAAAGTACGTCCAGGCCATCGAACGCTACAAGCAGGAGAAGGCCGACATCAAGGCGGCGGCGGAAAAGCTCGAGGACGCGGCGAAGGAAGCCGACCACGAGAGCGAGGCGGAAATGCACATCCACGGGCGCTGGGCGCTGGCGACGACGCTGCTGCAGATCTCCATCGCGCTGTCCGCGATCGCCTTGCTGACGCGCAAGAACTGGCTATTGCTGGGCGTCTATGGCGCTTCCGGCATCGGCTGCGTCATCGGCGCGATGGGTTTCCTTCACCTCTGACGCCGGACGCCACGCCCTAGGGCATTTCTTTCCGCCCGCCAAGCAGCCACGCCGAGCGCGCGGCTGCCGGCGGACGCGCCTTACTCCTGCACGACGCAGTCGACGTAGTAGCCGGGCTTGCCGTTGCCGCCATCCTTGACGAGGCCGTGGATGTCGGTCTCGAAGCTGGGGAAGCGCTCGTTGAAATCGCGCGCGAACTTCAGGTAGCGCACGATGGTCTTGTTGAAGCGTTCGCCCGGAATCAGCAGCGGTATGCCAGGCGGATAAGGCGTCAGCAGCACCGCGGTGACGCGGCCTTCGAGCTCGTCGATGGGCACGCGCTCGATCTCGCGGTGCGCCATCTTGGCGAAGGCGTCGGCCGGGCGCATCGCCGGCACCATGTCGGACAGGTACATCTCGGTGGTCAGGCGGGCGACGTCGTTCTGCTTGTAGACGCCGTGAATCTCGCTGCACAAGTCCTTCAGGCCGATGCGCTCGTAGCGCGGATGCTTGGCGACGAACTCGGGCAGCACCTTCCACAGCGGATGGTTCTTGTCGTAGTCGTCCTTGAACTGCTGCAGCGCGGTCACCAGCGTGTTCCAGCGGCCCTTGGTGATGCCGATGGTGAACATGATGAAGAAGCTGTAGAGGCCGCACTTCTCGACGATGACGCCGTGCTCGGCGAGGTACTTGGTGACGATGGCGGCGGGAATGCCGAAGTCGTCGGAGAAGTCGCCGTCGACGTCGAGCCCCGGCGTGATGACCGTGGCCTTGATCGGGTCGAGCAGGTTGAAGCCCTTGGCGAGCTTGCCGAAGCCGTGCCAGCGCGCGCCGGGCTTCAACATCCAGGCGTCGCGCTCCTCGATGCCTTCCTCGGAAAGATCGTCGGGACCCCAGACCTGGAACCACCAGTTCGCGCCCCATTCCTTGTCCACCTTGCGCATGGCGCGGCGAAAGTCGAGCGCTTCGGCGATGGATTCCTCGACCAGGGCCTTGCCGCCCGGCTCCTCCATCATCGCCGCGGCGACGTCGCAGGAGGCGATGATCGCGTATTGCGGGCTGGTCGAGGTGTGCATCAGATACGCCTCGTTGAAGACGTCGCGGTCGAGCTTGTTGTTCTCGGCGTCCTGCACCAGGATCTGCGACGCCTGGCTCAATCCGGCCAGCAGCTTGTGCGTCGATTGCGTCGAGAACACCATCGACTCCTTGCAGCGCGGGCGGTCGGCGCCGATGGCGTGGTAGTCGCCGTAGAAGTCGTGGAAGGCGGCATGCGGCAGCCAGGCTTCGTCGAAGTGCAGCGTCTCGATCTTGCCGTCGAGCATTTCCTTGATTTCCTCGACGTTGTAGAGGATGCCGTCGTAGGTCGATTGCGTGATGGTGAGCACGCGCGGCTTGCCTTTCGCCTGCGAGGCGAACGGATGCGCCTCGATCTTCTTCTGGATGTTCTTCCAGCGGAACTCTTCCTTCGGGATCGGCCCGATGATGCCGAAGTTGTTGCGCGTCGGCATCAGGAAGACGGGGATCGCGCCGGTCATCATGATGGCGTGCAGCACCGACTTGTGGCAGTTGCGATCGACGATGACGACGTCGCCGGGCGCCACGGTGGAATGCCAGACGATCTTGTTCGAGGTCGAGGTGCCGTTGGTGACGAAGTAGAGATGATCGGCGTTGAAAATGCGCGCGGCATTGCGTTCGGAGGCCGCCACCGGGCCGGTGTGGTCGAGCAGCTGGCCGAGTTCCTCGACGGCGTTGCAGACGTCGGCGCGCAGCATGTTCTCGCCGAAGAACTGGTGGAACATCTGGCCCACCGGCGACTTGAGGAAGGCGACGCCGCCGGAGTGGCCGGGGCAATGCCACGAGTAGGAGCCGTCGGCGGCGTAATGCACCAGCGCGCGGAAGAACGGCGGCGGCAGCGAGTCGAGGTAGGCCTTGGCCTCGCGCACGACGTGGCGCGCGATGAACTCCGGCGTGTCCTCGTACATGTGGATGAAGCCGTGCAGCTCGCGCAGGATGTCGTTGGGGATGTGGCGCGAGGTGCGCGTCTCGCCGTGCAGGAAGATCGGGATCTCGGCGTTCTTGTAGCGGATTTCCTCGACGAAGGCGCGCAGCTCGGCGATGGTTTCCTCTTCCTCGTTGGCCAGTTCCTCGTCGTCCACCGAAAGGATGAAGGCCGAGGCGCGGCTCTGCTGCTGCGCGAAGGAGGAAAGGTCGCCGTAGCTGGTGACGCCAAGGACGTCGAGGCCCTCTTCCTTGATGGCGTCGGCGAGCGCGCGGATGCCCAGGCCCGAAGCGTTCTCCGAGCGGAAGTCCTCGTCGATGATGATGACCGGGAAATGGAAACGCATGGCTGGCACTCCTGAAATGCGACGACCCGCACGGGGCGGGTCGCAATGATAGGGGAAAGGCTGGGCGCTAAATGTTAAATTTTCGGCAGCGTGACGCCGACCTGCCCCTGGTACTTGCCGCCGCGATCCTTGTACGACGTTTCGCAGACCTCGTCGGACTCGAAGAACACCACCTGGGCGCAGCCTTCGCCGGCATAGATGCGCGCCGGCAGCGGCGTCGTGTTGGAAAACTCGAGGGTCACGTAGCCTTCCCATTCCGGCTCGAACGGCGTGACGTTGACGATGATGCCGCAGCGCGCGTAGGTGCTCTTGCCCAGGCAGACGGTGAGGACGTTGCGCGGGATGCGGAAGTACTCGACGGTGCGCGCCAGGGCGAAGGAATTGGGCGGGATGATGCAGGAGTCGCCGCTCATCTCGACGAAGGAATTCGGATCGAAGTTCTTCGGATCGACGATGGTGGAATTGATGTTGGTGAAGACGCGGAAGTCGTTGGCGCAGCGAATGTCGTAGCCGTAGCTCGAGGTGCCGTAGGAGACGATTTTCTGACCGTTCACCTCGCGGATCATTTCCGGCTCGAACGGCTCGATCATGCCGTGGCTCTTGGCCATGCGGCGGATCCACTTGTCGGATTTGATAGTCATCTGAGTCGAAAACCTCCCGGAGTGCCGGCCAAAAGCAACGCCCCCGGAGGCGGGGGCGTGCGAATTAGAACATAAAGTGGAGATGGTGTGCGGGGTTTGGGGTGCGGCGGGTCGGGCCGGCGGGGTGCCCTGCTGCGCTTCGTGTCCCCCGTCGGCCGCCTGCGGCAGCCTCCTC
>JAQTNK010000070.1 GCA_028713915.1 Rhodocyclaceae bacterium | reverse complement strand
CGGCGCCATGGGCCAGTTGAACAAAGCCACGCAGCAGAACGCTTCCGCCTCCGAGGAACTCGCCGCCACGGCCGAAGAAATGGGCGGCCAGGCCGAGCAGCTGCAGGAAGTCATGGGCTTCTTCAAGGTCGCCCCGGAGACCGGGCGAACGGCGCGTGCGCCGGCGCGCGCTGCCGCCGCCCCGGTCCTGCGCCGTGCCGCACGCGCGACCGCGACGGCGGCGGCGCCCAGCTCGCCGGACTTCGAGCGCTTCTGAGGGGAGGACACCCATTCGTCGTCCGCCGCACCGCTCCAACACCGCCGGCTGCAATTCCGCAGGCGCCGCCTTGCAGGTCTGACCAATGATCGAACAAGAAATCACGAACGCCGAGTTCGCGCAGTTCCAGCGGCTCATCTACAAGATCGCCGGCATCAGCCTCGCCGACACGAAGAAGGTGCTGCTGGTCGGCCGCCTCGGCAAGCGCCTGCGGGCGCACGGCCTGTCGTCCTACGCCGAATATTTCAAGCTGATTTCGAGCGGCCGGAACCCGGCCGAACTCCAGATGATGGTCGAGCTGCTGACCACCAACGAGACCTATTTCTTCCGCGAGGAAAAGCATTTCGACTTTCTCGCCGATCACATCGCCGCCAAGCATCCGCCGGGACGCCCGCTCGACATCTGGAGCGCCGCCGCCTCCACGGGCGAGGAAATCTATACCATATGCATGACGCTGGCCGATACGCTGGGCGTGAACGGCGCCTGGTCGGTGATGGGCTCGGACATCAACACGCAGGTGCTGGCGCTCGCCCGCAGCGGCCACTACCCGATGGAGAAGGCGCGCGGCCTGCCGCCCGAATACTTGCGCAAGTATTGCCTCAAGGGCGTGCGCCAGCACGAAGGCACTTTCCTGATCGCGCCCGAACTGCGCCAGCATACGCGCTTCCTCCAGGTCAACCTGAACCAGCCGCTGCCGGCCGCCATCGGCAAGTTTCACGTCATCTTCCTGCGCAACGTCATGATCTACTTCGACAACGACACCAAGCGCCAGGTCGTCGACCGCCTCACCAACCAGCTGCATCCGGGCGGCTATTTCATCGTCGGCCATTCCGAATCGCTGAACGGCCTCACCGAGCGGCTGACCTCCGTCCAGCCGACGATCTACCGCCTGCCGTGAACGCGGTTTATCTCGAGCCCGGCGACTTCCAGTTCGGCGCCGCGCCGTTGCGCCTGACGACGCTGCTCGGCTCCTGCGTGGCGATCACGCTCTGGCATCCGCACCGCCATGTCGGAGGCATGTGCCATATCCAGCTGCCGGGGCGCTCGCGGCCCGGCGGCGACGGCGCCCTCGACGGCCGTTATGCCGAGGACGCCTTCGCGCTGTTCGACCGCGAACTGCAGCGCCACGGCAGCGCCGCGCACGAATATGTCGCCAAGCTGTTCGGCGCCGGCAACATGTTTCCCGCCAGCTATGCGAGTACCATCAGCGTCGGCGCCCGGAATCTCGCCGCCGCGCGCCGCGAACTCGCGCGGCGCGGCCTCAGGCCCGCCGCCGAGCATGTCGGCGGCGCCGGCCATCGCAAACTGATCTTCGACCTGGCCAGCGGCGATGTCTGGCTGGCCTTCTCAAATCTGGAATCCGCGAAGGAAACGGCAATTGGCTGAAAAAATCAAAGTCATGATCGTCGACGACTCGGCCGTGGTGCGCCAGGTGGTGACGCAGGCCATCGCCGGCGATCCCGGCATCGAAGTCATCGCCACCGCCCAGGACCCGCTGTTCGCCATCGAGAAAATGAAGACGCTCTGGCCCGACGTGCTGGTGGTCGACATCGAGATGCCGCGCATGGACGGCCTCACCTTCCTCAAGAAGATCATGGCCGAGCGTCCGACGCCGGTGATCATCTGCTCCTCGCTCGCCGAGAAAGGCGCCCAGGTGACGATGGAAGCGCTGGCGGCCGGCGCCTTCACCATCATCAACAAGCCGAAAATGGGCGTGAAGTCCTTCCTGCAGGATGCGGCCGACGACATCCTCGCCGCCATCAAGTCGGCGGCGCGCGCCAACATGGGCGCGGTGCGCCGCATGACCGCGCCCCACGCGCCGGTTCCGGCCATGCCGGCGCCCAAGCTCTCCGCCGACGCGATGCTCAGCCAGCACACCGGCGCCACCATGTACGGCACGACCGACCGCCTGGTCGCCATCGGCACCTCGACCGGCGGAACGCAGGCGCTCGAAGCCGTGCTGACGCGGCTGCCCGGCGTCTGCGCCGGCATCGTCATCGTCCAGCACATGCCGGAGAAATTCACGGCGATGTTCGCCGAGCGCCTGAACAACTTGTGCAAGCTCGAAGTGCGCGAAGCGCGAAACGGCGACCGCGTCATGCCCGGCCGCGCGCTGATCGCGCCGGGCGGCCGCCACATGATGCTCAAGCGCAGCGGCGCGCAATACTACGTCGAGGTCGCCGACGGCCCGCTGGTGAACCGCCACAAGCCCTCGGTCGACGTGCTGTTCCGCTCGGTGGCGCAGGTCGCCGGAAAAAATGCTCTTGGCATCATCATGACCGGCATGGGCGACGACGGCGCCCGCGGCATGAAGGAGATGCACAACGCCGGCGCCCAGACGATGGCCGAGGACGAATCGACCTGCGTCGTTTTCGGCATGCCGAAGGAAGCCATCAAGCTCGGCGGCGTCGACAAGGTGGTGCCGCTCGACCGCATCCCGCAGGAGATCGTCGCCTACGGCGTTTGACGCAAAGCAAGAAACTGTAACCTTGGCGCGCTATGATCGAATCTCTGCTGCAATGCAGCAGGGCCCTACTTGAGCGAGGTCATCAATGCCTGAAGCCATGGCAGCAATCATCACCGCGGTCGTGGAGCGGCACGGCCGCGACGGCACCCGCCTGATGCAGATTCTGCGCGAAGTCCAGGAAGCCCACGGCTGGCTGCCGCCCGCCGCCATCACCGCCATCGCCGCGGCCATCGGCTGGCCGCGCGCCCGGGTGGAAAGCACGGCGGGCTTCTACAGTTTCTTCCACACGCAGCCGCGCGGCCGCTACCGCGTGCTGTGGAGCGACAACATCACCGACCGCATGCTCGGCAACATGGCCCTGATGGACGCCATGTGCAAGAAGCTGTGGCTGGAACCCGGCCGCGTGTCCGAGGACGGACTGGTCAGCGTGGACACCACCTCCTGCACCGGCATGGGCGACCAGGGGCCGGCCGTGCTCGTCAATTACCGCGCCATCACCGCCATGACGCCCGACCGCGTCGAGCGCATGGCGGAATTGATCCGCAGCGAAGTGCCGGTCGCCGACTGGCCGGCCGAGTGGTTCGCCATCCAAGACAACGTCCGTCGCGCCGACATCCTGCTGGCCAACGACATGGCGCCCGGCATCGCCCTGGCGGCCTGTTTCGCCCGCGGCCCGGCCGACAACAAGGAAACCGCGTCGAACGAACGCTCCTGGCGCGAAGGCGTCGATGCCCGAACCCAGGGCCCGTCGGCGACGCTCGACGAGATCAAGAAATCGAACTTGCGCGGCCGCGGCGGCGCCGGCTTCACCACCGGCGTCAAGTGGGAAGCCTGCCGCCATGCGCCGGGCGCCACGCGCTACGTCGTCTGCAATGCCGACGAAGGCGAACCGGGGACGTTCAAGGACCGCGTGCTGCTGACGCGCCAGCCGGACCTGGTGTTCGAAGGCATGACGGTCGCCGCCTATGTCGTCGGCGCCAGCAAGGGCTACTTCTACCTGCGCGGCGAATACCGCTACCTGCTCGAGCCGCTCAACGCCGTGCTCGCCCGCCGCCGCCAACTGGGCCTGCTCGGCCGCGGCATCGGCGGCCAGACCGGCTTCGACTTCGACATCGAGGTCCATCTCGGCGCCGGCGCCTATGTCTGCGGGGAGGAATCGGCGCTGATCGAATCGCTCGAAGGCAAGCGCGGCGTGCCGCGCAACCGGCCGCCCTATCCGGTCACCAACGGCTTTCTCAACCAGCCGACCATCGTCAACAACGTCGAAACTTTCGCCGCCGCCGCGCTGATCGCCGCCAGGGGCGGCGACTGGTATCGCGCCATCGGCACCGCCAAGTCCTCCGGCACCAAGCTGTTCTCGGTGTCCGGCGACTGCGCGCGGCCGGGCATCTACGAATATCCGTTCGGCATCACCGTCGGCGAAGTACTGGCCGACTGCGGCGCCCGGGACACGCAGGCGGTGCAGGTGTCCGGCCCGTCCGGCGTCTGCGTCGCCGAGAACGAGTTCGGCCGCCGCATCGCCTTCGAGGATATCCCGACCGCCGGCGCCTTCATGGTCTTCGACCGCAGCCGCGACATGTTCGAAGTGGCGCGCAACTTCACCCATTTCTTCGCCCACGAGTCCTGCGGCTTTTGCACGCCGTGCCGCGTCGGCACCTCGCTGCTGAAGAACCTGATGGACAAGATCGCGGACGGCCACGGCACGCAGTACGACCTCAACGAGATCTACAAGCTCAACCAGCTGTTGAAGATGTCCGCCCATTGCGGCCTCGGCCACACCGCCTGCAATCCGCTCTTCGACAC
>JAQTNK010000069.1 GCA_028713915.1 Rhodocyclaceae bacterium | reverse complement strand
GGCTGGCGCCGATCGTGGCGAGCTGGCCGCTCAGGCGGGCAAGGCTGTCGGTGGTGAGGATGCTGCTGCCGAGTTCGGCCGTGCCGGTGGCGCCGTGGCCGAAAACGTAAATGGCGGCGAGGTCGTGTTGGCCCTGGAGCGCGGCCAGCATGGCGTCGACGCCGTTCTGGTCGGGCTGCACCAGCACGACTTCGATGCCGGGGCGGATGCCGGCGACGAGGCTTTGCCAGTCGGTGAGGCGGGTGTCGACGAAGGCGATCTCGCGCGCTGCCGGGGCAGGCGCCTCGGCGGCGAGCGGCCGCGTCGCCGCCAGCGCATCCGTATGGGCTGGCGCGGCGGCTTCGTGGGCGACATCGTGATGGAGCGCATCGGCGGCGGTCGCCACGGCGGCGCCGTCGAACATGAAGCGCTGCTCGAGGGCAAGCGGCGACGGGCCGCGGCGCTTCAGGCGGGACGAAGATTTTGGGGAAGATCCTGCGCCATGTTTGGGGCCGCGGGTCGGCATGATTAACCTCCGGAGTCTGGGTCGGTTACTTGCGGTATTCAGGTGGGGTGAGCGTCACTTTGCCGCTCATGCCTGCGATCAATTCTGGAAACTTGCCATCGATGGCCGCGGAAAGCTTGACCGACTGGCTGACCGGATCGACGCGGGCGCCGATGCGCTGGATCTTGGCCGGGTAGCTCTTGTCGGTTTCGTCGATCCTGACCTTGAAGCCATAGCCGGGCCTGATCCAGGCCAGCCATCCGGAGGGAACGATGAATTCGAGTTCCAGCACCGAATCGTCGAGAATGTCGAGCAGGGCCTGGCCGGGCTGGACGTATTGCTGCTCGCGAATCTTCTGGTCGGCGACGCGGCCGGGATACGGCGCCGGGATGTTGCACTTGGCGATGACGGCGGCATTGGCGTTCACTTCGGCCTGCGCCTTGTTGACCTCGGCTTCGGAGACGTCCAGTTCCACCTTGCCGACGGAATTCATTTCGCTCAGGCGCTTGTTGGCATGCCACGTCTGTTCGGCGCCGTACAGCATGGCCTTGGCTTTTTGCAGCTGCGCCTGCTGAATCGAGCAATCGAGGGCGACCAGGATCTCGCCGGCGCGGAACCTGCCGCCTTCGGGAACCGGCAGGCGCTTGACCTTGGCGCCGATTTCGGCCGCCAGCGTGGTATAGCGCCGGGGCAGGAGCTGGGCGCGGATTTCGCGGTTCTCCAGCGCCAGGTTGGCGCTGGCGGTCGACGCGGCCGGCGCGGGACGTGCGGCCGGCGGCGTTCCCGGCGGCTCGGCGGCGAGGGCGATGCCGGCCAGCCCCGCCAGGAGAAGCGGTGCGAGCAAAGCGGCGGGCCGCATCATCACGGCAAGCGCGCGTTCGTTTCCCGGACGATCAGCCAGCGCCCGTCGATCTGCTCGAGGTCCAGGGTCTTTCGCACCACGTCCGCATAGTTTGAGGCGTGATAGTTCTGCCCGAATACCGCCGTGGCATGCTGCGGATCCTGCACCGTGATGGCGAGATCGGCGATGTCCACGCGGATGCCCTTCGCCCGCTCGATCGTCGCCTTGCGCTTGTCGGCCCATTCGTCGAACGTCAGGCCGCCGGCCGGCACGAAGGTCTTGGCGTAGGCATCCAGGTAGGCGGGAACGGCCTGCCGCGACCAGGCGCCAGCCCAGGTGGTGACGGCGTCGTCGATCGCAATTTCGGCGGCCGTCGGCACTGCCTTGGCGGCAGTTTCCGTCGCCGCCGCCACGGCCGCCGGCGCCGGATCGGCTGCGGCGCTCTTTGCCGCAGCGGCGGCAGCCGGCTTCTCGTCGGGCCGGTTTTCTCCCAGCGCGTGCAGGGCGTTGCCGACCTCGTTCGTGAGTTCGGCGAGCGGCAGATTCCGCTTGTCGTCGACGACGAGTTCCATGCCCAGCGACGCCTGCAGCTTGCTGGCCGCGGCATACACCTGCGCCTTGGCCTGGTAGCGGCGCAACTGGCTCAGGATGGCGCTGGTCTGGTTGGCGATGCGATCGAGCTTGGTCTGGGTCTGCACGCTTTCTCTTCGCGCCACTTGTTCGGCGATGTTCTGGTCGACCTGCCAGATGGCGTTGGCGCGGTCGAACTGGCGCACCGAGTTGCCGAGCTCCTGGCGGGCGAGATGGACCTGGGTGAGAACCCGCATCAGCGTCGCCATGCGCTGCTGGTCGGCCACGGCGACGCCGGCGTCGGCCATGCGTCGCTGCGCCGGGCCCGAGAGCAGGCCGAGCAGGTTCATGGATATCTGCACGCCGGCTTCGTTCCAGCGCTGATTGATCAGATAGCTGTCGTTGCTGGTGTTGGTGCCGTAGTTGAACGAAATGCCGGGAAACATGCGCAGCATGACGCGCCGCGTCTCGTTTCTGGCGATGCGCGTGTTGTAATGGGCCTCGCGCAGATCGGCATTCTGCGCAATGGCCTGTTCCTCGAGTTGCGCCATCGGCGTTTCCAGCCACTTGCTGCCGAAGTCGCCGGTCGGCTCGACGATGGCGACTTCCCGGGCGAGCGGCAGGTTGACCAAAAACAACAACTCGATTTTTGCCGTCGACAGTTCCTGATTGACCGATTCCAGCAGGCGCAGGTTTTCCAGCAGCTGGCGCTGGTAGCGCAGCGCGTCGAGCGGGTTGCGCAGCTTCTCGGCTTCGGCCTTGCGGGAATCGGCGAGGGCGTCTTCGGCGTCAGCGATGGCCTTGCGCACGTCGGCTTGCAGCTTCTGGGCGCTGGCAGCGCGCCAGAACGCGGTGCGCACGTCCTGTATCAGCGTGTGAGTGGCCTTGCGGCGACGTTCCTGCGCGATCAGGGCGCGGTCGGCGCTCTGCTTGGCCGCGTAGTAGCTCTGGCCGAAATCGAGCAGGCTCCAGGTGAAGCTGAGGCTGCCGGTGGTCGCGGCGCGGTCGCTCGAAATGTACGGGTCGGCAAGGGACGGCGCGCCGGTAACGGAGTCCTTGCTGCGGGTGATCAGATCGTTGTTGCGGTCGCGATAGCCGGCCGATGCGACCAGCTTGGGCAGCATGTCGTAATTGGCGACCTCAAGCTGTCCCGCCGCCAGCGCTTCTTCCATCGAACGGACGCGGCGTTCGAGGTTGTACTTGATGGCTCTGGCGATGGCCTCTTCGAGCGTGAGCGATCCCGTGAGAGGCTCGACTTTCTGGATTTGGGATTCGTCGGCGGCGCTGGCGGCAGCCACTTCCTGCGTCGTCAGCGGCACGGGCTCAAGGGATGAGCAGCCGCTAAGGAAGAGCGTGGCGGCGAAAAGCGACATGATGGAATAAATGCGGATCAAGGCATGCTCCTTACGAATATTGGGCGAGTTTTCTAGGCCTTTATTTCGACGCGGATTTTAACTTAATTTCCCTGCATGACGGCGGCAGAAATTTGGCACAAGGCAGGAGCGGCTGCGGCGAAGGTGTCCCAATGCGATGCCGAGGCAGGGCGGGCATCCTGGGGTAGAATCCGGATCAAACTGGAGCGCCGCCACGGGCTTTGGGTCCGCAAATCCGCAACAAACATCCAATAGGTAACGATCTTCCATGTACTACGTCGTCACCGGCGCCTGCGGCTTCATCGGCGCCAACATCGTCAAGGCGCTCAACGAGCGCGGCATCGACAACATCGTCGCCGTCGACAACCTGAAGAAGGCCGACAAGTTCAAGAACCTCGTCGACTGCGAGATCGCCGACTACGTCGACAAGGAGGACTTCCTGCAGCTCGTCGAGGAGGGCTACTTCGACAACGCCATCGAGGCGATCTTTCACGAAGGCGCCTGCTCCGACACGATGGAAACCGACGGCCGCTACATGATGGCCAACAATTACCGCTACTCGCTCGCGCTGCTCGACTTCTGCCTCGACCACGAGATTCCCTTCCTCTACGCATCGAGCGCCTCGGTCTATGGCGGCGGCAGCGTGTTCAAGGAAGACCGCTCCTTCGAGGCGCCGCTCAACGTCTACGGCTATTCGAAATTCCTCTTCGACCAGGTCGTGCGCCGCCGCCTGCCAGAGGCGAATTCGCAGGTCGTCGGCTTCCGCTATTTCAATGTCTATGGGCCGCGCGAACAGCACAAGGGGCGCATGGCTTCGGTTGCCTTCCACCACTTCAACCAGTACCGCGAATCCGGCAAGGTCAAGCTGTTCGAAGGCTGCGACGGCTACGGCAACGGCGCACAGAGCCGCGACTTCGTCTTCGTCGAGGACGTCGTCAACGTGAATCTGCATTTCCTCGACAATCCGGATTCGTCAGGCATATTCAACCTCGGCACCGGCCGGGCCCAGCCTTTCAACGACATCGCCACGTCGACCGTCAACGCCTGCCGCGCCCTCGAAGGCAAGCCTGCGCTGTCGCTCGCCGAGATGGTGACGCAGGGCATCGTCGAATATGTCGCCTTCCCCGACGCGCTCAAGGGCAAGTACCAGAGCTTCACGCAGGCCGACATCGGCGCGCTGCGCGGCGCCGGCTACCGCGCCGATTTCGCCACGGTGGAGCAGGGCGTGACGAAGTACGTGCGGCATCTGGCCGGAGCGAAATAGGACTCGTCGCGCCAGCGGCGGCGCCGCCCAAGTTCCGACATGCCCTCACGCCTCGAAGTCCTCATCGACCTGCTGCACGCGCAGGGCGATGCCGCGCTCGCCACGCATGCGGCGGCCATGCCCGGTTATCCGCTGGCGACGGCGATGTCGTTCGCGACCGACGAGCACCATCGCCCGGTGCTGCTCATCTCCCGGCTCGCCGAGCACACGCGCAACCTCGCGGCCGACCCGCGGGCGAGCTTCCTCGTCGCCAGGGTGCAGGAACACGGCGAGATCGCGCGCGTTTCCCTGGTCGGCGAAGTGCTGCCGATCGAGCCGGACGCGCTGCTGGTCGATCGTTACCTGAGATTCCATCCGGAAGCCGAACGCTTCCTTCAGCTCGGCGACTTTCGCTTTCATCGCTTCGAGCCGCAGCGCGTCCTCGTCGTCAGCGGCTTCGGCAAGGCCGGCTGGCTCGACGGCCAGCGGCTTCTCGACGCGCCGCACGTTGCGCTCGAACCGGAGGCGCAACTGCTGGATGAAGCGCGGGCGGCGATGCCGGACGGCGCGACGCTGCTTGGAGTCGACGCCTACGGCGCGGATGTCGCCGCCGCGGGCGTGCGCCGG
>JAQTNK010000068.1 GCA_028713915.1 Rhodocyclaceae bacterium | reverse complement strand
AGGCGATGGAAAGCGGCCTCATGCAGATCGAGCAGGGCGACCGCGACCCGGAAACCATCAACGCCGTCTTCCGCGCCGCCCACACCATCAAGGGCGCCTCGGGCGTGGTCGAGATCGCACCGATCGAGAAATTCACGCATGTCCTCGAGAACGTGCTCGACCGCCTGCGCAACGGCGAAATCGAAGCCACCGGCGACATGATCTCGGCCTTGCTGAAAGGCTGCGACCATATCGGCGCCTTGCTGACCCGCGTCGAGGACGGCCAGGCCGAACCCGATCCCGACCTGCAGGCGGAAGGCGCCGTCATCGCCGAGCAATTGCGCGCCTATACCGGCGGCTCGCAGCCGGCCACCACCCAGGGCGGCCTGCCCGACCAGCAGGACGGCGAAGTCGAGCGCCAGGGCGGCAGCGGCACGGCCATGACCGACTGCTGGCACATCTCGATCCGTTTCGGCAAGGACGTGCTCAGGAACGGCATGGACCCGCTCGCCTTCCTGCGCTACTTGCTCAGCCTGGGCGAAATCGCGCACATCACGACGCTCTCGGATGCCATGCCCGATGCCGAGGACATGGACCCGGAATCCTGCTATCTCGGCTTCGAAATCAACTTCCGCAGCCACGCCACCAAGGACCGGATCGAAGCGGTCTTCGACTTCTGCCGCGACGAATGCGATCTGCATATCCTGCCGCCCAACAGCAAGATCGGCGACTACATGGCGTTGATCGAAACCCTGCCCGAAGAGATCATGCGGCTGGGCGAAATCCTGGTGAAGAGCGGCGCCCTGACGCAGGAGGAACTCGACGAAGGGCTGGTCAAGCAGCAGACCGCGGCCAGGGCGGCGGCGGCCAACGAAACGCCGACGCCGCAGCTCGGCGAGATTCTCGTCGAAGAGCAGATGGTGCAGCCCGAGATCGTCGAGGCCGCCGCCGTCAAGCAGAAGCAGGTCGGCGACAAGAAGGCCGCCGAGGCGCGCCTGATCCGCGTCCAGGCCGACAAGCTCGACCACCTCATCGATCTCGTCGGCGAGCTCGTCATTGCCGGCGCCTCGGCCAACCTGCTGGCGCAGAAGAGCAGGCAGGCGACGCTGGTCGAAGCCACCTCGGTGCTCTCGCGCCTGGTCGAGAACATCCGCGATGCCGCGCTGCAACTGCGCATGGTGCAGATCGGCGACACCTTCAACCGCTTCCACCGCGTGGTGCGCGACACCTCGAAGGAAATCGGCAAGGATCTCGAACTGACCATCCGCGGCGCCGAGACGGAACTCGACAAGACCGTGGTCGAGAAGATCGGCGACCCGCTGATGCACCTGGTGAGGAACGCCATGGACCACGGCATCGAGCCCGCCGAGGTGCGCCTGGCCCGCGGCAAGCCGGCGGCCGGCCGCATCGGCCTCAACGCCTTCCACGATTCCGGCAGCATCGTCATCGAAGTCACGGACGACGGCGGCGGCCTGCCGAAAGACAAGATCCGCCGCAAGGCCATCGACAAGGGCATCATCAGCGCGACGCAAGCGCTCAGCGACCTGGAGATCGCCAACCTGATCTTCGAGCCGGGCTTCTCGACGGCCGAGAAAGTCACCAACCTCTCCGGCCGCGGCGTCGGCATGGACGTCGTGCGCAGCAACATCCGCGCGCTGCGCGGCAGCGTCGAAGTGCATTCCGAGGAAGGCATCGGCAGCCGCTTCGTCATCCGCCTGCCGCTGACGCTCGCCATCATCGACGGCTTCCTCGTCGGCGTCGAGAAATCGGCCTACGTGATCCCGCTGGAAATGGTGGTCGAGTGCATGGAATTGCATGAGACCGCCATCGACCGCAATTACCTCAACCTGCGCGGCGAAGTGCTGCCCTTCGTGCGGCTGCGCGAGCTGTTCGAGGAGCCCGGCGCCAAGCCGCGGCGCGAGAACGTCGTCGTCGTCAAGTCGGGCGGCCAGAAGGCCGGCATCGTCGTCGACGTGCTGCACGGCGAGTTCCAGACCGTCATCAAGCCGCTCGGCGCGCTGTTCCGCCACCTGCGCGGCATCTCGGGTTCGACCATTCTCGGCAGCGGCGAAGTCGCGCTGATCCTCGACGTGCAGGCGCTGGCGCAGCTCGCCGCCGGCGCCGAGGAGCGCTCGCTGATCGGCAGCCGTACCTATAGCTAGTTATCATTTTCGGGGAATTACACCATGTTCAAGAATCTGAAAATCGGCATGCGCCTGGGACTGGGCTTCGGCTTCGTGCTCATCCTGCTCGCGGCCATCTCGACCATCGCCTACGTCAGGGTCGGCAACCTGGATCGCCAGATCGACGATCTGGTCAACGACAAGTTCCCCAAGACGGTCTGGGCCAACAACGTCAACGCCAACATCAACGTCATCGCCCGCGCCCTGCGCAACTCGCTGCTGGTCAAGTCGCCCGAGGAGGCCGGCAAGGAACTCGCCCGGGTCGACGCAGCCCGCAAGGCGATCGTCGAGAACATCGAGAAGCTGGAGAAGACCATCCGTAGCGAAGAAGGCAAGAAGTCTCTGGGCAAGATGATCGAGGCGCGCAAGACATACGTCGCCGACCAGGACAAGTTCCTCGAATTGCAAAGGGCCGGCAAGAAGGACGAGGCCGTCGACTTGATGGTCACGCGCATGCGCAAGACCCAAAGCGACTACATTGCCGCCGTGGGCGAACTGATCGAATTCCAGGCCAAGCTGATGGTGCAAGACGGCAAGGAAGCGTCGGAACTTTCCGCCCAGACGCAACAGATGGTGCTGATCATGGGACTCGCCGCCGCGCTGATCGCCGCGGGCTTTGCCTTCTGGGTCACGCGCAGCATCACCACCCCGATCAATGAAGCGGTGGGCGTCGCCAACGCGCTGGCCGAGGGCGACCTGACGGTGAAGATCGACGTGGACTCCAAGGACGAGACCGGCCAACTCAAGGCCGCCATGCAGGCCATGGTCGGCAAGCTCGCGCACATCATCGGCGAAGTGCGCGGCGCGTCCGACGCGCTGTCTTCCGCCGCGGAAGAAGTCTCGGCGACGGCGCAGTCGCTGTCGCAGTCGTCGAGCGAGCAGGCGGCCAGCGTCGAGGAAACCACCGCCAGCATCGAGCAGATGACCGCCTCGATCACGCAGAACACCGAGAACGCCAAGGTCACCGACAACATGGCGACGAAGTCTTCGCATGAAGCCGTCGAAGGCGGCAGCGCGGTCAAGGAAACGGTCGAAGCCATGACGCAGATCGCCGGCAAGATCGGCATCATCGACGACATCGCCTACCAGACCAACCTGCTGGCCCTGAACGCGGCCATCGAAGCGGCGAGAGCAGGCGAGCACGGCAAGGGCTTCGCCGTCGTCGCCGCCGAAGTGCGCAAGCTCGCCGAGCGCTCGCAAGTGGCCGCACAGGAGATCGGCGAGCTCGCCGGCTCCTCCGTGAAGATGGCCGAGAAGGCCGGCAAGCTCCTCGACGAAATGGTGCCGTCGATCAAGAAGACCTCCGACCTGGTGCAGGAAATCGCCGCCGCCAGCCAGGAACAAAGCGCCGGCGTCGGCCAGATCAACGGCGCCATGGGCCAGCTCAACAAGGCGACGCAGCAGAACGCCTCCGCGTCCGAGGAACTCGCCGCCACGGCCGAAGAGATGGGCGGCCAGGCCGAGCAGCTGCAGGAAGTCATGGGCTTCTTCAAGATCGACCAGCAGCCGTCGCCGTCGGCCCGGCCGGCGGCGCGTGCCGGCGCCAAGGCGACGACGCTGCGCCCGGCCGCGGTGCGTCCGGCCCGGCTCGCGGCCGCCGTTGCCGTCGGCGAGCAGGACTTCGAACGCTTCTGAGGGAAGGGAGATCGTCATGGGAAACCTGGTGCAAGCACAGGCCGCCAGCACCGCGGCCAACGCCGTCGCCGCCCGGCAGCTGGCCGCGGCCGGCGAGGCCCATCAATACCTGACGTTCACCCTGGCCGGCGAAATGTTCGCCGTCGGCATTCTCAACGTCAAGGAGATCATCGAGTACGGCAGCCTCACCGAGATTCCGATGATGCCGGCCTTCATCCGCGGCGTCATCAACCTGCGCGGCGCGGTGGTGCCGGTGATCGATCTCGCCGCGCGCTTCGGCGGCAAGGCGACGGCAATCGGCCGGCGCACCTGCATCGTCATCGTCGAGGTGCAGCAGGACGAAGGGCGCCATGACATCGGCATCGTCGTCGACGCGGTGTCCGAGGTGCTGGAGATTCCGGGCGCGGAGATCGAGCCGCCGCCGGCCTTCGGCGCCAGGATCCGCGCCGACTTCATCGCCGGCATGGGCAAGGTGAATGGCAGGTTCGTCATCATCCTCGACATCCTGCGCGTGCTCTCGGTCGAGGAGATGGCGGTCATCGCCGGGACGGCCGGAAATGCGGACGGCGCGCCCGGCGACGGCAGCCACTGATCGCCGCGCCACCTCGCAACCCGCTTCCATCTCGTCGTTGAAGGAAACGCCATGACACTAAAGGGCAAGCTCACGGTCCTGAGCGGCATCTTCGCTCTCGGCTTCATCATCTCCGGCATGTTCTCCTTCAGCACGCTCAACCAGGTGAAGGTCAACGGCCCGATCTATGCGGGCATCGTGCAGCAGAAGGACCTCCTGGCCGACGTCCTGCCGCCGCCCGAATACCTGCTCGAGTCGTACCTGGTCACCCTGCAGATGCAGGAAGCCGACAAGGCGACCCTGCCGGCGCTGATCGAGAAAACCCGCGCCTTGCAGAAGGACTTCGAGGAGCGCCGCCAGTATTGGATGAAGGAACTGCCCGACGGCGAAGCCAAGAACCTGCTGGTGGAAAAGGCCTACGCCCCCGGCAAGGAATTCCTCGACCTTCAGCAGCAGCAGTTCATTCCCGCCCTGCAGCGCGGCGATGCCAAGGCCGCCGACGCGCTGCGGCCGCAGCTGGCGCAAAAGTATGCGCAGCATCGCGCCGCGATCGACGAACTGGTCAAGGTCTCCAGCGCCTATGCCGCCAGGCAGGAAGAAGAGGCGGCCGGCGTCATCCAGTTGAAATCCACGCTGTCGGTTTCCTTGACCGTCGTCTTCCTGCTGCTGGGTGCTGCCGCGGCCTGGTGGATCACCCGCGACGTGCTGCGCCAACTCGGCGGCGACCCGGCCGTCGCCAAGGACTGCGCCGATCGCGTGGCCCAGGGCGATCTGACGCTGCACATCGCGACGCGCAGCGGCGATTCCTCCAGCCTGCTGCATGCCATGAAGACCATGGTCGAGAAGCTCACGCACATCATCGGCGAAGTCAACACGGCGTCGGCAGCCCTCAACAACGCCGCCGGCCAGGTCGCGGCGACGGCGCAGTCGCTGTCGCAATCGTCGAGCGAGCAGGCGGCCAGCGTCGAGGAAACGACTGCCAGCATCGAGCAGATGACCGCCTCGATCACGCAGAACACCGAGAACGCCAAGGTCACCGACAACATGGCCTCGAAGTCTTCGGTTGAAGCAGGCGAAGGCGGCGCAGCGGTCAAGGAAACCGTCGAAGCCATGACGCAGATCGCCGGCAAGATCGGCATCATCGACGACATCGCCTACCAGACCAACCTGCTGGCCCTGAACGCCGCCATCGAAGCGGCCCGCGCCGGCGAGCACGGCAAGGGCTTCGCCGTCGTCGCCGCCGAAGTGAGGAAGCTCGCCGAGCGCAGCCAGGTCGCCGCGCAGGAAATCGGCGAACTCGCGGCCTCCTCCGTCAAGATGGCCGAGAAGGCCGGCAAGCTCCTCGACGAGATGGTGCCCTCGATCAAGAAGACTTCCGACCTGGTGCAGGAAATCGCCGCCGCCAGCCAGGAGCAAAGCGCCGGCGTCGGCCAGATCAACGGCGCCATGGGCCAGTTGAACAAAGCCACGCAGCAGAACGCTTCCGCCTCCGAGGAACTCGCCGCCACGGCCGAAGAAATGGGCGGCCAGGCCGAGCAGCTGCAGGAAGTCATGGGCTTCTTCAAAGTCGCCCCGGAGACCGGGCGAACGGCGCGTGCGCCGGCGCGCGCTGCCGCCGCCCCGGTCCTGCGCCGTGCCGCACGCGCGACCGCGACGGCGGCGGCGTCGCCCAGCTCGCCGGACTTCGAGCGCTTC
>JAQTNK010000067.1 GCA_028713915.1 Rhodocyclaceae bacterium | reverse complement strand
CGCCATGACCGCCAACGCCTTCAGCGAGGACCGCCAGCGCTGCCTCGCCGCCGGCATGAACGACCACATCGCCAAGCCCTGCTATCCCGACGAATTGTTCGCCGCCTTGCGCAAGTGGCTGCCGCCGCAACGGCAGGCGCAGGAAAGTCGTCACGCCACGCCGATGGTACAATGACGGCCGACTTAGCCCATTACTCAGAGCATCGCGCCGGATTGCCGCCGATCGAGGGGAGAATTCGGTGAGCATGAACGCGATGGCGCCAGTTCCGGACGAGCATCAGGCCACATTGCTGATCGTCGACGACACGGCCGAAAATCTGAACTTTCTCGCCGAGCTGCTGCTGCCGGCCTACCGCGTCCGCGTCGCCAACTCCGGCATCCAGGCCTTGCGCGTCGCCGCCTCGGCGCCGCGGCCGGACCTCATCCTGCTCGACGTCATGATGCCCAACATGGACGGCTATGCCGTCCTCGCCCGCCTGCGCGAAGACGCGCGCACCTGCGACATCCCGGTGATCTTCGTCACGGCGAAGAACGCCACCGCGGACGAAGAGCACGGCCTCGATCACGGCGCCGTGGACTACATCGTCAAGCCGCTGCACCCGTCGATCGTCCTGGCGCGCGTGCGCACCCAGCTCGAGCTCAAGCGCGCGCGCGATTTGCTCGCCAACCAGAACGCCACGCTCGAACGCGAGATCGCCGAGCGCCTCGGCGAGAACCAGTTGATCCAGGATGTCAGCATCCATGCCCTGGCGCGGCTGGCGGAAACGCGCGACCCGGAAACCGGCAACCACCTGCGCCGCACGCGCAAGTTCGTCCAGGCGCTGGCCGGGCATCTGCAGCAGCAGCCGCGCTTTGCCGAGTTCCTCAGCGAGCGCAACGTCCACCTGCTGGCCATGTCGGCCACTTTGCACGACATCGGCAAGGTCGGCATTCCCGACCACATCCTGCTGAAGCCCGGCAAGCTGACGCCGGCGGAGCGGGATGTCATGAAGACCCACGCGCGCATCGGCGCCGACGCCATCGCGCAGGCCGAGATCGATACCGAGCGGCCGGTCGAGTTTCTCACCCTGGCCAAGGAAATCGCCCACTACCACCACGAGCGCTGGGACGGCACCGGCTATCCCGAAGGCCTCGCCGGCGACACCATTCCGCTCTCGGCGCGGCTGATGGCCCTGGCCGACGTCTACGACGCCCTCACCTCGCAGCGCGTCTATAAAGCGCCGCTGGCCCTGGGCGAAGCCCGCGACATCGTCATCGCCGAACGCGGCCGCCATTTCGACCCGGCCGTGGTCGACGCCTTTCACGCCGTCATCGGCGAGTTCGAGGCCGTCGCCGGCCGCTACGGCGACGACGCGCCGGGAGACGCCCGATGACGCCGCCGCCCGAGCCGCAGTACCGCGCCGCCGGCCGCGCGGCGCTGCGGCTGTCGGTCCGGCGCCAGGCGGCCATCGCTGTGCTTTTCGTCGCCCTGCTGGGCGGCGGCGCCCTGTTCTACCGCAGCCAGCAAAAGCTGATCGCCAACGAAATCGAAGCCAACCTGCTCGCCATTGCCGAGCTCAAGGTGGCGCAGATCGTGCGGTGGCGGAGCGAGCGCCTGGACGGCGCCGAGGCGTTCAGCGACAGCACGTTCCTGACGGCCGGCATCGCGCGCTGGTTCGCCCGGCCGACGCCGGCGCTGACGGCGCAGTTGCAGGCCCGCCTGCACGCCATGCAGCGCGGCCAGCATTTCCAGGACGCCATCCTCGTCGATGCGCAGGGCAACGTCCGCCTGCACGCCGACAACCGCACGCCCGGCACGCTCCACGGCGACCTGCTGCAAGGCCTGGCGACCGCCTGGCGCGAGCGCCGCCCGGTGATCACCGATCTGCACGTCGGCCCCGGCACGCTGCCGGCGCATACCGACGTCGTCGCGCCGCTGTTCGCCGACGGCTCCGGCAGCCCGGTCGGCGCGCTCATCCTGCAAACCGACGCGCAGCACTTCCTCTACCCGCTGATCGAATCCTGGCCGACCGTCAGCGCCAGCGCCGAAACCTTGCTGGTGCAGCGCGACGGCGACGCCGTGCTGTACCTCAACGAATTGCGCCACCTGCACGGCACGGCCATGAAGCTGCGCATCCCGCTGACGCGGACGGACGTGCCGGCGGTAATGGCGGTGAACGGACGGCAAGGGCTGGTGCGCGGCACGGACTACCGCGGCATCGACGTGCTGGCGGTGCTGCGGCCGATCCCGGATTCGCCGTGGTTCATGGTCACCAAGATCGACGCGGCCGAAGCCCTGGCGGAGTGGCAGCGGCAGTCCATCATGATCCTCGCCCTGGTCGGCACGCTGCTCGCCGCCACCGCCGGCCTGGCGCTCTGGCTGCGCAACGCCGCCGCGCAGTACCGCGCGCTGCTCGAGGCCGAGACGGCGCGGCAGGAAGGCGAAGTGCGCTACCGCACCACGCTGATGAGCGTCGGCGACGCGGTCATCGCCGCCGATGCGCAAGGCCTCGTGACGATGATGAACCCGGTCGCCGAAACGCTCACTGGCTGGCGCGAGAGCGATGCCGCCGGCAAGCCGCTGACCGAAGTGTTCGCCATCATCAACGAAGGCACGCGGCAAACCGTCGAGAGCCCGGTGGTGCACGTGCTGCGCGACGGCACGGTCGTCGGGCTGGCCAACCACACCTTGCTGGTCGCGCGCGACGGCAGCGAGCGCCCGATCACCGACAGCGGCGCGCCGATCCGCGACGCGCAAGGCGCCATCGTCGGCGTCGTGCTGGTGTTCCGCGACCAGAGCGAGGCGCGCCGCGTCGAGCGCGCCCTGAAACTGCTCAGCGACAGCAACAGCAACCTGCTGCGCTGCACCGGCGAAGGCGAACTGCTCGACAGCATCTGCCGCCTCGCCGTCGACACCGGCGGCTATCGCCAGGCCTGGGTCGGCCTCGGCGACGCCGGCGCGCCGCCGCCGCCGTCGTACGGCGACGTGCTGGCCATCCCCCTGCGCGTGCAGGACGAGACGCTGGGCCACCTCTATCTCGGCGGCGCCGCCGGCGTCCATGCCGCCGAGGCCGCCCTGCTCGGCCAACTCGCCAGCGACGTCGCCTTCGGCCTGCGCGCCTTGCGCCTGCGCGAAGAACTGGACCGCTACCGCCGCCACCTCGAAGAACTCGTCGCCACGCGCACGGCCGAACTGGAAGCGGCCAAGCAGGCGGCGGAGGCCGCCAACGAGGCCAAGAGCGCGTTCCTCGCCAACATGAGCCACGAGATCCGCACGCCGATGAACGCCATCGTCGGCCTCACCCACCTTTTGCGGCGCCATGGCGGCGACGCCGAGCAGCGGGACAAGCTCGACAAGATGGCCGACGCCGCGCATCACCTGCTGTCGGTCGTGAACAACATCCTCGACATTTCCAAGATCGAAGCCGGCAAGCTGGTGCTCGAACAGTCGGATTTCGAGCTCGAAAAAGTCCTTGAGAACGTCTGCGCGCTGGTGCGCGAAAAGACCCTGGCGCGCGGCCTGGAACTGGTGGTCGACATCGATCCGGCGCTGTCGCAGATGCTGCACGGCGACCCGACGCGGCTGGGCCAGGCCCTGCTCAACTACGCCAGCAACGCCGTCAAGTTCACCGAGCGCGGCACCATCACCATCAATGCCAACGTCATCGACGAAAGCGAAGCCGGGCTGAAGGTGCGCTTCGAGGTCTGCGACACCGGCATCGGCATCGCCGCCGCCGACCAGGCCCGGCTGTTCGGCGCTTTCGAGCAGGCCGACAGCTCGACCACGCGCCAGTACGGCGGCACCGGGCTGGGGCTGTCGATCACGCGGCGCCTGGCGCAGCTGATGGGCGGCGAGGTCGGCGTCCATAGCGAGCCCGGCGTCGGCAGCACCTTCTGGATGACGGCACGCTTCGAGAAGAGCAGGCGGCCGACCGCCCGCGGCATCAGCGAAGCCTTGCACAACCGCCGCGCCCTGCTCGTCGACGGCCTCGCCGGCACCCAGGCGGCGCTGCGGCGCATGCTCGTCGCCCTCGGCCTGCGGCCCGACGGCGCCGACACCGCCGAAGCGGCGCTGGCCGCCATCGCCGCGGCCGACGGCGAGGGCGCGCCCTTCGACATCGTCCTCTTCGATTGGCGCACGCCGGACCTCGACGTCGCCGAAACGCTGCGCGGCATTCACGCGCTGGCGCTGGAGCGCCGCCTGCCCGACCTCATCGCCCTGATTCCCGACGACGCGGCAGCGCGCGAGGAAGCCCGGGCCGCCGGCGCCGTCGTGCTGGTCAAGCCGGTCACCTTGTCGGTGCTCCACGACACGCTGCTGCCGCTGCTCGTCGGCAACGGCGCCCCGCCGGCCGCCGCGGCGCCGGCGAGCGCCACCGAGCTCGCGCTGAGCCGCGATTGCAGCGGCGCCCGCATCCTCCTGGTCGAGGACAATGCCATGAACCAGGAAGTGGCCATCGACCTGCTGCGCGAAGCCGGCTTGACGGCCGACGTCGCCGACAACGGCGCGGCGGCAGTCGAGCGCGTGCGCCAGGGCGACTACGACCTGATCCTGATGGACATGCAGATGCCGGTGATGGACGGGCTGGCCGCGGCGCGGGCGATTCGCGCCCTGCCGGGACGCGAGAACGTGCCCATCCTCGCCATGACGGCCAACGCCTTCGACGAAGACCGCGGCCGCTGCCTGGCGGCCGGCATGAACGACCATGTCGGCAAGCCGGTTTCCCCCGAGCAGCTGTTCGCCGCCTTGCTCAAGTGGCTGCCCAAAAAAGCGGCGCCGCCCGCGGCCGCACCCGCCGTCGCCGCGAACGGCTGGGTGTACGAACGTCTGGCCGCCATTCCCGGCCTCGATGCGGCACATGGCCTGAAGAACCTGCGCGGGCGCGCCGACAGCTACGTGCGGCTGCTGCGGACTTTCGCCGAGTCCCATACCGACGACATCGAACTCATGCGCCGGCACCTGGCCGCGCGCGACTATGCGGACTTGGGCAACGTCGTCCACAACCTCAAGGGCCTCGCCGGCTTCCTTGGTGCGCCCCAGGTCCAGGCCCTGGCATCCGAGCTCGATGCCGCCGCGCGTGCCGGCGCCGACGCCGACGCCGCCAGGATCGACCGCCTCGCCGTCGCGCTGATCGGCGCCTTGTCCGCGCTCTGCGCCGACTTGCTGACCCTGCCCCAGCCCAGCCCCGACCTGGCCGCGCCTGCCGACTGGCCGGCCGCGCGGCAAGCCCTGGCGCGACTGGAAACGCTGCTGGCCGCGGACGACGCCCGCGCCGGTCCGGCGCTGCGCGAAGCGGCGCCGATACTGGTCGCCGCCATCGGCGAACCGCTGCGGGAATTGGAAGCGCAGGTGGCGCGCTACGATTACGCGCAAGCGCTCACCACCCTGCGTTCGCTGCGCGGCAGCAGGGCCGAACTGACTGACTGAGAGTCGTTGCCGAGCGCATGCGTAGATCCTCGTTGTCGCTGCCGTCGCTGGCGCCGAAGTCCATCACCAACCGCCTGACCGCCTTGACCGTCGGCCTGCTGGTGATGTTCATCTGGGGGGCGGTGCTGATCTCGGCGAGCATCCTGCGGGAACAGTTCGAGAAAGTCCTCTTCGACCAGCAGTTCGCCAGCGCCCGCTACGTCGCGGCCGATCTCGACTACAAGCTGAGGATGCGCATCGACAGTCTCGTCGCCATCGCGGCGGGAGTGCCCGACCTCCATGAGCGGCCCGCGGCGCTCGCGCGCTACCTAGCGGACAAGACCGTCCAGGCGGATCTGTTTTCCGGCGGCATGGCCGTCATCGGCCTCGATGGCAAGGCCATCGCCGATTACCCGCCGGCGCCGGGGCGGCGCGGCACTTACTTCGGCGACCGCAACTACTTCCGCGAGGTCATGGCGACGGGCCAGCCCTACGTCGACAAACCGATCATCGGGCGTGCCCTGAAGCGGCCGGTGTTGACCATCGGGGTGCCGGTTCGCGACGCCGCGGGCAAGGTGCGTGGCGTACTGACCGGCATTACCGACCTGACCGCCGCCAACCTTCTCGGCGTCATCGCCGATCGCGCGATGACCGGGCGCGGCGAATTCTTCGTCTTCTCGCCGCGCGACA
>JAQTNK010000066.1 GCA_028713915.1 Rhodocyclaceae bacterium | reverse complement strand
ACTGCAGAAGCAGACGCCGTACAAGAAGCACATGAAGGCGAAGGCCGAAGGCAAGACCTGCATCGACTGCCACAAGGGCATCGCCCACCATCTGCCGAAGGAATACGAAGAGCCGGACGACGAGTAAAACGAGTAAACGTTCCGCCGGACAGCTGCTGTCCGTGCGGAGCGGCAAAGGGGAAGGTGGCGCAATCGGAGGAGCCTGATCTTGCGCTGCCGGTAATGCTGAGGAGGAGACCTAAAGGACTCGACAATGAAGGGTACAAAGATATCCAACATGTCCGAGCGTACCGTGGCGTCGGCGTTGCCTGCGCGGCCCCTGGTCGCCGTGGCGGCGGCCGACACGATCCTCCATGCCGCGGTACTCATGGCGCAGAACAATTGCGGTAGCGCCCTGGTGCTCTCCGCCGAAACCATCGTCGGCATCGTCACCGAGCGCGACATTCTCATCAAGGTGGTCGCCAAGGCCGTCGATCCGGCCACGACCAGCGTCGATGCCGTCATGACGAAGCGGCCGGTTTGCGCCCATCACGACATGCCGGTGACGCACGCGCTCTACACCATGCGGGAGCTCGGCTTTCGCCACATTCCCGTCATCGACGCGGATCGCAAGCCGATGGGCGTCTTCGCCCTGAGGGATGCCCTGCCCGAGGAATTGGCGGGGGCGGACAACCTCACCCAGCGCGTGGTGCGCCTCACCGAAACGCTGGGCTAAAAAAAAGCCGCCCGAAGGCGGCAAGATCCCCTTGGGGTTGGGGGTGGGGGTAACTCTCAGAGTTCCTTGGCGTGATCGGCGAGGTACTTGGCGACGCCGTCCGGATTGGCCTTCATGCCGGCCTTGCCCTTTTGCCAGCCGGCGGGGCAGACCTCGCCATGCTCTTCGGTGAATTGCAGGGCGTCGACCAGGCGCAGGAATTCGTCGACGTTGCGGCCCAGCGGCAGGTCGTTCACATACTGGTGGCGCACGGTGCCGGCCTTGTCGATGAGGAAGGTGGCGCGGTAGGCGACGCCGGCGGCGGCCTCCACGTCATAAGCCTGGGCGATGGTGTGCTTGACGTCCGCGACCAGCGGATAGCCGACCTGACCGATGCCGCCGTTGTTGACCGGCGTGTTCTTCCAGGCCAGGTGGGTGAACTGCGAATCGATGGAGACGCCGATCACCTCGACGCCGCGCTTCTTGAACTCGTCGAGACGGTGGTCGAAAGCGATCAGTTCGGACGGGCAGACGAAAGTGAAGTCGAGCGGATAGAAGAACAGCACGACATAATTCTTGCCCTTGTAGTCGGACAGCTTGAGTTCCTTGATCTCATTGTTGCCATGAACGGCGAGGGCGGTGAAATCCGGGGCGGCTTTGCCTACGAGAACGGCCATATATATCTCCTTGTCAATCTGGGTGGTTAGCCTTGAAGGCTTCCGGCACAAGCGCCGGGCAGCCGGGAATCGAACTGGCGTTCGAACGTTGGGAAAATTCTACTTCAGGGAAATGCTATTCCAACACTGGGGGTAATTGTATTTTGCTATTGGCACAATAGTCGCAAGCAATAACGACGCTGTCGTGGCGGCCGCTCTCAGGTATGATCATCCGTCAATCCGCACAACCCAAGCACACGAGATCGGGGCTGCCGTGAACCTGCTTTCCTACACGTCGTTGGCTTCCTACTGGTCCGCCGTCGAGGTGGAGACCAACATCATCGTCTTCATGAACCTGCTCGGCGCGATGCTGCTCGGCCTCGTCGTCGGCTACGAGCGTTCCTTCCACGGCCGCGCCGCCGGCATGCGCACCTACGGCCTGGTCTGCATGGCGTCCGCCGCGCTCGTCGTCATCGTCGGCTATCCCGGCTACTGGTATGGCGGGCATCTCGGCGCGACGGTGGCGACGGCCGATCCGACGCGCGTCATCCAGGGCATCGTCACCGGCGTCGGCTTCCTCGGCGCCGGCGTCATCATGAAGGAAGGCTTCAGCATCAGCGGCCTCACCACGGCGGCGTCGATCTGGGCATCGTCGGCCATCGGCATACTCCTCGGCGTCGGCTTCTATGCGGCCGGCATTTTGCTGGCGCTGCTGTCGGCCGCGAGCATGATGTGGATGTCGCGTCTCGAACGCTGGCTGCCGTCGCATCCGGCGGTTGCCATCGTCATGTGCTTCCGCAAGGGCTTCGCGCCGCGCGAGGACGTGCTCAATCGCGTGGCGCTGGAGCGCGGCTACCAGCTCGCCGACGGCAGCATCGCCATCTCCTACCGCGACGGCCAGCCCGAGTGGCGCTTCGTCGCCGTCGCCGTCGACAAGGACGCCGCCGCGCCGCTCACGGCGCTGGCCAACGAACTGGCGAAGTTCGACGGCGTCGAGAGCTTCACCATTTCGCACGCGCGCAACTGAGCCCGCTAGACGCTGGGCTGCTGCGTGAAATCCGTGTAGCTGCCTGAACCGAGTTCGACCGCGACGTGCTCCACCGCGGCGCCGGCCGGGCCGCGGCGCGCCCAGCCGATGATGGCGGCCACCTGTTCGGCGCTGCCGGCGATCATCGCCTCGACGCTGCCGTCGCGCCGGTTGCGCACCCAGCCGGCGACGCCGAGGCGCTGCGCCGCCATGACCATGCTGTAGCGGTAGCCGATGCCCTGGACGTAGCCGGTGATGATCAGGCGGCGGATTTCCATCACTTCACCTGCATGCCCGGCGCGGCGCCGCTGTCGGGGGACAGCAGGAACAGGCCGGCGGTCTTGCCTTCGGCATCGGAGGCGGCGAGCACCATGCCTTCGCTCATGCCGAACTTCATCTTGCGCGGCGCCAGGTTGGCGACCATGACGGTGAGGCGGCCGACCAGCGTCGCCGGATCGTAGGCCGACTTGATGCCGGCGAAGACGGTGCGCGTCTCGCCGCCGAGATCGAGCGTGAGCTTCAACAGCTTGGCCGCGCCGTCGACGTGCTCGGCATTGGCGATGCGGGCGATGCGCAGGTCCACCTTGGCGAAGTCGTCGATGGAAATGAAGTTCTCCCACTCGCTTTTCTGCTGCATCTTCGCTTCCGCCTGCTGCTGGTGCTCGGCATGGCGCTGCGGCGAATGCGCATCGGCCGCCGGCGCCAGGGATTCCTTGTTGGCGGCGACCAGCGCATCGATCTGCTGCGCCTCGACGCGCTGCATCAGGTGCCGGTAGGCATTGACCCGCGTCGGCAGCGCGGCGAGATCGGACCAGGCGAAGTCGCGCTCCAGGCCGAAGAGTTCGCGCGCCACGCGCGCGGTCAGCGCCGGCAGCACCGGCCGCAGCAGGATCGACAGCACGTAGAAGCCATGCAGGGCGCGCGAGCAGATGTCGTGCAGGGCGGCGCGCTGCGTCTCGTCCTTGGCCAGCGTCCAGGGCGCGGCGACGGCGATTTCGCCGTTGGTGCGGTCGGCGATGGCCATGATGTCGCGCAGGGCGCGCGAGAAGTCGCGCGCTTCGAAGGATTCGGCGACGAGCTGCCCGCTGGCGACGGCGCCGTCCGCCAGCGGCTTGGCATCCGCGAAGGCGAGCGTGCCGTCGAAGAACTTGGTCAGGAATCCCGCGCAGCGGCTGGCGATGTTGATGTACTTGCCGACGAGGTCGGAGTTCACGCGCGCAACGAAGTCGGCGAGGCTGAGGTCGATGTCCTCGAGCGTGCCGTTCAACTTGGCGGCGTAGTAGTAGCGCAGCCACTCGGGGTTGAGCCCTTCGTTGAGGTAGCTCGCGGCGGTGATGAACGTGCCGCGCGACTTGCTCATCTTGGCGCCGTCGACGGTGAGGAAGCCGTGGGCGAAGACCTTCGTCGGCGTGCGGTAGCCGGCGTGCTCGAGTTCGGCGGGCCAGAACAGGGCGTGGAAGTAGAGGATGTCCTTGCCGATGAAGTGATAGAGCTCGGCCGCGGAATCCTTGCCCCACCAGTCGTCGAAGTTCATGCCGGTCCTGGCGCAGAGGTTCTTGAACGAACCCATGTAGCCGATCGGTGCGTCGAGCCAGACATAGAAATACTTGCCCGGCGCGCCGGGAATCTCGAAGCCGAAGTAGGGCGCATCGCGCGAGATGTCCCAGTCGGTGAGCTTGTTCTCGCCGGGATGGCCGAGCCATTCCTGCAGCTTGTTCGACGCTTCCGACTGCAGGCGTTCGCCGCCTTGCGTCCACTGGCGCAGGAAGGCCTGGCAGCGCGGATCGGAGAGCTTGAAAAAATAGTGGTCGGAGGACTTGAGTTCCGGCGTGGCGCCCGAGACCGCCGAGTACGGGTTCTTGAGTTCGGTCGGCGCGTAGGCGGCGCCGCAGACTTCGCAGGAATCGCCGTACTGGTCCTTGGCGCCGCACTTCGGGCATTCGCCCTTGATGAAGCGGTCGGGCAGGAACATCTGCTTCTTCGGATCGTAGAACTGCTCGATCGAGCGCACCTCGATCAGGCCCGCGGCGTGGAGCTTCTTGTAGATGTCCTCGGAGTAGAAGCGCGTCTCGTCCGAGTGCGTCGAGTAGTAGTTGTCGAAGGCCACCAGGAAGCCGGCGAAGTCGCGCGTGTGCTCCTTGTGCACGCGCGCGATCAGGTCCTCGGGCGCGATGCCTTCCTTCTCAGCGCGCAGCATGATGGGCGTGCCGTGGGTGTCGTCGGCGCAGACGTAGTGGCATTCGTGGCCGCGCATCTTCTGGAAGCGCACCCAGATGTCGGTCTGGATATATTCGACCAGATGGCCGAGGTGGATGGCGCCGTTGGCGTAGGGCAGGGCGGATGTGACGAGGATCTTGCGAGTCATGGGGAAAGAGGCTTTCTTCGAGGCACGCGGCTGCGGCAAGGCGGAATGATCCCATTTCCCGGCGGTCCAGGGCAAGGGAATGAATATTCCGGAATCTTGCCGCCGGCGGGCCGCGTTGGAAAATCAGCGGCACCTAATATAGAATCTCGATAAAATTAGTCGGGTAAGGTGTCGCGTCGTTCAGGCGATAATCGCGCTGGCCCTGATTTCCAACATCCCTAGATTCCGAGGCATTCATGTCCCTATCAGAACTGCAAGTCCAGACCGCGCTCAAGGAAGTGATCGATCCCAACACCGGCAAGGATCTCGTCGCCGGCAAGGAAGCGCGGAACATCAAGGTGAGCGGCGCCGACGTTGCGCTCGATGTCGAGCTTGGCTATCCGGCGAAGAGCCAGATCGAAGCCATCCGCCAGCTGGTGATCGACAAGATCAAGGCCTTGCCGGGCGCCGGCAATGTCTCCGCCAACGTCTACCAGAAGATCGTCGCCCACACCGCGCAGCGCGGCGTCAAGCTGGTGCCGGGCGTCAAGAACATCGTCGCGGTGGCCTCGGGCAAGGGCGGCGTCGGCAAGTCCACGACGGCCGTGAACCTCGCGCTGGCGCTGGCCGCCGAAGGCGCCACGGTCGGCATCCTCGATGCCGACATCTACGGTCCGTCGCAGCCGCAAATGCTGGGCATCACCGGCCGTCCCGAATCCGCCGACGGCAAGTCGCTGGAACCGATGGAGGCCTACGGTCTCCAGGCGATGTCGATCGGCTTCCTCATCGACCCCGAACAGCCGATGGTCTGGCGCGGCCCGATGGTCACCCAGGCGCTGACGCAACTGCTCGGCGACACCAACTGGCACGACCTCGACTACCTGATCGTCGACATGCCGCCGGGTACCGGCGACATCCAGCTGACGCTCGCCCAGCAAGTGCCGGTGACCGGCGCCATCATCGTCACGACGCCGCAGGACATCGCGCTGCTCGACGCCCGGAAGGGCCTCAAGATGTTCGACAAAGTGGGCATCCCCATCCTCGGCATCGTCGAGAACATGAGCATCCACATCTGCTCGAAGTGCGGCCACGAGGAGCATATCTTCGGTTCCGGCGGCGGCGCGCTGATGGCCAAGGACTACGAGATCGAACTGCTGGGCGCCCTGCCGCTCGACATCAAGATCCGCGAGCAGGTCGACAGCGGCCACCCGACGGTGGTCGCCGATCCCGACGGCCGCACCGCCGAAATCTACCGCGGCATCGCGCGCCGCATCGGCGTGAAGTTGGCCGAGCGTGCCAAGGACATGAGCGCCAAGTTCCCGAACATCGTGGTGCAGAACACCTAACGTCAAACCACGTAAGTCGTGTTGGCCGCACCACCGCGCCACGGGCGGCGGGTGTCCGATTCCCTCCATGTCCCCCGGGCCGAAAAAGCGCCGGCCCTCCTCCTTTACTTGCGGGAATCGGACACCCACCACCCGTGGCGCTCCGAGCCTTTGGCCCAAAGAACCAACGCGGCTGATAGAGGGCCGGCGGGGTGCCCTGCTGCGCGTAGGTAAAGGAGGAGGA
>JAQTNK010000065.1 GCA_028713915.1 Rhodocyclaceae bacterium | reverse complement strand
TGGCGCTGACGTATCAGAACGAACAGATCATCCCGAGTCGGGACCAGCACCAGCAGGTGCTGGACAACCCGGCCATCGCGGCGGGCAAGCGGATCTGGGAAACGCACCAGTGCATCGGCTGCCACACGCTGCTGGGCGAAGGCGCCTATTTCGCGCCGGAGCTGGGCAACGTCTACAAGCGCCGCGGCCCGGAGTTCATCAAGGCCTGGATCGCTTCGCAGCCGACCCACACGCCGGGACGCCGCCAGATGCCGCAGTTCAATCTGACCGACAAGGAGCTCGACGACCTCGTCGCCTTCTTCAAGTACGTGTCGGAAATCGACAGCGCCAAGTGGCCGCCCAACATCGAAGGCTGACCGGAGGACTATGACCATGCAATACAAATCCCAAGCGGTCGCGAAGTACTACTTCGTCGGCGCCATCGGCCTGTTCGTTGCCCAGATCCTGTTCGGTCTGGTCATGGGCCTGCAGTACGTGGTCGGCGACTTCCTGTTCCCGGCGATTCCCTTCAACGTCGCGCGCATGGTGCACACCAACGCGCTGATCGTCTGGCTGCTCATGGGCTTCATGGGCTCGGCCTACTACCTGGTGCCGGAAGAGACGGAAACCGAGCTCTACAGTCCCAAACTCGCCATCGCCATGTTCTGGATCTTCCTGGTGGCGGCGGCGCTGACGGTGCTCGGCTACCTGATGGTGCCGTATGCGGCGCTGGCGCACATGACCGGCAACGATCTTTTGCCGACCATGGGCCGTGAGTTTCTCGAGCAGCCCTTGCCGACCAAGGTCGGCATCGTCGTCGTCGCGCTGGCCTTCCTCTTCAACCTCACCATGACGGTGCTGAAGGGCAGGAAGACGGCGATCACGCTGGTGCTGCTGCTCGGCTTGTGGGGGCTGGCGATCTTCTTCCTGTTCTCGTTCTACAACCCGGACAACCTGGTGCGCGACAAGTTCTTCTGGTGGTGGACCGTGCATCTGTGGGTCGAAGGGGTGTGGGAGCTGATCCTCGGCGCCATCCTCGCTTTCGTCCTCATCAAGGTGACCGGCGTCGACCGCGAAGTGATCGAGAAGTGGCTGTACGTGATCATCACGCTGACGCTGATCACCGGCATCATCGGCACCGGCCACCACTACTACTGGATCGGCACGCCGGAGTACTGGCAGTGGTGGGGTTCGATCTTCTCCGCCCTGGAGCCGATCCCGTTCTTCGCCATGACGCTGTTCGCCTTCAACATGGTGAACCGCCGCCGCCGCGAGCATCCGAACAAGGCGGCGACCTTGTGGGCGCTGGGCACGGGCGTGATGTCGTTCCTCGGCGCAGGGGTGTGGGGCTTTCTGCACACGCTGGCGCCGGTGAACTTCTACACGCACGGCACGCAGATCACCGCGGCGCACGGCCACATGGCGTTCTACGGCGCCTACGTGATGGTGGTGATCACCATGATCTCGTACTCGATGCCGCTGCTGCGGGGTCGCGCCGCGAACTCGAACAAGGCGCAGGTGATGGAGATGTGGGCGTTCTGGCTGATGACCATCGCCATGGTGTTCATCACGCTGTTCCTCACCGCCGCGGGCATCCTGCAGGTGTGGCTGCAGCGCGTGTCGGCGACGCCGATGTCGTTCATGGACACGCAGGCGCAACTGACGCTGTTCTACTGGCTGCGCGAAGGCACCGGCGTGATCTTCCTGATCGGCCTGCTGGTGTATATCGGCAGCTTCTTCGTCAAGGGCGAAACGGCCAAGGCATGAGCACCGCAGAACTCCTGCTGAGCAAACAAGACCCGGCCGCGAGGCCGGGTTTTTTTTATGCCTAGCAGCTTGGCGGCGTGCCGGCGCCGATCAGCGCGGAGCGATCAGCGCGTCGCGGCGACGGCGCCGGAATACCAGGCGAGGGTCTTCTGCAGCGTGACGACGCTGCCGACGACGATGAGCGCCGGCGGCGCGATGTCTGCGGCATGCGCGGCGGCGGGCAGGTCGGCCAGCGTGGCGGTGAGCACGCGCTGCGTCGGCAGCGTCGCTTCGCGCACGATGGCGGCGGGCGTTGTCGGCGGCAGGCCGTGCAGCACCAGTTGCCGGCAGATCTCGGCCAGCGCGCCGATGCCCATATAGACCACGAGCGTCTGCTGCGGCCGGGTCAGCGACGGCCAATCGAGATCGAGGCTGCCGTCCTTGAGGTGGCCGGTGACGAAGACGCACGATTGCGCGTGGTCGCGGTGGGTGAGCGGAATGCCGGCGTACGCCGCCATGCCGATCGCGGAAGTGATGCCGGGCACGACTTCGAAAGCGATGTCCTGCTGCAGCAATTCCTCGACTTCCTCGGCGCCGCGGCCGAAGATGTAAGGATCGCCGCCCTTGAGGCGGACGACGTTGCGGCCGGCCTGCGCCAGCCGCACCAGCAGGGCGTTGATCTCCTGCTGCGGCAGCGTGTGATGGCCGGATTCCTTGCCGACGTATATGCGTTCGGCATCGCCGCGCACCAGCTCGAGAATGTCTTTGCCGACGAGATGGTCGTAGACGACGACATCGGCGCCGGCCAGCAGGCGTGCCGCGCGCAGCGTCAACAACTCGGCGTTGCCGGGGCCGGCGCCGACCAGGTAAACCTTTCCCTTGAGCGAAGTATCCATGCTGCGGATTTTCGCATCGGCGCGGCATGAAAGTCGCGTTCGCGGCAAAACCATTTTTTCGAAAAAATTGACTGGCATCAAGGCCTGGCGCAGTGCGGAAGCGGAGCCTTGCGGACCAGTAGTGTCAGGCAAATTATTGCCTAGTGAAGCTCTGTTTGTTCTATCTCGGGAGGGAACGCAATGAAGCAACCACGTTTGATAAGAAGACTCGCCATAGCGTCGATGATCTCGGCGCTGCCGCTGACCATCGGCCACGCTCTTGCAGAGGATGCCGGCAAGCATCCCGGTGGCGCCGAAGCGGCCTACCAGGCTGCGGGCTCGCCGATGGCTGCCGTCGACATGTACCAGGACATCAACCCGAAGGCGCCGCCGATGACCAAGGCGGAGTTCGAGAAGGGCAAGCAGATCTTCTTCCAGCGCTGCGCCGGCTGCCATGGCGTGCTGCGCAAGGGCGCCACCGGCAAGCCGCTGACCCCGGACAAGACGCTGCCCAACGGCACCGAGTACCTGAAGGTCTTCATCAAGTACGGCTCGCCCGCGGGCATGCCCAACTGGGGCACCTCGGGCGAACTGACCGACGAGGAAGTCGACCTGATGGCGCGCTACGTCCAGCAGACGCCGCCACAGCCGCCCGAGTTCGGCATGAAGGAAATGGAAGCGACGTGGAAGGTCATCGTGCCGGTCGACCAGCGGCCGACGAAGAAGATGAACAACTACAACCTGGCCAACATCTTCTCGACGACCTTGCGCGATGCCGGCGAAGTGGCCCTGATCGACGGCGACAGCAAGCAGATCATCAGCGTCATCAAGACCGGCTACGCCGTGCATATCTCGCGCATGTCGGCCTCCGGACGCTACCTCTTCGTCATCGGCCGTGACGCCAAGATCAACCTCATCGACCTGTGGATGGAGAAGCCCGACACCGTCGCGGAAATCCGCATCGGCCTCGAGGCGCGTTCGGTCGAAACCTCGAAGTACAAGGGCTTCGAGGACAAGTACGCGATCGCCGGCTCCTACTGGCCGCCGCAGTTCGTGGTCATGGACGGCGACAGCCTGAAGCCGCTGAAGATCGTGTCCACGCGCGGCATGACCGTCGACGGCGAATATCACCCCGAGCCGCGCGTCGCCTCGATCGTCGCCTCGCACTTCCATCCCGAGTTCGTGGTCAACGCCAAGGAAACCGGCAAGGTCATGATCGTGAACTATCAGGACCTGAAGAACCTGAAGATCACCACGCTGGATGCCGCCAAGTTCCTGCATGACGGTGGCTTCGATTCGACCGGCCGCTACTTCCTCGTCGCCGCCAACGCCTCGAACAAGGTGGCGGTCGTCGACACCAAGGAAGACAAGCTGGCCGCCCTGGTCGATGTCGGCAAGACGCCGCATCCGGGCCGCGGCGCCAACTTCGTCGATCCGCAGTTCGGACCGGTGTGGGCGACCAGCCACCTCGGCGACGAAACCATCTCCCTGATCGGCACCGACCCGGTCAGGCACAAGGCGCAGGCCTGGAAGGTGGTGCGCACGATCAAGGGGCAGGGCGGCGGTTCGCTGTTCATCAAGACCAATCCGAAGTCCAGCAACCTGTGGGTCGACGCGCCGCTCAACCCGGACGCCAAGATCAGCCAGTCGATCGCCGTGTTCGACATCAAGCATCTCGACAAGGGCTTCGAGGTGTTGCCGATCGCCGAGTGGGCCGGCCTGGGCGAGGGCGCCAAGCGCGTCGTGCAGCCGGAGTACAACAAGGCGGGCGACGAGGTCTGGTTCTCGGTGTGGAGCGCCAAGGACAAGCAGTCGGCCATCGTCGTCGTCGACGACAAGACGCGCAAGCTGAAGACCGTGATCAAGGATCCGCGCCTGATCACGCCGACCGGCAAGTTCAACGTCAACAACACCCAGAACGACATCTATTGAGGGGAGGAATCAGCATGCAAGCCAAACCCATGATGGCCTTGCTGGCCGGCCTGGCCCTGGCGACGCCGGCGGCCTTCGCCAGCGAAGCCATCGCGACGAAAGCCGGCTGCCTGGCCTGCCACAAGATCGATGTCAAGCTGGTCGGCCCGGCCTACAAGGATGTTGCTGCGAAGTACAAGGGCCAGGACGTTGCAGCGAAGCTCGCCGACAAGGTGCGCAAGGGCGGTTCCGGCGTATGGGGTCCGATCCCCATGCCGCCGAATCCGCCGGAGAAGATCAACGACGCCGATCTGAAGGCGGTCGTGCAGTGGGTGCTCAACCGCTAGGGTTGGACCCACGGGGATACGGGGACTGCGGTCCCCGTTTCTTTTCATGGCGCCGCGCCGTCCTGGCCGTCGCCATCCTGACGCTGGCCCTCGGCGCCCAGGCAGCGCCGCGCAGCGCCGCCATGCTCGCCAACGCCTGCGGCGGCTGCCATGGCACCTACGGCGTCAGCGCCGGGCCGAGCCTGCCGAGTCTGGCCGGCCAGTCGGCAGCGTACTTCATCGCCGCCATGCAGCGGTTCAGGAGCGGCGAGCGCCCGTCGACCGTCATGGGCCGGCTGGCGCAGGGCTACACGGATGCGGAGATCGCCGCCATGGCCGCCTGGTTCGCCAGGCAAAGGCCGGTGCCGCAAAGCGGCGCGGTTGACGCCAGGCTCGCGGAGCGCGGCGCAATCGTCTTCTACAAGCAATGCCGCTACTGCCATCTGGACAACGGCGGGTTGTGGCGGCAGATCCACCACGGCCGCGACTACGACAAGCAGTGCCGGCACTGTCATGGCGATTACGGCTCCGATACCGCGGACGATACGCCCGTCATCGCCGGGCAATGGCCGCAGTATCTGGAAATCCAGATGCGCGATTTCAAAAGCGGCGCGCGCCGGATGTCGAAGCGCAAGGCGGCGGCGATGAACGCGCTGTCGCCGCAGGACCTGGAAGCCGTGGCGCATTTCTATGCCGGCCGGACGGCCGAGCCGCAATGACAGCGAAATCAGCGATGGATTTTTTCGTCTTGACTCGGATCAAGGACTTTGCGCCGTCGGTCGCGCATCCTCGGTGCCATGAGGCCGATCCTGTTCATTCTGTCCATGGGCGTTGCCGCCGCTGCGCTGGCCGCGCCGGGCGCGGAGCGCCAGCGCGAACTGGTGCGCCTGGTGCGCCAGGACTGCGGCGCCTGCCACGGCATGACGCTTAAAGGCGGGCTCGGCTCGCCGCTGCTGCCGCAGGACCTGCAGGACAAGCCCGCCACCAGCCTGGTGGCGACCGTGATGCAGGGCCGGCCGGGCACCGCGATGCCGCCCTGGCGCGGCATGCTGGCTGAAGACGAGGCGGAATGGATCGTCGCCCGGCTGCTCGCCGGCTTTCCCGAGGAGAAACGCTGATGTCCGTTGCGCGCCTGTTCCTGGCTGCCGCCGCGCTGTGCCTGGCCGCCTGTTCGCCACTGCCGCTGCGCGGCACCGGCGATCTCGGCGTCGTCATCGAGCGCGCCTCGGGCAGCGTCGAGATCATCGACACTTCGGCGCGGGCCGTGCTCGCCACGGTCGCCGGCCTCGGCGATCTCTCGCATGCCTCCGTCGTCTATTCGCGCGACGGCCGCTATGCCTACGTCTTCGGCCGCGACGGCGCCATCAGCAAGGTGGACCTGCTGCAGCAGCGCCTCGATCGCCGCATCGTCCAGGCCGGCAACAGCATCGGCGGCGCCATTTCGCAGGACGGCCGACTGATCGTCGTCCAGAACTACGTGCCCGGCGGCATCAAGGTCTTCGCCGCCGACACCCTGGAATTGCTCGCAGACGTACCCACCGTGTACGGCGACGACGGCCGCCGCTCCAAGGTCGTCGGGCTGGCCGACCTGCCCGGCAATCGCTTCGCCTTCGCCCTGTTCGACGCCGGCGAAATCTGGATCGCCGACCTCGCCGATCCGCGCCACCCGCAGCTGACGAAGTTCCACGACATCGGCCGCCAGCCCTACGACGGACTGGTGACGCCGGACGGCCGCTACTACCTCGCCGGATTGTTCGGCGAGGACGGCATCGCCCTGGTCGACCTCTGGCACCCGGAGCAGGGCGCGCGCAAAATCCTCTCCGGCTACGGCCGCGGCGAGGAAAAGTTGCCGGTGTTCAAGATGCCGCACCTGCGCGGCTGGTCGGTCGCCGGCCGCCGCGCCTACCTGCCGGCGGTGGGCCGCCACGAAGTCCTCGTCGTCGATACCGAGACGTGGCGCGAAGTCGATCGCATTCCGGTGAAGGGCCAGCCGGTGTTCGTCATCGCGCGGCCCGACGGCCGCCAGGTCTGGGTCAACTTCGCCATTCCCGACAACGGCTCGGTGCAAGTCATCGACACCGATACCGATCGCGTCACGGCCACCCTGGCGCCGGGCCGTGCCGTGCTGCATCTCGAGTTCACGCCGCGCGGCGAAGAGGTCTGGGTTTCGGCGCGCGATGACGATAGCATATTGGTTTACGACACGGCGAAGCTGCAGAAGGTCGGTGAACTGCCGGCGGAAAGTCCTTCGGGCATTTTCTTCACTTCGCGCGCGCAGCGCATCGGCTTTTAGCATGGAGAATATTTATTCCTCGGTGCGCGATCGGGCCGGCGGGGTGCCC
>JAQTNK010000064.1 GCA_028713915.1 Rhodocyclaceae bacterium | reverse complement strand
GTTTCAGTCTGGTGCCCATAGCAAGGTGGAACCACCCCTTCCCTTCCCGAACAGGACCGTGAAACGCCTCCGCGCCCATGATATTGCTCATTGCGAGCGAGAAAGTAGGTCAGCGCCAGACTCCCAAAAAGACAAGCCCGCCATAGCGATATGGCGGGCTTTGTCGTCTACGCCGCCGGGAGCAGGCGAGAGAACGGCGCAATGCAGCGTCCGGGTTACGATCAGAGAAAGTATTTAGGTTTGCCGCATCAGGCTTCTGCCCGCGCAGCGATTTAACACTGCTACAGCAGTACTAAATTGTCCCGATGGATCAGCTCTTCCTCGTCGGCATAGCCAAGAAGCGCTGCGATCTCGTGGGTCGCGTGCCTTGAAATGCGGCGCGCTTCGGAGCTCGAATAATTGGCGAGGCCGCGGGCGATTTCCTTGCCGTCGGGCGTGCGGCAGGCAACCGCGGCACCGCGTTCGAAATCGCCTTCGACGGCGACGACACCGACGGGCAGCAGGCTGCGGCCACCTTGCAAGGCTTTGACTGCTCCCGCATCGAGCACCAGACTGCCGGCGAGTTGCAGATGGTCCGCCAGCCATTGCTTGCGTGCGGCCAGCGGCGACTCGGTGGCGTAGAGCAGCGTGCCGATGACGTCGCCGCGCGCGGCGCGCCGCAGGGCTTGCGGTTCCCGCCCGCTGACGATCAGCGTGTGCGCGCCGCTGCGGGCGGCACGCTGGGCGGCGCGCACTTTCGTGATCATGCCGCCCTTGCTGATGCCGCTGCCGGCGCCGCCCGCCATCGCTTCATACTGGCGGTCGTCGGCGCGACCTTCGCCGATCAAGGTCGCGGAACTGTCCTGACGCGGGTCAGCCGTATAGAGGCCCGATTGATCCGTCAGGATGATCAACGCGTCCGCCTCGACGAGGTTGGCCACCAACGCGCCGAGCGTATCGTTGTCGCCGAACTTGATTTCGTCTGTTACGACAGTGTCATTTTCGTTGATGATCGGCACGACGCCGTAGCCGAGCAAGGCATGCAGCGTATTGCGCGCATTCAGATAGCGGGTGCGGTCGGCGAGATCCTCGTGCGTGAGCAGAATCTGCGCCGCTTTCAAGCCGTGGCGAATGAACGTCGTTTCGTACGCCTGCGCCAGTCCCATCTGGCCGACGGCCGCCGCTGCCTGCAAATCGTGCATCGCCTGCGGGCGTGCTTTCCAGCCCAGGCGCTGCATGCCGGCGGCAATGGCGCCGGAAGAAACGAGCAGAACTTCGCGGCCGTCTTCGCGCAAGGCGGCGATCTGCTGTGCGCAGTCGGCGATGAATTCATGGGCGAGGCCCGCGCCGTTGTTGGTGACCAGCGCGCTGCCGACCTTGACGACCAGCCGCTTACTCTGCGCTATCCGGGCTCTCATCGCGCTTGACCTGCTCGAGGTAGTCCATGATGGCGAAGGTCACTTCGCGGCAACCGGCGCCGTCGATCGCCGAGATGACGAAATGGCGGTCGACCTTGCCGTAGCCCTTGATCAATGCGGCGACGCGCTTCTTGCGCTCATCCTCAGGCACCAGGTCGATCTTGTTGATGACCAGCCAGCGCGGCTTGCGGTAGAGCGCCGCGTCGTACTTCTTCAATTCCTGGACGATGGCCTTGGCCTCGTGCACCGGGTCGACTGCGGAATCGAAAGGGGCAATGTCCACCAGATGCAGCAGCACGCGCGTGCGCTGCAAATGGCGCAAGAACTGGTGGCCCAGCCCGGCACCTTCGGACGCGCCCTCGATGAGGCCGGGAATGTCGGCGATCACGAAGCTGCGGTTGGTGTCGACGCGCACCACGCCAAGGTTGGGGTGCAGCGTGGTGAAAGGATAGTCCGCCACCTTGGGCCGCGCCGCGGATACGGCGCGGATGAACGTGGACTTGCCGGCGTTGGGCTGGCCAAGCAGGCCGACGTCCGCCAGCACCTTGAGTTCGAGCCGCAGCTCGCGCCGCTCGCCCTCTTCGCCGGGCGTGCATTTGCGCGGCGCGCGATTGGTGCTGGACTTGAAATGCAGATTGCCGAGACCGCCCTGGCCGCCCTTGGCGACCAGCGCCCGCTTGCCGTCGGCATCGAGGTCGGCGATGACTTCGCCGGTGTTGATGTCGGTGAATACGGTGCCGACGGGCACGCGCATTTCGAGGTCTTCGCCGCCTTTGCCGTAGCAGTCTGCGCCGCGGCCATTCTCGCCGCGCTGGGCGCGGAAGTTGCGCTTGTAGCGATAGTCGATCAGGGTGTTGAGGTTGCAGTCGGCCACAGCCCAGATGCTGCCGCCGCGCCCGCCGTCGCCGCCGTCGGGACCACCGCGCGGAATGAATTTCTCGCGGCGGAATGAGGCCGCGCCGTTGCCGCCGTCTCCGGCAATGACCTCGATCTTAGCTTCGTCAAAGAATTTCATGGTTCAGAAATGCAAAAGCCCTATCGCAATGGATAGGGCTTCTGGCGGGCATTCAGCCCCATGTGACCCGGTCAAGGTGCGACCGGAAGGATGATGCTGATGGTCTTGCGCCGCTCGGCGCCCTTGACGGCAAAGTTCACGGTGCCCGTCACCTTCGCGAACAAGGTGTGATCCTTGCCGATGCCGACGTTCTCGCCGGCGTGGAAACGGGTGCCGCGCTGACGCACGATGATGGTGCCCGCGTTGATCAATTGGCCGCCGAAGCGCTTGACGCCCAGCCGCTGTGATTCTGAATCGCGGCCGTTACGGGAACTGCCGCCTGCCTTTTTATGTGCCATGTCTCATGACTCCTATCAGGCCGAGATCTCGCCGATCTGGATCTCGGTGTAATTCTGGCGATGCCCCTGGTGCTTCTGGTAGTGCTTGCGGCGCCGCATTTTGAAAATACTTACCTTGGCGTGCCGGCCTTGCGCGATTACCTTGGCTGTCACCGTGGCGCCCACGACGATAGGCGCGCCGACTTTCACCGACTCGCCTTCGCCGACCATGAGCACCTGGTCCAGCGTGATTTCCGCGCCCACTTCTGCCGGTATCTGTTCTACCTTAATCTTTTCGCCGGCGACGACGCGATACTGCTTGCCGCCGGTTTTTATGACCGCATACATGATGTGGACTCCGTGTATTGAATGGGTGTTGCAACGAACCGCGCATTCTAGCCAAGCCGGCGCGGCAGGTCAATGAATTCTTTACCTATTGCGCCGCGTCATTGACGGCCGCGGGTGCGGCGCCTACTATCGCGCCTTTCTCCAGCGTCCGAGTATCTCCCGTGACCCACGATGCCCTCTATGCCCTGATCGCCGACGATATGCGCGCGGTCGATGCCGTGATTCGCCAGCGTTTGCACTCCGACGTCGTCCTCGTGCGGCAAGTGGCCGAGTACATCGTCGCCGGCGGCGGCAAGCGCATGCGCCCGGCCCTGGTGCTGCTTGCCGCCGGGGCGATGGGCTATCGCGGCAACCAGCACCACGAACTGGCGGCCGTGGTCGAGTTCATCCATACGGCCACCCTGCTGCATGACGACGTCGTCGATGCTTCCGACCTGCGCCGCGGACGCGAAACGGCCAATGCGCTCTTCGGCAACGCATCGAGCGTGCTGGTCGGCGACTTCCTCTATTCGCGCGCCTTCCAGATGATGGTCGGCGTCGGCAGCATGCGCATCATGGCCGTGCTGGCCGACGCCACCAATACCATTGCCGAAGGCGAAGTCCTGCAGCTGATGAACTGCCACAACGCCGATATCGACGTCGCCGACTACCTGCAGGTCATCCGCTTCAAGACGGCCAAGTTGTTCGAGGCAGCCGGGCGCATCGGCGCCATCGTCGGCGCCGCCGGCGAAGCCGTCGAAACGGGGCTGGCGAACTATGGCACGCATCTGGGGACCGCCTTTCAGCTCGTCGACGACGTGCTCGACTACTCCGGCGAGGAAGGCGAAACCGGCAAGCACCTGGGCGACGACCTGGCGGAAGGCAAGCCGACCCTGCCGCTGATCCACGCCATGCGCCACGGCACGGCCGAGCAATCGGCCTGCATACGCCGCGCGATCGAGGAAGGCGGACGCGATCAGTTTGCCGACGTCCTTGTCGCCGTGCGGGCGACGGGCGCCCTCGATGCGGCGCGGGCACAAGCGGAAGCGGAGTCGGCAGCAGCAATTGCGGCGCTCGACGTTCTTCCCCCTTCAATTTACAAGGATGCTCTGATACAATTGTCTTCTTTTGCAGTCGCCCGCCGTTATTGACGGCGGATGAATGCGTCGGGGTGTAGCTCAGCCTGGTAGAGTACTGCGTTCGGGACGCAGGAGTCGGAGGTTCGAATCCTCTCACCCCGACCAAGCAATCCTAGCGCAACGGGCGCTAGACGAAAGCCGGCATTCGCCGGCTTTGTCGTTTGTGCGGGTATCATCGGCGGACGATGGGCAAGTTCCTTTTTTTCATTTTGCTCGGGGTGCTGCTGTACCTCTGGTTGAAGCGGGCGCCGCGGTCTTCGCCGCCGCGCGCCGCTGCGGCGCCGCCTGCCGAAGCCATGATCCAATGCGCGCACTGCCGTATCCATGTGCCGCTCGGCGAAAGCCTGGCGGACGGCGACCGGCGCTATTGCTGCGAGGAGCATCGCCGCCTTGGTCGGAGATGAGTCCACGGTAATGCGCGCCGGCGCGGGCCTGCCCCAGTTGCCCGATACCTATTGGCGCTCCCTGCGCTACTTCTCCGTCTATCGGCTGATTGTCGCCGGCCTCTTCTTCTTCGCCGCGGCGTTCTACGGCGGCACGCCGAATCTCGGCTCCGAGGATATCCGGCTCTTCCGCTGGGTCAGCACCGCCTACCTGCTGGTCGCCACCGCCATCCTCTGGAGCGTCGTCCGCGCGCGCCGCGCCTTCAACATGCAATTGACGGTGCAGGTGGCGGTCGACGTCGTGGCGCTGACCTTGCTGATGTATGCCAGCGGCGGCGCCAAGAGCGGCATCGGCGTCATGATGTTCGTCGTCCTGGCGGGAGCCGGCCTGGTCGGCCAGGGCCGCATGACGTTGTTCTACGCCGCGCTGGCGACGCTGGCGGTGTTGATCGAGCAGGCCTACCACTTCATCCGCTTCGAGGCCGATCCGGGCGGATTCTTCCGCACCGGGCTCACCAGCATCGGCTTCTTCGGCACGGCCATCGCCGCCCGCCTTCTGGCGCGCCGGATCGTCGCCAACGAGGCGTTGGCCTGGCAGCGCGGCGTCGAGTTGACCAACCAGCTGCAGATCAACCAGCGCGTCATCCGCGACATGCAGGACGGCGTTCTCGTCATCGATGCGGAAGGCCGCGTCCGCCAGCACAATCCGCAAGCGGAGGTCCTGCTCGACGTGCACCCGGGCGAGGGCGCGGACCTGGCGACTTATTCCGTCGCCTTGTCCGAGCAGTTTGCGTTGTGGAGCAAGAACCCCGTCGAGACGGAAACCTATATCCACGTCGCCGGCAGCCAGCGCATCCTGCGCGCGCGCCTGCTGCCGCCGGGCGAGGGCGAGCGTGCGCTGATCTACCTTGAAGACATGGGGCGCGTGCAGCAGCAAGCGCAGCAGATCAAGCTGGCGGCGCTTGGCCGCCTCACGGCCAACATGGCGCATGAGATCCGCAACCCGCTGTCGGCGATCAGCCATGCCGCCGAACTCCTCGTCGACGAGCAGCGCGGCGACGGCCAGGCGCGCCTGATCCGCATCATCGGCGACAACACGCGGCGCCTCAATCGGCTCGTCGCCGAAGTGCTGGAACTGGGGCGCCGCGACCGCGCCCACGTCGAACCCATTCGCCTCGCCGCCTACCTGCAGCAATTCATCGACGACTTCGCGGTGAATGATGCGACCGTGCGCGAGCGCGTCGTCGTCGCCGTCGATGGCGACGCGATGATTCTTTTCGATCGCACCCATTTTCACCGGGTGCTGTGGAACCTCGTCGTCAATGCCTTGCGCCACTGCAGCGCCGTCGCCGGAGCCGTGCGCTTGTCGGCCCAACGCATGGCCGGCGGCGTCGAACTGCACGTGGTTGACGACGGTGCGGGAATCGGCGAATCTCTGCGCGGACAGGTGTTCGAGCCGTTCTTCACGACCCACGGCAGCGGCACCGGGCTCGGGCTGTATATCGCGCGGGAACTTTGCGAAGCCAACGGCGCCCGCATCGATTTGCGCGAAAACTCACCCGGCGCCCATTTCATCATCATTGCCAAGGCACCGCCATGACTGCACGCCGTGACCCCGCTGCCGCGCCGCGCGTCCTTGTCGTCGACGACGAGGCGGACATCCGCGAATTGCTCGACATGACGCTGGCGCGCATGGGCCTGACGGCCGACTGCGCCGGCACGGTGGCGGAAGCCTTGCGTTTCCTCAAGGCCGGCGCCCGCTATCGACTGTGCCTGACCGACATGCGCCTGCCCGATGGCGAAGGCCTGGAACTGGTGCGCCACATTGGCGAGTGCTGTCCCGAATTGCCGGTGGCCGTCATAACGGCGCACGGCAGCATGGAGAACGCGGTCTGCGCCTTGAAAGCCGGCGCCTTCGATTATCTTTCGAAGCCGGTGTCGCTGGAGCAGCTGCGCGCGGTGGTGCATGCCGCGATCCGCCTGCCGGTCCGCGGCGAGGCGCCGGTGCGGCTGCTCGATCAAGTCCTGCTCGGCGATTCCGCGGCCTTGCGGCAAGTGCGCTCGCTCATCGAACGCGTCGCCCGCAGCCAGGCGCCGATCTACATTTCGGGCGAATCGGGCAGCGGCAAGGAACTCGCCGCGCGGCTCATCCATCAGCAGGGCGCGCGCGCCGGCAAGGCTTTCGTCGGCGTGAACTGCGGCGCGATTCCCGAGAACCTGATGGAAAGCGAATTCTTCGGCTATCGCAAAGGCGCCTTCACCGGCGCGCAGGCCGACCGCGACGGCTTCTTCCAGGCGGCCGACGGCGGCACGCTGTTCCTCGACGAAGTCGCCGACTTGCCGCTGGCCATGCAGGTCAAGCTCTTGCGCGCCATCCAGGAAAAGCGCGTGCGCAAGGTCGGCTCCACTCAGGAAGACGCGGTCGACGTGCGCATCATCTGCGCCACGCACCAGGATCTGAAAGTCATGGTCGAGCAGGGCCGCTTCCGCCAGGACCTGTTCTATCGGCTCAACGTCATCGAAATCCGCATGCCGAGCCTGCGCGAATGCAGCGACGACATTCCGCTGCTGGCCAAGCATATCGTGCTCGGCCAGGCGCAGAACGCCGGCCGCGCGCCGCCGGACATCGAGGCGGGCGCGCTCGCCGCGCTGCGGGAATATCCGTTTCCCGGCAACGTGCGGGAACTGGAGAACATCCTGGAACGGGCGCTGGCCCTGCTGTCCGGCGACGCCATCACGGTCGCCGACCTGCAATTGACGCCTGCCGCGGCCACCGCCGATCTGCCGCCGCCGGGAGAAGCGCCGTTGCAGGACTACCTCGACCAGGTCGAA
>JAQTNK010000063.1 GCA_028713915.1 Rhodocyclaceae bacterium | reverse complement strand
TTGTCCGCGCGGATCGGGCTTGGTGATGTGCGTGGCGTCGCTGGCATTGCCGTAGCCGGCGAGCCGAGCCCGGGCGCGGCGCTTGCCGATGCGCTCGCCGCCTTCGAGCACCAGCATGGCCGCCCCCTCGCCCAGGACCAGGCCGCTGCGATGGGCGCTGAAAGGCTTGCAGGAGCGGCCCGGATCGGCGGGGTCCGGCGCGGCGAGCGTGCGCAGGGCTTCCCAGGCCCTGACTGTGCCGAATGAAAGCGGCGCCTCGGCGCCGCCGGCAATGGCGATGTCCACTTCGCCGCAGCGCAGCGCCTTCAAGGCTTCGCCAATCGCCGCGGCGCTTGACGTGCACGCCATGGCGTAGGTCATGACCGGCCCGCGGATGCCCAGGCGCAGCGACACATGCGACGCCGGCGCGTTGCCCATGCCGGCGACGACCGTCAGGGGCGGCACGCGGCGGCCTTCGCCGTAGAGCTGCCGGTACGCGCCGTCGATGGACTCGCTGCCGCCCATGCCGCAGCCGAGATAGACGCCGACGCGCTCGCCGTCCCAGGTCTTGGCGTCGAGGCCGGCGTCGCCGACGGCGAGGCTGGCGGCGGCCACGGCGAACTGGCTGACGCGATCGAGGCCGGTCAGTTGCATGCGCGTGAACCAGGGCGCGGGATCGAAGTCCGCCGGCGCGCCGACCTGGTCGGGCAGGCCCAGCGCCGTCAGCGGGCGCACCGCCGAACGCGCGGACATGGCGGCGTCGAACGCCGTGTCGATGTCGTGCCCGAGCGGGGAGATCAGCCCGAGGCCGGTAACGAAGACCGACCGCATCACGGCGCGGGCGAAGCGCCGGCGGATGCGTTGCGGACGCGCTCGACCCACTGCGCGAGTTCGTCCAGGGTCCGGACGTCGGCGCCGTTTTCCGGCAACTTGATGCCGTAGTGATCCTCGATGCCGAACATGAGTTCGATGACGCCCAGCGAATCGAGGCCGAAGGCGTCGAGGGAACGGTGCGGATCGAGATCCTCGCGGGGCACGCCGTAGCGTTCGGAAATCATGGATTGCAGGTCGTGCAGCGTATCTGTCATCGGGCTCTCGTCAGTGGCAGGCGTCGTCATGCGACATGGGTTTGGGGCGGGAAAGGCAGAACGGCGGCCAGGGGCCGCGAGGTCCGCTTGAGAAAGAAGTCGGTGATGGCGGCAACGACTTGCTGGCGCTCGTTGTCGAGGGTCACCATGTGGTAGCTGTTTTCCAGCACGAGCAGCTGCTTGATGCGGCTGCCGAGCCGTTCGAGCAGGTAATGGGGCGACCGCAGCGTCGAGATCTCGTCTTCGCGGGCATGGATGATCAGCGTCGGTGCGGCAATATCGGCCAGCGACCGCTTGACGAAGGCGAGCAGCCGTTCCGCTTCATGCAGTCCCGCCAACGGCAGACTGGCCGCGCCGGCCGCCGAGACCTTGCGCTGCGCCATCTCGCGCGCGATCCAGCGCCGGATCAGCGGGTTCTTGACGCCGAAGGGCTCCTGCTCCGGCACTTTCCAGAAATAACGGAACGGGGTGTAGTAGCCGATGTGGCGCAGGCGCGTCAGCCAGGGCAGGCCCCAGCCGTCGTAGAACACCGAGGGCGAAAGCACGCAGAGGGCAGCGAGCTTTCCCGGCCGGCGCGCCGCCACGGCGAGGGCGAGCATGCCGCCGACGCAGAGGCCGCCGACGAAGACGCTGTCGTGCTCGGCAGCCAGGCCGTCGAAAGCCGCGAGGGCCGCTTGCAGCCAGTCGCGCCAGGGGCGCGTCTTCGTTCCCGCGGCGTAGGTGTAGCCGGGGATTTCCGGCATCTCGACGCGACAGCCCGCGCGCCGCAAGGCATGGGCGACGGGCTGCATTTCGCTCGGGGTGCTCCAGAGGCCGTGAAGCAGCAGGACGGCGGGGATCTTGTTCATGCGTGCGCTGATGGTCGGTGGCGTGCGCCAGCGGCGCCGACGAGGGCGCATGCGTTGCCCGATCGGCGCGCGATCATCGCCGCTCTCCAGGCGCCAAGTCCGGCTGATGCCACCAGCCGCCGCCGAGCGCCTGGAACAGGGCCGCCGCGTCGGCGTAGCGGCTCGCCCGGGCCTGCACCAGGCCGACGACCGCTTGCTGGTAGGACTGTTCCGCGTTGAGGAGCGCCAGGTGGCTGACGTCGCCGAGCTCCGCCTGCCGGCGCGCGATGGCGAGGCTGCGCGCTGCGGCCCGCTCGGCAACGGCGGCTTCGCGCAGGCCGTCGGCGTCCTGCTCCAGGGCATGCAGGGTATCGGCGACGTTCTGGAAGGCGGCGATCACGGTGGCGCGGTATTGGGCCATGGCCTGGTCGTAGGCGGCCTGGGCGGCCGCCTGGCGATGGCTCAGGGCGCCGCCATCGAAGATCGGCTGCGTCACGGCGCCGGCCAGGCTCCAGAAACCGCCGCCGGCCTTGAAGAGCTCGCCCAAGCGCAGGGCGACGCTGCCGATGCCGGCGTCGATGCTGAACTGCGGCAGCCGGTTGGCCTCGGCGACACCGACCTGCGCGCTGGCGGCATGCGCCAAGGCCTCGGCGGCGCGCACGTCGGGACGCTGCGCCACCAGGGTCGAGGGCAAGCTGAGCGGCAGCTCCCGCGGCAGCGTGAGATGTTCCAGATCGAAGCGCTGTTCGAGCTCCTTGTCGGGGAATCCTCCCGCCAGGGCGGCGAGCAGGTTGCGCGTTTGCGCCAGCTGCTTGCGCAGCGGCGGCAGCGCCGCGCGGCTCTGCGCCAGCAGCGCCTCCTGGGCGACGACGCCGGCTTCGGCGATGGCGCCCAGGGCCAGCTGGCGACGATAGAGCGCGAGCATTTCCGCTGCGAGGGCGACGCTCTTTTCCAGCGCCGCGACCTGGCCGCGCAAGGCGGCTTCCTGCACCGCCGCGGTGACGACATTGGTCGCCAAGGAGAGGCGCGCCGCCGCCAGCTCGAAGCGCTGGAACTCGGCCGCGGCGGCCAGGGATTCTGCCTGCCGCCGCGTGCCGCCGAAGACGTCGGGCGCATAGCCGATGCTGAGCTGCGCCGTGTGCAAGCTGAACGGATTGACCGGTGAATTGAGCGGCGAACTCAGGCTGTCGGCAATTCGCTGCCGGGTCGGCGCCAGGCTGGCCGACGCCTGCGGCCAGAAGGCGCCGCGCTGCGCGGCGGCGGTTTCCTGCGCGGCGAGCAGCGCGGCACGGGCGGCGTCGATATTCGGATTTGCCGCCAGGGCCCGCTCCACCAGCGCGTTCAACGGCGGCGAGCCGAACAGCTGCCACCACTTCTCGGGAACCTCGGCGCCGTCGACGAGCCGCGGGTCGTCGAGCGCCGCCGGCGTCGCCCGATAGCGCGTCACCTCCGGCGCCGCCGGCCGCTGGAAGTCGGGGCCGACCGCGCAGCCGGCGGCGAGAAGGACGCAGGCCGCGGCGATTGCCCGGCGCATCGCGCGTCCCCCGCGCATCACGCTTCCCCCGCGCCGCGGGCGGCCGCCTCGGCGCGCCGCCGTTCGGCCTGGCGGCCCTGATGGGAGAACAGATCGATCAAGACCGGCAAGACGATGAGGATCAGCGCGGGTGCCAGGAGGATGCCGCCGACGACGACCAGGGCCAGCGGCTTTTGCACCTGCGAGCCGATGCCGGTCGACATGGCCGCCGGCACCAGGCCGACGCAGGCGACGACGCAGGTCATGATGACCGGCCGCATCTGCACCTGGCAGGTATGGCGGATGGCTTCGGCGCGACCGAGCCCGATATCGAGATTCTGGTTGAAGTAGGCCAGCACGATGATGCCGTCCATCGCGGCGATGCCGAACAGCGCGACGAAGCCGATGGCGGCCGAAACGCTGAACGGCGTGCCGGTGAGGAACAGCGCGAAGATGCCGCCGACCAATGCCATTGGAATGACGCTGGCCGCGAGCAGGACGTCCACGATGTTGCCGAAATTGACATAGAGCAGCAGGCAGATCAGCCCGAAGCTGATGGGCACGACGACGGCGAGCCGGGACAGCGCGTCCTTCAAGTTGCCGAATTCGCCGACCCATTCCAGGCGGTAGCCGCCCGGCAGCTGAACTTCCTTCGCCACCTTGTTCTGGGCTTCGAGCACGACGCTGCCCAGGTCGCGGCCGCGCACGCTGAACTTGATGGGGATGTAGCGTTCCTGCTGCTCGCGGTAGATGAAGGAAGCGCCCGACACCAGCCGGATGTTGGCCAGTTCGGCCAGGGGAACCTGGATGACGCCGTTGGGTCCCGGCGCGCCGACGGTGATGCGCCGGATGGCTTCCAGGCTGCCGCGGTACTCGGGGGCGAGACGCACCATCAGCGGGAAATGGCGGTCGCTGCCGGCTTCGAACAGGTCGCCGGCCGACTGGCCGCCGATGGCCGCCTGGATGGTGGCGTTGATGTCGCCGGGCGTCAGGCCATAGCGGGCGGCGCGCGCCCGGTCGACGTCGATGCGCACGGTCGGCTGCCCCAGCGACTTCAAGACGGCCAGGTCGGTGACGCCGGGCACGGTCTGCATCACCGCCTTGATTTTCTGCGCCGTCTTCTCCAGCGTTTCCAGGTCGTTGCCGTAGAGCTTGATGGAGTTCTCGCCCTTCACGCCCGAGGCGGCCTCCTCGACGTTGTCCTGGATGTACTGCGAGAAATTGAATTCGACGCCGGGAAACCTGGCGGCCAGCGCCTGCGTCATCTGTTCGGTCAGCCGTTCCTTGTCGATGCCCTGCGGCCAGGCGTCGGCGGGCTTCAGGGGGACGAAGAACTCGGTGTTGAAGAAGCCGGTGGCGTCGGTGCCGTCATCGGGGCGGCCGTGCTGGGAGACCACCGTTTCCACTTCGGGAAAGCCCTTGATGATCCGGCGCATGCCATTGACATAGCTGCTGCCCTCCTCCAGAGAGATGGACGCGGGCATGGTGGCGCGTATCCAGAGGTTGCCCTCTTCCAGCTTGGGCAGGAACTCCAGTCCCAGGCTGCGGGCTGCCAGCAGAGCGACGGCCATGAGCGCCACGGCGCCGGCCAGGGTCAGGCGCCGGTGGGCGAGCGCGAACTCGACGGTCGGCGTATAGAAGCGCCGCAGCCAGCGGGCGACGAAGGTTTCTTCTTCCTCTTCGTCGTGCTGCTCCAGCAGCAGCGAGCACAGCGCCGGCGATATCGTGAAGGTGGCGATGAGGCCGCCGGCGATGGCGTAGGCGTAGGTCTTGGCCATGGGGCCGAAGATGTGGCCCTCGATGCCGGAAAGGGTGAACAGCGGCACGAAGCCGGCGATGATGATGGCCGCCGAGAACAGGATCGCCTGATTCACTTCGGTGGCCGAATTGGCGATCACGGCGAACTTGCCGTGCAGGCCGACCGTGGTCCGCAGGCGGTGCAGCAGCGGCTCGCTGCTGTGGCGCTGCGCCGCGCTTTGCGTCAGGTGACGGTAGATATTCTCCACCATGATCACCGATGCATCGACGACGAGGCCGAAGTCGATAGCGCCGACGGACAGCAGGTTCGCCGATTCGCCCATGGCCACCATGAGGGCGATGGCGAAGGAAAGCGCGAAGGGAATCGTGGCGGCGACGATGACGGCGCTGCGCAGGTTGCCGAGGAAGGCCCACTGCAGAAAGAAGATGAGCACGATGCCGAAGAGCATGTTGTGCAGCACCGTGTGCGTCGTCGTGTTGATGAGGTCGGTGCGGTCGTAGATGCGCTCGATGCGCACGCCGGGCGGCAAGATGCTGGAAGCGTTGATCTTCTCCACCTCGGCCTTGACCCGCTCGATCGTCGGCATGCTCTGCTCGCCGCGGCGCATGAGGACGATGCCCTGGACGATGTCGTCGTCGTCGTCGTGGCCGGCGATGCCCAGGCGCGGCTGATTGCCGACCGACACCGCGGCGATGTCGCCGACCAGGACCGGCGCGCCCTTGTTGGACGCCAGCATGGTGTTGCGGATGTCATCGAGGGAATGGATCTGGCCGATGCCCCGCACCACCGCCGCCTGCGGGCCGATGTTGACCGTCTGGCCGCCGACGTTGATGTTGCTGTTGCCGATGGCCTGCAAGACCTGCGGCAGCGTGAGGCCGTTGGCGGCGAGCTTGCGCAGGTCCACGGCGATGTCGTAGGTCTTGGTCTTGCCGCCCCAGCCGTTCACGTCGATGACGCCCGGCACCGCCTTGAAGCGGCGCTGCAGCACCCAGTCCTGGATGGTCTTGAGGTCCGTCACCGAATAGCCCGGTGGGCCGGAAACGCGGTAGCGATAGATTTCGCCGATCGGGCTCGACGGCGAAATTTGCGGCTCGACGCCGTTGGGCAGCGCCGGCAGTTGCGCCAGGCGGTTGATCACCCACTGCTCGGCCTGGCGGTAGGTGAAGTCGTAGGTGAACTGCAGCTTGATGTCGGAAAGGCCGAAGAGGGAAATGGTGCGGATGGCCGTGACATGCGGAATGCCGGCCATCTGCACTTCGATGGGAATGGTGACGTAGCGCTCCATCTCCTCGGCCGACAGGCCGGGGCTCTGGGCGATGATGTCGACCAGCGGCGGCACCGGATCGGGGTAGGCCTCGATGTTGAGCTTGATGAAGCTGATGATGCCGGCGCCGAGGACGGCCGCCAGCATGATGACGATGAAGGTGCGCTGCTTGAGCGCAAACTCGACGATGCGGTTCACGGCCTAATCGCCTTCAGCCGCGCGGTCGATGAACAGGGTGCCGGCGGTGACGATGCGCTCGCCGGCCCGCAGGCCGTCGACGATCTCGATCATGCCGTCCTGGCGGCGGCCGCTGCGGACCTCGCGCGCGGCGAGACTGCCGTCGCTGCCCGCCACGAACACGCGGGTCTTCTCGCCCTCGTACACGAGCGCGCTTTCCGGCACCGCCGGCGCCTGCGCCGGCTCGCTGGTGGCGATGCTGAAGCTGGCGAACATCATCGCCTTCAGCAGGCCGTCCTTGTTCTGCACCTCGGCGCGCACCGGCAGCCGGTGCGTGTTGGCATCGACGGCGGCGCCGATCCAGCTGATCTTCGCCTTGAAGGTTCTGCCGGGCAGGGCGAGGACCGTGACCTCCGCCGGCTGGCCGAGGTGCAGCGCCGGCGCATCGCTCTCGCGCACGTTGGCGACGAGCCAGACGGTGGACAGGTCGCCGATGGTAAACACCGGCGTGGCTGCGCCCGCGGCGGCGCTCGTGATGTACTGGCCGACGCCGACCTGGCGCTGGATGACGGTGCCGGCGATCGGCGCGGCCACCAGCGTCTCGGTCGCGCCGGACGGCGTTTTTTCGAGGCTGTCGACGTCGGCATCGGTCTTGCCCAGGATGCGCAGCCGGCCGCGGGCGGCCGCCAGCGCCCCTTCGGCGACGACGCGGTCGGCCTGCGACTGCCGCCAGTCCTTGAGCGCGCCGGCGCCGGCCTCGTAGAGGTCGTGCTGGCGCTGCTCGACGGCGCGTGCCGCATCGAGGTTGGCCCGCGCCGATGCCACGTCGCTGCGGCCCTGGACGAATTCGGAAGCTTCGATCGTCATCAGCGGCGCGCCCTTCTTCACGACGTCGCCG
>JAQTNK010000062.1 GCA_028713915.1 Rhodocyclaceae bacterium | reverse complement strand
GATTGTCCTTGAGCGCCCGCGCCAGCTGCAGCGCCAGGTTGCAGGCGAAGTCGCCGTGAGCGGCCTGCTTCGGCCGTTCGAGATGGATGTCGGCGAGCGTGCCCGGAGCGACGGAGTCGGCCGCCGCACGCAACAAGCCGGCAAGGTGCACCTTCGGTTCGAAACTCATGGAAATCCGCGGAAATGACTGAGGCGGCGATTATACGCCGAGCCGCAGGCGCCCCTTCCCGCAGCCGAGTCGTTTGCCTCGCCGCTTGACACTTCCGGAAAAAACATAATAATGAGAACCATTCTCATATACCAACGCACCCGGAAGGAAGTCCATGAACCCGCTGATTCGCCTTGCCGCCGGCCTGTCGCTCGCCGGCCTCGCCGTTGCCGCCCAGGCGCTGGAATACCCGATCGGCTCGCCGCAGCAGCAGGCCGGCATCGAGATCGCCGCCGTCTATCTGCAGGCCGTCGACATGGAGCCGGACGGCCACATGCGCAAGGCCGCGGAGTCGGACATCCATCTCGAGGCGGACATTCACGCGCTGTCCAACAATCCCAACGGCCTGAAGGAGGGCGACTGGATTCCCTACTTGCTGGTCAAATACGAGGTGACGAAGCTTCCCGGCGGCGAAACGATCAAGGGCGACATGATGCCGATGGTCGCCAACGACGGCCCGCACTACGGCGACAACGTCAAGCTTCACGGCCCGGGCAAGTACAAGGTCAAGTTCAGCGTCCTGCCGCCCAACGCCAAGGAAAATCCGCTCGGCAACCACTTCGGCCGCCATACCGACCGCCTGACCGGCGTGCGGCCCTGGTTCAAGCCCTTCGAGACCGAGTGGGAGTTCACCTTCGCCGGCGTCGGCAAGAAGGGCGGGTATTGAGATGGATCTCAAACCCCTTGCCATGGCGCTGGCGCTGGCAAGCTCGCCGGCCTTCGCCGCCGACGACACGGCGGCGCTGATGGCGGAGCTCAAGCGCCTGGCCGCCCGCGTCGAAGCTCTCGAACAGCAGAACCGGGAGATGGAAAAAGCGCTGGGCACGGAGCGCATCAGCGAACAGGAACCGGAGTTGGTGACACGGCTCAAGGCCGTCGAAACGCAGTCGGCGGGCATGCTGAAACCGGCGCGCACGGTGGAAGCGCTCGACGGCATCACGGCCGGCTTTTCGCTGACGACGGTCGCCCAGCAGCCTTCGGCGCCGGTGCGCCAGAGCGGTGCCGACATCGACGGCAAGTTCGGCAACAGCCAGCTCAACTATCGCGGCGATGCCACCGTCACCCTGCCGCTCGACAACATCGGCGACACGGAGAGCAAGGTTTTCGCCCATTTCCGCTTCGGCCAGGGCTTCGGCCTCAACGACCTGTATTCGTTCTCCAAGCCCAACGCCAGCGCCTTCCGCGTCACCTCGACCAACCCCGACGACTCCGTCGCAATTCTCGGTGAAGCCTGGTACCAGGCGACGATTCCCTTGCCCTTCGGCGGCTTCAAGCCGCACTCGACGGAAACGCTGGAGCTGAACTTCGGCAAGATGGATCCTTTCCAGTTCTTCGACCAGAACGCCGCCGCCAACGACGAGACCCGGCAGTTTCTCAACACCGCCTTCGTGCATAACCCGCTGCTCGATGCCGGCGGCGACATCGGCGTCGATGCCAACGGCTTTGCGCCGGGCCTGCGCATGTCCTACGCCAACAAGGCGGACAAGAGCGAGCCCTGGCGGCTGTCGCTGGGCGTCTTCGGCACCGGGCGCGGCGCCAACTACACGCGCTTCTTCTCGGCGCCGCTCGTCATCGGCCAAGCGGAGACGCAGCTGCGCCTGCTCGGCGGCCTGCTGGGCAACTATCGCACCTACTACTGGCGTACCGGCCAGGCGCCGGCTTTCGACGGCACCACCGCGCCGCGCTCGGGCTGGGGCGTTTCCGCCGACCAGCGCGTCGGCGACGCCACCACCGTGTTCGGCCGCTACGGCCAGCACATCGCCGGCAGCGGCGCGCGCTTCGACCGCGCCCTCACGGCGGGCGTCGAGATCGCCGGCTACGACTGGCAGCGCGGCGCCGATGCCATTGGCATCGGCGGCGGCCTGCTGCACGCCTCGTCCGACTTCCGCGCCAGTTCCGCCACGGTCGACGCCGATCACAACGGCATAGCCGATTTCGGCTATGCGGCAAGCGGCTCCGAGCGCCTGGTCGAGATCTACTACCGCTGGCGCTTCAACAAGCAATTCGAGCTGTCGCCGAGCCTCCAGTTCATCGGCAATCCCGGCGCCAACGGCGCGGCGCCGGTCTTCCGCGTACTCGCCCTGCGCGCGCAACTGACCTACTAGGAAGCGATCCCCTCATGTCCACGACCAAGCCGACATCGACGTCTTCCCTGCTGCTGGCCTTGCTGCTGTGCGGCGCCATGAGCGCCGCCTGGGGCGACGAACTGCCGACCTTCGAGGTCGTCGCCCGCGACGGCCGCCTGCTGCCCGAGCGCCTGGAAGTTCCCGCCGGCACGCGCATCAAGCTCGCGCTGAAGAACGCCGGCCGCAGTCCCGTCGAATTCGAAGACCTCGACCTGCGCGTCGAGAAAGTGCTGGCGCCGGGCGCCAGCTCCTTCGTCGTGATTCATTCCCTGCAACCCGGCAGCTACAAGTTCGTCGACGAATTCCACGCGGCGACGGCGCAACTGCTGCTGATCGCGAAGTAGGTCGCGCGATGCTCAACACCCTCATCGTCGTCTGGCGCGAAAGTCTCGAAGCCATGCTGGTGATCGGCGTCCTGCTGGCCTGGATCGCCCGCCAGCCCGCGCCGGCGCCGCTGCGGCGCGGACTGTGGCTCGGCGTCGGCGCCGGCCTGGCGCTGGCCGTCGCGCTCGGCGTTGCCACGTTCGCCGCGCAGAGCCAGTTCGCCGGCGACTCGCTGGAAATCTTCCAGCTCGCCATCCAGTTGTTCGCGGCTTTCCTGATCGTGCAAATGGTGCTGTGGATGCATCGCCACGGCCGCGCCATGAAGCGCGAACTCGAAGAACAGGCGGGACGCAGGGCCGGCGCGACGGGCATCGGCGCCATCGCCGCGCTGGCCATCGCGCGCGAAGGCGGCGAGACCGTCGTCTTCCTCTACGGGCTCGGCATGGAAGCCGGCGGCGGCGACCTGGCGCGCATGCTCGGCGCGGCCGCGGCCGGCCTGGCGCTAGCGCTGGCGACGAGCTGGCTGGTGGCGCGCGGCGCCCGCTTCCTCAACATCCGCGTCTTCTTCCGCGTCAGCGAAATCCTGCTGCTCTTGATCGCCGGCGCGCTGCTCGCCAGCGGCGTCGACCGCATGATCGGCATGGACTGGTTGCCGCCGCTGCTCGACCCGGCGTGGGACAGTTCGGCGCTGCTCGACGATGGCCACGGCGCCGGCCGCCTGCTCGCCGATTTCGTCGGCTACCGCGCGCGGCCGGCGGGCACCCTGCTGCTCGCCTACGCGGCCTACTGGGCCTTCGTGCTGTGGCGCCTGGCGCGCCTCGACAAAAGCGGCCGCTGACATGGAAACCATCATCCCGATCCATTTCATGCCGGCGCCGCGCCGCGGTCGGCTGGCGCGCATCGGCGACTGGATGGCGCAGCATCGCCGCGCCATCCTCGCCGTGCAGTGGTTCGTCGTCGTCTTCTATGCGTTGCTGGTGGTCGTGCCGGCCTTCCTGCCCCATCCCAATCCCGAGGCGCGCCTGTTCTCCAGCGACTTCGGCGCCTCGAGCTTCGTCGACCCGAACTTCTGCGCCACCGACGGCAGCATGCCGGCGACGCAGGACAAGACGCCGTACGTGGCGCAATGGCACGACCGTCTGGTGCTGCTCGCCCAGTACCTGTTCTGGGGCGTCTGGTGGCCTTTCGTCATTCTGTCGACGATGCTGATGGGCCGCGTCTGGTGCGGCGTGCTGTGTCCCGAGGGCGCGCTGACCGAATTCGCCAGCCGCCACGGCCGCGGCGGACACATTCCGAAATGGCTGCGCTGGAGCGGCTGGCCGGTGGTCGCCTTCATTCTCACGACGATCTACGGCCAGCTCGTCAGCGTCTACGATTACCCGCAGGCGACGTTGCTGATCCTCGGCGGCTCGACCGTCGCCGCGATGATCGTCGGCTACCTCTACGGCAAGGGCAAGCGCGTCTGGTGCCGTTACCTGTGCCCGGTGTCGGGCGTTTTCGCGCTGCTGGCGCGACTGGCGCCCATCCATTTCCGCGTCGACCGCGAGCGCTGGAACGCCTATCCGCAGCGCACCGGCGCTGTCGACTGCCCGCCGCTGCTCGACGTCAAGCACATGACGAGCGGCGCGCAATGCCATGCCTGCGGCCGCTGCAGCGGCCATCGCGACGCCGTCGAGCTGGCCTGGCGCGCGCCCAACGCGGAAATCCTCGCCGCCCAGGCGCCGTCGACCGCGGAAGCCATGCTGCTGATCTTCGGCATGCTCGGCGTCGCCGTCGGCGCCTTCCAGTGGACCATCAATCCCTGGTTCGTCAGCGCCAAGCAGGCCGCCGCGGAATGGCTGATCGCCCGCGACATCCTCTGGCCGCTCGACACCGACGCGCCCTGGTGGCTGCTCACCCACTACCCGGATGCCGGCGATCTCTTCGCCTGGCTCGACGGCGCACTGATCCTCGGCTACATCCTCGTCGTCGCGCTTGCCCTGGGCGGCCTCGTCCGCCTCGGCGTCGGCGCGGCGGCAAAGCTCGCGCGCCTCGACTGGCGCGCCCTGGCCCTGGCCTTGACGCCGCTGGCCGGCGTCGGCCTCTTCCTCGGCCTGTCGATGATGACCGCGAACCATCTGCGCGCCGAAGGCGTGCCGCTGTCGTGGCTGCCGCCGGCGCGCGGCGCGCTGCTGGCCGGCGGCACGATCTGGTCGGCCTGGCTCGGCCTGCGGCTGATGCTGGCGGCGCGTCCCGGCGTCGCGCGGATGCTAGGCGCCGCGCTCGCCTTCGCCATCCCGCTGGCCGGCGTCGCCGGCGCCTGGGTGATGACCTTCTTCGTCTGGTAGCCGCTCAGGAGGCGGCAGCGCCCATCGCCGATTGCAGGTAATTCTGCACGCCGACCTTGTCGACCAGTTCGATCTGCGTTTCCAGATAGTCGATGTGCTCCTCGGTGTCTTCGAGCAGATCGTCGAGCAGCTCGCGCGAAACGTAGTCGCCGGCGCTCTCGCAATGGGCGATCGCCGCCTTGAGATCGGCGTGCGAAGCCATTTCCAGCTTGAGGTCGCAAGCGAGGCATTCCGGCACGTTCTCGCCGATCAGCAGCTTGTTCAGGTTCTGCAGGTTGGGCAGGCCTTCGAGGAACAGGATGCGCTTGATCAGCTGGTCGGCGTGCTTCATTTCCTCGATCGATTCGTCGTACTCGTGCTTGCCGAGCGCGGCGAAGCCCCAGTTCTCGTACATGCGCGCGTGGAGGAAATACTGGTTGATGGCCGTGAGTTCGTTGACCAATTGCTTGTTGAGAAGCTGGAGGATTTTCTTGTCGCTTTTCATCGTCGTTTCTCCGTCACGTTGCCGCCGTCGCGAATTGAATCTCCTGGGCGGCAGAGACGGGTTCGATGGCCGCGTGCAAGACCTCGCGTGCGCATGCGGAACACCGGCCACAGCAGGCGCCGACGCCGAGCCGCTCACGCAACTCTCGCATGGATCGACAGCCGTCCGCAACCGCTTCGCCGATGTGGCTTTCGGTGACGGCATTGCAGACGCAGACATACATGGCGGACTCCGGAAACAAGCACTCGTATATGCGAATGATTCGCAATAACAGGCCGCCTGTCAAGTCCCGGTTCGAACCTCGGCCATCCCCGCCCGGCTCGCCGCCGTGCATGGCATGGGCATTACACGCGGCGCGCATATCCATTGCGCAAGGCCAGGGGCTTTCGGTAACGCGCAATCGGCGGTAGAGTGCGCCCTTTTCCGTTGGGATAGCCGTGCGTCTTTTCCGCCTCGCCAAGATCGTCCACGTCGGCATCACCTACGGCCTCGACGAACTGATCCTCGAACACGAGCCCACGGGCCGCCTCAAATGGCTGATGCCGCTCGCCGGCACCCTCTGCTTCTGGCGCGACCTCTCGGCGCCGCGCGCGCAGCGCCTGCGCCTGGCGCTCGAAGCGCTGGGACCGATCTTCGTCAAGTTCGGCCAGCTGCTGTCGACGCGCCGCGATCTGCTGCCGGGCGACATCGCCGACGAGCTCGCCAAGCTCCAGGACCAGGTGCCGCCCTTCCCGTCCGAGCAGGCCGTCGCCGAACTGGAGCGCGTCTATGGCAAGCCGGTCGACCAGGTGTTCGCCAAGTTCTCGCGCGAACCGGTGGCCTCGGCCTCGGTCGCCCAGGTGCATTTCGCCACCCTGCCGGACGGCCGCGAGGTCGCCGTCAAGATCCTGCGGCCGGGCATCGCGCCCGTCATCGCCCACGACATCGCGCTCCTGGGCACGCTCGCCGGCCTGCTCGAATCGCTCTGGTCGGACGGCAAGCGCCTGAAGCCGCGCGAAGTCGTCGCCGAGTTCGAAAAGCATCTCGGCGACGAACTCGACCTCATGCGCGAAGCCGCCAACTGCTCGCAGCTGCGCCGCAACTTCAAGGACTCGCGCCTGCTGCTGGTGCCCGAAGTGCATTGGGACTGGTGCGCGACCTCGGTGATGGTGATGGAGCGCATGAGCGGCATCCCGATCAGTCAGATCGACCGCCTGCGCGCAGCGGGCATCGATCTCTCCGCGCTGTCGCGCGCCGGCGTCGAAATCTTTTTCACGCAAGTGTTCCGCGACGCCTTCTTCCACGCCGACATGCATCCGGGCAACATTTTCGTCGCCACCCAGGGCGAGCGGCGCGGCCGCTACATCGCGCTCGACTTCGGCATCGTCGGCACGCTGACCGAAGTCGACCAGCGCTACCTGGCGATCAATTTCCTCGGCTTCTTCCAGCGCGACTACAAGCGCGTCGCCGAAGCCCACGTCGAGTCGGGCTGGGCGCCGGCCGACACGCGCGTCGACGAGCTCGAGGCCGCCATCCGCGCCGTCTGCGAGCCGATCTTCGATCGCCCGCTGAAGGAGATTTCCTTCGGCAAGGTGCTGCTGCGCCTGTTCCAGGCCTCGCGCCGCTTCAACGTCGAGATCCAGCCGCAGCTCGTGCTGCTGCAAAAGACGCTGCTCAACATCGAAGGCCTCGGCCGCCAGCTCGATCCCGACCTCGACCTCTGGCAGACGGCCAAGCCGTTCCTGGAAAAATGGATGACCGAGCAAGTCGGCTGGCGCGCGTTCCTGAACAACGCCAGGCGCGAAGCGCCGTTCTGGGCGCGCACGCTGCCGCAATTGCCGCGGCTCATCCACCAGGCGCTCGAACGCGACGACACGGCGCGGCTGACCGCCGAACTCGCCGCCCTGCGCGCCGAACAGGCCAGGCAGAAGCGCTGGCTGATGGTGATCGCCGCGCTGCTGGGCGGCCTGCTGCTGCTCGTGCTGCTGGCGTCCTGAAGCGCGCGGGGGCGGCGCCCGTCAGCCCTGCCACACCGCCAGCCAGGCCGCGATCGGCCTGCCGGCTTCGTGGCGGATGGGCGCGCTCACGCTTGCCCGGATGCGCATGTCGTTGGCGCGCGCAAGCCGGCGCAGGTAGCTGTCGGCGTGGGCGTAGCGGCCGCTGGGCAGCAGCCGATATTCGCCGTCGCCGCCGGCGATCCGCGCATCCTCGAGGCTCTCGACCGAAAACGCGAAGCAGCCGCCGGGACGCAGCAGGCGTCTGACTTCGCGCGCCAGCTCGTCGAGCCGGCCGGTGTAGATGAGCACGTCGGCGGCAACGATAACGTCATACGCGGCAGCCGGTTCCGCCGCCATCATGGCGCACATCTCCGCCTGCTCGAGCCGCGCATAGAGGCCGCGCGCGCGCGCCCTGGCCAACATGTTCGCCGACAGGTCGACGCCGACGACGCGGCGCGCATGGGCCGCCAGCGCGACGCCGGCGAGCCCGGTGCCGCAGCCCAGGTCCAGCACGTCCCACGGCCGCGGCGGCAGCTGCGGCAATGCCGCCAGCATGGCCAGCAACTGCTGCGGCGCGTCGTAGCCGAGCTCCTTGACGAGATGCTCGTCGAAGCGCTCGGCAGCGGCGTCGAACGTCGCCGCCACGTAGGTCGCCGGCGCACGCTCGGTGGCGGCGCCGGTCAGCGCCGCCAGCAGATGGCGCGCCGTCTCCAGTTCCGGCTGCAGGCGCAGGACTTCGGCCAGGCCCGCGGCGGCGGCCGCGTCGCTGCACTGGCGCTTGTGCAGCAAGGCCAGGTTGTAGTGCGCCGGCACGTGCGCCGGAGCGAGCGAGATGGCGGCGCGGAAACTGGCCGCGGCCGCGTCGAGCCGGCCCAGTTCGGTCAACGCCACGCCCTGGTTGTAATGGGCATCGGCATAATCCGGCTGCAAGGCGATGGCCTGGCGGAAACAGGCTAGCGCCTCCGAAGACTCCTTCAGCGCGTTCAGGGCCGAGCCGAGGTTGTTGTGATACTTGGCGACGCCGGGGCCGGCGCGCAGCGCCCGACGCATCAGCGTCATGGCATCGGCATGTTCGCCGCGCTGGTGCAGCAGGACGCCCAGCAGGTGCAGCGCCTCGGCATGGTCCGGGGCGGCGGCGAGTACTTGGCGATACAAGCCTTCGGCCAATGCCGCGCGGCCGGCCTGGTGATGCGCGAGCGCCGCCGCCAGCAGCGCGTCGACGGCCGTCATCGCCGCTTCAATCCCGCAACCAGTACAAGCTCGCGCAAAGCGCCGCGCCGACCGCATACAACTGCCAGGTTTCGGAGATCGCGTAGGGGTAGAACATCAGCGCGACGCCGATCCATTTCGCCTGCGAACGCGCAGCCTTCTTGCCGTAGCGGTAAGCGGCGAAGCCGACGAGGCTGAAGAGCAGCGCGCCGGCCAGGTAAGCGGGCGTCGGCAAGGTGAAGCCGAGCGACGCGACAGCGTGCAAGTCGTCCAAGAATGAGTTCTCCAAAATCTCGATTCTATTGCCCGCGGCGGCCGAGCGCGCATGGCGCGCCGTCGCCGCGTTCTCACCGCATTTGCGTGGTCAGCGCCGCGATGCGCGTGCGCAAGGCTTCGAGATCGAGCGGCTTGTGCTGGACGCTGATGTGCTGGTCCGTCATGCGCCGGATCACCGCCGGATCGGTGTCGCCGGTGATGATGAGCGCCGGC
>JAQTNK010000061.1 GCA_028713915.1 Rhodocyclaceae bacterium | reverse complement strand
CGAGGTTGAACTGGTCTTCCCAGCGGAATTCGAAGCGCGCTTTCGACAGCGCGTTGTCGCGCATCTGCGCGCCCGGATGGCCCTTGGCGAGGTCGGCGGCGTGGGCGGCGATCTTGTAGGCCATGATGCCGTCCTTGACGTCGTCCTTGTCGGGCAGGCCGAGGTGCTCCTTGGGCGTGACGTAGCAGAGCATCGCCGTGCCGTACCAGCCGATCATCGCCGCGCCGATGGCGCTGGTGATGTGGTCGTAGCCCGGCGCGATGTCGGTGGTCAGCGGCCCCAGCGTGTAGAAAGGTGCTTCGTGGCACCACTTCAACTGCAGGTCCATGTTCTCCTTGATCATGTGCATGGGCACATGGCCGGGACCTTCGATCATCACCTGCACGTCGTGCTGCCAGGCGACTTGCGTGAGTTCGCCGAGCGTCTTCAACTCGCCGAGCTGGGCGTCGTCGTTGGCGTCGTAGACCGAACCCGGACGCAGGCCGTCGCCGAGCGAGAAGCCGACGTCGTAGGCCTTCATGATCTCGCAGATGTCCTCGAAGTGCGTGTAGAGGAAGTTCTCCTTGTGGTGGGCGAGGCACCACTTGGCGAGGATCGAGCCGCCGCGGCTGACGATGCCGGTCATGCGCTTGGCCGTCATCGGGATGTAGCGCAGCAGCACGCCGGCATGAATCGTGAAGTAGTCGACGCCCTGCTCGGCCTGCTCGATCAGCGTGTCGCGGAAGATTTCCCAGGTCAGGTCTTCGGCGCGGCCGTCGACTTTTTCCAGCGCCTGGTAGATCGGCACGGTGCCGATGGGCACGGGCGAATTGCGCACGATCCATTCGCGCGTCTCGTGGATGTTCTTGCCGGTCGACAAGTCCATCACCGTGTCGCCGCCCCAGCGAATCGACCAGGTCATCTTGTCGACTTCCTCCTGGATCGAGGAGACGATCGGGCTGTTGCCGATGTTGCAGTTGATCTTCACCAGGAAGTTGCGGCCGATGATCATCGGCTCGGCTTCGGGGTGGTTGATGTTGGCCGGGATGATGGCGCGGCCGCGGGCGATCTCGTCGCGCACGAACTCGGGCGTGATGATCTTCGGGATGGCGGCGCCGAAGGATTCGCCGCGATGCTGGGCCGTCAGGATTTCGGGCAGCGCGTCGAGCTTCTGGTTCTCGCGGATGGCGACGAATTCCATCTCGGGCGTGACGATGCCGCGCTTGGCGTAGTGCATCTGCGTGACGTTGGCGCCGGCCTTGGCGCGGCGCGGGTGGCGCTTGAGATCGAAGCGCAGGCCCGACAGGCTGGGGTCCGACTCGCGCGCGCGGCCGTAGTCGGAGGACAGCTTCGGCAGTTCCTCGGTGTCGCCGCGCTCGGCGATCCAGGCGGCGCGCAGGGCCGGCAAGCCGGTGCGGATGTCGATCTTGGCGGCGGGATCGGTATACGGGCCGGAACAATCGTAGACGCAGATGGACGGATTCGCTTCGGCCCCGGTCGGGGTCTGCGCGATCTTCCGCATCGGCACCTTGATGTCGGGCCGCGAACCGGTGACATAGATTTTTCTCGACTGGGGCAGCGGGGCGATCGCGGCGGCGTCGACGTGAGCGCGGCCGGCGATGAATTTGTCTTTTGCATTCATGGGGAAAACTCCTTTTGCGCCGCGGCGGGCGCACGTTCGACCTGCGAACGTACTGGAAAGGGGCCGCCAATGCAACCCGCCCTCAAATATGGCCTAAAGTCGCGGCCGATTGGGCCGTTACTTCGAGAACCTCGCAAAAGGCTGTTATGCCACCGATAGCAAATCAGGGGATGACCATGCGCCCGTCGCAGCAGTACAAGTTTTCGCTCGCCCTGGCGGCGGCCCTCGGCGCCGGCGCCGCGAGCGCGGCCAGTTGGGAGCCGGTCGTCGTCGTCAAGGGCGAACGCATCGAACTCGACACGTCCCGCATCGTCCGCCAGGCCGACGGGCGGGCCAAGGCCTGGAGCCGGCTGGCGCTGGAGCGCGATTTCATCGACGAAACCGGCATGCGCTACACGGCCATCGAGGCGCTCAACCGCTACGACTGCGAGAAGCACACTTTCGTCACCGTCAAGCGCGTCTATCGCCGCGACGGCCAGCTCGTGCGCACGGAAAAAGTCGCGACGCCGCGCGAAATGGCCGCCGAGCCCGGCACGCCCGACGACCGGCTGCTGGCCCAAGTCTGCAAGGCGCACGGCGCCGATGCCGACGGCCGGGCCATGGCGAGCACTGAGGTGCAGGCCGCCGAAATCCGCGACGCCAATGCCAGGCCGACGGTGATGTATGCCGACATGCGCATGGCCGACACGGCCGCCCCGAACAAGCCGATACAGGTCGGCGACAAGCCGGCGGACGCCAAGGCCGCCGACAAGCCGGCGGAAAAGCCGGCCGACGGCAAGTCCGGCGAGCGGCCGCGCTACATCGAACTGCCCAAGATCGACAAGTCCAAGCTCGAGGATCCGGCTGCGCCGGCAAAAGCCGCGGACGCCAAGGAGCCTGCCAAGCCGGCGGTCGCCAAGGCCGAGAAAGCCGCGGAGCGCCCCACGGACAAGGTCCTCTCCTACCGCCAGGAACTCGAACGCCAGTACGCGAGTTCCGGCCCGCGCCGGGCGCCGAAAGCGAAGCCGGCGGCGGCCGTCGCCGTCGTCGAGCACCACGACGTCCACTGGAGCTACGACGGCGAGGGCGCGCCGGCGAACTGGAGCAAGCTGCGCCCCGAATTCGCCACCTGCGCCAGCGGCAAGCGCCAGTCGCCGATCGACATCCGCGAGGGCATCAAGGTCGATCTCGAGCCGATCCAGTTCGACTACAAGCTGTCGCGCTTCAGCATCATCGACAACGGCCACTCGATCCAGGTCAATGTCGGCGAGGGCAGCACCATGCGCATCATGGAGCGCACTTTCCAGCTCGTGCAGTTCCATTTCCACAAGCCGTCCGAGGAGCGCATCAACGGCCGCGCCTACGACATGGTCGTGCATTTCGTGCACGAGGACGAAGCCGGCCGGCTGGCGGTGGTGGCCGTGCCGCTGGAAAAAGGTTCCGAGAATCCGCTGATCCAGGCCATCTGGAACAACCTGCCGCTCGACCAGGACCAGGAAGTGGCGCCGTCGTGGGTCATCGATCCCAACCTGCTGCTGCCGCCGCCGGAGCGCCGCGCCTACTACACCTACATGGGCTCGCTGACGACGCCGCCGTGCACCGAGGATGTCCTCTGGATGGTCTTCAAGCAGCCGGTGCAAGTCTCGCCCCAGCAGATCGGCATCTTCTCGCGCCTCTACAACAACAACGCGCGGCCGGTGCAGCCGAGCAACGGGCGGCTGATCAAAGAGAACCGCTGAGCGTCTTCAAGAGTTTGCGGATCGGCGCCGGCAGCGGCGCCGCTTTCATTTCCGCCGCCGCCAGCCAGCGCCGGCCCGCTTCGGCGGCATGCGGCAGCGGTTGCGCGGCGATTAGCAGCGGCCGCAGCGTCAGGCGGAAATGCGTGAAGGTGTGCACCAGCGGCGGCAGTTCCGCCACCTCTTGCGCGCGGCAGCCCAGCGTTTCGGCATGGCGCCGCACCTCCGCACCCGGCGGCAATTCCGGCAGCGACAGCAGCCCGCCCCAGATGCCCTGCGGCGGGCGCGCTTCGAGCAATATCCGTTTGTCATGACGCAGCACCAGCACGACGGCTTCCCGCTCGGGCAGCGCGCGCCGTGGCTTCGCCTGCGGCAGTTCGGCGACGCGCTCCTCGCGCCGCGCCACGCACTGCGCCGCCAGCGGGCATTCGGCGCAGCGCGGCTGAGCGCGCACGCACAGCGTGGCGCCCAGATCCATCTGCGCCTGGATGTAGATGCCGACATCCTGCGGCGGCAGCAGCGTCGCCGCCAACTGCCATAGCTGCCGCTCCACCGCCGGCGTGCCGGGGAAGCCCTCGACGCCGAAGCAGCGGCACAGCACGCGCTTGACGTTGCCGTCGAGTATCGGCGCGCCGGCGGCGAAGCAGAAATCCGCAATCGCGTTCGCCGTCGACCGGCCGATGCCGGGCAAGGCCGCGATGGCGGCCGGGTCGCGCGGGAACTGCCCGCCGTGCTGCGCCATCACGGCGCGCGCGCAGGCGTGCAGGTTGCGGGCGCGGGCGTAGTAGCCCAGCCCGCTCCATAGCGCCATCACTTCTTCGAGCGGCACCGCGGCAAGGTCGGCGAGGGTCGGCAGGCGCGCCAGGAAACGCTCGTAATACGGGATCACCGTCGCCACTTGCGTCTGCTGCAGCATGATTTCCGACAGCCAGACGCGGTAGGGGTCGGTCGTCTTCTGCCACGGCAGGTCGTGGCGGCCGTGGCGCTTATGCCAGCGGATCAGGCGCGCGGCGAACTCGCTCAAGCTTTCACCGGCCTGACCAGGCTCGCCGCCAGCTTGGCGCGGGCGCGCGCCGCGTCGGTGGTGTCGGCATTCGCCACGGCCACGCCCATGCGGCGCTTGACGAAGCTCTCGGGTTTGCCGAACAGGCGCAGGTCGGACTCCGGCACGGCGAGCGCCTCGGCGACGCCTTCGAAAGCGATGCCCGTCTGCGCCATGCCGCCGTAGATGACCGCCGAAGCGCCGGGCCGGCGCAGGCCGGTGTCGACCGGCAGGCCGAGGATGGCGCGGGCGTGCAATTCGAATTCCGAGAGCCGCTGCGTCGCCAGCGTCACGAGACCGGTGTCGTGGGGGCGCGGGCTGACTTCGGAGAACCAGACCTCGTCGCCCTTGATGAACAGCTCGACGCCGAAGATGCCGCGCCCGCCGAGATTGTCGGTGATCGTGGCGGCGATCTCGCGCGACTTCGCCAGCGCCGTCGCCGACATCGCCATCGGCTGCCAGGATTCGACGTAGTCGCCATTCACCTGCACGTGGCCGATCGGCTCGCAGAAGAAGGTTTCGACCGCGCCCGAGGCGCCGAGCGCGCGCACCGTCAGCTGCGTGATCTCGTAGTCGAAGTCGATGAAGCCTTCGACGATGACGCGGCCCTGGTTCACGCGGCCGGAGGCGGCGGCGTAGTCCCAGGCCTGGTGCACGTCGGCGGCGCTCTTCACCAGCGACTGGCCCTTGCCCGACGACGACATGACCGGCTTCACCAGACACGGATAGCCGATGTGGCCGTCGATGGCGGCCTGCATTTGCGCGAGCGAGTCGGCGAACTTGTATGGCGAAGTCGGCAGTCCGAGTTCCTCCGCCGCGAGCCGGCGTATGCCTTCCCGATGCATGGTCAGGCGCGCGGCGCGCGCCGTCGGGATGACTTCGGCGAGTCCCGCCTGCTCGATCTCGACGAGCATGTCGGTGGCGATGGCTTCGATTTCCGGCACCACGAGGTGCGGCTTTTCCTGCTCGATCACGGCGCGCAGGGCGGCGCCGTCGGTCATGGCGACGACGTGGCTGCGATGGGCGACCTGCATGCCCGGCGCGTCGGCGTAGCGATCGACGGCGATGGTCTCGCAGCCAAGGCGCTGCAATGCGATAATGACCTCCTTGCCCAGTTCGCCGCTGCCGAGCAGCATGACTTTGGTGGCCGCGGGCGACAGAGGGGTGCCGATGCGCATGACGTGCTCCTGTATTCGAATCGCGCGATTCTAACGACAAAGAAATGTCCCGGCAGATGAACATCGATCCGCTCCTTCTTCGCGTCGCGCTCGGCCAGTACGCCACCGGCGTCGCCATCGTCACCACCGTCGACGCCGACGGCCGGCCGATGGGCCTCACGGTCAACTCCTTCGCTTCGGTCTCGCTCGATCCGCCGCTGGTGCTCTGGAGCCTCGGCCGCGGCTCGGCCTGCGTGCCGTCCTTCAAGGCCTGCAGCCACTTCGTCGTCAATGTGCTGGCGGCGGACCAGGTCGAGCTGTCGAACCGCTTCGCCGCCGCGGCGCTCGACAAGTTCGCCCACTTGCAATGGCAGCCGGGGCTGGGCGGCGCGCCGCTGCTGCCCGGCTGCTGCGCGCGCTTCGAGTGCAGCAGCGAAGCCCGCCACGCCGGCGGCGATCACCTGATCTTCGTCGGCCGCGTCGAACGCTTCGACCGCGAAGAACGGCCGCCGCTGGTGTTCCACGGCGGCCGCTACTGCGCCCGCATCGAACTCGACAATCCCGGAGACTCCCAATGAGCGTGCCCACGCCGTTGCGTCCCCGACTGGCGGCCGCGCGCGCCGGCTGACGCCGAACATCGGCTTGCCGCCATGGCCTGCATCCTCGCGCTCGACCAGGGCACGACCAGTTCGCGCGCCATCGTCTTCGACGAGCGTGGCGACATCCGCGGCGTCGGCCAGGTCGAATTCACGCAGCATTTCCCGCAGCCCGGCTGGGTCGAGCACGACGCGCTGGAAATCTGGCGCACGCAGCTGGCGGCGATGCGCCAGGCCGTCGCCGCCGCCGGCAGCGCTGCCGCGGACATCGCCGCGCTCGGCATCACCAACCAGCGCGAGACCGTCGTCGTCTGGGAGCGCGCCACGGGTCAGCCGATCGCCCCCGCCATCGTCTGGCAGGACCGGCGCACCGTCGCCGCCTGCGCCGCCCTGCGCGCCGCCGGCCACGAGGAAGAGATCCGCCGCCGCACCGGCCTGACGCTCGATCCTTATTTTTCCGCGCTGAAAATCGCCTGGCTGCTCGACCACGTTCCCGGCGCGCGCCGCCGCGCCGAGAACGGCGAACTCGCCTTCGGCACCATCGACAGCTGGCTCGTCTGGCAGCTCACCGGCGGCCGCCGCCACGTCACCGATGCGTCGAATGCATCGCGCACCATGCTCTACGACCTGGCGCGCGGCGACTGGGACGACGCGCTCCTCGGCCTGCTGCGCGTGCCGCGCGCCATGCTGCCGCAGATCGTGGCGTCTTCCGGCGTCTGCGCCGAGTGCGACGCCGCGCACCTGGGCCGCGCCATCCCGATCGCCGGCATCGCCGGCGACCAGCAGGCCGCCACTTTCGGCCAGGCCTGCCTGGCGCCGGGCATGGTCAAGAATACCTACGGCACCGGCTGCTTCATGCTGATGAATACCGGCGCGGCGCCGCAGGCCTCCACGCATCACCTGCTCACCACCGTCGGCTGGCGCATCGGCGGCGCCACCAGCTACCTGCTCGAAGGCAGCATCTTCATGGCCGGCGCCACCGTGCAATGGCTGCGCGACGGCCTCGGCATCATCGGCGCCGCCGGTGAAGTCGAAGCCCTGGCGGCGTCCGTGCCCGACAGCGGCGGCGTCGTGCTGGTGCCGGCTTTCGCCGGGCTGGGCGCGCCGCACTGGGACGCGCACGCGCGCGGCCTGCTGATCGGGCTGACGCGCGGCAGCGGCCGCGCCCACATCGCCCGCGCCGCGCTCGAGTCCATCGCCCTGCAAAGCGCCGACGTGCTCGACGCCATGGTCAGCGATGCCGGCGCGCCCGTCGCCGAGCTGCGCGTCGACGGCGGCGCGGCGAACAACGATCTGCTGCTGCAGCTCCAGGCCGACATCGCCAACATCCCGGTGCTGCGGCCGCGCCTCACCGAGACCACCGCCCTCGGCGCCGCTTATCTGGCGGGCCTCGCGGTCGGCGTCTGGCGCGATGCCGATGTCATCGGCGCGCAATGGCGCGTCGAGCGCCGCTTCGAGCCGGCCATGCCCGACGGCCAGCGCGCCGCGCTGCGCGAGCGCTGGGCGCGCGCCGTCGAGCGGGCGAAAGGCTGGGAGACGGCGTGACGCCGGAATCGCCCGACGCGGCGCGGCGGCGGCGCTTCGCGCGGGCAACGCAGCAGGCCTGGGACGTCGTCGTCATCGGCGGCGGCGCCACGGGCCTCGGCATCGCGCTCGACGCCCAGACGCGCGGCTACGCAGCGCTCGTCGTCGACGCGCGCGACTTCGCCCATGGCACTTCCTCGCGCTCGACCAAGCTGCTGCACGGCGGCGTGCGTTATCTGGCCCAGGGCAACCTGACGCTGGTGCGCGCGGCGCTGCACGAGCGCGCGCTGGCGCGGCGCAACGCCCCGCACCTGTCGAACGACTTGGGCTTCGTCATCCCGGCCTACCGCTGGTGGCAGCGTCCCTATTACGCCGCCGGCATGAAAGCCTACGACCTGCTCGCCGGCAGCCTCAATCTGGCGCCGAGCCGCAGCCTCAGCGCCGAGGCGACGCGCGCCGCGCTGCCGCACCTGCGCAGCGAAGGCTTGATCGGCGGCGTGCGCTATTGCGACGGCCAGTTCGACGACGCCCGCATGGCCGTCGCGCTGGCGCGCTCGATCGAAGATCACGGCGGCCTGGCGCTGAACTACGCCCGCGTCGTCGGCCTGCCGCGCGACGGCGAACGCATCGCCGGCGTCGACGTCGTCGATGCCGAAAGCGGCGCCGCTTGCCGCATCGCCGCCCGCTGCGTGGTCAACGCGACCGGCGTTTTCGCCGACGGCGTGCGGCGCCTGAGCCAGCCGCAGGCCAAGCCGCTGTTGGCACCGTCGCGCGGCATCCACCTGGTCTTCGACCGGCGCTTCCTGCCGGCCGCCGACGCGCTGATGGTGCCGCAGACCGCGGACGGCCGCGTGCTGTTTGCGCTGCCCTGGTGTGGCCACCTGCTGGCCGGCACCACCGACACCGCGATCGACGCCATCGCCGAGGAGCCGCAGCCGGCGGCGGCGGAAATCGACTTCGTGCTGTCGACACTCGCCCGCTATCTCGATCCGGCGCCGCGCGCGCAGGACATCCTGGCGAGCTTCGCCGGCCTGCGCCCGCTGGTCGGGCGTGGCGACGGCGCCACGGCGCAACTGTCGCGCGAGCATGCGATCGAAATCGACGCGCACGGACTGCTCACGGTGGTCGGCGGCAAATGGACGACCTATCGGCGCATGGCCGAGAACATCGTCGACCGCCTCTTGCCGCAGTTGGGCCCGCGCCGTCCCGCCTGCGCGACGCGCGAACTGCCGCTGCACGGCTACGCCACGAGCGAGGCGCCGTGGTGGCTGCGCGGCTACGGCGCCGACCTGGCCGCCGTGCTGGCGCTGCCCGGCGCCGCCATCCGGCTTTGTCCCGCGCAGCCCGCGCTGCCCTACGTCGAGGCGCAGGTGCGCCATGCCGTGCGTGCCGAACAGGCGCGCCATGTCGACGACGTCCTGGCGCGGCGCCTGCGGCTACTGCATCTCGACCGCGCCGCGGCGCTGGCCGCCTGGCCGCGCGTGGCGGCGCTGATGGCCGAGGAACTGGGGCGGGATAAAACCTGGATCGCCGCGGAATGCGCGGCGGCGAGCGCGCCGCCGGCGGCGCGCTGAGGCGCGCGCGATCAGGCGGGTTCGGCGCCGGCG
>JAQTNK010000060.1 GCA_028713915.1 Rhodocyclaceae bacterium | reverse complement strand
GCGCGCTCGAAGCGGGCCGCTGGCAGGTCATCACCAACGCCGCCTGCCTGGGGGAATTCGAGCGCGTGCTCGATTATCCGCAGTTCGCGCTGGCGCCGGCGGGCCGGCGCGCCGCGCTGGCCGCGTACGGCGCGCTCGCGCGGGTCGTCGCGGCGCCGGCCGCCGCCGCGCCGCTGCCGCGCTGCAAGGATCCCGACGATCAGAAATTCCTCGAACTCGCCCGCGACGGCGCCGCCGCCTGGCTCGTCACCAGCGACAAGGCGCTGCTGGTGCTGGCGCGGCGCCAGCGCCTGGCGCATCTGTTCCGCATCCTGACGCCCGACGCCGCGCTGGCGCTACTTTAGGTCGGCGGCCGCCGCGCCAGCGGCACGCAAGGTGGCCAGCGCCGCCGCATAGTCGTAGGCGCCGATCTGACGCTCGAGGACGGCGGCCGCCGGCCCCAGCGCCGCGCGCAACTGCGGCGCCGCGCTGCGAAATGCGCGGCTGGCCTCGATGTTGTCCTCCGCCAGCAAGGCGTCGAGCCGCGCCAGCAGGTCCTGCGGCCGGTCCGCCGTCGTCGGCGCTGCCGCGGGTTCGTCCGGCACGGCCGCGCGGATCGCCGCCACCAGTTGCCCCAGTTCCTTCTCGGTCGCGCTCGCCAGGCTGTCGACGACCGCCGCCGCGCCGTGCTCGCGCAGGGCCTGATCGAGTTCCGCCGCCAGCGCCTGGACGCGCGCGGCGCCCATCATCGCCGACGCGCCCTTGAGCGAATGGGCCACGCGCATGGCGGTCTCATGGTCCCCCGCCTTCAGGCACTGGCGCAGCGTCGTCATGTCGTCGGCATGCGTGGCGGCGTACAGGCGCAGCAAGCGGAGATACGTCGCGACGCGGCCGCGCACGGTCTGCAGGCCGAACGCCGTATCGAGCCCGTCTATCTCGGGCAGCGGCGCGGCGGCGCCGGCCGCCGCCGGCGGCGCCGCCGCGGACGCCGGTGTCGCCGCGCGCTTGGGCAGCCACTTCAACAGCGCGGCGAACAGCTTGTCGGCATCGACCGGCTTGGCGACGTGATCGTTCATGCCGGCGTCGAGACAGCCCTGGCGATCCTCGTCGAAGGCGCCGGCGGTCAGGGCGATGATGGGCGTCACGCCGTGTTGCGGCAGCGCGCGGACGGCCCGCGCGGCCGCCAGCCCGTCCATCACCGGCATATGCACGTCCATGAGGATCAGGTCGTAGGCGCCCTGCCCGGCCATGGCCACCGCCTCGGCGCCGTTCTCGGCGAGGTCGACGCGGAAGCCGACTTCCTGCAGCAGTTCCATCGCCACTTCGCGGTTGATGCGATTGTCCTCGGCGAGCAGCAGGCGGCTGCCGCCGTAATCGCGCGCCAGCAACTGCTCGGCTGCCGCGGATGACGGCGCGCCGAACGTGTCCCTGCCACCGCCGTCGTCCAGCACGCCAAGCAAGGCGTCATAGAGGGCGGACGCCGTCAGCGGCTTCACCAGGACGGCGCCAAAGCCCGCCTGGCGCGCCGCCGCGGGCGATGCCGCCGCGTCGTCGGCGGCGAGCAGCAGCAGCGTCGGCAACTGCGCCAGCGGCATGGCGCGCAGCAGCTTGGCGAGGTCGGCGCCGGCGCCGTCCGTCATGCCCGCATCGACCAGCGCCAGGGCGAAAGGCTCGCCGGCCCGATCCGCCGTTTCGACGGCAGCGGCGGCCGCGGTGACCGAATCCGCGCGCGTGACCGCGAGGCCGAAGCCGCCGAGCATGTCGCCCAGGGCCGTGCGCGCCTCGGCGAGATCGTCCGCCACCAGGATGCGCTTGCCGGCCAGGGATTCGTGCGGGCGCGGCACCGCGGCGGCGCTGCTGCGCGCCAGCCGCGCCGTGAAGGAGAACGTGCTGCCGACGCCGGGCTGGCTGTCGACGCCGACCTCGCCGCCCATCAGTTCGGCCAGGCGCCGGGTGATGGACAGTCCCAGGCCGGTGCCGCCGTACTTGCGGGTGGTCGACTGGTCGGCCTGCTCGAAGTCGGCGAACAGCCGCGCCTGCGCCGCCGCGTCGATGCCTATGCCATTGTCCTGGACGGAAAACCGCACCAGCAAGTTGTCCGCGCTCTCCTCGACCCGGCGGGCGCGCAGCACGACGGCACCGCCCGAGGAGAACTTCACGGCGTTGGAGGCGTAGTTGAGCAGGGCCTGGGCCAGCCGCGTCGGGTCGCCGCGCAGCACGCCGACGAGCGCCGGATCGCTGTCGATCACCAGTTCCAGTCCCTTGGCCTGCGCCTTGTCGCGCACCAGCGCGCAGACGCTCTGTAAGACGCTGTCGAGCTCGAAATCGCGCAGTTCGAGGCTGATCTTGCCGGCCTCGATTTTCGAGAAATCGAGGATGTCGTTGATGACCGACAGCAGGTGTTGGGCGGCCTCGTCGATCCTGGCAAGCTTGTCCAGCTGATCGGGGTCGCGGCTGTGGCGCTGCAGCAGATGGGTGAAGCCGACGATGGCGTTGAGCGGGGTGCGGATTTCGTGGCTCATGTTGGCGACGAACGAGCCCTTGGCGCGGTTGGCGACTTCCGCGGCCTCGCGCGCCGCCGCCAGTTGCGCCGTGCGCTCGACCACCAGTTCCTCGAGGTGGAAGCGGTGCTGGTCGAGTTCCGCGCCCATGCGCTTCTTCTCGGTGACATCCTCCTTCACCATCAGGTAATGGGTGATGCGTCCGTCCGGCTGGCGCACCGGCGAGGCGCGGGCGAACTCGACGTAGAGCTCGCCGCTCTTGCGCTTGTTGATGAACTCGCCCTGCCACTGCTTTCCCGCGCTCAGGGCGGCCCAGAGCGCCTCGTAGGTGCGCTGCGGCGTCTCGCCGGACTGCAGGATGCGCGGATTCTGGCCGATCAGTTCCTCGCGGCTGTAGCCGGTGGCGGCGGCGCAGGCGGCATTGACGTATTCGATATGGGCGTCGAGATCGGCGATGATGACGCTGTTGGGGCTCTGCTCGACCGCCAGCCAGAGCTTGCGCAACTGCTCTTCCGTCGCGCGCCGGGCGGTGATGTCGCGGCCGATGCCGAGCACGCCGATCAGCCGCCCGGACGCGTCGCGCATCGGCGTCTTGATGACTTCGAGCAGGGCCCGGTGGCCGTCGCTGGCGTAGTTGATCCACTCCTCGTTGCGGCTCGGCTTGCCGGCGGCGAGGGCCTCGCGATCTTTCTGGCGGAAGAAATCGGCCAGTTCCTTGGGCACGAAGTCGTAGTCGGTCTTGCCGACGATCACCGCCTCCGGGGCACCGAAGAAGCGCTCGAATTCCGCGTTGCAGCTGAGATAGACGCCATCCGGGTTCTTCAGCCAGATCAGGTCGGGAATCGTCTGCACCAGCGTGCGCAGGCGCGATCGCTCGTTCTCGAGCTGCATTTCCGTCGTCTTGCGTTCGGTGACGACGTCGAAAACGGCGACGAAGCAGCCCGGTTCGGCGGCATAGGCGGCAATCGAAAACCACTGTCCGAGCGGCTCGACCAGCATTTCGAACTGTTCGGGCGGGCCGCCCTGGGCGACGCGGCCGTAGGCCTCGAACAAGGCGGGGCTGGCGGCGCGGATGCCCGGCGCGATCTCGCCGATGCGCCGGCCAGTGACATCCTTCAAGCCCGTCAGGCGTTCGAAGGCGGGGTTCACATCGAGATAGACGAAGTCGTCGGGCCGGCCGTCCACGAAAATCATCCGGCAGTAGGCAAAGCCTTCGAGCATGTTGCCGAAAAGGAAGCGGTAGCGCGCCTCGCTTTGCTTGACCGCCTGCTCGCGCGCCAGCGCTTCGCGCAGCCGCTGCTGGCGCCAGGCCAGCGCCAGCAGCAGGCCGCAGGCGGCGATGGTGGCGAGCGTGAGGATCAGGGTGACGGCGGCCAGGCGCTGGACGTCGGCGAAGACTTCGGTCTGGTCGATCTTGGCCAAGACGAACCAAGGCGTGCCGGCGATCGCCTGGATGGCGGCGAACACTGGCACGTCGCGATAGTCCGTGCCTTCATAGACGCCCGGACCATGCAGGATCGCCTGGACGGCGGGAAGATCCGTGCGGCTGAGCGGAAAGTGCAGGCCGAACGGGCCGTTCTTGGCATGGCGCAATTCGTTGAGGAAGACGACCTCGTCGCCTTCGCGGCGCACGAGAATGCTCTCGCCGCTGGCGCTCGGGCGCGGCCAGGACTGGATCATCGGATACAGGCGCTGCGCCGGGTCGATGCTGTAGACGACGAGGGCCTCGATCGGCGCCGCGGGCGCATCGGCGCGCAAGGCGCCGACGTAGGCGAGGCGGACGCCGCCGGCCGCGCCCCGGCGCTGGAAGTCGACGAGAACGGGCGCGTCCTGCTGGCCGGCCCGGGCCAGCAGCGCCGGGATGTCGAGCGCACTTTGGCGGGGTTCGCCGACGGCCAGCAGGAGGCGGCCGGCCGGATCGAAGATCTCGATCGCCGCGTAGCCGTGGACATGCCGCGTCAATTCCAGCCGCGCGAGCAAACGCGCGCGCGCCGCCGCCTCGTGTCCCGCCTGCCAGCTCAGGAAAGCGTCGCTGAACAGGGAGCCGCCGACCTGCTCGTCGATGTCGGCGCGGATTTCCTGCAGCCAGCCTTCGACCTGCTTGCCCTTGAGGTCGGCGACGGCCATCAGGTCGCGCCTCTCGTCGTCCTCGACGGCGCCGGCGAGCGTGCGGTAGGAAAAGCCGCCGATGGCGGCGATCGACAGCGCCAGGATGGCGAAAATGACGATCAGCCGGCGCCGCGTGTGGGCGGCCCCGGCATCCGGCTCGAGCGTGGCTGGCGGCGCCGCGAAGCGCTGCAGCACGACCAGCAGGAACAAGGAGGTGGCGCCGACGAACAGCAGGCCTTTGAGCGTGCTGGCGACGACGTACTGCTGCGCGTCACCGGAAAGGCGCGCGACCAGCTGATCGGAAACGACGATCCATGCCGCCGCAAACGCCGCGTACAGCAAGACGACCCGGAGGATGCCGCCCGCCGCCTGGCTCGCCGACGCCGCGGCGGGACTATCCGGTGCGGGAGGGCGCGCCATCGCCGCTAGGCCGTCGGCGCGCGCGGCGGCGCCCGGCCGTGGTCTTCAGCCCCTTCCCACCAGCGCTGCCCGCGCCCTTCGTAAAGCCGGAAGGCGTCGCGCACGACTTCCAGCAATTCCTCGTCATGCCAGGGCTTGGTGAGGAACTTGAAGAGCTCGCCGCGGTTCACCGCTTCGGTCACGGCCTTGAGGTCGGTATATCCCGACAGCATGATGCGCACGGTGTCGGGATGAATTTCCCGCACCTTGCCGAGAAACTCGGCGCCGTGCATGTGCGGCATGCGGGCGTCGGAAATGACCACGCCCACTTCCTGCCTGGCCAGCAGTTCCAGGCCTTCCGCGCCGCTGCCGGCCGTCAGCAGCGTGTAGCCTTCGCGGCGGAACAGCCGCTTCAGGGAGGAAAGGATCGCCGGTTCGTCGTCGACCATCAAGAGCGTGCGCGCCGGCAGGTCGGCGTGCACGGGGAATTCCAGCTTGCGTCCCGCGCGCAGCAACTGTTCCATCTCCGCCGCCGGCAATGGCTTGCTGAAATAGAAGCCCTGCATTTCGTCGCAATCGCGGGCGCGCAGGAAGTTGAGCTGGGCTTCGGTTTCCACGCCTTCGGCCAGCGCCGACAGCTTGAGGTTGTGCGACAGCGAGATGATCGCCACGGCGATGGCGGCGCTGTTGGGGTCGTGCGTGATGTCGCGCACGAAGGACTGGTCGATCTTCAGGCGGTCGATGGCGAAGCGCTTGAGGTAGCTCAACGACGAAAAGCCGGTGCCGAAATCGTCGATGGTCAGCGTGATCGCCAGGCCCTTGAGTTTTTCCGTGGCGTGAATGAAGGCATCGGCATCGGCCATCACCGCGCTCTCGGTCAGTTCCAGTTCCAGGTAGCTGGGATCGAGCCGGGTTTCCTGCAATACCTGCCCGGCCAGTTCGACGATGTTCTGGGCGGCGAACTGCCGCGCCGAGAGATTGACGGCGATGGTCATCGGCGGCAGGCCCGCGTCCTGCCAGGCCTTGTTCTGGGCGCAGGCGGTGCGCAGCACCCATTCGCCCAGCGGCACGATGAGGCCGGTCTCCTCGGCCAGCGGAATGAATTCGGCCGGCGACACCAGGCCGCGCTCGGGACTTTGCCAGCGCACCAGCGCTTCCGCGCCGATGATCTCGCCGTTGCGCAAGTTGAGCTGCGGCTGGTAGTGAAGCACGAACTCGCCGCGCTCGAGCGCGCGCCGCAGGCCGTTCTCCATGTCGAGCCGGTCCAGCGAGCGCGCGTTCATCTCGGCGGCATAGAAGCGGAAGCAATCGCCGCCCTGGGCCTTGGCCTGGTACATCGCGGCGACGGCATTCTTGACCAGGGTCTCGCCGTTGTCGCCGTCCTTGGGAAACAGCGCGATGCCGATGCTGCCGGAGAGAAAGAACTCGCGCGTGCCGACGTGGAAAGGCTGCGCCAGCGCCGCCAAGATCGGCTGCGCCAGGCGGTTGCCGACGCCGAGCTCGGTCGCTTCGGCGACCAGCACGAACTCGTCGCCGTCGATGCGCGCCAGGCTGTCGGTCTTGCGCACCAGGCGGTCCAGCCGCGCCGCCACTTCGCGCAGGACGTCGTCGCCGGCGCTGCGGCCGAGACTGTCGTTGATGCTCTTGAAGCGATCGAGGTTCAGCGTCAGCACCGCCAGGGTGTCGCCTTCGCGCTGACCGCGCTCGATGGCATGCGCCAGGCGGTCGGCGAGCAGGTTGCGGTTGGGCAGCCCGGTGAGATCGTCGAAATTGGACTTGCGCTCGAGCTGCTCCAGGTAGCGCTTGCGCTCGCTGATGTCGAACAGCGTCACCACGGCCCCCAGCAGCTTGCCGTCCTCGACGATGGGCATGCTCGAATATTCGACCGGCAGCGGCGTGCCGTCCTTGCGCCAGAAGAGTTCCTCTTCGCCCTGGATGACGAAGCCGCTCCTCAGCGACAGTTGCAGCGGGCATTCCTCGGTCGGGCACGGGCTGCCGTCGGGCCTGGTGTGGTGGAAAGTGACGTGCGCGCTGCGGCCCAGCAGCTCCTCGCGCGCGTAGCCGAGCATGCCGGCGGCGGCCGGGTTGATGAAGTTGATGACGCCGGCGGTGTCGGTGCCGTAGATGCCTTCGCCGGTCGACGTCAGGATCAGTTCCTTCTGGTGACTCAGCCAGGCCTGGGCGCGATTGCTCTCCTCCTGCTGCGCCAGGTTCTCGGCGACGCGATGCGCGACTTCGGCTTCGAGGGCGGCATTCTGGTCGCGCAGCAGGTCGCGCGCGCGCTTGAGTTCGAGCTGGGTGCGCACGCGCGCCAGCATGATCGACGGCCGCACGGGCTTGGTGATGTAATCGACGGCGCCGAGTTCGAGCCCGCGCCGTTCGTCTTCCGCGGCATCCATGGCGGTGACGAAGATCACCGGAATGTCGCGCGTCGCCGGGTCTTCGCGCAAGCGCGCCAGCACGGCGTAGCCGTCCATGCCGGGCATCATGACGTCGAGCAGGATGAGGTCGGGCCGCGGCTCGCTGACGGCGATCTGCAGCGCGCGCTCGCCGGAATTCGCGACGCGCACGCGATACGTCGTGCGCAGCAGCTCGCCCAGCACGGCGAGGTTTTCCGGGCCGTCGTCGACGATCAGGATGGTCAGCGCCGGTGCGGATGCGAGCTGGGTCGGCAAGGTCAGAGCCACTCCATGCAAAGATACTGAGATTGCCCTTGGCCTGCGTCCCTTGCGGCGACGATCGGGGAAGGCGTCAGGCACCACTGAAACAAAGCGATGGCCCGTCGATTCTACGCTCGCCGGCGCGGCTTGCGCCCGGCATGGGCGAACAAGCGGTCGAACAGCGCGTTGGGCAGCAGGCGCAAGAGCTTGGCGACGATGGCCATCTGCCACGGCACCACGGCATAGGAGCGGCCGCCGGCGATGGCGCGGGCGAGACGCCGCGCCGCGGCGGCGGCCGGCAGCATGAACGGCATCGGGTAGGGATTGGCCGCCGTCATCGGCGTCGCCACGTAGCCGGGCGCCAGGGTGACGACCTTGACGCCCGTGGCGCGCAATTCCACGCGCAGGCTTTCGAGATAGGCGATGGCCGCGGCCTTGGAGGCGCAATAGGCGCCCGCGCCCGGCAGGCCGCGGATGCCGGCCACCGAGGCGACGCCGGCGAGAGTGCCGCGGCCGGCGGCCGTGAGCGGCGCGACGAAGGGCGCGAAGGTATGCACTATGCCAAGCAGATTGGTGTCGACGACGCGGCGAAACTCCGGCAGGTCGTCCGCTTCCGCGGTCAGGGTGCCGACGCTGACGCCGGCGTTGGCGATGACGATGTCGGGCAGGCCGATGTCGGCCATGAAGTCCGTCGCCGCGCGCGCCAGGGCGGCGGCATCGGCGACGTCGAGCGCGTAGATGCGATGCGCGCCGGGCAAGCTCGCCGCGACTTCGCGCAGCTTGTCGCCGCGGCGCGCGACGAGGCCGAGGACGGCGCCCCGCGCGGCGTAATGGTGGGCCAGCGCGGCGCCCAGGCCGCTCGACGCGCCGGTCAAAAAAATGCGCGGGGCTCGCCCGCGCATTTCCTTGTCGGCCATGACCGGTCGCTTACCGCTTCTGCTCGGCGCGCGCCTTGGCGATCAGCGCATTGGCGATCTTCAGCAGGTCCTCGTGGCTGCCGGTGAAATTCTCCGTCGGCGTGCGGTACTTGCCGGCGATCACCAGGGCCGGCACGCTGTCGATGCGATACGCGGCGGTCGTCTGCTTGGCGCGCAGCACCTTGCTTTGCACGGTGAAGGAGCCATAGACGTCGGTGAATTTCTTGCGGTCGAGGCCCTTCTTGGCCGCCCAGTCGGCCACGGCCTCGTCGGTCGTCAGGTTGCTGCCGTCGACGTGGATGGCGTTGAAGACGGCGCCGTGCAGGCGGTCGAGTTCGTTCAGCGTCTCGAGCGCGTAGTAGAGCCGCGCCGGCGCTTCCCATTGCGGCCGGTAGACCACCGGCACGCGCCGGAAGGCGACGTCCTTGGGCAGCGCCTTCACCCACGGCGCCAGCACCGGTTCGAAATGCGCGCAGTGCGGGCACATGTAGGAAAAGAACTCGATCACCTCGATCTTGCCGGGTTCGGTCGGCTGCGGCGAGGCGAGCAGCGTGTAGTCGCGCCCTTCGCGCAGGGTTTGCGCGCCGGCCAGGCTGGCAAAGACGAGGCAGACGACAGCGATCAGGGCTTTCAGGTTGCGCATGTTCCAGGGTCTCCTTTTAGTTCTTCGGGCTGATCTTGACGACCGTCGCTTGGATGCCGTTCTGGGCGAGCTGGTTCCGCGCGCGGTTCATTTCATCCGGCTTGGCGTAGGGGCCGACGCGCACGCGGAACAGGGTGCCCTTGTCGGGGACCGCCACTTCCTGCACGCCGACATCCACGCCCAGCAGCGAGAGCTTGGCTTTCAGGTTGTCCGCATCGGCCGCCTTCTGGAAGGCGCCGGCCTGGAGATAGAAGACGTCGCCGGCCGCGGGCTCCGCGGCGGCAGCGGGCGCGGCAGGCGCAGCGGCGGGCGCCGGCGGGGGCGCCGCTGCCGGCGCCGGCGTCGCCTCCTGCCCGCCCGGCAGGATCTTGTAGAACTCGAAGCGCGGCTTCTCGCCGACCTTGTCGCCGGGCTTGCCCGGCAGCGGCTCGGGCGTCGATCCGGCATTCCGGTCGATCGGCTTCTCGGCGCGATTGGACTTGTCCTGGAACGGCAAGGGCGCCTTGTTGAGATACCAGACGACGCCGAAGGCGATCAGGACGCCGATGACGAGGCCGAAGAACAAGCCGAGCAGCGTGCCGCCGCCGCTCTTGCCGCGACGGTTGCCGCGCGGCTTTGCTGCAGCCTGTTTGGGGGACGGGGAATATTTCATTTCACATGGTCTCCGGCGCGGATACGCCAAGGATTCGCAAGCCGTTCTTCAGCACCTGGCGCACCGCGACGGCGAGCGCGAGACGGGCGCGCTTGGTCGCCTCGTCCTCGACCAGCAGCCGTTCGGCGTTGTACCAGCCGTGGAACTCGGCCGCCAGTTCGCGCACGTAGAAGCCGATGGTGTGCGGCGCGTAGTCTGCCGCGGCGGCGGCGATGGTCGCCGGGAATTCGGCGAGGCGCGCGCACAGCGACAATTCCTTTTCGCCCGTCAGCGGCGCGAGATTCGCCGCCGCAAGTTCGGCCGCCGTGCCGCCCCATTGCGCCAGCACCGAGCAAATGCGTGCATGGGCGTACTGGACGTAGAACACCGGGTTGTCGCTGCTCTCGGTCTTGGCGAGCGTGAGGTCGAAGTCGAGCGCCTGGTCGCACTTGCGCAGCAGGTAGAAGAAGCGGCAGGCATCGTTGCCGACTTCGTCGCGCAGCTCGCGCAAGGTGACGAAATCGCCGGAACGCGTCGACATCGAGACCTTGGCGCCGTCGCGAAACAGGCTGACGAACTGCACCAGGGCGACGTCGAGGCGGTCGGCGTCGAGGTCGAGCGCGCGCAGTGCGCCCTTGACGCGGGCGATGTAGCCGTGGTGGTCGGCGCCCCAGATGTCGATGACCTTGTCGAAGCCGCGCTCGAACTTGTTGGCGTGGTAGGCGATGTCGGAAGCGAAGTAGGTGAAGAGGCCGTTGTCGCGCTGCACGACGCGGTCCTTCTCGTCGCCGAAGGCGGTGGAGCGGAACCACTTGGCGCCGTCCTGGAGGTAGATCTGTCCGCGCGCCTCGAGTTCGGCGACGGCCTTGGCCACCATGCCGGTGTCATAGAGGCTGCGTTCCGAGAACCAGCAGTCGAAATGCACGCCGTAGCCTTCGAGGTCCTCGCGGCAATCGGCGAGCTGTTCGGTCAGCACATGCTGGTGGATGTAGGCCCATTCCTCGCCGAGCAAATCCTTGGCGGCGGCGATGAGGCCGTCGAGATGAAGCTCGAGCTGGTCCTTTTCTTCCTTCGTGTAGCTGCCGTCGTCGCGCCGCGGCGGCGCCGGCGGCGCGCTGGCGAGCAGCGCCAGGGCCGGATGCACGTAGCGATCCTGATGGGCGAGCATCACCTGCTCGGCCATCTCGCGCACGTAGCCGCCCTGGTAGGCGTTGGGCGGGAAAGGCACGAATTCGTTGAAGAGCTCGAGGTAGCGCAGCCAGGTCGACACCGCCAGGATGTCCATCTGGCGGCCGGCATCGTTGACGTAGTACTCGCGGCAGACGTCGTAGCCGGCGAACGCCAGCAAGGAAGCCAGGCTCGCGCCATAGGCGGCGCCGCGGCCGTGGCCGACGTGCAGCGGCCCGGTGGGGTTGGCGGACACGAACTCGACCTGGATTTTCTTGCAGCCGGCGGGCGCCGTGCCCTTGCCGAAATCGTCGCCGCCGGCGAGGACGTTCTTCACCGCCTGGGTCTTGGCGGCCGGCACCAGCGTGAAGTTGATGAAGCCGGCGCCGGCGACCTCGGTCTTCTCGACCCAGGCGGACGCCGGCAACTCGCGCACCAGGCGTTCGGCGATCTTGCGCGGATTGTCCTTGAGCGCCCGCGCCAGCTGCAGCGCCAGGTTGCAGGCGAAGTCGCCGTGAGCGGCCTGCTTCGGCCGTTCGAGATGGATGTCGGCGAGCGTGCCCGGAGCGACGGAGTCGGCCGCCGC
>JAQTNK010000059.1 GCA_028713915.1 Rhodocyclaceae bacterium | reverse complement strand
CGACAACATCCAGATGACGGTGAAGCTGATTGCGCCGATCGCCATGGAAGAAGGCCTGCGCTTCGCCATCCGCGAAGGCGGTCGCACCGTCGGTGCCGGCGTCGTCGCCAAGGTCATCGAATAAGCGGGGAACAAGCATGAAAGGGCGGTGTCCTGGTGGACGCCGCCCTTTGTAGTCTCTGCCGCAGGGGTATAGCTCAATTGGCAGAGCGGCGGTCTCCAAAACCGCAGGTTGGGGGTTCGATTCCCTCTGCCCCTGCCACTCCGACTAACGGACGATCGACACGGACTTATTGATTAGATGGCCGATAAGCTTAAATTTACGGCTGCGCTGCTGCTCCTGATTGCGGGCATCGCCGGCTTCTATCTGCTCGGCGAGCAGCCGACCATCCTGCGCGTGCTTTCCGTGTTGGCGGGGCTTGGCGCCGGTGGCGCCGTGGCCTGGTTTACCGAGCCGGGGCAGCGCTTCTTCGCCTTCGGCAAGGAAGCCACGGCGGAAACCAAGAAAGTGGTCTGGCCGACCCGCAAGGAAACGCTGCAAACGACCGGCGTGGTGTTCGCCTTCGTCGTGCTGATGGCGCTGTTCCTCTGGATCGCCGACAAGGGCCTCGAATGGGTGCTCTACGACCTCGTGCTGGGCTGGAAGAAATCATGACAAAACGCTGGTACGTCGTTCACGCCTACTCGGGCTTCGAGAAATCCGTGCAGCGCGCGCTGATCGAACGCATCGCCCGCGCCGGCATGCAGGAAAAGTTCGGCCAGATCCTCGTTCCCGTCGAGGAAGTGATCGAGATGAAGGGCGGTCAGAAGAGCATCACCGAACGCAAGTTCTTCCCCGGCTACGTGCTGGTGGAAATGGAAATGGACGACGATTCCTGGCACCTCGTCAAGAGCACGGCCAAGGTCACCGGCTTCGTCGGCGGCACGGCGACCAAGCCGACGCCGATTTCCGAGAAGGAAGTCGACAAGATCATGCACCAGATGCAAGAGGGCGTCGAAAAGCCGCGCCCCAAGGTGCTGTTCGAGACCGGCGAGCTGGTGCGCGTCAAGGAAGGCCCGTTCACCGACTTCAACGGTTCCGTCGAGGAAGTCAATTACGAGAAAAGCCGCCTGCGCGTTTCCGTCACCATCTTCGGCCGCGCCACGCCGGTCGAGCTGGAGTTCTCGCAAGTCGAAAAAGCGTAATTTTTGCGGCGCCGCAGCGCGCGTTTGTGCAGTACCTGCGGCAAGAGGAGCGCGAGTAGGAGACGAAAGCGCGTTAGGACTCAACTCTAGGAGCCATCATGGCAAAGAAGATAGTCGGCTACATCAAGCTGCAAGTGCCGGCGGGCAAGGCGAATCCGTCGCCCCCGATCGGTCCCGCGCTGGGCCAGCGCGGCCTCAACATCATGGAATTCTGCAAGGCGTTCAACGCCAAGACCCAGGGTCTCGAACCCGGCCTGCCGATTCCCGTGGTGATCACCGCCTTCGCGGACAAGTCCTTCACGTTCATCATGAAGACGCCGCCGGCCACCATCCTGATCAAGAAGGCGGCGGGCATCCAGAAGGGCAGCCCGAAGCCCCATACCGACAAGGTCGGCAAGATCACGCGCGCTCAGGCCGAAGACATCGCCAAGAGCAAGATGCCCGATCTCACCGCCGCCGATCTGGATGCCGCGGTGCGCACCATCGCCGGCAGCGCCCGCAGCATGGGCATTACCGTGGAGGGCCTCTGACATGGCACAGCAATCCAAGCGCCTGCGCGCGGTCCGCGCCAAGGTCGATCGCCTGAAGAACTATCCGCTCGCCGAAGCGCTGGCCCTCGTGAAGGAAAACGCCACCGCCAAGTTCGACGAGTCCATCGACATCGCCGTCAATCTCGGCATCGACGCCAAGAAGTCCGACCAGCTCGTGCGCGGCTCCGTCGTGCTGCCGGCCGGTACCGGCAAGACCGTGCGCGTCGCCGTCTTCGCCCAGGGCGCCAAGGCTGAGGAAGCCCGGGCCGCGGGCGCCGACGTCGTCGGCTTCGACGACCTGGCGGCCACCGTCAAGGGCGGCGCCATCGAATTCGACATCTGCATCGCCACGCCGGATGCCATGCGGGTGGTCGGCCAGCTCGGCCAGATCCTCGGCCCGCGCGGCCTGATGCCGAACCCGAAGGTCGGCACCGTGACCATGGACGTGACGACGGCGGTCAAGAACGCCAAGGCCGGCCAGGTGCAGTACCGCACCGACAAGGGCGGCATCATCCAGTGCACCATCGGCCGCGCCTCCTTCACCGTCGAAGCGTTGCAGCAGAACGTCGGCGCGCTGATCGACGCATTGAACAAAGCCAAGCCGGCGGCGTCGAAGGGCCAGTATTTAAGGAAGCTGTCGGTGTCCTCGACGATGGGCGCCGGGGTTCGTGTCGACCAGGCCAGCCTGTCGGCGCAGCAGTAAGAAGGAACTTTGGGCCGTCGTGCCGCCTGCAGTCCTGGGGTGGCGCGGCGGGTTGTCAAAGACCGTAGGCGCCCGCAAGGGCTTAATGACCGGCAGCGTCTTGCCGGGGAACCTACGCAGATGGCGCCACCCGAAGACAGGGTCTTAGGATTCCTGAATGAAGGTCGCCGTTTTGCCCCGGTTGTACGGGGCGTATTAACTAGGAGTTGACCTTGGGTCTCAATCTCGAAGAGAAGAAGGCGGTAGTTGCCGAAGTGTCTGCGCAAGTTGCGGGTGCCCAGGCGATCATCGTCGCTGAGTACCGTGGTCTGGAAGTGGGCAACATCACCACCTTGCGCGCGCAAGCCCGCAAGCAGGGTGTGTACCTGCGTGTGCTGAAAAACACGCTCGTGCGTCGTGCCGTCGCCGGCACGTCGTTCGAGGGTCTCACGGGGCAGATGGTCGGCCCGCTGATCTACGGTATCTCCACGGATCCCGTATCGGCGGCCAAGGTGCTCCATGAGTTCGCCAAGAGCAACGACAAGCTCGTCATCAAGGGCGGTGCCATGCCGAATTACGTCATGGACGTAAGCGGCGTCAAGGCGCTGGCCACCATGCCGAGCCGCGAGGAACTGCTGTCGAAGCTGTTGGGCACCATGCAGGCGCCGATCGCCCAGTTCGTCCGTACCCTCAACGAAGTCCCGACGAAGTTCGTCCGGGGCCTCGCGGCGGTGCGCGACCAGAAGCAGGCTGCGTAATCTCGAATCAACGAAACCAATCATTCATTCAGGAGTCGTAAATCATGGCTGTTAGCAAAGCTGAAATCCTCGATGCCATCGCTGGCATGACCGTTCTGGATCTTTCCGAACTGATCAAGGAAATGGAAGAAAAGTTCGGCGTTTCCGCCGCCGCCGCCGCTGTCGCCGCGCCGGCCGCTGCCGTTGCCGCCGCCCCGGTTGAAGAGCAGACCGAATTCACGGTCATGCTGCTGGCCGCCGGCGAGAAGAAGGTCGAAGTCATCAAGGTCGTCCGTGCCGCCACCGGCCTCGGCCTCAAGGAAGCCAAGGACCTGGTCGACGGCGCGCCGAAGGCCGTCAAGGAAGCCATTTCCAAGGCCGACGCCGCCGCCCTCAGGAAGCAACTCGAGGATGCCGGTGCCAAGGTCGAAGTCAAGTAAGCGTTTTTTGCAAGCCGGGCAGGCGGCCAGTGGTCGCCTGCCTTTTCCCTTTACAAGGGCGCAAAAAACAGTGATCGGTTTTGCGCGATTCCTGTCTTTTGATTCCTGATAGCCGGAGCGAACATGGCCTACTCGTACACCGAGAAAAAGCGCATCCGCAAGAGCTTCGCCAAGCGCGCCAGCGTGCTGGACGTGCCCTTCCTGCTTGCGACGCAGCTTGATTCCTACACCCAATTCCTGCAGGTGGACATTCCTCCGTCCGCGCGCAAGGGGCAAGGATTGGAAGCGGCGTTCAACTCGATTTTCCCCATCGTTTCCCATTCCGGGAATGCGAAGCTCGAATTCGTCGAATATCGCCTCGGCGAGCCGGCCTTCGACGTCAAGGAGTGCCAGCAGCGCGGACTGACCTTCGCCAGCCCGCTGCGCGCCAAGGTGCGCCTCGTCATCCTCGATCGCGAAACCAACAACGAGAAGGTGAAAGAGGTCAAGGAACAGGAAGTCTACATGGGCGAAATTCCGCTCATGACGACGACCGGCTCCTTCGTCATCAACGGCACCGAGCGCGTCATCGTCTCGCAGCTGCACCGTTCGCCCGGCGTGTTCTTCGAGCACGACCGCGGCAAGACGCATTCGTCCGGCAAGCTGCTGTTCTCGGCGCGCATCATCCCGTATCGCGGTTCCTGGCTCGACTTCGAGTTCGACCCCAAGGACTTGCTCTATTTCCGCGTCGACCGCCGCCGCAAGATGCCGGTGACGATCCTGCTCAAGGCCATCGGCATGACGCCGGAGCAGATCCTCGCCACCTTCTACGAATTCGACCATTTCCACCTGTCGAAGAAGGGCGTGCAGTTCGAAATCGTGCCCGAGCGCCTGCGCGGCGAGCTGGCGCGTTTCGACTTCACCGACAAGGCCGGTAAGGTCATCATCCCCAAGGACAAGCGCATCACGGCGAAGCACATCCGTGAGCTCGCCGAGGCCGGCATCAAGAAGATCTTCGTTCCCGACGAGTTCATGCTCGGCCGCGTCATCGGCCACAACATCGTCGATCCGGAAACCGGCGAGATCCTCGCCCAGGCCAACGACGAAATCACCGAGAGCCTGCTGGCGAAGCTGTCCGAGTCGGGCGTCGGCGAGCTGAATACGCTTTATGTCAATGACATCGACCGCGGTCCGTACATCTCCTCGACGCTGCGCGCCGACGAGACGGCCGACCAGTGGGCGGCGCGCGTTGCCATCTACCGCATGATGCGTCCGGGCGAACCGCCGACGGAAGATGCCGTCGAAACGCTGTTCCACGGCCTGTTCTATTCCGAGGAGCGCTACGACCTTTCCGCCGTCGGCCGCATGAAGTTCAACCGCCGCGTCGGCCGCGAAGACCTGCTCGGTTCCGCCACGCTGTCGAACGAGGACATCGTCGAAGTCATCCGCATCCTCGCCGAACTGCGCAACGGCCGCGGCGAGATCGACGACATCGACCACCTCGGCAACCGCCGCGTGCGTTCGGTCGGCGAACTGGCCGAGAACCAGTTCCGCGCCGGCCTCGTCCGCGTCGAGCGCGCCGTCAAGGAGCGCCTGAACCAGGCCGAGAGCGACAACCTGATGCCGCACGACCTGATCAACGCCAAGCCCATCTCGGCGGCGATCAAGGAGTTCTTCGGCTCGTCGCAGCTGTCGCAGTTCATGGACCAGACCAACCCGCTGTCCGAGATCACGCACAAGCGCCGCGTTTCGGCCCTCGGCCCGGGCGGATTGACACGTGAACGCGCGGGTTTTGAAGTGCGCGACGTGCACCCGACCCACTACGGCCGCGTCTGCCCGATCGAGACGCCGGAAGGCCCGAACATCGGCCTGATCAACTCGCTGGCGCTGTTCGCGCGCACCAACGAGTACGGCTTCATGGAAACGCCCTACAGCCGCGTCGATAACGGCCATGTCACCGACCAGATCGAATACCTGTCGGCGATCGAGGAAGGCAACTTCATCATCGCCCAGGCCAACGCCACGCTCGACAAGAAGGGCAAGCTGCAGGACGAACTGGTGTCGTGCCGCTTCAAGGGCGAGTTCGAGCTCAAGGGGCCGGAAGAAGTCCAGTACATGGACGTCGCGCCGGGCCAGATCGTCTCGGTCGCCGCCTCGCTGATTCCGTTCCTCGAGCACGACGACGCCAACCGCGCCTTGATGGGCGCCAACATGCAGCGTCAGGCCGTGCCCTGCCTGCGGCCCGAAAAGGCCGTGGTCGGCACCGGCATCGAGCGCACCGTGGCGGTCGACTCCGGCACGGCGGTGCAGGCGCTGCGCGGCGGCGTCGTCGACTACATCGACGCCAACCGCATCGTCGTGCGCGTCAATGACAACGAGACCGTGCCGGGCGAAGTCGGCGTCGACATCTACAACCTGACGAAGTACACGCGCTCCAACCAGAACACCAACATCAACCAGCGTCCGGTCGTGAAGTCCGGCGACATCATCGCCAAAGGCGACGTGGTGGCCGACGGCGCCTCCACCGACCTCGGCGAACTGGCCCTCGGCCAGAACATGCTGGTGGCGTTCATGCCCTGGAACGGCTACAACTTCGAGGACTCGATCCTGATCTCCGAGCGCGTCGTCGCCGACGACCGCTTCACCTCGATCCACATCGAGGAACTCACGGTCGTCGCCCGCGACACCAAGCTCGGCGCCGAGGAAATCACGCGCGACATCGCCACGCTGGGCGAAACCCAGCTCGGCCGCCTCGATGACTCCGGCATCGTCTACATCGGCGCCGAAGTCGAAGCCGGCGACGTGCTGGTCGGCAAGGTGACGCCGAAGGGCGAAACCCAGCTGACGCCGGAAGAAAAGCTGCTGCGCGCGATCTTCGGCGAAAAGGCCTCCGACGTGAAGGACACCTCGCTGCGTGTGCCGTCGGGCATGAGCGGCACGGTCATCGACGTCCAGGTGTTCACGCGCGAAGGCATCGAGCGCGACAAGCGCGCCCAGTCGATCATCGACGACATGCTGAAAGGCTACAAGCAGGACCTGGCCGACCAGATGCGCATCGTCGAGCGCGACACCTTCGCGCGGATCGAGAAGCTGCTGACCAACAAGGCGGCGGCCAAGGGCCCGAAGAAGCTCGCCAAGGGCACCAAGATCACCAAGGCCTACCTCGAGTCGCTCGAGCACTATCACTGGTTCGACATCAGCCTGGTCGACGAGGAAGGGCAGCAGCAGCTCGAAAACCTGCGCGAGTCCATCGAGCAGACGCGCAAGGACTTCGACGTCGCCTTCGAGGCGAAGCGCAAGAAGCTGACGCAAGGCGACGAACTGCCGCCCGGCGTACAGAAGATGGTCAAGGTCTACCTCGCCGTCAAGCGCCGCCTGCAGCCCGGCGACAAGATGGCCGGCCGCCACGGCAACAAGGGCGTCGTCTCCAAGATCGTGCCGATCGAGGACATGCCGCACATGGCCGACGGCACCCCGGTCGACGTCGTGTTGAACCCGCTCGGCGTGCCGTCGCGGATGAACATCGGCCAGATTCTCGAAACGCACCTGGGCTGGGCCGCCAAGGGCCTGGGCAACCGCATCGCCGAAATGCTGCGCGAAGAGGCCAATGCCGCCGAGGTGCGCAAGTACCTCACGCGCATCTACAGCCCGCACGGCAAGGGCGACGACCTCAGCTCGGTGAATGACGTCGAGATCATCGAAATGGCCGGCAACCTCAGGAGCGGCGTGCCGTTCGCCACGCCGGTGTTCGACGGCGCCAAGGAAGAGGAAATCACCGCGATGCTCGACCTCGCCTACCCGGACGAGGTGGCGAGCCGGCTCAAGCTGACGTCTTCCAAGACCCAGGCCATGCTCTATGACGGCCGCACCGGCGAATCCTTCGAACGTTCGGTCACCGTCGGCTACATGCACGTGCTCAAGCTGCACCACCTCGTCGACGACAAGATGCACGCGCGTTCGACCGGTCCGTACAGCCTGGTGACGCAGCAGCCGCTCGGCGGCAAGGCGCAATTCGGCGGCCAGCGTTTCGGCGAAATGGAAGTGTGGGCGCTGGAAGCCTACGGCGCTTCCTACACGCTGCAGGAAATGCTGACGGTCAAGTCGGACGACGTCAATGGCCGCACCAAGGTCTACGAAAACATCGTCAAGGGCGAGCACAAGATCGACGCCGGCATGCCGGAATCCTTCAACGTGCTGGTGAAGGAAATCCGCTCGCTGGCGATCGATATCGATCTGGACCGTTACTGATTCCGGCTTATGCCAGGATGGAGTGAAACATGAAAAGCCTGTTTGCCGACCTGTTCAAGCAAAACCTGCCGACCGAGGAAGAGTTCGATGCGATCACCATCGCGCTCGCCTCGCCGGAGAAGATCCGTTCGTGGTCCTACGGCGAAGTCAAGAAGCCCGAGACCATCAACTACCGGACGTTCAAGCCCGAGCGCGACGGCCTGTTCTGCGCCAAGATCTTCGGCCCGGTCAAGGATTACGAATGCCTGTGCGGCAAGTACAAGCGCCTGAAGCACCGCGGCGTCATCTGCGAGAAGTGCGGCGTTGAAGTCACGCAGGCCAAGGTGCGCCGCGAGCGCATGGGCCACATCGAGCTGGCCAGCCCGACGGCGCACATCTGGTTCCTGAAGAGCCTGCCGAGCCGCCTTGGCATGGTGCTCGACATGACGCTGCGCGACATCGAGCGCGTGCTTTATTTCGAAGCCTTCGTCGTCGTCGATCCGGGCATGACGCCGCTCGCCCGCGCCCAGCTGCTGACCGAGGACGACTACCTCGCCAAGGTCGAGGAATACGGCGACGAGTTCTCCGCCGTGATGGGCGCCGAAGGCGTGCGCGAACTGCTGCGCACCATCGACCTGCCGCGCGAAGTCGAGACCCTGCGCCGCGAGCTCGACACCACGGGTTCCGAAGCCAAGATCAAGAAGTACGCCAAGCGCCTCAAGGTGCTCGAAGGCTTCCAGGCCTCCGGCATCAAGCCCGAGTGGATGGTGCTGGAAGTGCTGCCGGTGCTGCCGCCGGACCTGCGTCCGCTGGTGCCGCTGGATGGCGGCCGCTTCGCCACCTCCGATTTGAACGATCTGTACCGTCGGGTTATTAACCGCAACAATCGTCTGAAGCGCCTGCTGGAACTGAAGGCCCCGGACATCATCGTGCGCAACGAAAAGCGCATGCTGCAGGAAGCCGTCGACTCGCTGCTCGACAACGGCCGCCGCGGCAAGGCCATGACGGGGGCCAACAAGCGTCCGCTCAAGTCCCTGGCCGACATGATCAAGGGCAAGTCGGGCCGCTTCCGCCAGAACCTGCTGGGCAAGCGCGTCGACTACTCCGGCCGTTCCGTCATCGTCGTCGGCCCGCAACTCAAGCTGCACCAGTGCGGCCTGCCGAAGAAGATGGCGCTGGAACTCTTCAAGCCCTTCATCTTCGAGCGTCTCGAGAAGATGGGCATCGCCTCCACCATCAAGGCGGCGAAGAAGGAAGTCGAAGCCGAAACCGTGGTGGTGTGGGACATCCTCGAGGAAGTCATCCGCGAGCATCCGGTCATGCTGAACCGCGCGCCGACGCTGCACCGCCTCGGCATCCAGGCGTTCGAGCCGACCCTGATCGAAGGCAAGGCGATCCAGCTGCATCCGCTGGTGTGTACCGCGTTCAACGCCGACTTCGACGGCGACCAGATGGCCGTGCACGTGCCGCTGTCGCTCGAAGCGCAGATGGAAGCGCGCACCCTGATGCTGGCTTCGAACAACGTGCTCTCGCCCGCCAACGGCCAGCCGATCATCGTGCCGTCGCAGGACGTCGTGCTCGGCCTCTACTACGCCACGCGCGAGAACGTCGCGGCGATGGGCTCGGGCATGATGTTCAGCGACATCTCGGAAGTGCTGCGCGCCGTCAATTCGCGCCAGTGCGACCTGCATGCGCGCGTTTCCGTGCGCATCAAGGAATACGAGCGCGACCATGACGACGCCGCCTGGCGCGAGAAGATCACGCGCTATTCGACCACCGCCGGCCGCGCCATCCTGTCGGAAATCCTGCCGAAGGGCCTGCCCTTCAAGGTCATCGACAAGCCGCTGAAGAAGAAGGAAATCTCCAAGCTCATCGACGAGAGCTTCCGGCGCTGCGGCCTCAAGGACACCGTCATTTTCGCCGACCAGCTCATGCAGTCGGGCTTCCGCCTCGCCACGCGCGGCGGCATCTCGATTTGCGTCGGCGACATGCTGGTGCCCGACCAGAAGCACGCCATCATCGACGCCGCCGAGACCGAAGTGAAGGAGATTGAGCGGCAATACACGTCGGGTCTCGTCACCGTCGGCGAGCGCTACAACAAGGTGGTGGACATCTGGGGCCGCGCCGGCGACCAGGTGGCCAAGGCGATGATGGACCAGCTCGCCCACGAAAAGGTCACCGACCTCGAAGGCAAGCAGGTCAGCCAGGAATCGTTCAACTCGATCTACATGATGGCCGACTCGGGCGCGCGCGGTTCCGCGGCGCAGATCCGCCAGCTGGCCGGCATGCGCGGCCTGATGGCGAAGCCGGACGGTTCCATCATCGAGACGCCGATCACGACGAACTTCCGCGAAGGCCTCAACGTTCTGCAGTACTTCATCTCGACGCACGGCGCCCGCAAGGGTCTGGCCGACACGGCGTTGAAGACGGCGAACTCCGGCTACCTGACGCGCCGCCTGGTCGACGTCACGCAGGATCTGGTGGTCATCGAGGACGATTGCGGCACCAGCAACGGCTTCGCCATGAAGGCGCTGGTCGAAGGCGGTGAAGTCATCGAAGCCCTGCGCGAGCGCATTCTCGGCCGCGTCGTGGTGAACGACGTGATTCACCCCGATACCCAGGACGTGCTCTACGCCTCGGGCTACCTGCTCGACGAAGACGCCGTCGACACCATCGAGGCGCTGGGCATCGACGAAGTGCGCGTGCGCACGCCGCTGTCCTGCGATACGCGCTACGGCTTGTGCGCCAAGTGCTATGGCCGCGATCTCGGCCGCGGCTTGATCGTCAATGCCGGCGAGGCGGTCGGCGTCATCGCCGCCCAGTCGATCGGCGAACCGGGCACGCAGCTGACCATGCGCACCTTCCACGTCGGCGGCGCGGCTTCCCGTGCCGCGGCGCAGAGCCAGGTCGAAGCCAAGAGCTCCGGCATCCTGCGCTTCTCGGCGACCATGCGCTACGTCACCAATCCGAAGAACGAGAAAGTCGTCATCGCCCGTTCCGGCGAAGTCATGATCACCGACGACAACGGCCGCGAGCGCGAGCGCCACAAGGTGCCGTACGGCGCCACGCTGATCGGCGACGACGGCAACATCATCAAGGCCGGCGCCATCCTCGCCACCTGGGACCCGCATACCCGTCCGATCGTGACCGAATACGCCGGTACGGTGAAGTTCGAGCACGTCGAGGAAGGCGCCACCGTCGCCAAGCAGGTCGACGATGTCACCGGCCTGTCGACTCTCGTCGTCATCGACCCGAAGCGCGGCACCAAGTCGCAGACCAAGGGCCTGCGCCCGCAGGTCAAGCTGCTCGACGAAGTCGGCCAGGAAATCAAGATCCACGGCACCGACCACTCGGTGACCATCACCTTCCACATCGGTTCGATCATCACGGTGAAGGACGGCCAGCCGGTCGCGGTGGGCGACATTCTCGCCCGCATCCCGCAGGAATCGGCGAAGACCCGCGACATTACCGGCGGCCTTCCGCGCGTGGCGGAACTCTTCGAAGCGCGCTCCCCCAAGGATGCCGGCATGCTGGCGGAAGTCACCGGCACGACGTCGTTCGGCAAGGACACCAAGGGCAAGCAGCGGCTCATCATCACCGAGCCGGACGGCACCGCCCACGAATACCTGATCCCGAAGGACAAGCACGTCATGGCGCACGACGGCCAGGTCGTGAACAAGGGCGAAATCATCGTGGACGGCCCGGTCGATCCGCACGACATCCTGCGCCTCAAGGGCATCGAGGAACTGGCGCGCTACATCATCGACGAAGTGCAGGACGTCTACCGCCTGCAGGGCGTGAAGATCAACGACAAGCACATCGAAGTGATCGTGCGCCAGATGCTGCGCCGCGTCGTCGTCGCCGAGCCGGGCGATTCCAAGTTCCTGCAGGAAGAACAGGTCGAACGCGCCGAAGTGCTGGACGAGAACGACAAGCTGATCGCGGAAGGCAAGCGCCCGGCCATGTTCATCGACATCCTGCTCGGCATCACCAAGGCCAGCCTGTCCACCGACTCGTTCATCTCCGCGGCTTCCTTCCAGGAAACCACGCGCGTGCTGACCGAAGCGGCGATCATGGGCAAGCGCGACGAACTGCGCGGCCTCAAGGAAAACGTCATCGTCGGGCGCCTCATTCCGGCGGGGACGGGTCTGGCCTACCACCGCGCGCGGCGCATGCAGACGGCGGGTCAGGATGCGGCGGAGGGAGCTTTCGATCTTCCCCCTGCCGAAGAGAGCGAAGTGTCGGAAAAGGTTAATTTTCAGGTAACGCCGTAACTAAAATGTCGAGGAACACGTGCAGGCCGGTTGACGGCATCTGACACGGTCACTATAATCCGGCCTCTTTTGCTCCCGGCAGGGGGCCGCAAGCTTGGGATAATTGATATGCCAACCATTAATCAGCTCGTGCGCAAAGGCCGCCAGGCCCCGCAAAGCAAGAGCAAAGTGCCTGCCCTGGCGAACTGCCCGGCCAAGCGCGGCGTCTGCACCCGCGTCTACACGACGACGCCGAAGAAGCCGAACTCGGCCCTGCGTAAGGTCGCCAAAGTGCGCCTGACCAACGGCTTCGAGGTCATCTCCTACATCGGCGGCGAAGGCCACAACTTGCAAGAGCACTCGGTTGTGCTGATTCGCGGTGGTCGTGTCAAAGACCTTCCCGGTGTTCGTTACCACATCGTGCGCGGCAGCCTCGACACGCAAGGCGTCAAGGACCGCAAACAAACCCGTTCCAAGTACGGCGCCAAGCGCCCGAAAAAGGCATAAGAGGTCACCATGCCCCGTCGTCGCGAAGTACCCAAGCGTGACATCC
>JAQTNK010000058.1 GCA_028713915.1 Rhodocyclaceae bacterium | reverse complement strand
TAGCGCGTCGAATTGGCCTGCGGATCGAGATCGACGACGAGCGTGCGCTTGCCGCGCGCCGCGGCGATGGCGGCCAGGTTGCAGGCGATGGTGCTCTTGCCGACGCCGCCCTTCTGGTTGAAGACGACACGTTTCATGGCGCTGTGGTCCGGTTGCGTGGGAAGGTGGGCATTCTGCCACAGCGCGTCTGACGGCACCCTTGCGCCCTGTTCGGCGGCGGCGCCGGCGAGCGTCGCGGACATCCGTAATGGCCGTGTCAGGCGCCGCCGGTTATCATATATGGCCCCATACATAAAACCGATGCCCTGACGCGCCATGGAAAACGAAAACGATCTGACCGCCGCCGCCCTCGAATACCACACCTCGCCCACTCCCGGGAAAATCGCCGTCGTCCCGACCAAGAGCCTGACCAACCAGCGCGATCTCGCGCTCGCCTATTCGCCCGGCGTCGCCGCCGCGTGCAACGCCATCGTCGCCGATCCCGCGCAGGCCAGCCGCATGACCTCGCGCGCCAATCTCGTCGGCGTCGTCACCAACGGCACGGCGGTGCTGGGACTGGGCAACATCGGCCCGCTGGCGGCCAAGCCGGTGATGGAAGGCAAGGGCGTGCTGTTCAAGAAATTCTCCGGCATCGACGTCTTCGACATCGAACTTTCCGAGCCCGACGCCGACAAGCTGATCGACATCATCGCCGCCATGGAGCCGACCTTCGGCGGCATCAACCTCGAAGACATCAAGGCGCCGGAGTGCTTCTACATCGAGCGCAAGCTGCGCGAGCGCATGAAGATTCCGGTGTTCCACGACGACCAGCACGGCACCGCCATCGTCGTCGGCGCGGCGATACTGAACGGCCTCAAGCTGGTCGGCAAGAAGATCGACGAGGTCAAGCTGGTGACTTCCGGCGCCGGCGCCGCGGCGCTGGCCTGCCTCGACCTGCTGGTGAATCTCGGCGTCCGCGTCGACAACGTCTGGGTCACCGACATCGAAGGCCTGGTGTTCGAAGGGCGCACCAAGCTCATGGATCCGATCAAGGCGCGCTACGCCAAGAAGACGGACGCGCGCACCCTGGGCGAGGCCATCGTCGGTGCCGACGTCTTCCTCGGCCTGTCGGCCGGCGGCGTGCTGAAGCCGGAGATGGTGGCGAAGATGGCCGCCAATCCCATTGTCATGGCGCTGGCCAATCCGACGCCGGAGATCCTGCCCGAGGAAATCAAGGCGGTGCGCGACGACGCCATCATCGCCACCGGCCGTTCGGACTATCCGAACCAGGTCAATAACGTGCTGTGCTTCCCCTTCATTTTCCGCGGCGCGCTCGATGCCGGCGCCACCACCATCACCGAAGCGATGAAGCTCGCTGCCGTGCGCGCCCTGGCCGAACTGGCGCAGGCGGAAACCTCCGACATCGTCGCCCAGGCCTATGGCGGCGAGTCGGTGCGCTTCGGCGTCGAATACCTGATCCCCAAGCCGTTCGATCCGCGCCTGATCGTCAAGATCGCGCCGGCGGTGGCGCAGGCGGCGATGGAGTCCGGCGTGGCGACGCTGCCCATCGCCGATTTCGTCGCCTACCGCGAAAAGCTCTCCAACTTCGTCTGGCATTCGGGCTTCGTCATGAAGCCGGTGTTCACCGCGGCCAAGAAGGCGCCGCGCCGCGTCGTCTATTGCGAGGGCGAGGACGAGCGCGTGCTGCGCGCCGTCAGCGAAGTGCTCGACGAGCGCCTCGCGGTGCCGGTGGTGATCGGCCGTCCCGACGTCATCGAGACGCGCATCGCCCGCGCCGGCCTGCGCATCAAGCCGGGGCGCGACTTCGAGGTCGTCAATCCGGAGTCCGACCCGCGCTACAAGGAACTCTGGCAGGAATACCTGAGCCTGCGCGGGCGCCAGGGCATCACCCCGGAGATCGCCAAGCAGCGGCTGCGCTCCGACAACACGCTGATCGGCTGCATGCTGCTGCGGCGCGGCGAAACCGACGCCGTGCTGTGCGGCACCGTCGGCAAGCACGTCAAGCACCTGAACCAGGTGCGCGACGCCATCGGCCTGGAGGCCGGCGCGCATTGCTTCGCCGCGATGAACCTGCTGCTGCTGCCCCGGCATACGATCTTCCTTTGCGACACCTACGTGAATGAAGATCCCAGCGCCGAGATGCTGGCCGAGATCGCCATCATGGCCGCCGAGGAAGTGCGCCGCTTCGGCGTCGTGCCCAAAGTCGCGCTGCTGTCGCATTCCAATTTCGGCAGCGTGCGTTCGGCGTCGGCGTTCAAGATGAGCCGGGCGCGCGAGATCATCGCCGCGCGCGTTCCCGATCTCGAGGTGGACGGCGAAATGCACGGCGACTCGGCGCTCTCGGAGAGCATCCGTTCCAGCCTCTATCCCGATTGCCGCCTGCGCGGCGAGGCCAACCTGCTGATCATGCCCAACCTCGATGCCGCCAACATCGCCTTCAACCTCCTGAAGGTCACCAACGGCGACGGCATCACTGTCGGCCCGATCCTGCTGGGCGCCGCCAAGCCGGTGCATATCCTGACGCCGACGGCGACGGTGCGGCGGCTGGTGAACATGACGGCGCTGGCGGTCGTGGACGCCAATCACCACGGCATGTGAAGCCGCGCCTGCCGTCGCGGTTGAATTTTCGCCGGCGGCGAGGTAGCTTGCGACGGTAGCGACAAACAAGGAGACGCCATGACTCAAGCCATTCGCTTTCATCAGACCGGCGGGCCGGAAGTGCTGCGCTGGGAAGAGGTCGCCGTGCCGGCGCCGCAGCCGCACGAAGCGACCGTGCGCCATCATGCCGTGGGCCTGAACTTCATCGACATCTACCACCGCAGCGGCCTCTACCCGCTGCCGCTGCCCTCGGGCCTGGGGCTCGAAGGCGCGGGCGTGGTGACGGCGGTGGGCGGCGCGGTGACGGACCTCAAGGTCGGCGACCGCGTCGCCTACGCCGGCGGTCCCGTCGGCGCCTACAGCGAGGCGCGCAACATCCCGGCCGACCGGCTGGTGAATCTGCCCGCGCCGCTGTCCTTCGAGACCGGCGCGGCGATGATGCTGCAAGGCCTCACCGCGCAATACCTGCTGCGGCGCACTTACCGCGTGCAGCCGGGCGACACCATCCTCATCCATGCCGCGGCCGGCGGCGTCGGCCTCATCGTCTGCCAATGGGCGAAAGCGCTCGGCGCCACGGTGATCGGCACGGTCGGCTCCGCGGCCAAGGCGGCGCTGGCGAAGGCGCACGGCTGCGACCACACCATCGACTACACGCGCGAGGACTTCACGGCGCGCGTGCGGGACCTCACCGGCGGCGCCGGCGTGCCGGTGGTCTACGATTCCATCGGCAAGGACACCTTCATGGGCTCGCTCGACTGCCTGCGCCCGCTCGGCATGATGGTGAGCTTCGGCAGCTCCTCGGGTCCGGTGCCGCCCTTCGACCTCGGCGAACTGGCCAAGCGCGGCTCGCTGTTCGTCACCCGGCCGTCGCTGTTCGCCTACTCGGCGAAGCGCGAAGACCTGGCGCAGATGGCCGCGGAGCTGTTCGAGGTGGTCGGCGGCGGCAAGGTGAAGATCGAGGTCAACCAGACCTATGCGCTGAAAGACGCCGCCCGCGCCCACGCCGATCTCGCCGCGCGCAAGACGACGGGGTCGACGGTCCTGCTGCCGTGATCCGCGCGGGCCGGTGGTAGACTGCCGGCCCATGCGGAATTCATTTCTCATCGCCAACCCGAAGGGCGGCAGCGGCAAGAGCACGCTGGCGACCAATCTCGCCGGCTGGTTCGCGCGGCGCGGCCATCGCACCATGCTCGGCGACATCGATCGCCAGCAGTCGTCGCGCGAATGGCTGCGCCGTCGCGCGCCGTCGCTGCCGTACGTGGCGACCTGGGAGATCGCGGCCGACAAGCCGGCGCGGCCGCCGCAGCACACCACGCACGTCGTCCTCGACACGCCGGCCGGCCTGCACGGCAAGAAGCTGGCGCACGTGCTGAAGGCCGTCGAGCGCGTCATCGTGCCGCTGCAGCCCTCGATTTTCGACATCCTGGCGACGCGCGATTTTCTCGATGTTCTGCTCGAGGAAAAGGAAGTGCGCAAGCAGCATGCCTTCGTCGCGGTGGTCGGCATGCGCGTCGATGCGCGCACGCGGGCGGCGGCGGAACTCGAACGCTTCCTCGAAGGCGCCGGCGTGCCGGTGCTGACTTTCCTGCGCGACACGCAGAACTACGTGCAGGCGGCGGCCCACGGCATGACGATCTTCGAGATGCCGGCCTTCCGCGCCTCCCACGACTGGGAGCAATGGCTGCCGCTGATCGCCTGGGCCGAAACCGGCGAGATCGACGCGAAGCCCTAGAAAAGCTCGACGTCGGTGTGGAGCACCTGGTGCTTCACGAGCTTGCCGGCGTCGATGAGATCCTCGTAGCAGCACACCCGGTTGCGGCCGTTTTCCTTGGCGAAATACAGCGCCTCGTCGGCGTCGTCGAGAATGATCGACGGCGTGTCGTAGAGGCCGATGCGCGTGAAGCCGGCGCTGACGGTGACGTGCTCGACTTGCGGAAACAGATGCTCGTCGATGGCCTTGCGATAGCGCTCGAAAATGGCGTGCGCGCTGGCGAGATCGGTCGGCTTGAGCAGGACGACGAATTCCTCGCCGCCGAAGCGGAACAGCTTGTCTTGCGAACGAAAAGCCGACTTCATCAGGTTGGCGATGAGGATCAGCACTTCGTCGCCGATGAGGTGGCCGAACTTGTCGTTGATCGTCTTGAAGTGGTCGATGTCGATGACGCCGAGCCAATGGTGCTGGGTATGCTTGCCGGGCTGGCGCCGCCGCGGCAGGTGGCGCGACGCCGAGGGCGCATCGCCTTCGTTGGCGACGTGCGAGAGGATGGTGATCAGGTACTCGTCGAAGGTCTTGCGGTTGAGCAGCCCGGTCAGCGTGTCGATCTCGCTGTAGTCGAGCAGCGCCAGGCAGTTGCGGAACAGCGCGATGAGGCCCGCGACGATCGCCCGCCGGGCGGCATCGAGCGGGGCGCGGCACTTGAGGGTGGCGAAGCCGAAAGCCTCCTGGCCGATGCCGGCGATGACAAAGGCATGGCGGTGGAGGCTGCTGCCCGGTTCGATGTCCTCGAAGCTGCCGCCGTGGGCGAGGCAGGCGTGCAGATGCGGAAAGCGTCCCAGCGAGCCGGTGCCTTCCGGCCAGGAAACGCCGTCGTCGAGCAGGCGCGCCCCGGTGGCGTCGGCCGCCGCCGCCAGTCCCACCATGAGGTCGCCGGGCGGCGTGAACAGCTTGTAGAGGCAAGCCCGCTCGGCGCCCGCGAGTTCGCGCAGGGCGTCGACCAGGCCGGCTTCGAGCTGGCCGCGGTTGCGCTGGCGCGACATGATGTCGACGTGCTGGAGAAGGCGTTCCATGAGCTGGGGAAGCGTCTATTGATTCTGAATGGGCGGGCCAGTATAACGCCTGCGGATCAGGCGTGCCGCGCGGCGGCGGGCCGCGGCGCGCGGCCTTTGTCCGGGCCGAGCAGGCGGCGGCGCCATGACGGCGTGTCGAGGCGGGCGACGAACCAGGCCAGCGCCTTGCCTTCGTGCTCGGTGCGCCAGGCGAGGTGGCGCGTCACCGGCGGCATGCGCTCCGCCAGGCGCTTGATGACCAGGCCGCCGCTGGCGGCATGCTGTTCCGCCAGCGCGCGCGGCAAATGGCCGACGCCGAGGCCGGCGCGGATCGCCGCGAGCTTGTCGGCGGCAGTGGCCACGGTCAGCGTGTCGGCGCCGGAGGCAAGCCCGGCGGTGCGCGCCAGCAGCTGGCGCGAAGTGTCCGCCAGCACGATGACGCGGTGGGGCGCCACCCGTTGCAGCGCCAGCGGTTCGGCGGCGGCGGCGAGCGGGTGGCCCGGCGCCACGGCGAAGACGAACTCGAGCGTGCCGAACGGGCGCAGCGTCCAGCCGCCGCCTGGCGGCGGCTCGCCGGGCGCGCCGACGGCGAGGTCGGCGCGCCCGGTGACGATGGCATCCCAGCCGCCGCCGAGCACTTCGCAGGTCAGGCGCAGGCGCGTGCCGCCGTTCTCGCGGTCGAAATCCGCCAGCAGCGGAAACAGCAAGGCGGTATCGATGGTCGCATCCACGGCGATGGTGAGCGCGCTCTCCCAGCCCGTCGCCACGCGCCGCACGCGGCATTCGAGCTCGCCGGCCGCGCGCAGCAGGTGGCGGCCTTCCTCCAAGAGCGCGCGGCCCGCCGCGGTCGGCACGGCGCGCCGGCCGGCGCGGGCGAACAGCGCGACGCCGAGATCCTGCTCGAGCCGGCGCACCGCATGCGTCACCGCCGAGGGCACGCGGTGCAACTCGTCGGCGGCGGCGGCGAAGCTGCCGCGCAAGTCGATGGCATCGAGCAGCTGCAAGGCTTCGAGCGTCAGCTTCATATTGAAATAAATTCACCAATAAAGTGAAAAACGGTCGGTTGTTCGGCGGATAAGCCACAACTATAGTGCTGATCGTAGGTGAGCAGCTTTCATATTTCAAGCGAGAACCATCATGATCCGACTCCGACCCGCCGCCGCCCGCGGCCACGCCGATCACGGCTGGCTGAAGACCTGGCACAGTTTCTCTTTCGCCGACTACTACGATCCGGCCGAGATGGGCTGGAGCGTGTTGCGCGTCATCAACGACGACTACATCGCACCGGCCAAGGGCTTCGGCCGCCATGGCCACCGCGACATGGAGATCGTCACCTACCTCTTGTCCGGCCCGCTGGCGCACGGCGACAGCCTGCAGAACGCGACGACGTTCCGTCGCCCCGACGTGCAGCGCATGAGCGCCGGCAGGGGCGTCATGCACAGCGAGTTCAACCCGTCGGCCGACGAGACCACCCATCTGCTGCAGATCTGGATCGAGCCCGCCGTGCGCGGCATTGCGCCCGAATATGAACAAAAGCCCTTCCCGGACGCCGCCAAGCGCGGCAAGTGGCTGGCCATCGCCACGCCCGACGGCCGCGACGGTAGCCTCGCCATACATCAGGACGCCAGCCTCTACGCCACCTTGCTGGCGCCCGGCGAAACGCTGACGCACGTGCTGGCGCCTGGCCGCAGCGGCTACCTGCACGTCGCCCGCGGCGACGTCACGCTCAACGGCCTGGCCATGAGCACGGGCGACGGCGCCAAGATCGAAGACGAATCCCGGCTTGCGCTCGCCGCCGGCGGCGACGCGGAAGTCCTGCTGTTCGACCTACCCTGAACCCACCTCAAAGGAGATACCGCATGCCCCACGTCGCAGTCGTCTATCACAGCGGATACGGCCACACCGCGCGCCAGGCCGAGGCCGTCCTCGCCGGAGCGCAATCGGTCGCCGGCGTCGAAGCCAAGTTGCTGTCCGTTGCCGAGGCCGACGACGGCTTCTGGGCGGATCTCGCCGCCGCCGACGCCATCGTCTTCGGCGCGCCCACCTACATGGGCAGCGTTTCGGCCAAGTTCAAGGAATTCATGGACGCGAGTTCCAAGCCCTGGTTCACCCAGGCGTGGAAAAACAAGTTGGCCGCCGGCTTCACCAACTCCGCGTCGCAGTCCGGCGACAAGCTCAACAGCCTGATCCAGATGATGGTGCTGGCCAACCAGCACGGCATGATCTGGGTGAGCCTCGGCCTGCCGCCCGGCAACAACTCCAGCAAGGGTTCCCCCGACGACTTGAACCGCATCGGCAGCTACAGCGGCGCCATGGCGCAGTCGAATTCCGACCAGGGCGCGGACGCGATGCTGGAAAGCGACCTGAAGACGGCCGCGCATCTCGGCCGGCGGATTGCCGAGACGGCGCTGAAGTTCAAGAACTGAGCGCCGCGCGCCGGTCAGTTCTTCGTCCGGCGCGGCAGCGCGTGGATGCTGCCGGTGGCGAGCGCGATCTCGCGCAGGAAGCACAGCAGGCCCGACACCAGCGCCAGCATCGCCGCGATGAACAGGCTGGCGATGACGGTGGACAAGTCGGCGCCCGCCACCGAGCCGACGAACAGCGCCGCGATGACGATGCAGACCAGCAGCGCGCAGCCGGTGCACAGGCCGATGGCCCAGTGGATCATGCGCGCCCGCCGCGACAGCACGCCCATCTCGGCGGCGTGGCTGGCCGGCGCGGCGGCGTCGGCTGCGGCCAGGCGATTTTCCAGCACGCGGAAGCGATCGACGACGCGCCCGAGGCGGTTGATCAGCACGCCGAGAATGGCGCCGACGCCGGTGAGCAGGAACACCGGCGCCACCGCCAGCTGGATGACGTGGGCGACGTTGGAAATGTTGAGCGTTGCGGGCACGGGCCACCTCGCGGCAGGGACGCCCGGCGCCGGCCAGGCAGGATTCGCGGCCATCATACCGCGGCACGGCGCGTCGGCAGCGGGCGCTACTTCATCCGCGACGCGAGCTTGATCGTCTCGCCGGCGACCATGAAGGCGCCGCGGCCGCGATGGTGCAGCGTGCGCGGGTCCTGGCGCGCCGGGTCGATCCAGGCCTTGACCACTTCCAGCACGAAGAGGCCGTAGCGATTCACCATGCGCGTGTCGATGACGCGGCATTCGAGGTTGGCATAGCACTCCTCGATCAGCGGCGCCGCCACGCACGCACCCGCCGCCGCCGTGAGTCCGAAGGCGGCGAACTTGTCGACCTGGCGCCCCGAGGTATTGCCGCAGCCGACGACCGCGGCCGACAGTTCCACCGTCGGGATCGCGATCACGCATTCGCGCGTCGCCTTGAGGCTGTCGAAGCTGGCGTTGCGATTGCTGACGACCGACGCGATCTGCGGCGGCTCGAATTCGAGCATCGTGTGCCACGACTGCGCCATGATGTCGAACTTGCCCTTGTGCGCCGTCGTCAGCAGCACCACCGGCCCGGTTTCGAGCAGGCCATAGACCTTGGCGAGCGGGAAGGATTTTCTCGGCATGTCGCTTCCGCTCGTCTAGGACGCGCTCTTGCGGCAGTAGCAGTAGATGAACTTCTGGACCGCGCCGGACGGCGTGCGGTGCTCTTCCCGTTCGTGGCGCAGCAGGGTGAACGGCGCGCCAAATTCGGCGTGCAGCTCGTTCGCGCCGTAGCGCATGACGGGCAGGCCGCTGCATTGCGTCGGGCCGTCTTCGGCGAAGGTGGCGACGATCACGTGGCCGCCGGGCTTGACCGCCCGCAGCACCGCCTCGACATAGGCGTGACGATCCGCGGGCGAGGTGAGGAAGTGGAATACCGCGCGGTCGTGCCAGACGTCGTAGGCCTGAAACGGCAACGCCGCGCGGGTGACGTCGGCCTCGATCCAGCGCACCTCGCCCGCTCGCGCGCCGAGGCGCCGTTGCGCGGCGGCGAGCGCCGCGGCGGAAAGATCGAGCACGGTGAGCGACGAATAGCCGCGCTGCAGCAGGTCGTCGACGAGCGTGGACGCGCCGCCGCCGACATCGATGATCGAAGCATCGAGCGCTACGCCCGCGTCCTGGATGAGGCGCACGGATTGCTCGGCATGTTCCTGGAACCAACTGACGGCATCGACGGGCTTGGTCGCATAGACCCGTTCCCAATGTTCTTTCGACGGCATGTCGGACTCCTCTCGTAATGGGCAGATCCAAGCCAATGATCAATTATGGCTCACGGCGGCAGCTATGCCTCAATTGGCGCCGGTCGCCAGGCGAGGCCGAGCGGCGCCGCGACTCGCCCGCGCCCGCTCGTCAAACCGGCCGCTGCGCCGGCAACGCTTGCCATTACAGCAATGAGGGGGAACGGCCGTCCGCAGGGGTAAAATCGCACCTCCATGCCGACCCCCCGTTTCATCCATCTCCGCCTCCACAGCGAATACTCGATCACCGACGGCATCGTGCGCCTCGATGAGGCGATCGGGCGCGCGCAGGCGGACGGCATGCCGGCGCTGGCGCTTTCCGACCTCGCCAACATGTTCGGCATGGTCAAGTTCTACACGGCGGCGCGCGCCGCCGGCGTCAAGCCGATCGTCGGCTGCGATGTCTGGATCGCCAGCGAGAATGCGCGCGACCCGTCGCGCGACTGCACTTCGCGCCTGCTGCTGCTGGCGAAGAACAGCGCCGGCTACCTGCGGCTGTGCGAACTTCTCTCGTCCGCTTATCTCGCGCCGCGCCGCCATGGCCGCGCCGAAATTTCGCTCGCCGCCGTCGAGAACGGCGACAACACCGGGCTGATCGCGCTCTCCGGCGCGCAGCATGGCGATGTCGGCCAGCTGCTGCTCGGCGGCAAGGCGGAGCGGGCGCTGGAGCGCGCGCATGCCTGGGCCGGGCTGTTCCCCGGCAGCTACTACCTCGAAGTGCAGCGCCCGCACGGCAACCGGACGCAGGCGCACCAGGAGCAGCTGCTCGGCGCGACGGTGGCGCTCGCCGGCGCGGCCGGGCTGCCGCTGGTGGCGACGCATCCGATCCAGTTTCTCGACGCCGCGGACTTCCGCGCCCACGAAGCGCGCGTCTGCATCGCCGAAGGCTATGTGCTGGCCGACACGCGCCGGCCCAAGGCTTTCACCGCGGCGCAGTGCTTCAAGTCGCAGGCCGAGATGGCCGAACTGTTCGCCGATTTGCCCGAGGCGCTGGAGAACTCGGTCGAGATCGCCAAGCGCTGCAACCTCACGATCGAACTGGGCAAGAGCAAGCTGCCGATCTTCCCGACGCCGGCGGGGGTGACGCTCGACGAGCACCTCGCCGCCGAATCGCGCAAGGGGCTGGAGCTGCGGCTGAACCGCCTCTACCCGGACGCCGCCGTGCGCGAGGCGCAGCGGCCGAAGTACGCCGAGCGGCTCGAGTTCGAGATCAAGACCATCCAGCAGATGGGCTTTCCCGGCTACTTCCTGATCGTCGCCGACTTCATCCAGTGGGCGAAGAACAACGGCGTGCCGGTGGGGCCGGGGCGCGGCTCCGGCGCCGGCTCGCTGGTCGCCTATTCGCTGCTCATCACCGACCTCGATCCGCTGCGCTACGAATTGCTGTTCGAGCGCTTCCTCAATCCCGAGCGCGTCTCGATGCCCGACTTCGACATCGACTTCTGCCAGGAAGGCCGCGACCGCGTCATCCAATACGTCAAGGAGAAATACGGCGCGCATGCCGTCTCGCAGATCGCCACTTTCGGCACCATGTCGGCGAAGGCCGTGGTGCGCGACGTCGGCCGCGTCCTCGACCTGCCGTTCAATTTCGTCGACCAGTTCGCCAAGCTCATTCCCAACGAGCTGGGTATCACGCTGGCGAAGGCGCGCGAACTGGAGCCGGCGATCGGCGAGCGCGTCGAAGCGGACGACGGCCTGCGCATGTTGTGGGAACTGGGCGAGAAGCTCGAGGGACTGACGCGCAACGTCGGCATGCATGCCGGCGGCGTGCTGATCGCGCCGGGCAAGCTCACCGACTTCTGCCCGCTCTATTCGGCCGACGGCGGCGCCACGACGGTATCGCAGTTCGACAAGGACGACGTCGAGAAGGCCGGTCTCGTCAAGTTCGACTTCCTGGGCCTGCGCACGCTGACGATCCTCGCCGAGGCGGTCGGCTTCGCGCGCAGCGTCGACGGCGCCGACGTCGATCTCGACGCGCTGCCGCTCGACGACAAGGCGACTTACGAACAGATTTTCAAGAAGGCCAACACCAAGGCGGTGTTCCAGTTCGAATCCGGCGGCATGCAGGACATGCTGAAGCAGGCGAAGCCCGACCGCCTCGAAGACCTGATCGCCTTGAACGCGCTCTACCGGCCGGGGCCGATGGACCTGATCCCGAGCTTCATCGCGCGCAAGCATGGCAAGGAGCGCGTCACCTATCCGCATCCGAGCATGGAAAAGGTGATGTCGGAAACCTACGGCATCATGGTGTACCAGGAGCAGGTGATGCAGACGGCGCAGGTCGTCGCGCGCTATTCGCTCGGCGGCGCCGACCTCTTGCGCCGCGCCATGGGCAAGAAGAAGAAGGAGGAGATGGACCAGCAGCGCGCGGTCTTCGTCGCCGGCGCCGCCGGCAACCAGATCGACGAGAAGCTGGCCAACGAAATCTTCGACACCATGGAGAAGTTCGCCGGCTACGGCTTCAACAAGTCGCACGCCGCCGCCTACTCGCTGGTCGCCTACCAGACGGCCTGGCTCAAGTGCCATCATCCGGCGGCCTTCGTCGCCGCGACGCTGTCGTCGGAAATGGCCAACACCGACAAGGTGCAGTTCTTCTTCAACGACGCCAAGGAAAACGGGCTCGCCTTCCTGCCGCCCGACATCAACGCCGGCGGCATCCGCTTCCAGCCGGTCGACGCCAAGAGCATTCGCTACGGCCTGGGGGCGATCAAGGGCACCGGCGAGTCGGCGTTGACGGTGATCCTCAAGGCGCGCGAGAGCGGCCCGTTCAAGGACTTGTTCGATTTCTGCGCCCGCGTCGACAAGCGCGTGGTGAACCGCCGCGTCCTCGAGGCGCTGGTGCGCGCCGGCGCCTTCGATGCGCTCGACGATCACCGCGCCCGGCTGCTGGCCTCGGTCGGCATCGCCCTCGAAGCGGCCGAACAGGCCGAGCGCAACGCCATGCAGAGCGGGCTGTTCGACATGGGCGGCGGCGCCGAGCCGAGCATGCACTACGTCGATGCGCCGCGCTGGAGCGAGCGCGAGCAGCTGCTGCAGGAAAAGCAGGCGCTCGGCTTCTTCCTTTCGGGCCACCCGTTCAACGCCTATCGCCAGGAGCTCGCGGCCTTCGTCAAGCGCAGCCTCGACCGCATCGAGCCGCAGAAGGACCTGCAGCTGCTGGCCGGCGTGGTGCTGTCCACGCGCACGCAGATGACGCGGCGCGGCAAGATGGCCATCGTCATTCTCGACGACGCCACGGCGCAGCGCGAGGTCACCGTGTTCAACGAACTGTGGGAAGCCGAGCGCGCCAAGATCAAGGAAGACGAACTTCTGCTGATCGAAGGCAAGGTGCAGGACGACGCCTACAGCGGCGGCCTGCGCGTCACCGCCGACAAGCTCTATACGCTGGGCGAGGCGCGCGGCCGTTTCGCCAAGGTGCTCAAGCTGTCGCTTGGCGGCGCTGCCGCGGCGATGCCGTCGGCCGATGCCGCCGAGCGGCTGAAGGCCTTGCTCGCGCCGTATCGCAGCGGCGCCTGTCCGGTGCGCCTCGCCTATCGCAACGGCGAAGCCGAAGCCGAGCTGACGCTGCCCGAGGCCTGGCGCGTGCGGCTCGACGATGCGCTGCTGCTGTCTCTGGCCGGCTGGCTGTCGGCCGACGGCGTCAAGGTGCTCTACGACCGGGCGAGTTAGGAAGGCCGCACGCCGTGCGGCTCTGCCGCGGGTAGGAAAGTTCCTACCCGCAACTTAATCGAAGCCCTATATTCAGCAATCGGATTCTTCATCAAGATACGTTCCTGCCGTCGGCGCACATTCGATGCGGCCGCGGATGATATCCAACGATACTGCAAGGTGGAATATATGAAACTCATCGCCCGTTCCGTGCTGACCACGCTGGTGGCCGGCGTCACCGTTCTGGTGCTTGCTCCGGCAGCCTATGCCGTCGATGCCGACGCCGCCAAGCAACTGGCCAAGCAAAACAACTGCTTCAAGTGCCACGCCATCGACAAGGACAAGGATGGTCCGGCGTATCACAAGGTCGCCGAGAAGCTCAAGGGCAAGGCCGATGCCGAAGAGAAGCTGATTCACCACATCACCTCCGGCGAGAAGGCCAAGTTCCCCGACGGCCACGAAGAAGAGCACAAGATCGTCAAGACTTCGCCGCCGCACGACGAGGCGCAGATCAAGAACCTGGTGGACTGGATCCTGGCGCAGTAAGCGAAGTCGC
>JAQTNK010000057.1 GCA_028713915.1 Rhodocyclaceae bacterium | reverse complement strand
CCGCACGAGGCGACCCGCTGCCGTGGAATCGACGCTCGTACAGGTTGCTGTTCGGAAAAAAATTACGGCGGAGCCCTGCCGTCCTGTGTAAAAAATTCCGACCGCCGATCGACTGCCGCAGCGCGGCGGCTTCGGCATCTCCGAATCACGCCGACGACGCACGATGAAACAGCTTTCGCAACTCGTTCTTGGTCTCGTCGAGGATGGCGCGGCGCTGCTGCGGAAGCCGCTTGCCGGCGCGGTTGATGTAGAAGTTCAGCATCGACATGGCGGAACGATAAGGATCGCTCTTGCGCCGCCCGCTCAGTTCGGCCGACCGCTTGAGTGAACGTGCGATGCCGGCAGCATCGGACTGCGAAAAAACGCCCGCCTCGAGGTCAAGCGCATTGCTGGTTTCCGTAACGCGCTGAGACCACCGCCGCGAACTCGGCTTTGACATGGTGGCACCTCGAATCGTCGTGGAGTCGTTCTCGTCCGATTGGTCCTGAAGTCGGCGTCAATGTTCCCCAGCTATCTATGAGTTGGCGGGGCGGCCGCTGCCGCCGACCTGGTCGATCAGCGTATGCATATCTTCCGCATGTTCTTCCTCCACCGCCAGCACTTCCTCAAACAAGCGGCGCGTGGTGGGATCGGTGGTGCCGAGGTACTCGATGATTTCCTTGTAGCTTTCGATGGCGACGCGTTCGGCCACGAGGTCTTCGCGGATCATCTCGACCAAAGTCTTGCCCTCGACATACTCGGCATGGCTGCGCCGGGTCAGGCTGTCCGGCGAGAAATCCGGTTCGCCGCCCAGCTGGGTGATGCGGTCCGCGAACTTTTCGGCATGCATGTCCTCTTCGCGGGCGTGGGCGAGAAACTCCTGCGCGACGCTCAGCGAAGTCAGGCCCTTGGCGGTGTGGTAATGGCGCTTGTAGCGCAGCGTGCAGACAATCTCCGTCGCCAGCGCCTCATTGAGCAGGCGCAGGATCTTTTCCCGGTCGCCGCGATAGTTGTCGGTCACGGAACCTTCCTCGATGTGTTGGCGGGCGCGCGCGCGAATGGTCTGGATGGAGGACATGTTAGTGGAGGATGAAGCAGGCATTTGAGGCTCCTTGCTGGATTGAATATGGACGCTGGCGGCAGGTCGGCCAGCGCCAGGATGCCGACCAGATGCATTGACTGATGAAATCCGGTGCAAGGCGCATGCCCGGCCGGCTCGCGTTTCAATGCCGCCGGCAGCAGGCGAAATGGCCGCTCTTAGCGATCTTCGCGGGGCGGCGGCACGGGGTCTTCGGCCAGGCTGCCGGACGCGCTCCACAACAGCAAGGCGATCAAGGCGCCGACGCCGCCGGCGCCGACCGCGGCCAGCAATTGAACGGGCAGCGTCAAGCCGCCGATCGCCGCCAGAATGAGCCCATTCGCCGCGCCGATGACGGCGCCGCGGCAGCATTCGCTGCGCGCCGGCGGCGCGGGTTTATGATTCTGCGCAAAGGGCATGGCCGTTCCTTTCATGATGCGAAGTTCACCGACTCGTGCATCGAGCCGATGAGGGCGTAGCAAACGGCGTTCCCTGCGGCGACGAGGGTCGCCGCGCCGGCTCGGCCAGGCACGATCGCCGGCGACGATCGCCCTGTCAGCGACGAGGCTGTAAGACTTTCAACAGGCTGTAAGAACTTCCACCGGCGGACGCGCTCGTCGCCGTGTCGCCGGCCGAAATGGCCGCGACGGCTGCAGCCGCTTCATGGCACGCCGATTGCGCGGACTCGCCTGTCGAAGTGTTACTAGAGGAGCCATCAACATGCGCACCTTCAGACTGAATGCGCGTTGCCGCATATTGCTGGCAACGCTCTCGACCTCGCTGGCGGCGAGCGCTTTGGCTGCCGATGGCATTGCGCTTCCCGCCGTCGCCCAGGCGGCCAGCCAGGGGCTAGGGAGTGCCGGTGCCGGCGCAGGAACCGGCACCGTCGGCACGCCAGGCACCGCTGGTTCGATGGGCGCGCCGAGCACGAACAACGTGGGCACGCCTGGCGCAAGTGACGCCAACACGCCGAGCAGCACGACGACAACTGCGCCAAGCATGGGAACGCCCAGCACGAATACGCCGGGGGCTCCGAGCATGGGAACCCCCAGCACGAATACTCCGGGCACCCCCAGCATGAGCACTCCCAGTACGAATACCCCGGGCGCGCCCAGCATGCAAACTCCCGGCACGACCACGCTGGGCACGCCGAGCACCTCCACGACGGCACCGGCAACGGCCGGCACGCCAGGGGGCTTCGCCGGCGCGCCGGGCGGCGGCACCATTCCCGGTACGCAAGGCGGGTGTCCGAGCGGCACGACGTTGAGCCCAACCGGCACCTGCATGCCGACCGGCCGCTGAGGCGCGGGCCGCGCCGCCGGCGCTGCGGCAACGGCTGGTGTGGCTGTCCGAACCCAGCAGCGTCTTGCCGGGAACGCCGAAGGCCTCCATGTGGACGACATGGCTGACGCCGTTGCCCGGCGGACTAAACCAGAGGCCGAACTTCATGCAGGCGTCAACGTCTGGTCGATCGCCAGTTCGATCGGCTCGCCGGGCACCATGCGCCCGCTGACCAAATGGCTGGCGATGAGCGGCTCACGACCAGGAGCCAAGCGCCGAGTGGTGATAACCCGCAAGGAAGCAACTATGGCATCCACACCCTACACACATCGCCAACCGCCGTCGGGCACGCGCATTTTTCGGGGAAATCCGGGTGAAGGCCCGGATTCCGACCTGGTGGCGGCCAACACGTTCGAGGGCGATTCCGTCGTGAACGCCGCCGGCGACGAGCTTGGCGAAATCAAGGAGCTCATCGTCGACGTGGTAAGCGGACGGATCGCCTATGCCGTCCTGTCGAAGCGCGGCGTGCCCGGCAGCGACGACAAGCTGTTCGCCGTCCCCTGGAATGCGCTGACGCTCGACGCCCACCGCAACTGCTTCATCCTCGACGTCAGCAAGGAGCGCATGGACCAGGCGCCGGGGTTCGACAAGGACCATTGGCCGGCGATGGCCGACCTCGACTGGGCAACCCGGATTCGCTCCTACTACGGCCGGCCCAACCGTTAGCGACCGCCGGCGGCGCTTGGCGACGGGGACGGGTCCGGCGTCGTCAAGCGCAGGCAGCCGAATGCTCGCCAGCGGCGCGCCCGCCGAGGCGCCGGAGCGGACGCGGCTGCGCCAAAGGGCGCGGCTGCGGAACAAACGCAGCCGCCGCATGGACGAAGATTTATCGGCCGTGCCAGGAGCGGCGCCAGCATGCGCCGGCCGCGTTCCGTTCTCCGTCGGGTTCTCGAATGAACTTTTCACGCGTAACGAAATGGGTTTTTGCGTCGGCGCTTGCGCTCATCGCGCTGTCGCTGCTGGCAGCGGGAGCGGTCGCGGGGTTCGGCGGCAACTGGTTGCGCGCGCCGGTCCAGCATGCAACGCTCGAGAAGACGGGGCGCGCGCTGAAGCTCGACGGCGACGTGCGGCTGGCGCTGAGCTGGCCGCTGTTGCAGGTGCATGCGGCGAAGGTCGCGTTCGCCAATCCGGCGTGGGCGAAACAAGCGCCCAGCATGCTTGCCGCCGACGAGGTCGACTTGGCCGTGGACCTGCCGAAGCTGCTCGTCGGACGCTTCGCCGTCGACGCATTGACGCTGCGCAATGCCGACATTTCGCTCGAAGTGGACGCCGAAGGGCGCAAGAATTGGCTGCTCGATCTCAAGCAGAAGGACCAAAGCGCGACCGTGCCCATCGGCCGCCTGGCGTTGCTCGGCAGCCGCGTCGCCTATCGCGAGCCGGCGCGCAAGACCGCCATCGATGCCGAAGTGTCGTCGTCCGACGGCGGCAGCGAGCTCGTCTTCGACGCCCGCGGCCGCTATCTGGGCATGCCGCTGCAAGCCCAAGGCAGCGGCGGTTCCCTGCTCGCCTTGCGCGACGAGAGCCGGCCGTACCCATTCAAGCTGGAAGCGACGATCGGCCCGACGCACGCCCGCGCCGCCGGCTCGGTCACCGGCTTGTCGAGAATATCGGCCCTGGACGCCAGCGTCGCGGCGAACGGCGGCAGCCTGTCGCAACTGTTTCCCCTGCTCGGCATCGCCCTGCCCGAAACGCCCGCCTACCGCACCGCCGGCCGCGTCGTCCATCAGGACGAAACCTGGCGTTACGAGAAGCTCAGCGCGCATGTCGGCAGCAGCGACCTGACCGGTACGCTGCAAGTCGATACCGCCGGCAAGCGCCCGGCCATGAGCGGCGAGCTCGTGTTCGGCTTGCTCGACGTCGCCGACCTCGGTCCGACCATCGGCACCAGCGGCGTGGCGGACACGGATGCATCGCCAAGCGAGCCGGCGCGCCGTGCCGGGGATCGCGTGCTGCCGAGCGTGCCGTTCAACGCCGAGCGCTGGGGCAGCGTCGATGCCGACATCCGGCTGTCGGCCACGCGCATCGTGCGCCCGCACGGCTTGCCGCTCGAGCGCTTCGCCACGCATCTGCAGCTGCGCGACTCCGTGCTGACGCTCGACCCGCTCGAATTCGGCCTGGCGGGCGGCAGGCTCGCCGGCGCCGTGACGCTCGACGGCCGCCAGAAGGCGATCGACGCCCGCGCCAAGGTCAAGGCGAACAACATCGCACTCGACCGGCTGGTCCCCGGCTTCGACACGACGAAAGTCGATGCCGGCCGCGTCGACGGCGCCGTCGATCTTGCCGGCAAGGGCGCGTCCCTGGCACAGATGCTCGGCACCGCCGACGGCACGGCGGCAGTGCTCGTCGACGGCGGCCACGTCAGCCGCCTGGTGATGGAAATGGTCGGCCTGCACCTCCCCGAGATCATCGCCCTCAAGGCCGGCCACGACCAGCGCGTCGCCATTCGCTGCGCCGCCGCGCAGTTTCGCGTAGATGACGGTGTCATGACCACGCAGGGCGCCTTCTTCGATACCGCAGTCACCACGATCGATGCCAGCGGCCAGATCAATCTTGGCGACGAAACGCTGAACCTGACGCTGCTGCCGCGGACGAAGGAAACCAGCCTGGTCTCCCTGCACGGCCCGGTCCATATTCGCGGCAGCTTCGCCAAGCCCGACGTGCAGTTGGAGAAAGGCCGCATCGCCGCACGCGGCATCGGCGCGGTCGCCCTTGCCATTGCCAACCCGCTGCTCGCCCTGATTCCGCTCGTCGACGAAGGGCCCGGCCAGAACAGCGATTGCGGACGGCTGCTGGCCCAGGCCAAGGCGGCCGGCCCGACCGCGAGCCAAGGCGCACCGGCGCGCGGCAAGCCGGACGGCAAGGGCAACTAGGGCGCCGCCGGCGACCGTGCGTCACCTCGTCGCTCACCTCCACCCGGACAACCGCCATGAGTACTTCGCGTCCGACCAGCCACCGCACGCTGCCGCCGTGGGCGAGTCGGGTCGTGCGCATCGCTGCCGCCACCGCCGACGCCTGGATGCAGGATCGCTGCGCCTCCATGGCCGCCGCATTGGCTTTCTACGCCGCGTTCTCGCTGGCGCCGCTGCTGGTCGTCGCCGTCGCCGTCGGCAGCATTTTTTTCGGTGAACGGGCGATCGAAGGCCGCCTCTACACCGAACTCGAATCCCTGATCGGGCGCGACGCCGCGCTGGCCGCGCAGGCGGTCCTCGCCAACGCCTGGCGTGCCGGGCAGGCGCGCACGCTGGGGTGGCTCTCGCTGGCGGCCACGTGGCTCGGCGCGACGGCGACCTTCGCCGAACTCAACAGTGCGCTCAACGCCATCTGGCATGCGCCGCCGAGCCGCCGGTTCCTGGCGACGCTGATCCGCGTGCGGCTGGTGTCCTTCGGACTGGTGGTGGGCGCCGGATTCCTGCTCGTCGTGCTGCTGATCGCCGACGCCATCATCCTGTACATCACCGAAGCCGCGTTCGCCCACGGCATCCTCGGCGCGCTGATCGGAACCATTCAGCAACTGGCTTCCTTCGGCTTTCTTTGTCTCGCCTTCACCGTCCTGCTGAAGGTGTTGCCCGACGTGCCGGTGGCGTGGCGCGATGCGCTCGCCGGCAGCGCCGCCGGCGCCGTGCTGTTCGCCGTCGGCAAGCACCTGTTCGCGATCTATCTCGCGCATGCCAGCAGCGCCAATGTCTTCGGTGCCGCCAGCTCGCTGGCGGCGCTCATGATGTGGCTATTCTTTTCGGCGGTCGCCTTCCTGGTCGGCGCCGAACTGGCCGCCGCGCTGGGCCGCGAACGGCGGCTGCCAACCCCGCCGCCGGACTGAACGGCAACGCCGTTTCACGCCGATCTACTCGGGCTGCGACGACAGCGGCGTGGCGACGGTTTCCAGGGCCACGCGCTCGGCGCGCACGCCGTAGGCCAGTTCCGCCGCCGCGGCGACGTACATGAGCGCGGCGCCGAAAAGATAGCCGTAGAAGACGTTCGTGCGTTCGCCGCTGCCGATCATGACGCCGAACAGCCACGGCGCGACGATGCCGCCGGCCGCCGTGCCGCAGGCGTAGAACACGGCGATCGCCAAGGCGCGCAGTTCGAGCGGAAACACTTCGCTGATCGTCAGGTAGGCCGAACTGGCGGCGGCCGAAGCGAAGAAAAAGATTGCGGTCCAGGCGGCGGTTTGGCCTGCCGCGCTCAGCGCTCCCCCGACGAACAGCAGCCCGGTCGCCACCAGCAGCGTCGCCGCCAGCGCATAGGTGGCGGTGATCATCGTGCGCCGGCCGAGACTGTCGAAATAGCGTCCCAGCAGCAACGGACCGAGAAAGTTGCCGACGGCAAAGGGCAGCAGATAGAGGCCGGTGTGCCGCGCCGGCACGGCGTAGAAACGGGTCAGCACGAGCGCGTAGGTGAAGAAGATCGCGTTGTAGAGGAAAGCCTGGGCGGCGACGAGGATGAAGCAAAGCATCGCGCGCCGGCGATAGCGCCGGAACAGAGTCGAGAAGACGATGCGCAGACCGAAGCGGCGATGCGGATGGATGGCGAGCGTCGCGATTGCCGGCGCCAACGCGCTGCCGGTCTGCCGCCGCACGCGCGCCTCGATCTCGGCCATGGCGCGCTCGGCGGCGGCGTGGCGGCCATGAATGCTGAGCCAGCGCGGGCTCTCCGGAATGAACGTGCGCGCGAAGAGCACCAGGCCGCCGAGTAGCGCGCCGATGCCGAAGCCGACGCGCCAGCCGGTGTCCACCGCGAACACGGCCGGGTCGAGCAACAGCACGGTGGCGCCGGCACCGAGCATCGCCCCGAGCCAGAAGCTGCCGTTGATGATCAGGTTGATGCGGCCGCGCAGTCGTGCCGGGATCAGTTCGTCGATGGCCGAGTTGATGGCCGCATACTCGCCGCCGATGCCCAGCCCCGTCAGGCAGCGGAACGCGGCGATGCTGAAGAAATTCCAGGAGAACGCGGTGGCCAGCGTCCCGGCGAGATAGATCGACAAGGTGACGAAGAACAGCCGCGCCCGGCCATAGCGGTCCGTCAGCCAACCGAAGATGAGGGCGCCGACGACCGCGCCGAGCAGGTAGCTGGAGGCCAGGGCTCCGATTTCGGCGCTGTCTAGATGCAGCGACGCGGGGTCCTGCAGCACGCCGCTGACCGCGCCCTTGAGCGTGACTTCGAGGCCGTCGATGGCCCAGCTCGCGCCGAGCGCGAGCACCAGCAGCCAGTGGAAGCGGCTCCAGGGCAAGCGATCCAGGCGCGCCGGGATGTCGCTGTGCACGACCGCATGCTCCGGCGGCGACCGCTCAATGCTGCTCATACGACCCGCTTTGCGCCTTCCCCCAAAACACGCGCTGCAGGAATGCCGTATAGGCGACGATCAGCGGCGCGACGATGACGGCGCCGCCCAGCACGAAGCGCAAGGCGCTGGGGTCCGATGCCGCCTGCCAGAGCGTCAGCCGGTCGATGACGACATAGGGAAACAGGCTGTAGGCGAGCCCGGCGAAAGCGAGGATGAAAATGGCCACGGCGCAGGCGAACGGCACCCAATCGCCGACCGCGACGCCGCGATGCAGCCGGCGCAGGGCGATCGCCGCCGCCGCGCCGCAGGCGAGCGTCGCCGCCGGCAGCAACAGCAGCGGCAGGGTCTGCGGAAAAGCAAACCACTTGTGGCGCACGGTGCTGCTGACGAGCGGCGTCGCGATGCTCACCGCGAGCACGCCCAGGGCAGTCCACAGCAAGCCCCAGCCGGCCCAGACGATGGCCTTCGCGCGCACCGTCCCCTGCGTCTTCAGCACCAGCCAGGCCGCGCCGAGCAGCACGTAGCCGCCGCAGAGGCTCGCGGCGGTGATGCACGAAAACAGCAGGAAGCCGAAGCCCGACTCGAAGCCCGTGACGTAGCGACCCAGCATCGCGCCCTGCGCGAACGATGCGAGGAAGGAGCCGAACCAGAACAGCCAGTTCCACAGCTCGCGATGCCAGCCCTGCGCCTGGAGGCGAAACTCGAAGGCGACGCCGCGGAACATGAGGCCGATCAGCATCGCCGCCACCGGCAGATACAGCGCGCCCAGCACGATGCCGTGCGCAGCGGGGAACGCGGCCAGCAGAATGCCGACGCCGAGCACGAGCCAGGTTTCGTTCGCATCCCAGAACGGCCCGATCGACGCCACCATCAGCGCCTGTTCCTCGTGCGTCGCCGCCGGCATCAGCATGCCGACGCCGAGGTCGTAGCCATCGAGCACGACATAGGCGAGTATCGACAACCCCATCAGGGCGGCGAACGCCAGCGGCAGATCGATGCTCATGACGGCTGCGCCGGCACGGCGGCCGGCGTCGCGCCAATCGCGCCGCCGCCGGCGAGATGGGTGAGCACGACGATGTAGGCGAGCAGCATGATGGCATAGGTGACGACGTAGCCGGTCAGGCTGGCGCCGAGCTGCGCCGCCGCAGCGTTGCCGGCGGCGTCGACGGTGCGCAGCACGCCCGTCACCAGCCACGGCTGGCGGCCGCTTTCGGTGACGACCCAGCCGGCGAGCACGGCGATCCAGCCGGAGAACGTGAAGCCGGCGAACAGCCACAGCAGCCAGCGCGGCGGCGGTTCGCGGCGCAGGCGCAGCACGCCGAACCACGACAACGCCAGCATCGCCACGCCCATGCCGACCATGATGCGGAAGGCGAAGAACACGGGCGCCACGGGCGCCACGTCCGGCGCGAATGCATCGAGCCCCTTGAGCTCGCCGTCAAGCGCATGGCGAAGGATCAGGCTGGCGCCGCGCGGCACTTCGAGCGCAAAGTCGTTGTGCTGCGTGCGCTCGTCGGGCACGGCGAAGAGGACGAGCGGCGCGCCGCGCTGGGTATGCCACAGCGCCTCGATCGCGGCCACCTTGGCCGGCTGGTGTTCCAGCGTGTTGAGGCCGTGCTGGTCGCCGACGAAAATCTGCAGGGGCGCCAAGAGCGCCGCGCACGACACAGCCAGACGCAGCGTCCGGCGCGCAGCGGCATCGTCCGGCGCCCGCAGCAGCCGCCACGCCGACAAGCCGGCGACGAGAAACGACACCGTCAGGCCGGATGCAACAAGCATGTGGCAGAAGCGATACGGCAACGACGGGTTGAAGATCACGGCCCACCAGTTCCCCGCAATCAGCTTGCCGTCGCGCATGACGTGGCCGGTGGGCGTCTGCATCCACGAATCGAGCGCGAGTATCCAGAACGCGGAGAGCGTGGTGCCCAGCGCCACCAGCGCCGTCGCCACGACATGCAGCCAGGCCGGCACGCGCGCCATGCCGAAGAGCATCACGCCGAGGAAAGTCGCTTCGAGGAAGAATGCGGTCAGCACTTCGTAGGCCAGCAGCGGCCCGGCGACATTGCCGACGCGGTTCATGTAATTCGGCCAGTTGGTGCCGAACTGGAAGGACATGACGATGCCGGTGACCACGCCCATCGCGAACGACAAGGCGAACACCCGGGTCCATAGCTTGTAGGCCGCCAGCCAGTGCGGCGCGCCGCTGCGCGCATATTGCAGGCGGAACCACAGCAACAGCCAGCTCAGCGCGATGGTGATGCTCGGGAACAGGATGTGGAAGCCGATATTCAGTGCAAACTGCGCGCGGGCAAGGGCGATAGCGTCGAGGGTATCCATGTGCTCCGGCTCGTCGTGATGCCTGCATCATGCAAGCGGGTGCGCCGGTGGGTAATACCGCGCCGCGCCTATTTCGACTACCGGGATGGCGGTACTTCCGACGTGCCGACGCCGGCCCCGACGAGGTCTCCGCCGCCGGCGCAGAATTTCGCGCCGCGTCTTGCGGCGAGGCGTCGTTCGCCGGCAATGCCGTCAAGCCGTGATAGGCTGCGCCGACGAGCCGTCGTCGTCGTGCGCGAGGCTCCTCCTCAAAAAAACGAGAATCGCAACCATGGAATACGAAGTCGTCGATGCGCAGGTGTCCCCCACGGGCGGGCTTGAGGTCTTGTCGCGCACCGAAGCCGCCAAGCTGCTGGCCCACGGTCACGGCGGCCTGCATGCGCTTTACCGGAACTGCTCGCTGGCCATCCTCAATTGCGGCAACGAACTCGACGACGCCAAGGAACTGCTGGATCGATACCGGTCATTTGACATCAAGATCATCCAGCGCGAGCGCGGCATCAAGCTGGACGTCACGGGAGCGCCGGCCAGCGCCTTCGTCGATGGCGAGATGCTCAAGGGCATCCAGGAGCACCTGTTCGCGGTCCTGCGCGATGTCATCTACGTCGATAGCGAAATCATCGGCAATCCGCGATTCGACCTCAAGACGCCGCACGGCGTCACCGATGCGGTGTTCCACATCCTGCGCAACGCCGGCATCCTGCGGCCGATGACGCAGCCGAACGTGGTGGTCTGCTGGGGCGGACATTCGATCAACCGCGAGGAATACGACTACACCAAGCTCGTCGGCTACCAACTGGGCCTGCGCGGACTGGATATCTGCACCGGCTGCGGTCCGGGCGCCATGAAAGGACCGATGAAAGGCGCGGCCATCGCCCACGCCAAGCAGCGCATCGTCGGCGGCCGCTACCTGGGCTTCACCGAACCGGGAATCATCGCCGCCGAGGCGCCCAATCCGATCGTGAACGAATTGGTCATATTCCCCGACGTCGAAAAGCGGCTGGAAGCGTTTGTCCGCGTCGGGCACGGCATCGTCGTCTTTCCCGGCGGCGTCGGCACGGCGGAGGAAATCCTCTACCTCCTCGGCATCCTGCTCCACCCGGACAACGCCGAACTGCCCTTCCCCCTGGTGTTCACCGGGCCGAAGAGCGCCGAGGACTACTTCCGGCGGATCGATCAATTCGTCGGCGAAACCCTCGGCGCCGAGGCCCAGCGACGCTACCGGATCGTCATCGACGATCCGGTGCAGGCGGCCCGCGAAATCCAGGCCGGGATCAAGCAGGTCCGCGCCTTTCGCAAGGAGACGCGGGATGCGTATTACTTCAACTGGCTGCTGACCATCGACCACGAATTCCAGCGCCCCTTCCATCCGCGCCACGAAAACATGCGCAGCCTCAAGCTGCAGAAGAATCAGCCGCGGCACGCGCTGGCGGCGAATCTGCGCCGCGCCTTTTCCGGCGTCGTGGCGGGCAACGTCAAGGACGAAGGCATCCGGGCGATCGAGAAGCACGGCAGCTTCGAGATCCAGGGCGATCCAGCCATCATGGCGCCGATGGATGCGCTGCTGTCGTCGTTCGTGGCGCAGCGGCGCATGAAGCTGTCAGGCAAGAAATACAACCCCTGCTACCGCATCGTGGCCTAGGCCGGTGCCCGCGCGAGCGGAACGTCGGCAGTCTCCGGAGGTCGAAGCATCGGGCGCGGGCGAACCGTGGCGGAGATGAAGAGCATGCTGGGTGCCCACTCAAACAACGCATTGCGCGGCGACTATTCGAAGGCGCGGCCCGACTTCAGCGTCGATCAGGACAGCAGCGGCTACAGCGATGCCGACCGCGCAGTGTGGTGGCATCTGGTCAGCCGCCAGAGCGCCATTATCCGCAAGCATGCCTGCGAAGAATTCGTGCGCGGCATCGACCTGCTCGGTGCCCCGCTTGAAATTCCGAACCTCGATCGCGTCAGCGATTTCATCGCGGCACGAACGGGTTGGCGCTTGGTCGCCGTTCCCGGCTTCATTCCCGACGACGCTTTTTTCGCTCACCTGGCGGCACGGCGCTTCCCCGTCAGCGTCTGGGTGCGGCGCCCCGACGAAATCGACTTTCTCGTCGAGCCCGATTTGTTCCATGACTTCTTCGGCCACGTGCCGATGCTGCTCCATCCGGTCTTCGCCGACTACCTGGCGGCCTACGGCGCCAAGGGCGCCGAGGCGGCGGCGAGCCTGGCTTTGCCGCGCCTGGCGCGCCTTTATTGGTACATGGTCGAATTCGGCCTCATCGACACCACGGACGGACTCAAGGCCTACGGCGCCGGCATGCTCTCGTCGAAGACCGAGACGCTCTACTCGCTGGAAAGCGCCCGGCCGCATCGCCTGTGGTTCGATCTCGAGCGCGTCATGCGGACCAACTACATGATCGATGCTTTCCAGAAAAGCTATTTCGTGCTGCCGGATTTCGCCGCGCTGTTCGATGCCATGGCGCAGGACTTCAGGCCGCTCTGCGAACGCCTGGCGGCACTCGACGACATCGATCCGGCAACGCTGGCGCCGGGCGACCGGATTTATCGCCCGGCTGCCGGCGGCGCGTCGGGCTGGCGCTCGGGGCTGGCGAGCGCAAAGGCATCGAGCGCCGCGCAGGCCTCATCGATGCGCCGCAGCCGCGGATAAGCAGTCAGGGGAAAGCCGTAGCGCCGGGCATTGTAGAGTTGCGGCACGATGAAAAGGTCGGCCAGGCCGACCGTGGCGCCGAGCGCATAGGGGCCGGCTGCGGCGACGAGGCGTTCGGCGGCGGCGAGTCCGAGCTTCAGCCAATGGTGGTACCAGGCGCGCCGTGCCGCATCGCCGAGCATGCCTTCGATCTCCAGGTAGCGCAGCACGCGCAGGTTGTTGAGCGGATGGAGGTCGGCGCCGATGACCAGCGCGACCTGGCGGGCGCTCGCGCGCGCGGCGTGGCTTTCCGGCAGCAGCGACGGCGCCGGGAAGCGCTCGTCGAGATATTCGAGGATCGCCAGCGACTGGCCGATCACCATGTCGCCGTCGACCAGCGTCGGCACCAGGTGCTGCGGATTGAGCGCGACATAGTCGGGCTCGTGCTGCGCGCCGTCGGCTGTCGACAAATCGACGGCCACGTACTCGAACGCAATCCCCTTCAGGTGAAGGCCGATGCGCACGCGATAGGCCGCCGAGGAACGCCAGTAGCTGTAGAGCTTCATCATGCCTTGACCACCGCTTGGTCGATGGCGCCAAAAATCGATCGCCCCTGCGCGTCGAGCATTTCGATGCGGACGCGATCGCCGAAGCGCAGGAAAGGCGTGCGCGGTTCGCCATGTTCGAGCGTTTCCCGCATGCGCCGCTCGACGATGCAGGAGCTGCCGGCGGTCGCATCGACGTTGGCCACGGTGCCGGAGCCGACGATGCTGCCGGCCGCCAGCGGCCGCGTGCGCGCGGCGTGGGCGATGAGTTCGGGAAAGCCGAAATTCATGTCGCGGCCGGCATTCGGCTGGCCGAACAGTTCGCCGTTGACATGGCTCAGCAGCGGCAGGCTCAAGCGGGCGCCATCCCAGGCGGCACCGAGTTCGTCGGGCGTGACGGCCAGCGGCGAAAATGCGCTCGACGGCTTCGACTGGAAGAAGCCGAAACCTTTCGCGAGCTCCGCCGGAATCAGGTTGCGCAGCGACACGTCGTTCGCCAGCATGACGAGCCGGATGCGGCTCGCCGCCTGTGCCGGCGACACGCCCATCGCGACGTCGTCGGTGACGACCGCGACTTCCGCCTCGAAGTCGATGCCCCAGGCTTCGTCGGCGACGACGATCGGATCGCCGGGACCGAGCAGGCTGTCCGAGCCGCCCTGGTAAATCAGCGGCTCGCGCCGCAGGATGTCCGGCATCTCGGCGCCGCGCGCCTGGCGCACCAGCGCCACGTGGCTCAGGTAAGCCGAACCGTCGGCCCATTGATGGGCGCGCGGCAACGGCGCCGCGCAGCCGCGGACATCGAACGGCTCGCCGCAATTTTCCCGCTCCAGGCGCTGCGCCAGCGCGGCGAGTTGCGGCGCGCAGCGCGACCAGTCGTCGAGCGCGTACTGCAGCGTTGGCGCAACCGCCGTCGCGACGAGGCACCGTGCAAGATCGCGCGCCACGACGACGAGCCTGCCGTCGCGACCGCCGCCCCTGAGCGTCGCCAGCCTCATTTGCCGCCGTCCCGCCAGCTATCCGCATAGCCTGCAGCCTCGACCGGCAGCGCGGCCGCGCCGACCGTCAGCGGGTCGCGGGCGTCGACCATGACGGCATATTCGTCGGTCGCCGCCGCCGGCGGCGCGAAGGCATGCGCCAGCGCCTTCGGATGAGGGCCATGCGTGATGCCGCTGGGATGGAAGGTCAGCATGCCGGGGGCGATGTTGTCGCGGCTGAAGAACTTGCCGGCGTGATAGAAAATGACTTCGTCATAGTCGTCGTTGTTGTGGAAGAACGGCACCTTGAGCGCGCCGGGATCGCTTTCGAACGGACGCGGCACGAAGCTGCAGACGACGAAGCGCTCGGCGACGAAGGTCGCGTGGGCCGAAGGCGGCACATGGTAGCGGTGGCTCATCAAGGGCCGAATGTCGTCCATGTTGAGCCGCACCGGCGCGAGGTCGCCGTGCCAGCCGACGGCATCGAGCGGGTTGTAGGCGAAGCTGGCGATGGAAACGGCGCCGCCGCGCTTGATCGCCACGCGCCAGGCGGCTTCGGTGCGCTGGGCGCGGAACGCATCGTCGATGGCCGGCACCTCGAGCGCGGCCGCATCGAAAATCGCGTGCCGCCCGACGATGCCCTTGTCCGCCAGGCCATAAGCGCCGTTCGTCGCTTCCACCATGAGGAAGGCGCAAGGGCCGGCCGGTTCGACGCGCCACATGGTGCCGCGCGGCACCACCAGGTAGTCGCCGCGGCGATAGGCGAGATGGCCGTAGTCGCAA
>JAQTNK010000056.1 GCA_028713915.1 Rhodocyclaceae bacterium | reverse complement strand
CCTCAAGGTCGAGCAGGCTTTCGAACTCGCCAACGCCTCGGCCGAACGTTCCGCCGCCGCCTGCACCGTGCGCCTGTCGCCGGACTCGGTCGCCGAATACACGCGCTCCAACGTTGCGCTGCTGAAGTGGATGGTGGCCGACGGCTATGCGGACAAGAAGACGCTGGAACGCCGCATCGCCGCGATGGAAGCCTGGCTGGCCGATCCGAAGCTGCTCGAGCCCGATGCCGACGCCGAGTACGCCGCCGTCTTCGAGATCGACATCAGCGCGATCAAGGAACCCATCGTCGCCTGCCCCAACGACCCGGACGACGTCAAGCTGCTGTCCGAGGTCGCCGGCGAGAAGATCGACGAAGTGTTCATCGGCAGCTGCATGACCAACATCGGCCACTTCCGCGCCGCCGGCAAGATGCTGGCCGGCAAGACCGACCTGCCGACGCGCCTGTGGATCGCGCCGCCGACGAAGATGGACGCGATGGTGCTGAGGCAGGAAGGCTACTACAGCACGCTCGGCCAGTCCGGCGCCCGCGTCGAGATTCCCGGCTGCTCGCTGTGCATGGGCAACCAGGCGCAGACGAAAAAGGGCGCCACGGCGATGTCGACGTCGACGCGCAACTTCCCCAACCGCCTCGGCATCGATACCCGCGTCTATCTGGGCTCGGCCGAACTGGCGGCGGTGTGCGCGCTGCTTGGCCGCATCCCGACGGTCGCCGAGTACCAGGAGCAGATGAAGGCGGTCGAGCAGAAGGCCGGCGACATCTACCGCTACATGAACTTCGACAAGATCGAGGAGTTTCGCCCGGCTGCCATGAAGCTCGCGGCCTGACGAGCGACGATCGAGCCGAAGCGCTGTCCGAATTACGAACGAGGAAGGCAAATGCAAACCGAAAACAAGCCACGCGAGGAGGGGGGCAAGCGGCAACGCGTGCGCGCGAACATGGTGAACGTGTACATCATGGGCAAGCACCACGTCGTGCCCGAGCATGCCACGATCATGCGCGCCATCGAGTATGCCGGCCATCAGATCATCCGCGGCGCGGGCTGCCGGGAAGGCTTCTGCGGCGCCTGCGGCACGATCTACCGCCTGCCCGGCGACTACAAGCTGCACACGGGACTGGCCTGCACCACGCTGGTCAAGGAAGGCATGTCGCTGACGCAGATTCCGTCCGTGCCGATGGAGAAGGCGGTCTATGACCTGGAGAAGCTGACGCCCGACGTCAACACCATCCTGCAGGTCTATCCGGTCACTTTCCGCTGCGTCGCCTGCGGCACCTGCAGCAAGGCCTGTCCGCAGGGCCTGCCGGTGATGGACTACATCCAGGCGGCCATGCGCGGCGACATCGCCGAAGTGGCCGACCTGTCCTTCGACTGCGTCGCCTGCGGCCTGTGCGCGCTGCGCTGCCCGGCCGAGATCATCCAGCACGAAGTCGGCGTCCTCTGCAAGCGCCTCACCGGCCGCTACTTGCGCAAGGAAAGCAAGGAACTCGACGAGCGGCTGCAGCAGATCCGCGACCGCCGCTTCGATGCCGAGTATGCCGAGCTGATGGTCATGGACAAGGCCGTCCTCAGCAAGCTCTATTACGACCGCGACATAGAGCCTTGAATTTCCCAACCCCTCCGGCGAATAGACCGCGTACCAGGGAGTAAATCGATGTATCCAGAATACCTTGCCGAGTCACTCAAAGCCGTCGAGCGTACCCGTTCGGAACGGCTCAAGCTCGCCATGAGCGGCCAGCCCGTCTATCCGCCGATGAATGCGGAGCAACGCAAGGACGTCCTGTCCAAGTACCATCCCGACTTCGCGCCGGGCGCCAAGCGGCCCGTCCGCGTCGGTCCGAACCGCGGCGAGGACCTCACCACGGAAGTGGCCGAGATGCTCGAAGCGCGCTCGATGATCGAGCCCAAGCTGATGGACATCCATCTGCGCGAGCCCGACTACGAAACCGACCTCCTCATCATCGGCGGCGGCGGCGCCGGCTGCTGGGCGTCCATCACGGCCGCGCGCAACGGCGTCAAGTCGCTGATCGCCACCAAGCTGCGCATGGGCGACGCCAACACCATGATGTCCGAAGGCGGCATGCAGGCAGCCGTTTCGCGCACCGATTCGCCGACGCGCCATTACCTCGACGCCATCGGCGGCGGCCACTTCGAGAACGATCCCGAACTGGTGCGCGTGCTGACCGAAGACGGCCCCGACGTCGTGCGCGACCTCGAGAACCTCGGCGTCATCTGGGACAAGATGGACGACGGCGCCATGCAGGTGCTGCACGGCGGCGGCACCTCGAGGAAGCGCATGGTCAGCTGCCGCGACTACATCGGCGCCACCATCATGCGCACGCTGATGGACGAAGTGAAGAACCATCCGGACATGATCTCGGTGCGCGAATTCGAGCCGGCGGTCGAACTGATCCTCGACGACAAGGGTCACTGCGCCGGCGCCGTGCTCTATAGCCTCGACACCGAGCAGTTCCTCACCGTCAAGGCCAAGTCCGTCATCATCGCCACCGGCGGTTTCGGCCGCCTGCATATTCGCGGCTTCGCCACCACCAATCACTACGGCGCCACCGGCGACGGCCTCGTCATGGCCTATCGCGCCGGCGCGCACCTGAAGTTCATGGACTCGGTGCAATACCACCCGACCGGCGCGGTGTTCCCCGAGCAGATCGCCGGCTTCCTGATCACCGAAAAGATTCGCGGTGCCGGCGGCCAGCCGCTCAACAAGCACGGCGAACTGTTCGTCTTCCCGCGCGAGCCGCGCGACATCGAGTCCGCCGCGATCATCCGCGAGTGCAGTCCCGACCGCAACATGGGCGTCGATACCTTCGCCGGCCGCTCCGGCGTCTGGCTGGATTCGCCGCTGATCGACATGATCCACGGCGAAGGCTACACGCGCCACCAGTTCCCCGGCATGTGCCGCCAGTTCGACCGCTTCGGCATCGACATCGTCAAGCAGCCGATGCTGGTCTACCCGTCGCTGCATTACCAGAACGGCGGCGTCGGCATCAACGAGCGCTGCGAGACCAACATCCCCGGCCTCTACGTCGCCGGCGAAGCTTCGGGCGGGGTCCATGGACGCAACCGCCTGATGGGCAACTCGGTCCTCGACTACAACGTCTTCGGCCGCCGCGCCGGCAAGTTCGCCAGCGAATACGCGAAGACGGCGAAGCTCGGCAAGCTCAGCGTCGACCACGTCAATGCGCACTGCACCGAACTGGATGACGAAGGCGTGTCGACCGATCTGGTCTCGCCGCTGATCCTGCCGTCCTATACGCCGGAAGACGTGAAGATCCAGCAACTGGCGCGCCTGGGCAACATACCGGCACGGCATTCGATGCTGCGCAACCGGTTCACGCCCGGCGAACGGAAGACGCACCTGTGATCGGCGCCGCAGGAAGAAGGCACGCCATGGCCCCCACGCTCATTTTGTTCGCCGCCTCCGCGGGAGGCGTTGCCGCCCTCGGGACGGCCCTTCGGGAGGCACGATCATGACGGTACAGATTTCCGGCGAGCGCGCCCGGCGCGCCTTCGTCGACAAGATCGAGCGCATCGCCGGGCAGGATCTGCTGGCCTGCTATCAGTGCGGCAAGTGCTCGGCCGGCTGCCCGATGGCCCGGTACATGGACATCCTGCCCAACCAGATGATCCGTTTTGCCCAGCTGGGCCTCGCGGAAGAACTGCTGTCGTCGTCGGCGATCTGGCTGTGCGTCTCCTGCCAGACCTGCAACACGCGCTGTCCCAAGGGCGTGCGCATCGTCGAAGTCATCGAGGCGGCGCGGCAAGTGGTGCTGCGCACGCGTCGCGACCACTTGGACGTGCGCGATCTCGATCCGCAGATCCTCGCCAAAATCCCGCCCATCGCCCTCATCAGCAGCATGCGGAAGTTCACGTCGTGACCGGCTGCTGAGGGAGCCTGCCGCCGCCCTCGCGGCGGCAGAGCGCCCGTTACGCAATCGTCCTCAATCCGTTCGGAACGGGGAAAGGCGTCGATGCGCGCAATTTCCGGCCGACAATGAAGTAGCATTGCGCCTTTGTCAAACCGGCCGATCGTCTTGGCGCCAGCGCAAGACTCGTTCGGCCATTATTTTGTGCCGGAGATGCAATGAAGAAGATTCGCAAACTGCTGATCGCCAACCGCAGCGAAATCGCCATTCGGGTGATGCGCGGCGCGAACGAGATGGGCATACGCACCGTTGGCATTTATTCCAACGAAGACCGTTTCGCGCTGCACCGTTTCAAGGCCGACGAAAGCTATCTCGTCGGCAACGGCAAGAAGCCGATCCAGGCCTACCTCGACATCGAGGACATCATCCGCATCGCCAAGCAGGCCAAGGTCGACGCCATCCATCCCGGCTACGGCCTGCTCTCCGAGAATCCCGATTTCGCCGAAGCCTGCGCGCAGAACGGCATCATTTTCGTCGGTCCCACCGCCGACGTGATGCGCACGCTGGGCAACAAGGTCGCGGCGCGCAATGCCGCCGTGGCGGCCGGCGTGCCGGTCATGCCGGCGACCGAGCCCTTGCCGCGCGACCTCAAGCAGGCGCAGAAGCTCGCCAGCGCCATCGGCTATCCGCTGATGCTCAAGGCGAGCTGGGGCGGCGGCGGCCGCGGCATGCGCGTCATCGAATCCGCGGCCGACCTCAAGGCGCAGCTCGACGTCGCGCGGCGCGAGGCCCTGGCGGCCTTCGGCAACGACGAGATGTACCTCGAAAAGCTGGTGCGCAACGCCCGCCACGTCGAAGTCCAGATTCTCGGCGACACGCACGGCCAGGCGGTGCACCTGTTCGAGCGCGACTGCTCGGTGCAGCGGCGCAACCAGAAGGTCGTCGAGCAGGCGCCGGCGCCGTACCTGACGGGCGACCAGCGCGAGCAGATCTGCGCGGCGGCGCTGCAGCTGGCCAAGGCGGTGAACTACACGCACGCCGGCACCGTCGAGTTCCTCATGGACGGCGACACCGGCCTGTTCTATTTCATCGAGGTCAACCCGCGCATCCAGGTCGAGCATACGGTCACCGAGGAAGTCACCGGCATCGACATCGTCAAGGCGCAGATCAACATCAGCGAAGGCGCGAAAATCGGCACCAAGGGCTGCGGCGTTCCCCTGCAGCGCAACATCCGGCTCACCGGCCACGCCATGCAATGCCGCGTCACCACGGAAGATCCGGAGAATTCGTTTACGCCGGATTACGGCCGCATCAGCTCGTACCGCAGCGCCGCCGGCTTCGGCATTCGCCTCGACGCCGGCACCGCCTACACCGGCGCCGTCATCACGCCGTTCTACGATTCCCTGCTGGTCAAGGTGACGGCCTGGGCGCCGACCGCCGAGGACGCCATCCACCGCATGGGCCGCGCCCTGCGCGAATTCCAGGTGCGCGGGCTGTCGACCAACCTGCACTTCCTCGAAAACCTCATCAATCATCCCAAGTTCGTCGCCGGCGAGTGCTCGACCCGCTTCATCGACACGCATCCGGAACTGTTCCATCTGCCCAAGCGCCGCGACCGCGCCTCGCGCCTGCTGCGCTTCGTCGGCGAAGTGGTCGTGAACGGCAACGACGAAGTCAAGGGCCGCAGCTTGCCGAAGCTGCCGCTGACCGTGCCGCTGATGCCGAAGACCGATCTCGCGGCAGCGGTGCCGCCCGGCACGCGCGATCGGCTGAAGAAGCTCGGCGCGAAGAAGTTCTCGAAGTGGATGCTTGAACAGCCGCAGGTGCTGCTCACCGACACCACCATGCGCGACGCCCATCAGTCGCTCTTCGCCACGCGCATGCGCACGGCGGACATGGCCGCCATCGCCCCGCACTATGCGCGCGATCTGCCGGAACTGTTCTCGCTCGAATGCTGGGGCGGCGCCACGTTCGACGTCGCCATGCGCTTCCTCAAGGAAGACCCGTGGGAACGGCTCGCCGTCCTGCGCGAGGCCGTGCCCAACATCCTGTTCCAGATGCTGCTGCGCTCGGGCAACGCCGTCGGCTACACCAACTATGCCGACAATGTCGTGCGCTATTTCGTCCAGCAGGCGGCGGCCGCCGGCATGGACGTGTTCCGCGTTTTCGATTCCTTGAACTGGGTCGACAACATGCGCGTCGCCATGGACGCCGTGCAGGAGAGCGGGGCGCTGTGCGAGGCGGCGATCTGCTACACGGGCGATCTGTTCGACGCCAGCCGGCCCAAGTACGACCTCAAGTATTACGTGAAAATGGCCAAGCAGCTGGAGAAGGCCGGCGCCCATATCCTCGCCATCAAGGACATGGCCGGCGTCTGCCGGCCGCGCGCCGCGCACGCCCTGGTCAAGGCGCTCAAGGAGGAGGTCGGCCTGCCGATCCACTTCCATACCCACGACACCAGCGGCGCCTCGGTGGCCAGCGTGCTGGCGGCCATCGACGCCGGCGTGGACGCGGTCGACGGCGCCCTCGATTCCATGAGCGGCCTGACCGCCCAGCCCAACCTCGGCGCCATCGTCGCCGCGTTGGAAGGCACCGACCGCAGCCCCGGCATCGGCATCGATCGCCTGCAGCCGTTCGCCCGCTACTGGGAAGGCGTGCGCCACTTCTATTCGCCCTTCGAGCCCGACATCCGCTCGGGCACGTCCGATGTCTATCGCCACGAAATGCCCGGCGGCCAATACACGAACCTGCGCGAACAGGCGCGTTCGATGGGCCTCGAGCACCGCTGGGCCGAAGTCTCCAAGGCTTATGCCGACGTCAATAAGCTGTTCGGCGACATCGTCAAGGTCACGCCGTCGTCCAAGGTGGTGGGCGACATGGCCCTGGCCATGGTGGTCAACGACCTGACGCCCGCCGACGTCGCCAGCCCCGACAAGGAAGTCGCTTTCCCCGATTCGGTGGTGTCCCTGTTCCGCGGCGAGATGGGCTTTCCCGCCGACGGCTTTCCCAAGGATCTGCAGAAGAAGATCCTCAAGGGCAAGGCGCCGATGGCCGGCCGCCCCGGCGCCATCATTCCGCCGGCCGACCTGGCCGCGCTGCGCGCCCAGGGCGAGAAGACCATCGACCGGCACATGAGCGATACCGAGTTCGCTTCCTACCTGATGTACCCGAAGGTGTTCGCGGATTTCGCCGAACACCAGCGCCACTACGGCGACGTCTCGCAGCTGCCGACGCCGGTGTTCTTCTACGGCCTGGGCGAACGCGACGAAATGGCGGTGAACATCGACCAGGGCAAGTCCATCGTCGTGAGGCTGAACGGCCGCACCGACCCGGACGAGGAGGGCATGGTCAAGCTCTTCTTCGAACTCAACGGCCAGCCGCGCGACATGCGCGTGCGCAAGGCCGGCGCCGTGTCGACCGTGCAGGTGCACCCGAAGGCCGATCCGGCCAATGCCAACCACGTCGCGGCGCCGATGCCGGGCATGGTGTCGACGGTCGCCGTCAAGAGCGGCAGCACCGTCGTCAAGGGCTCGCCGCTGGTTTCCATCGAAGCGATGAAGATGGAAACCATGATCACGGCCGACCGCGACGGTACCGTGGTCAAGGTCTATGTGGCGCCGGGCGACAAGATCAATGCCAAGGACCTGATGATCGAACTGGCGTAGCGAAGTCCGGCGGCGGTATCATTGTCGCCATGACCTATCGCACCCTCGAAGACTACGTCGGCGACACCCCGCTGGTGATGCTCAAGCGCATCCCCGGCGCGGAGAGCGCGCGGCGCCACAACGTCATCCTTGTCAAGCTCGAAGGCAACAACCCGGCGGGTTCCGTGAAGGACCGGCCGGCGTTGTCGATGATCCTGCGGGCCGAAGCTCGCGGCGACATCAAGCCCGGCGACACGCTGATCGAGGCGACCTCGGGCAACACCGGTATCGCCCTGGCGATGGCGGCGGCGATGCGCGGCTATCGCATGATCCTCATCATGCCGGAGAACCAGAGCGTGGAGCGGCGCCAGACCATGCGCGCCTTCGGCGCCGAACTGGTGCTGACGCCGAAGTCCGGCGGCATGGAGGCGGCGCGCGATCTTGCCGACAAGATGATGCGCGAAGGCCGCGGCATCGTGCTCGACCAGTTCACCAATCCCGACAATCCGCTCGCCCACTACGAAGGCACGGGACCGGAAATCTGGCGCGACACGGCCGGGCGCATCACGCATTTCGTCTCCAGCATGGGCACCACCGGCACCATCATGGGCTGCTCGCGCTTCTTCAAGGAAAAGAATCCGCGCATCGAGATCGTCGGCTGCCAGCCGGAAGAGGGCTCGCAAATTCCGGGCATCCGCAAATGGGCGGAGGCCTACCTGCCGAAGATCTACGACAAGTCGGCCGTCGACCGGATCGAATACGTGGGCCAGGCCGAGGCCGAAGACATGGCCCGGCGGCTGGCGCGCGAAGAGGGCATCTTCGCCGGCATTTCCTCGGGCGGCGCGCTCGCGGTGGCCTTGCGGCTTTCCCTCCGGCTTGAAAACGCCGTCATCGTCAGCATCGTCTGCGACCGCGGCGATCGCTATCTGACTACCGGTGTTTTTCCCGCTTAGCCGGGTCGTCCTGCTGCTGTTTTGTCTGCTCGCCGCGCCGGGCTGGGCAGCGCAGGTTTCGCTGACTTTCGACAGCATCCGCCACGACGTCTTCGAGGCCGACGGCATGACATTGTCGTTCGACGCGCAGCGCCAGGGCGAGGCCGACATCCGCCTGCGCCGGCTGCGCGTCGGCGGCCTCGAATACCGCGAGTTGCGGCTGCATTGTTCGGACTTCTATTTCGACGGCAAGCGCCTCGACTGCCCGCGCGGCACGGTGCGGCGCGAGGACGAGCGCGGCAGCGACCGGCCACCGCTGGCATTTTCGCTCGCCTACCGCGCGAGTGACGGATTCTTCGAGTTTGCGCTGCACGATGTCGATGCCGTCGACCTGTCGCCGCTGGTGAAGAAGCTGCGCGCCTGGCGGCCCGAAGGCAAGGTCGATTTCCGCGTTGCCGTGCATGGCGGCAAGGCGGTCCTCCAGATCGCCCTGCGCGACGTCGGCTTCGCCCGCGGCGACCTGTCGGCCAAGGGCATCGTGGCGACGGTGGACGTTGCCGCCGAGCGCCAGCGCGACGGCTGGGACTGGCAGGCCAGCATCGACTGGCCGCAGGGCGAACTGGCGCGTCCACCGTGGCGCCGCGCCGGCGGCGTGCGCATCGGCGCCGCCGGCCGATTTACCCCGGCGGTCGTCGATGTGCGCCAGGCGCGGCTGGAAGTGGCGGGCTTCGGCGCCGTCAATGCCAGCCTGCTCTGGGATCGCGCGCGCGACGAAACGACGGCCTGGGGCTTCGTCACGGAGCGGCTGGACCTGGCGACCGCCATGCGCGAGTGGGTGCAGCCGTGGCTGGCGCAACTCGGCTTCCCGGCGTGGCGCACGGAAGGCCATGCGCTGTTCTCCGCCGAGGCGAAGAACGGCCGCCTGCTGCGCTTCTACGCCGGCCTCGAGGACGCGACGATCGCCGATGCCACGGGCCACATTGAATTGCGCGGCATGAGCGCGCGCATTCCGTGGGAAGCGGACGCGCCGACGACGGCCGAATTCGGCGTCACCGCCGGCGCCTTGGGCGACTTGCCGCTGGGCAAGTTCTCCTTCCCCATCTATATCGCCGGCCGCGAAGCGCGCATCCGCAATCTCGTCGCGCCGATGCTCGACGGCAAGTTCACCATCGACGTGCTGACCCTCGGCCGCGGCGACGACGGCTGGCACGGCGAGTTCTCCGGCGGCATCGACGGCGTTTCCATGCCCAAACTGTCTCATGCGCTTGGCATGCCTGTCATGGCCGGGGAATTCACCGCGCGCATTCCGCGCGTCGCCTACGACAAAGGCGCGCTGGCGCTCGACGGCGCGCTGGCGATCCAGGTCTTCGACGGCGCCATCGCCGTGCACCGCCTGCGCGTGATCGACGCGTTCAGCGCCGAGCGCCGCTTCCTCGTCGACGTTACGGCGAGCAATCTCGATCTGGGCATGCTGACGCAGACATTTTCCTTCGGCAGCATCGCCGGCCGCTTCGACGCCGAATTGCACAACCTCGAAATGGCCGGCTGGAAGCCGCTGCGTTTCCAGGCGCGTCTCGCCAGCACGCCCGGCGACTATCCGCGCGAAGTCAGCCTGGGCGCCTTGCGCGACATCGCCGCGATGGGCGAGTCCGCCGGCGCGACGGCACTCAAGGGGCTGCCGGAACGCAGCTTCGGCTTCGGCTATGCCCGCATCGGCATCGGCGCCACGCTGGAGAACGGCGTGTGCACGATCGAAGGCATTGGCCGTGATGACGGTGGCATTGTATTGATGGAAGGCAGCGGCTTTCCGTCGGTGCGCATCATCGGCTACAATTCCCGTGTCGACTGGGACGCGCTCGTCGCGCGCATCCGCGAGGTCCTCGCGGGAAAATCAGCCATGCTAATCAAATGAAAACGAAGCGCAGCGCAGTTTCAGCGGCGGCCAATGCGCGCGCGAGCGGGCGTCATGCCGGAACGAGAATGACATTTTCCGTGCTGGTTGCCGCAATCGCGCTGGCGGGCTGCGTCAACGTGCACGTCCATTTCCCCGCGGCGCCGCCGGCCGCCGGCGAGCCCAAGGCGCCCGCCGACGCCAAGACTCCCGCTGATACCAAGACCCCATGACACCCGTCCTCGTCTTCGACATCGAGACCATCCCCGACGTCGGCGGGCTGCGCACGCTGCACGACCTGCCGGCCGACCTGCCCGACGCCGAAGTCGCCGAGCTCGCCTTCCAGCGCCAGCGCGCGCGCAACGGTTCCGACTTCCTGCCGCTGCACCTGCAGCGCGTGGCGGTGATTTCCTGCGTCATGCGCGGCGACGACGGCTTCAAGGTCTGGTCGCTGGCCGAGCCGAAGCTCTCCGAAGCCGAGATCATCCAGCGCTTCTACCACGGCATCGAGAAATACACGCCGCAGCTCGTCTCCTGGAACGGCGGCGGCTTCGACCTGCCGGTGCTGCATTACCGCGGCCTGATCCACAACGCGGCGGCGCCGCGCTATTGGGACATGGGCGAAGGCGACTTCCGCGACAGCCGCGACTTCAAGTGGAACAACTACATCGGCCGCTACCACATGCGGCATCTCGACCTCATGGACTTGCTGGCGATGTACCAGCCGCGCGCCAATGCGCCGCTGGACGAACTGGCGAAGCTCATGGGCCTGCCGGGCAAGCTCGGCATGGATGGCAGCGCCGTCTGGGGCGCCTACCTGGCCGGCCAGATCGACGACATCCGCGACTACTGCGAGACCGACGTCGTCAATACCTACCTCGTCTATTTGCGCTTCCAGCAGATGCGCGGACACCTGAGCCGCGATGAGCACGCCGCCGAAGTCGCCTTCGTGCGCGAGCAGATCGCGGCCTTGAAGCTGCCGCACTGGGAGGCTTTCCTCGCGGCATGGCCATGACGACCCTTCTTTCGTTCGCCCTGGCGCGAACAGCGAACGCGCCTGGGCGGGCGCCGGCGCGGCTTCCGGTCGCGGACTTGCCGGCTCGGCGGGGCGGCCCGGCGCAGGCGGCAGCATGATCGTCCTCGCCCTGGAGACTTCGACGCGGCAATTGTCCGTGGCCTTGTGGCGCGACGGCGCGGTGGCCGTGCGCGCGGCCGAATCGCTGACCGGCGGTTCGGCCCTGGCCTTGCCGTGGATCGATGAACTGCTGGCCGAGGCGGGCATCGCCATGGCCGCCGTCGACGCCATCGCCTTCGGCGCCGGCCCGGGCAGCTTCACGGGGCTGCGCCTGGCTTGCGGCATCGCGCAAGGCCTCGCCTTCGGCCTCGATCGGCCGACGCTGGGCGTGTCGACGCTGGCAGCGCTGGCCTGGGCGAGCGGCGAGCCGCGCGTGTTCGCCTGCCTGGATGCGCGCATGAACGAGGTCTACCACGCGGCCTACGAGCGCGTCGGCGAGACGCTGAAGGAAATCGAACCGCCGCGCGTGGCGCCGCCGGAAATGGTGGCGCTGCCGCCTGGTGCCGGCTGGGTCGGCTGCGGCGACGGCTACGCCGCTTACGCCGCCGCACTGCCGGCGCCGCTGCGGATTCGCGCCGACGTCTTTCCCACCGCGGCGGCCGTCGCCGCGCTCGCCGCGCCGCGCCTGGCGCGCGGCGAGGGCGTCGACGCCGCGCTCGCCATGCCGCTCTACGTGCGCGACAAGGTGGCGCTGACGACGGCCGAGCGCCTGGCGCGCGGAGGCCTGCGATGAACGCCGTGTTGCAGCCGCGGCTGGACTTTCGCCCCATGCGCCTGGAGGACGTCGACGCGATCATGGCGGTCGAGAAGACGATCTATCCTTTTCCCTGGACGGCGGGCAATTTCATCGATTCGCTGACGTCCGGCTACAGCGCCTGGATCTGCCGCGAAGACGGACTCATGGTCGGCTACGCGGTGATGATGCTGGTGCTCGACGAAGCGCATCTGCTCAACATCGGCATCGTCGCCGAACGCCAGCGCGCGGGCCTGGGCGGCACGCTGCTCGACTACCTGTTTCAGGTGGCGCGCGCCGCCGGCGCCAGGCGCATGCTGCTGGAAGTGCGGCCGTCGAATGTCTCGGGCTGCGCGCTCTATCGCCACTGTGGTTTCGTCGAGATCGGGCGCCGTCGCGGCTACTATCCGGGACACCGCAGCCGCGAGGATGCCATCGTCATGGAGCGGGAACTGTGAGCCGCGCCCGCCTGTTGCGTGAACTTGGCCTGGGGCCGAGCTGGCGCCTGCGCGACCAGGCCGCTGCGGCAAGCGCCGCGCTGCCGGAGGCTGCGGCCGCGCCGGCCGCGGCGACTCCGGCGCCGCCTGCGCCGACCGCGCCTGCAGCCGACGACCGCGCCGCGGCGATCGCCGCGATGGGCTGGGAGGAACTGCGCGCGGCCGTCGCCGCATGCCGCGCCTGCAGCCTGTGCCAGCAGCGCCAGCAGGCCGTGCTCGGCGTCGGCGACGGCGACGCCGACTGGCTGTTCGTCGGCGAAGCACCGGGCGCCGAGGAAGATGAGCGCGGCGAACCCTTCGTCGGCCAGGCCGGCAAATTGCTCGATGCCATGCTCGCCGCCATCGACTTGCGGCGCGGCGACAACGTCTATATCGCCAACACGGTGAAGTGCCGGCCGCCCGGCAACCGCACGCCGGAGCCCGAGGAGACCGCCGCCTGCTGGCCGTTCCTGGCGCGCCAGATCGCGCTGACGCGGCCCAAGCTGATCGTCGCGCTCGGCCGCCCGGCGGCGCAAACGCTGCTGCGCCGCGAGGTCAAGATCGGCGCCGCGCGCGGCCAGCTGTTCGAGCACGGCGGCATTCCCCTGATCGTCACCTACCATCCGGCCTATCTGCTGCGCAACCTGCCGGACAAGGCGAAGGCCTGGGAAGACCTCTGCTTCATGCGCAAGACCATGACAGGGCGCTGATGTCCCACGGCGCCGAAGGCTCGACGAAAGCCATCTTCTACGCGCTCGGCGCCAATTTCGGCATCGCCGTCGCCAAGTTCGCCGCCGCCTTCTGGACGGGTTCCGGCTCGATGCTCGCCGAAGCCATCCACTCGACGGCCGACTGCGCCAACCAGCTGCTGCTGCTGCTCGGCCTGCGCCAGGCGCGGCGACCGGAGAGCCCCGATTTTCCTTTGGGTCACCATCGCGTCACCTATTTCTGGGCGATGATCGTGGCGCTGCTGCTGTTCTTCATGGGCGGCGCCTTCTCGGTCTACGAGGGCGTGGAACGCCTGCGCCATCCGCAGCCGCTGGAGAACGCGCTGCTGGCGATGGCCGTGCTCGGCATCGCCGTCGTGCTCGAAGGCTTCTCGCTGTGGGGCGCGCTGCGCGAGATCGCCAAGGAGTCGGGCGGCAAGCCCTTCCTGCAATGGTTCCGCGAAACTCGCCAATCCGAACTGATGGTCGTGGCCGGCGAAGACATCGCCGCGCTGGCCGGCCTGGCCATCGCCTTCCTCGCCGTGGCGGCGGCGATGGCCAGCGGCAATCCGCTCTGGGACGCCCTGGGTTCCGTCGCGGTCGGCCTCGTGCTCATGACGATCGCCGTCGCCGTCATGAGCGAGGTCAAGAAGCTCATCGTCGGCGAATCGGTGGCGCCGGAAATGCGCGCCGAAATCGAAGCTTTCGTGGCGGCCCAGCCCGAGGTCGAGCAGGTGCTCAATGTCATCACCCTGGCCTGGGGCGAGAAGACGGTCATCGCCGTCAAGGCGCGCATGACCGACATGGACCGCATCAGCGGCGGCGAAATGGTGGACGCCATCAACCGCGTCGAAGCGCGCATGCAGGCGCGCTTTCCCGCGGCGCGCTGGGTGTTCTTCGAACCCGACAGCCGCTAGCGGCGCGCCGGGCGATCTATCGGCGCCCGACCAGCGCCGCGGCGCGGTATGCCATCCGCCGCCGTCCGCGCGATTGCCGCGGCACCGAACACTGGTTCGAAACCTTTGCGCCGTTGGACGGGTCGTAGTATTAGTGCATCAAGCCAACGCAAGGCGGAGGGTGTGATGGCAGACCTGTTCGAAAACCCTCTCGGAACCGACGGCTTCGAATTCGTCGAGTTCACCAGCCCGAATCCGGAAGCGCTGGCGGGCTTGTTTGCCCAGCTTGGCTTCGCCGAAGCGGGACGGCATCGCCACAAGGCGGTGAGCCTTTACCGGCAAGGCGACATCAATTTCATCCTCAACCGCGAGCCGGGCAGCCTGGCCGCCAGCTTTGCGCACCAGCACGGCCCGTCGGCCAATGCCATGGCGTTTCGCGTCAAGAATGCCGCGTTCGCTTACCGCGAAGCGCTGCGGCGCGGCGCCGTCGCTGTCGAGCAGCCGGTCGGCCCGATGGAACTGCGCATTCCGGCCGTCGCGGGCATCGGCGGCCTCGTCATTTATCTCGTCGACCGCTACGGCGCCCAAACGATCTACGACGTCGACTTCGAGCCGACCCCGCCTGCCGGCGGCACCGCCAGCGTCGGCCTGCGCTACATCGACCACTTGACCCACAATCTCCATCGCGGCCACCTGGAGCAATGGGCGCAGTTCTACGAGCGCATTTTCAACTTCCGCGAGATCCGCTATTTCGACATCGAGGGAAAGCACACCGGCCTCGTCAGCCGCGCCATGACGAGTCCTTGCGGCAAGATCCGCATTCCGCTCAACGAAAGCCGCGACGACCGCTCGCAAATCGAGGAATTCCTCGCCCGCTATCGCGGCGAGGGCATCCAGCATGTCGCGCTGGGCACCGACGACATCTATGGCGCCGTCGAAGCCTTGCGCGCCCGCGGCCTGCCGTTCCAGCGCACGCCGGACGCCTATTACGAGGCCGTCGCCGCGCGCGTGCCGGGCCACCATGAGGATCTCGCGCGGCTGCGCGCCGACGGCATCCTGATCGATGGCGCGCCGCTGGCGGGGCAGGGCCTGCTGCTGCAGATCTTCACGCGCGAAGCCATCGGCCCGATCTTCTTCGAGATCATCCAGCGCAAGGGCAACGAAGGCTTCGGCGAGGGCAACTTCCGCGCGCTGTTCGAATCCATCGAGCGCGACCAGATCGAGCGCGGCGTCCTGCAGGAGGGAGGCGCGTGAGCCGCCGTGCGATTTCCTTTCCGCACATCGAAGGCCTCGCTTCGCGCCAGGCTCACGCCGACCTGCCGGCCGGCACGTATGAGCGCGAACTCGGCCGCGAAGGTTTTTTCGGCCCGGCCACGCAGATGCACCACCTGCATCCGCCGACCGGCTGGAGCAGCATCGAAGGACCGCTGCGGCCGCGCGCCTTCAATCTCGCGGCGATTACGGCGGCCGCTGCTTCGCCGTGGTCGGCGGCCAGCGTGCTCGCCAACCCGAACGTCGATATCCGCTACTGGCGCTGCGCTGCGGCAATGCCGATGCTCGCGCGCAATGCCGACGGCGACGACCTGCTGTTCGTCCACCAGGGCGCCGGCGACTTCTATTGCGACTACGGCCATCTCGCCTATCGCCGCGGCGACTACCTGGTGGTGCCGCGCGGTACCATGTGGCGCGTCGAACCGGCCGGCCCTTGCGCCTTCCTCATGGTGGAAGCGACGAACGGCGCTTATGGCCTGGCGGACAAGGGCATCGTCGGGCGGCACGCGATTTTCGATGCGGCCGCGCTC
>JAQTNK010000055.1 GCA_028713915.1 Rhodocyclaceae bacterium | reverse complement strand
TCCAAGTTCGACCTCGCCTACATCTCGCTCGACGGCAACATCGGCTGCCTGGTGAACGGCGCCGGCCTGGCCATGGCGACCATGGACACGATCAAGCTGTTCGGCGCCGAGCCGGCCAACTTCCTCGACGTCGGCGGCGGCGCCACCACCGAGAAGGTGACCGAAGCCTTCAAGATCATGCTCAAGAATCCCAAGGTCAAGGGCATCCTGGTGAACATCTTCGGCGGCATCATGAAGTGCGACACCATCGCTGCCGGCGTCGTCGCCGCGGCCAAGGAAACGCATCTCTCCGTGCCGCTGGTGGTGCGCATGAAGGGCACCAACGAAGACCTGGGCAAGAAGATCCTCAAGGAGTCCGGCTTGCCGATCATCGCTGCCGACACGATGGCCGAGGCGGCCCAAAAAATCGTCGACGCCGTCAAGTAAGGAACAAGCATATGTCCATCCTGATCAACAAAGACACCAAAGTCATCACCCAGGGCATCACCGGCAAGACCGGCCAGTTCCATACCGAGAAGTGCATTGAATATGCCAACGGCAAGAACTGCTTCGTCGCCGGCGTGAATCCGAAGAAGGCCGGCGAGAAGATCTTCGACGTGCCGATCTACGCTTCGGTCAAGGACGCCAAGGCCGCCACCGGCGCCACCGTTTCCGTCATCTACGTGCCGCCCGCCGGCGCCGCCGACGCGATCTGGGAAGCCTGCGAAGCCGACCTCGACCTCGCCATCTGCATCACCGAAGGCATCCCCGTGCGCGACATGCTGGTGGTGCGCAACAAGATGAAGGCCAAGGAAGCCGCCGGCGGCAAGAAGACGCTGCTGCTCGGCCCCAACTGCCCCGGCCTCATCACGCCCGACGAGATCAAGATCGGCATCATGCCCGGCCACATCCACCGCAAGGGCCGCATCGGCGTGGTTTCGCGCTCCGGCACGCTGACCTACGAAGCCGTCGCGCAACTGACCGAAATCGGCCTCGGCCAGTCGTCCGCGGTCGGCATCGGCGGCGACCCGATCAACGGCTTGAAGCACATCGACATCATGCAGGCCTTCAACGACGACCCCGATACCGATGCCGTCATCATGATTGGCGAAATCGGCGGTCCCGACGAGGCCGACGCCGCGCGCTGGTGCAAAGCCAACATGAAGAAGCCGATCGTCGGCTTCATCGCCGGCGTCACCGCCCCGGCGGGCAAGCGCATGGGCCACGCCGGCGCGCTGATTTCCGGCGGTGCCGACACCGCGGACGCCAAGCTCGCCATCATGGAAGAGTGCGGCTTCACCGTGACGCGCAACCCGTCGGAAATGGCCAGGCTGCTGAAGGCGCTGCTGAAGTAAGGCTTGCGTCGGTCGCATAAAGCCGCGTCGGCGCAAGCCTGCGCGGCTTTTTTTTCTTGGAGGATGAAACGATGGCGCTGTATCTGACCGAGCACGATGTCGAGGAACTGCTGACCATGGACGTGGCGCTGGCGGCGGTGGAAGCCGCCCATGCCGCCCACGCGCAAGGCCGCGCTATCGACATCCCGCGGCAGCGCACGCGCATCCCGACGGCGGCGCTGCACATCCTGCAAGGCGCGCTGCTCGACGACGGCGTGTTCGGCTACAAGGCCTATACGACGTCGCGCGCCGGCGCGCGCTTCCTCGTCCATCTGTTCGACGCCGCCACCGGCAGCCTCTCGGCGGTGATCGAGGCCGACCGCCTGGGCATGATGCGCACCGGTGCTGCCGGCGGCATCGCGGCGAAGTGGCTGGCGCGCGAAGACGCTGCGGTGGCCGGCGTCTTCGGCGCCGGCTGGCAGGCGGGCAGCCAGATCGAGGCGCTCTGCCGCGTGCGGCCGATCCGCCGCGTCAAGGTGTTTTCGCGCGACGCGGAGAAGCGGCGCACGTTTTGCGACACGCTGTCGCGCCGCCTCGGCATCGAGATGCTGTCCGCCGCAAGCGCCGAAGAAACCGTGCGCGGTTCCGACGTCGTCGTCACCATCACTTCGGCCGTCACGCCGCTGTTCGGCGGCGACAGCCTCGCCGAAGGCACGCACGTCACGGCGGCGGGCTCCAACGCGCTGATCCGGCGCGAGATCGACGAGAAGACGGTGCAGCGGGCGGCGCGCGTCTGCGTCGATAGCCGCGCCACGGCGCTGCGCGAAGCCGGCGACTTGCTGCCGTCGCTCGAAAAGGGACGCCTGGCCGAGGGGCAGATGATCGAGCTGGGCGAAGTGATTGCCGGCATGCGGCCCGGCCGCGTCGCGGCGGCGGACATCACGCTGTTCGAATCGCAGGGCATGGCGATACAGGATCTGGCGGTCGCCAACCGCTTGCTGGCGCTGGCGCGCGCGCAGGGACGCGGCCGCGAACTGCCCTACTGACGGCGCCACGCTTTGCGATCGGCATAGCCAGCGGCGTTTCAGTGTAGGCTAGCGCCTGCAAGCCGATGCCGTGCCGCCACTAAAACATTTGACGCATCATGATGCGGCTGCAAGAATCGCCGCTGGCGCGCCGCCCCGCACCCGGGACTTCGGTGCGGACGAACGATGGGGACGCCGCAGAAGATGAAGGCTGACAAGGCGGATTTCTGGAAGAGCGACTGGTTCCCCGGCGTCGTCGTCAGCCTCGTCGTCCTGATCGCCGGCCACGGCGATCTGCTGCAAAGCCTGGAACGCAAGGCCTACGACCTCGGCGTCGGCATGACGACGCGAACGCCGTCGGACAAGGTGGCGGTCATCGCCATCGACAAGCAGAGCATCGACAACATCGGCCGCTGGCCCTGGTCGCGCACGATCCAGGCCGAGATGATCGAAAAGCTCGCCGCGGCGAAAGCCAAGGTGATCGCGACGACGGTGTTCTATGCGGAGCCCCAGCGCGATGCCGGGCTCGGCTACATCAACCAGTTGATCGACGCCTACGCCGGCGCCGGCGGCGTGCCGCTGACGTCGCCGCCGGAGGACGTCGCGGCGCAGCCGGCGCCGCTGGGTGCGATCGGACCCTTGCTGCAGGATGCCGAACGGACGCTCAATGCCGACCGCCGTCTCGCCGCCGCCATTGCCCAGGCCGGCAACGTCGCGCTGCCCATGCTGTTCCACCTGGGCGAGCCGCAGGGCCGGCCCGACAGGGAACTGCCGGATTACGTTAAGAAGAATGCCGTCAAGCGCGTCGGCGGCGACGAGGCGCCGATCGCGGCTGCGGACGTCGATGCCGGGGTGATCGAAGCGCTCGGCCGGAACGCCGCGGCGATCGGCCACCTCAACACCACGCCCGACGTCGATGGCGCCATCCGCAGCGAAGCTTTGGCGCTCAACTACTTCGGCCAGACTTATCCGTCGCTGTCGCTTCTGGTGGCAGCGCAAAGCCTGAATCTCGCGCCCGCGGACATCCAGGTCAAGAGCGGCGAAGCCGTCCGCCTCGGCCGGCTCAGGATCGCCACCGATGCCGATTCGCGGATGTACACTTTTTTCTACCAGGACAGGGACGGGCGGCCGGCCTTCGATGTCGATTCCTTCTTCGACGTCAGGAGCGGGAAGATTCCCTACGACAAGTACCGCGACAAGATCGTGCTCATCGGTCCCACCGCCGCGGGCGTCGGCGGCACGTTCGTGACGCCGGTGTCGCCGACCATGCCGGCGGTCCTGCTGCAGGCGCACACCGTGTCGGCGATCCTGTCGCAGCACTTCTTCGTCGCGCCGGCCTGGGGTTTCTGGGTCGAGAAGCTGGTGTTCCTGCTGGTCGCCGCCTATCTCGTCGCGCTGCTGCCGCGGCTCAAGGCGGGCACCGGCGCCGTCGTCACGACGGGCCTCCTGGCGCTGCTCGTCGGCGCCCATTTCGCGCTGATGACGACGCAGTTGCTGTGGCTGCAGCTGATGGTGCCGGCGACGCTGCTGCTGGTCGGCCACCTGCTCCTGACGACCAAGCGCTTCCTCGTCACCGAGCGCGGCAAGGAAAAATCCGATCTCGACTCGGCCGAGTCGAACCGCATGCTGGGCCTGGCTTTCCAGGGCCAGGGCCAGCTCGACATGGCCTTCGACAAGTTCCGCAAGTGTCCGCTCGACGGCGCGCTGATGGAGAATCTCTACAACCTCGGCCTCGACTTCGAGCGCAAGCGCCAGTTCAACAAGGCCGAGTCGGTGTTCCGCTACATGGCCGACTACGATCCGCAGTTCCGCGACCTGGCGACGCGGCTGAACCGCGCCCGGCAGCTGTCGGAAACCGTCATGCTCGGCGGCGCCGGCGGACGCGGCAACGCCAGCCTGCTCGACGCCGGCGGCAACGTCGAAAAGCCGATGCTCGGCCGCTACCAGATCGAGAAGGAACTCGGCAAGGGCGCGATGGGCGTCGTCTATCTCGGCCGCGACCCGAAGATCAACCGCGTCGTCGCCATCAAGACGATGGCGCTGTCGCAGGAGTTCGACGAAGACGAACTGGTCGAAGTCAAGGAGCGCTTCTTCCGCGAGGCCGAGACGGCGGGGCGCCTCAACCACCAGAACATCGTCACCATGTACGACGCCGGCGAGGAGCACGATCTCGCCTACATCGCCATGGAGTTCCTCAAAGGCAACGACCTCGTGCCTTCTACCAAGCCCGGCGCCCTGCTGCCGCTGGGCAAGGTGCTCGGCATCGTCGCCCGCGTCGCCGACGCGCTCGGCTACGCGCACCGCAACAAGGTCGTGCATCGCGACGTCAAGCCGGCCAACGTCATGTACGAGCCGGCGTCCGACCAGGTCAAGGTCACCGACTTCGGCATCGCCCGCATCACCGACTCGTCGAAGACCAAGACCGGCATGGTGCTGGGCACGCCGTCCTACATGTCGCCCGAGCAGCTCGCCGGCAAGAAGATCGACGGCCGTTCGGACCTCTTCTCGCTCGGCGTCTCGCTCTATCAGCTGGCTTGCGGCACGCTGCCGTTCGTCGGCGATTCCATGGCCCAGCTGATGTTCCGCATCGCCAACGAGCCGCACGCGGACATTCGCAGCGTCGATCCGGCGCTGCCGGCATGCCTGGCGGCCATCGTCGACAAGGCGCTGGCGAAGAACGTCGATCAGCGCTACCAGACTGGCGCCGAAATGGCGGCCGACTTGCGCGCCTGTCTGGGCACGATCGGCGCCGCCGGCCGCAGCGCCACCGATATCGCCACGCAAGGATAAGAAAATGGACTTGAGCAAGGCACTGGAAGTCGCAACGCTGTCCGACAAGGGCATGGTGCGGTCCCACAACGAAGACGCCGTCTTCGCCGATGCCGCCGCCGGCGTCGTCATTCTCGCCGACGGCATGGGCGGCTACAACGCCGGCGAAGTGGCGAGCGGCATGACGACGGCGCTGTTGAGCAGCGAGCTGGCGAAATCCTTCGCCGCGCGCGAACCCGACAGCGTCGAGGCCGACGGCCGCCGCTGGGCGCAGGTCGCGCTGGCGACGGAAATCGCCCGCACCAACGCCGCCATCCACCAGGCGGCGCAGAGCCAGCCGCAATATGCGGGCATGGGCACGACGCTGGTGACGGCCGTGTTCCACGACAATGCCGTCACCGTCGCCCATATCGGCGATTCGCGCCTCTACCGGCTGCGCGGCGAGGAATTCGGCGCCATCACGCGCGACCATTCGCTGCTGCAGGAGCAGATCGACAGCGGCGTCATCACCCCCGAGCAGGCGCGCCACTCGCAGAACAAGAACCTGGTGACGCGCGCCCTCGGCATCGATCCGGCCGTCGAGCCCGAGATCCGCGACTACGATGTGCGCCCCGGCGACATCTACCTGCTCTGCTCGGACGGCCTCAACGACATGGTCGAGGACGATGAAATCGCCATGACCTTGCAGGCCTTGAGCGCCAATCTCGAAGTTTGTGCGATGCAGCTGGTGCAGATGGCGAACGACAACGGCGGGCGCGACAATGTTTCGGTTATCCTTGTCCGCGTCAAGGAAGCATTCCCGGCCCCGTCCCGCGGCGGCTGGTGGGCGCGGTTCTTGGCGTGGTTCAAGCTGGCGCGGTGAGGACAAGACGATGGCGAAGCTGATTCTGTGCATGGAGAGCCTGGTGCTCAAGGAAATTCCGCTCAACAAGGAGCGGATGACCATCGGGCGCAAGCCGCACAACGACATCCAGATCGACAACCTGGCGATCTCTGGCGAGCATGCGGTCGTGGTGACGATCCTCAACGATTCCTTTCTCGAGGACTTGCACAGCACCAACGGCACCTTCATCAACGGCCATGCCGTCGAGAAGCATTTCCTCCAGAACGGCGACGTCATCGAGCTGGGCAAGTACCGCTTGAAGTACGTCAACGAAGTGCCGCAGCAGCAGGCGGCGCCGGCCGATTTCGAGAAGACGATGGTGCTGCGCCCCGACATGGCGCGCCAGACCGCGAGCCAGATCGAGAACAAAGTCATGGGCGATACCCAGGTCGGCCTGAAGCTGCCGCCCGGCGGCGCCGCCGTGCCGCCGCCGGCGCCTGCGGCGCAAGCGCCCGCCGTGCCGCGGGCGGCGATCCAGATCGTCAGCGGCGCCAATGTCGGCAAGGAGCTGGAACTGACGAAGACGCTGACGACGCTGGGCAAGCCGGGCGTCCAGGTGGCGGTCATCGCGCGCCGGCCGCAAGGCTACTTCATCACCCATGTCGAAGGCGCGAATTTTCCGATCGTCTCGGGCGTCACGCTGACGGCCAACAAGCCGCACCCGCTCAAGGATCACGACATCATCGAGCTGGCGGGCGTCAAGATGGAATTCTTCCTCAAGGCCTGAGCCCGCAGCCGATGCGCACCGTCATGATGGCTACCTTGAACTCGCGCGGCGGGCGCGCACCGTGAAGCGGCACCTGCCGCGATTCCTGATCGGGATCCTCGTGCTCGCCGTGCTGCTCGGGCACGCCGCGAAGATCTACCAGATCGGCTTGATCAATCGCCTCGACGCCATCATCTACGACGCCAAGGTGCGGCTGTCGATGTCGCACGACGTCGACCCGCGCATCGTCATTCTCGACATCGACGAGAAATCCCTGGCCGAGATCGGTCGCTGGCCGTGGAACCGCGATCGCATGGCCGCGCTGGTGAACAAGCTGTTCGACACGTACGGCATCCGGCTGCTGGGGTTCGACATCGTCTTCGCCGAGCCCGACGACAGTTCCGGCCTCAAGTCCCTCGACGCCCTGGCGAAGAAGGAGCTCAAGGACAGCGCCGGCTTTCAGGCCGCGGTCAGGCAGATGCGCCCGCAACTCGATTACGACGCGCGCTTTGCCGCCGCCCTGAAAGGCCGGCCGGTGGTGCTCGGCTACTACCTCTCGAGCGACAGCAACGGCACGGCGTCGGGCGCCTTGCCCGCGCCGGCGCTGGCGGCCGGCGCGTTCGGCGGGCGCAACATCGGCTTCACCACGTGGACGACCTACGGCGGCAACCTTGGCCAGTTCCAGCGGATGGCCGCCGGCGGCGGCCATTTCAATCCGCTTGTCGATTTCGACGGCATCGCCCGGCGCGTGCCGCTGCTGGCCGAGTACCAGGGCGCGTACTACGAGTCGCTGTCGCTGGCGATGACGCGCGCGCTGCTGGGCTTCCCCAAGCTCGCGCCCGGCTATCCGGACGCCGACGGCAAGGACTACGGCGGCATGGAGTGGCTCGAGCTGAAGACGCCGCGCGGGACGCTCGCCATTCCCGTCGACGAGAACGTCGCCGCGCTGATTCCGTTCCGCGGCCCGCAGCGCAGCTTCCGCTACATTTCCGCCGTCGACGTGCTGCGCGACCGCGTCAAGCCCGAGCAGCTCGCCGGCAAGATCGTGCTGGTCGGCACCACCGCGCCGGGGCTCATGGACTTGCGGGCGACGCCGGTCAGCAGCACCTACGCCGGCGTCGAAATCCACGCCAACCTGATTGCCGGCTTCCTCGACGGCACCATCAAGCACAAGCCGTCCTACGTCCTCGGCGCCGACGTCCTGCTGACGCTGCTCATCGGCGGCGTCATGGTGTTCCTGCTGCCGCTGCTGTCGCCGCTGCGCGCCAGCCTGGCCGCCCTGCTGGTGCTGGCGTTCGCGCTGGGCGTGAACCTGTCGTTCTGGTACGGCGCCAACATGCTGCTGCCGCTGGCCGGCAGCCTGGTCCTGATCGCCGTTCTCTATGCGCTCAACATGTCCTGGGGCTACTTCGTCGAGTCGCGCATCAAGCGCCAATTTACCGAGCTCTTCGGCCAGTACGTGCCGCCGGAGCTGGTCGAGGAAATGAGCCGCGATCCGGAGCACTACAGCATGGCCGGACGCAAGGCCGAGCTGACGGTGCTGTTCTCCGACGTGCGCGGCTTCACGACGATTTCCGAAGGCTTGCAGCCGGACCAGCTGGCGACCCTGATGAACCTCTATCTCGGCGCCATGACCGAGGTCATCCGCGGCCATCGCGGCACGCTCGACAAGTACATCGGCGACGCCATCATGGCGTTCTGGGGTGCGCCGGTCGACGATCCCGAACACGCCAGGCATGCCGTGACGACGGCGCTCGATATGCAGACGGCATTGATCGGGCTGAACCGGGAACTGCTCGCCAAGGGCTGGCCCGAACTCAAGATCGGCGTCGGCGTCAATACCGGCGCCATGACCGTCGGCGACATGGGCTCGAAAGTGCGCCAGTCCTACACGGTGATGGGCGACGCCGTGAACCTGGGCTCGCGCCTGGAAGGCATCACCAAGCAGTACGGCGTCGGCATCATCGTCGGCGCCGGCACGCAGGCCTTGGTCAGGAACGACTTCGTCTTCCGCGAACTCGACCTCGTGAAAGTCAAGGGCAAGGACAAGCCGGTGGCCATCTTCGAGCCGCTCGGCGCGGCGGGCCAGGTGCCGACGCAGACGCTGGACGAGATCGAGCTGTGGAACCAGGCGCTGAGCGCCTACCGCGCGCAGGACTGGGCGGTGGCGGAAGCGGTGCTGCGCAATTTGTCGCAGCGGTCGCCGCACAAGCTCTACGACGTCTACCAGGAGCGCATCGCCCACTATCGCAACGACCCGCCCGGCGCCGACTGGGACGGTTCGTGGAAGTTCGACACCAAGTGAGACAAGAGTGAAAGTCAGAATCCTCGGCTGCAGCGGCGGCATCGGCGGGCGGCACTTGCGCACGACGTCGCTGCTCGTCGACCACGACATCCTGATCGACGCCGGCACCGGCGTGAGCGACCTCTCGATCGCCGAGCTGGCGCAGATCGATCACGTCTTCCTCACCCATACCCATCTCGATCACATCGCCTGCCTGCCGCTGATGGTCGATACCGTCGGCGACATGCGCAGCCGGCCGCTGACCGTGCATGCGACCGAAGCGGTGCTCGAAATCCTGCGCAGCCACATCTTCAATTGGGCGGTGTGGCCCGACTTCACCGAGATTCCGACGGCCGCGGCGCCTTTCGTGTGCTTCGAGGCGCTGCGCCTCGGCACGGCCGTGGTCCTCGGCGGGCGCCGCATCGTGCCCCTGCCGGCCAACCACACCGTGCCGGCGAACGCCTACCAGCTCGATTCCGGCAAGGCGAGCCTGGTGTTCTCCGGCGATACCGGCCCCTGCCCGGCGCTCTGGGCGGCCGTCAACCAGATCGCCAACTTGCGCACGCTGATCGTCGAGACCGCCTTCTCCAACCGCGAACGCCAGCTGGCGACGGCGTCGAAGCATTTGTGCCCCGACCTGCTGAAGGAAGAACTGGCCAGCCTGCAGCGCGATGCCGAGCTGTACATCACGCACCTCAAGCCCGGCCAGGTGGAACTGACGATGCAGGAGATCGAGGACTGCATCGGCGAATTCAAGCCGCGCATGCTGCAGAACAATCAGGTTTTCGAGTTTTGACGGGCCGCGCACGATGACCGACGCCACGCTCCTCGAAACCCTTTCCCGCCTGCAGCCGTTCGCCAGCCTCGGTGCGGCGAGCCTGCGCGGACTGCTGCCGCTGTGCCGCCGCGAGTGCGTCACGCGCAACCTCGATCCGTTCAGTCTCAAGGACTGGCACGGCCAGCTCGTCTATCTGGTCAAGGGCGAGCTGAAAGTCGACCTGGCCGACGGCAGCACGATGCTGTTCGTCGGCGGCTCGGGCGAGGCCTTGATGCCCTTGAGCAACGGCGGCGCAGCACCGATGTCGACGAAGGCCATCACCGACGTCGAGCTGCTGCGTTTCCACGAGGACAGCCTCGACATCGTCGTCACCTGGGATCAGCTGGCGGCGCCGGCCGCCGCCGGCGACGGCGAGGAGGCCACCGACTGGCGCAGCAAGCCGGGCATCTTCGCTGCGCAGAATTTCGTCGACGGCGTCTTTGCCGCCTTGCCGCCGGCTCACATCGACACGCTGCTGGGACGCTTCCGGCGCGTGTCCGTCCGGCGCGGCGACGTCGTCGTGCGCCAGAACGATCCCGGCGATTATTACTATGTCATAGATCGCGGCCGCGCCCAGGTGACGCGGCAAGTCGCCGGCGCCACGGTCGAGCTCGCCCAGCTCAAGGGCGGCGACGTCTTCGGCGAGGAGGCCTTGCTGGCCGACACCGTGCGCAACGCGACGGTGACCATGAAGACGGACGGCGCGCTGCTGCGGCTCGACAAGGACGACTTCGTCGCCTTGCTCGAGGAGCCGCTGCTGCGCAAGCTGTCGCCTGCGCAGGCGCTGCAGCGGGTGGCCGCCGGCGCCGTCTGGATCGACGCCCGCTTCTCCGCCGAATACCGGCTCGACGGGCTGCCCGGCGCGCTCAACATTCCGCTCAACGAGATGCGCCGGGCGCTGGCCATGCTGGAGCCGGCGCAAGAATATGTCGTTTATTGTCAAAGCGGCCGCCGCAGTTCGGCCGCCGCCTTCCTGCTGTCCCAGAAGGGCTATCGCGCCAGCTTGCTCGACGGCGGATTGAAGGCATTGTTTGCCGCGAAAGGAAAAGCATGAGCGCGGTCCTCTCGGCGCCCCAGGATGCCGGCGGCCTCTCGGACGTCGGCAGCCGGCTGACGTTTTTCAAGAATCTCCAGACCGTCACCAACAAGATCCACGCCACCTCCAACATCGACGAGATCATGTTGGAGCTGTCGCAGGACATCTGTGCGCTGTTCAATGCCGATCGCCTCACCATCTACGCGCTCGGCGAGGACAAGGCCTCGATCGTCTCCAAGGTCAAGACCGGGCTGAACTCCTTCAAGGACCTGCGCCTGCCGATCGCCGACCAGAGCATCGCCGGCCACGTCGCGCTGGCGAAGACGATCGTCAACATCAAGGATGTCTACGACGAAACGGAATTGCGCGGCATCAACGCGCAACTGCGCTTCCTGCAGGAGGTCGACAAGCGCACCGGCTACCGCACCAAGCAGATGCTGGTCGGGCCGATCGTCGATGCGCCGACCGGCGAGCTGCTCGGCGTCGTCCAGCTCATCAACAACAAGGCCGGCGTGCCCTTCGCCGCCGTCGCCGAGGAAGGCGTCAAGGGCCTGTGCGAGACGCTGGCGATCGCCTTCGCGCAGCGCAACAAGCCGCTGCACGTCATCCGCTCGAAGTACGATTACCTGGTCGCCGACGTCGTCATCTCGGCACAGGAACTCGAACTCGCCGCGCGCGCGGCGCGCAAGAAGAACATCGACGTCGAGGAAGTGCTGGTCACCGAATTCCAGGTCAAGCTGCCGGTGCTCGGCGCGGCGCTGTCGAAATACTTCGGCGTGCCTTACGAGCCCTACAAGGCCGAGCGCATCAAGCCGATGGATCTGCTGAAGAACCTCAAGCGCGACTACGTCGAACAGAACCAGTGGCTGCCGGTCGAGGAGGCCATCGAAGGCCTGATCGTGCTGTGCACCGACCCCGAGCAGATCAAGAGCTCGCGCATCGTGAACAACGTGTTTCCGCGCGGCAAGCCGGTCTACCGCGTCACCACGCTGCGCGAATTCAGGCAGACCGTCGACCAGATGTTCGGCAATACCGGCTTCACCGACGACACCTCGGTCGGCGACTTGCTCTCGGGCATGGACGAAGGCGAGGAGGCGATCGACGGTACCGACGACGTTTCCGCCGCCGCCGACAACGAGCTCGTCAAGCTGGTGAACAAGATCATCGTCGACGCCTACCAGCAGGGCACGTCCGACATCCACATCGAGCCCGGCATCGGCAAGGAAAAGGTGCAGATCCGCTTCCGCAAGGACGGCTCGCTGCAGAAGTACATCGACATCCCGGCGACCTACCGCAACGCCATCGCCGCGCGCATCAAGATCATGTGCGACCTCGACATCGCCGAGAAGCGCCGGCCGCAGGACGGCAAGATCAAGTTCAAGAAGTTCGGCCCGCTCGACATCGAGCTGCGCGTCGCGACGATTCCCACGGCCGGCAGCGTCGAGGACATCGTCATGCGTATCCTGGCCGCCGGCGAGCCGATTCCGCTCGACAAGCTCGGCGTGCTGCCGACCAACCTCGAGAAGCTCAAGGCCTGCGTCTCCAAGCCCTACGGCCTGTTCTTCGTCTGCGGCCCGACCGGCTCGGGCAAGACCACCACGCTGCATTCGGTGCTGAAGTTCCTCAACACGCCGGACACCAAGATCTGGACCGCCGAAGACCCGGTCGAAATCACGCAGAAGGGCCTGCGCCAGGTGCAGATCAACAAGAAGGCGGGCCTCGATTTTCCCGTCATCATGAAAGCCTTCCTGCGCGCCGATCCGGACATCATCATGGTCGGCGAAATGCGCGACGCCGAGACCACCGGCATCGGCATCGAGGCGTCGTTGACCGGCCACCTGGTGTTCGCCACGCTGCACACCAACAGCGCGCCGGAATCCATCATCCGCCTGCTCGACATGGGCATGGACCCGTTCAACTTCGCCGACGCGCTGCTCGGCATCCTCGCCCAGCGCCTGGCCAAGCGCCTGTGCAAGTGCAAGGAGGCCTATACGCCCGACGAGGCCGAAGCCAGGCACTTCGTCACCGAATACTGCGGCGAGCTGGTGAACACGGAGACCTTCAAGCGCGACCCCAAGGGCGCCGAAGAGGCCGTGCGCCGGCGGCTGCTCAAGGACTACGGCAAGGACGGCAAGTTCCAGCTCTACCGCGCCAAAGGCTGCGACGCCTGCGGCAATACCGGCTACAAGGGACGCTGCGGCCTGCACGAGCTGCTGGTCGGCACCGACGCCGCCAAGAAGCTGATCCAGGAGCACGCGCGCGTCGCCCAGATGCTGGCCCAGGCGCTGGAGGACGGCATGCTGACGCTGAAAATGGACGGCATGGAGAAAGTGCTGCAAGGCGTCACCGACATGAAGCAGGTGCGCGCCGTCTGCATCAAGTAACTCCCGCCTCCCCCGGCCCCTCCTCGCGGAGGGGAGCCCGCAAGCTCGCTGCGCTCGGCTATTGCCGGGTACTCCGTGGTGGGGGGGGTGGAAATTGCGGCTCCGCCGCGTGCCGTCCCGGCTTGGGGCGGCCCGGCGCCGGGACTACGAAGGAGAACGAGACATGGATACGCAAGCCGACCTGTTCCGCCGCCTCGAACAGCTCAACGCCATCGGCGCCGCGCTCTCGCACGAGCGCGACATCAACCGCCTGCTGGAGAACATCCTCGACGCCGCGAAGAGCATCACCCGCGCCGACGGCGGCACGCTCTATCGCCAGACGGCTGATGGCCGCGCGCTGCGCTTCGAGATCGTGCGCACGGATTCGCTGGGCATCCGCATGGGCGGCACCAGCGGCAAGCCGATCGATTTCCCCGACGTGCCGCTGGCGCAGGAGAACGGCGAGCCCAACAACGCCATGATCGCCGCCTATGCCGCGATCAACGACAAGACCGTCAACATCGCCGACGCCTACGACGAGGCCGGTTTCGATTTCACCGGCACGCGCACGTTCGACGCGCGCACCGGCTACCGTTCGAAGTCCTTCCTCACCGTGCCGATGAAGAACCACGAGAACGAGATCATCGGCGTGCTGCAATTGCTCAACGCCACGGATCCCGCCAGCGGCGCCGTCGTGCCGTTTTCGCAGGCGGACCAGAGCCTGGCCGAATCGCTCGCCTCGCAGGCGGCAATCGCGCTCACCAACCGCATGCTGATCTCGCAGCTGGAAGCGCTGTTCGAATCGTTCATCAAGCTCATCAACCTGGCGATCGACGAGAAATCGCCCTACACCGGCGGCCATTGCCAGCGCGTGCCGGAACTCACCATGCTCATCGCCGAAGCCGTCAACGCCACCGCCGCCGGGCCGCTCGCCGATTTCCGCATGTCGGGCAAGGACCGCTACGAGCTCAAGATCGCCGGCCTGCTGCACGACTGCGGCAAGGTCACGACGCCGGTCCACGTCGTCGACAAGGCGACCAAGCTGCAGACCATTTTCGACCGCATCCAGCTGGTCGACACGCGCTTCGAAGTGGCCAAGCGCGACGCCGAGATCGACACCCTGCGCAAGACGCTGGCGCTGCGCGAAAAGCGCGACGCCGCGGCCGAGGCCGTCCTCTGGGCCGGTTACTGGCAGCAGGTGCAGGCGCTCGACGACGACCGCGCTTTCGTGCGCAAGACCAACACCGGCGGCGAATTCATGTCCGAAGCCGACCAGCAGCGCATCCGCGCCATCGGCCAGCAGCGCAAGTGGCGCAACACCGACGGCGTCGAGGCCGAATTCCTCAGCGCCGACGAGATCGACAACCTCACCATCCGCGCCGGCACGCTGACGCCGAAGGAACGCGAGACGATCAACTACCACATCGTCGCCACCATCAAGATGCTCGAACAGCTGCCCTGGCCCAAGCATCTGACCCATGTGCCCGAATACGCCGGCGGCCACCACGAGCGCATGGACGGCAAGGGCTACCCCAAGGGCCTGACGCGCGACCAGATGTCGGTGCAGGCGCGCATGATGGGCATCGCCGACATCTTCGAAGCGCTGACCGCCCGCGATCGTCCCTACAAGCCGGGCATGAAGCTGTCGCAGGCGATGAACATCATGGGCAAGTTCGCCGAAGGCGGCCACATCGATCAGGACCTCTTCGACGTCTTCGTGCGCGAGAAGGTCTATCTCAAGTACGCGGAGAAATTCCTCGATGCGCAGCAGATCGACGGCGTCGACGAAACGAAGATTCCCGGCTATCGTCCGGCGGCGGACTGACGGAAAACGTCACATTCTGCCGACGAAGGCCGCTCATCGCGGCGCGCATCGTCCGCAATCCCCTTGCCACAGCGCGGTCGGCTATTGGCCCGGTCCTTGCGTTACACGAGTAGCACGATTCAGTGCTTTCCTTCCGGAGACCCAAAATGCGCAAGATCCAACAAGGCTTCACCCTGATCGAATTGATGATCGTCGTCGCCATCATCGGCATTCTCGCCGCCGTCGCGATCCCGAACTACCAGACCTACACGAAGAAGGCGAAGTTCACCGAAGTGGTGCAGGCCACCGCGCCGTTCAAGATTGCCGTCGAAGGCTGCTACCAGGACAAGCAGAATCTCGGCAGCTGCTCCACTGCCGGGACGAACGGCATTCCTTCGGCCGCTGGCGCCTCGGGCTTCGTGAAAAGCGTGTCAGTGGGCGCCGGCGGCGTAATCACGGCAGTTGGCAATGCCGGCACGCCCGTGTCCGGCATTACCTTCACGCTGACCCCGACGTCCGTTGCCGGCACCGGCGGCGCCAACCTGACGTGGGCCAAGGGCGGCACCTGCACGTCGGCCGCCATTTGCTGAACGGCTGTCGCATTCGTGGGCGGGAGCGATTCCGCCTCGTAGGAAACATGCCCCGCTCGCGGGGCATTTTCTTTGGGACGGTGCCACTTAGCGAGCAGGTGGGGGCTGCGCCGTATTCACCGCTGCGTGCGCAGCGCCTGCGCGACGGCGGCGACGATGTCGTCCCAGTCCTGGTCCCAGCGGCGGGGGAAAGTGCGCTGGGCGGGAAGCCAGGGGTTGCGGTCGGTGCCGAGGGCGACCCAGGAGGTGCCGTAGGCCATTTCCCAGGTGGGGATGCCCTGAGCGGCGGCCAGGCGGCTGGCGGCGGTGGGGGCGGTGATGACGAGATCGAGGGCGGCGGTGAGGGCGGCGGCCTCGTCGAGATCGTTGAACAGATCGATGTCGGAGAAGGCGTGCAGGGGAACGCCGAAGCGCTGGCGGGCGGCGGCGAGTTCGTCGTCGCAGCGGTCGTACTGGAGATTGACGAAATGGACGCCGGGGACGGCGAAGATCGGACCCCAGCGATCGAGGGTC
>JAQTNK010000054.1 GCA_028713915.1 Rhodocyclaceae bacterium | reverse complement strand
CACGACGCTCTTCCGATCTGGCCGGCGCTTTTTCGGCCCGGGGGACATGGAGGGATTCGGCCACCCGCCACCCTTGGCGTGCGCTGCTCGAAACATCGAGCGTCCTTATCTCAATTTCATGCTTTGCGGATGGCGCAAAGCACGGTGGAGCAATTGACATGAACCCTATCTATCTCGACAACAACGCCACCACCGCCTGCGATCCCGAAGTGGTGGCGGCCATGCTGCCGTTCTTCACCGAGCAGTTCGGCAACCCGTCCTCGATGCACAGCTTCGGCAACCAGGTCGGACAGGCGCTGAAGGCAGCGCGCGGCCGCGTGCAGCGCCTGCTCGGCGCCGAGCACGACAGCGAGATCGTGTTTACCTCCTGCGGCACCGAGTCCGATTCCACCGCCATTCTCTCGGCGCTGAAGGCGCAGCCCGAACGCAACCAGATCATCACCACGGCGGTCGAACATCCGGCCGTCCTGGCGCTGTGCGAGTACCTCGAGAAGGACGGCGTCGTCGTGCATCGCCTCGGCGTCGACCGGCGCGGCCGCCTCGATCTGGCCGAATACAAGTCGCTGCTCGGGCCGCGCACCGCCATCGTCTCGGCGATGTGGGCCAACAACGAAACCGGCACGCTGTTTCCGGTCGAGGAGATGGCCGCGATGGCGCACGGCGTCGGCGCGATGTTCCACACCGATGCGGTGCAGGCGGTCGGCAAAGTGGCGATCGACCTGAAAGCCACGCCGATCGACATGCTCTCGCTCTCGGGCCACAAGCTGCACGCGCCCAAAGGCGTCGGCGTCCTGTACCTGCGCCGCAACACGCGCTTTCGCCCGCTGCTGCGCGGCGGCCACCAGGAGCGCGGCAGGCGGGCGGGCACGGAGAACGCCGCGTCCATCGTCGGCCTCGGCGTCGCCGCGGAACTGGCGCTCGAGCACATGGCCTGCGAGAACACGGCAGTCAAGCGCCTGCGCGACCGGCTCGAGGCCGGCATCCTCGCGCAAGTGCCGCGCGCCTTCGTCACCGGCGATCTCGACAATCGCCTGCCCAACACCGCCAACATCGCTTTCGAGTTCGTCGAAGGCGAAGGCATCCTGCTGCTGCTGAACAAGCTCGGCATCGCCGCGTCGAGCGGCTCGGCCTGCACGTCGGGGTCGCTGGAACCTTCGCACGTGATGCGCGCGATGGGCATTCCCTACACGGCCGCCCACGGCACCATACGATTCTCGCTGTCGCGCTACAACACCGAGCAGGAAATCGACCGCGTCCTCGCCGCCGTGCCGCCGATCATCGCGCAGTTGCGCCAGCTGTCACCCTATTGGGACGGCAACGGCCCGGCCGGCGAGTCCGATCAGGCTTTCGCGCCGGCGTATGCCTGACTACGCTCAGAACCAGATCTCCGGATAGCGGCGCGACTGCGGAATATTGTTCACCAGCAGCGCGACGACGAGCAGGATCGCCGGACCGATGGTGGCCGGCATCAGGACGTAGAGAAATCCCAGGTCGTGAATCTGGGGCGAACCGATGACGGCGATCAGCGCCGTCGCGCCGCCGGGCGGATGCAGGGTGCGCGTCGCGTGCATGACCGCGATGGCGGTCGCCACGGCCACGGCTTCGGCCAGCCACGGCTGCTGGTGCAGGAGCTTCCAGCAGGCGACGCCGACCACGGCCGACAGCACATGGCCGCCGATCAGGTTGCGCGGCTGGGCGAGCGGGCTGCGCACCGCGCCGTAGACGAGCACCGCCGAAGCGCCGAAGGAGCCGATCATCAGCGGCAGATCGCGGCTGTCGAAATAGGCCTGGCCGAGCAGGGCGAGCACGGCGATGCCGAGGAAGCTGCCCAGCCACGACCACAGGATGTCCTGGGTGCCGACGCGCGGCGGGCTGCCGTGCGTCGTGCCGCGCATCTTTTGCAGGTAGGCGCGCAGGCTCATGGCAATTCGGCCAGGCTGAAGGCGGCAAGGAAGTCCTTGCGCAGCAGCAGTCCGCAGACGCGGCCATGCTCGTCGAGTACCGGAACGCTGCGGCCCGGGTGGCGGCGAAACGCCGCCATGATTTCCCGGAATCCCGCGTCGATGCCGACGCTGATCGCCGGCGCCGTCATCGCTGCGCTGACCGGCGTCTCGTGGCAGCGATGCGTGACTTCGCAGGAATCGTCGATCAGGCGCAACAACAGCTCGAGAAACTGATCCGCCTGGAGGCGCCGCAGGAAGTCCGTTTCCGTCAGCATGCCGACGACGTTGCCCTGGCCATCGACCACCGGCAGGCTCTTGTAGCCGCTGCGCACGAGCGCTCGGGCGGCTTCGTCGAGCATCATGTCCGGCGCCAGCGAGGGGATGCCGGCATGCATCAGGCCGCGCGCGCGGATGCGGCCGAACAGCCGCTCGACGGCGTGGCGGTGGGCGAGATGATAGACGGCGCGGAAGTCCTCGGTGCTGATGTCCAGGTAGCCGGGAATATGCCTCATGGCGTCGAGGATGTCCTCGTCGCACAGCTCGAGTTCGGGCGGGTCCTGCTCGCCGCTGCCGGCAGCGGCGTTTTCGTCGTTGGGGCTCTTCATGTCATGACCTCGTTTTTTGCCCATCATAGCCGAATGGCGGCGCTGGAAAATTGATCTGGGCTAGGTTCATGCCGGCAGGAACCGAATCGGCCGCCCAATGCTCACAGCTATGCTTGCATGGCGAGATGCAATCTCGCAATGTCATCGATGTCTTCCGCTTACAAGGAGACGGCTATGCTGACGCTGAATGTCAACGGTGTCCATCATCGTGTGGATGTCGCTGCGGACATGCCGCTGTTGTGGGTGCTGCGCGACCGGCTGGGGCTCACCGGCACCAAGTACGGCTGCGGCGTCGGCGCCTGCGGCGCCTGCACGGTGCACATCGAAGGCAAGCCGGCGCGCGCCTGCCGGACGCCGGCGTCGGCGGCGGCGGGCAAGCGGGTGACGACCATCGAGGGCCTGCACTCGCGGGCCGCCAAGGCCGTGCAGGCCGCCTGGGAAAGTCTCGACGTCGTCCAGTGCGGCTATTGCCAGTCCGGCCAGATCATGACGGCGGCATCGCTGCTGGCGGCCAACCCGAAGCCGAGCGACGCCGACATCGATGCCGCGATGGCGGGCAATCTGTGCCGCTGCGCCACCTACCACCGCATTCGCGCCGCGATCCACGACGCGGCGAAGCGGCTCGCCTGAGGAGATCGCGATGAACGAACTCTCGATCGCCAACGCCAGCCGCCGCGACTTTCTCAAGGCCAGCGCCGGACTCACGCTCGCCTTCTACCTGCCGTCGGGCATCGCCGCCAAGGCCGGCGGCGCCGCGAGCTTCGCGCCGAATGCCTTCGTGCGCATCGGCAGCGACGATAGCGTCACCATCGTCGCCAAGCATCTGGAGATGGGGCAGGGGACGTACACGGGGTTGCCGACGCTCGTCGCCGAAGAGCTCGACGCCGATTGGGCGCAACTGCGCGTCGAAGGCGCGCCGGCCGACGCGAAGCGCTACAACAACCTGCTGTGGGGCAAGATGCAGGGCACCGGCGGCAGTTCGGCGATCGCCAATTCGTTCGAGCAGATGCGCCGCGCCGGCGCCACGGCGCGCGCCATGCTGGTGGCCGCAGCGGCCCAGCGCTGGCAAGTGCCGGCCGCGGCGATCACCGTTCGCCGCGGCGTCGTCATGCACACGGCATCGGGCCGCACGGCGCGCTTCGGCGAACTCGCCGCGGCGGCGGCGCAACTGCCGGTCCCCGAGCAAGTGACGCTGAAGTCGCCGCAGGACTTCGTCTATATCGGCAAGCGCGTGCCGCGCACCGACAGCAAGTCCAAGACGCACGGCACGGCGATGTACACCCAGGACGTCCAGTTGCCGGGAATGCTGGTGGCATTGGTCGCGCATCCGCCGCGCTTCGGCGGCAAGGTCAAGTCGTTCGACGCGGCACGGACGAAGGCGGTGCGCGGCGTCGTCGATGTCGTCGCCGTGCCGTCGGGCGTGGCCGTGCTCGGTCGCGACTTCTGGTCGGCGAAGCGGGGCCGCGACGTGCTCAAGGTGGTCTGGGACGAAGCCGCGGCGTTCCGCCTCGGCACGCCCGAGATCGTCAGCCGGTACCAGGCGCTGCTCGACCAGCCGGGGATCGTCGCGCGCAAGGACGGCGATGCCGCGGCGGCGCTCGCCGGCGCGGCCAAGCGCCTGACGGCCGACTACAGCTTCCCCTTCCTCGCGCATGCCGCCATGGAGCCATTGAACTGCGTGATTCGCGCCGGCGCCGATCTTTGCGAAGTGTGGAACGGCGAACAGTTCCAGACCGGCGACCAGGACAATATCGCGGCCGTGCTCGGCATCAAGCCGGAGCAGGTGTGGATCAACATGCTCTACGCCGGCGGCAGCTTTGGCCGCCGCGCCAATCCGCACTCCGATTACCTGGTGGAAGCGGCGCAGATCGCCAAGGCAATTCGCGGCCGCGCGCCGGTGAAGCTGGTGTGGACGCGCGAGGACGACATGCATGGCGGTTATTACCGGCCGCTCTACCTGCATCGCCTGGCCGGCGGGCTCGATGCCGGCGGCCGGCCGGTGGCGTGGTCGCAGCGCATCGTCGGCCAGTCCATCCAGGCCGGCACGGCGTTCGAAAGCGCGATGGTCAAGGCCGGCGTTGATCGCACTTCGGTCGAGGGTGCGGCGAACCTGCCTTACGCCATCCCGAACATCAGCGTGGACCTGCACTCGCCGAAGCTTGGCGTGCCGGTGCAATGGTGGCGCTCGGTCGGGTCGACGCATACCGCTTTCGCCGTCGAGACGTTCATCGACGAGCTGGCCCATGCCGCCGGCAAGGACGCGGTGCAGTTCCGCCGCGCGCTGCTGGCGCAGCATGCGCGCCACCTTGGCGTGCTCGAGCTGGCGGCGAACCAGGCCGGCTGGGGCAGCGCGCTGGCGCCCGGCAAGGCCGGCGAGAAGCGCGGCCGCGGCATCGCCGTGCATGAGTCCTTCAATACTTTCGTCGCCCAGGTCGCCGAAGTGACGGTCCGGCCCGACGGCGGCTTCGGCGTCGACCGCGTCGTCTGCGCCGTCGACTGCGGCATCGCCGTCAATCCCGATGTCATCAGTGCGCAAATGGAAGGCGGCATCGGCTTCGGCCTGGCGGCGGCGCTGTACGGCGAAATCACGCTCAAGGACGGCGTCGTCGAGGAGTCGAATTTCCCCGACTATCCGCTGCTGCGCATCAACGAGATGCCGCAGGTCGAAGTGCATGTCGTCGCCTCGGCGGAAAAGCCGACAGGCGTCGGCGAACCCGGCGTGCCGGTGATCGCGCCGGCCGTGGCCAACGCGCTCTTCGCCGCCACCGGCCAGCGCTTGTGCAAGCTGCCGCTGCGCCTGGCGTGACCATGGACAGCACCGACCGGCAAGTGCTGAAGACCGCCATCGCGTGGTGCGAGGCCGGCCATCGCGTCGCGCTGGCGACGGTGGTGCGCACCTGGGGTTCGGCGCCGCGTCCGCCCGGCGCCTGGGCCGCGCTGCGCGACGATGGCGCCGTCGTCGGTTCCGTCTCCGGCGGCTGCATCGAAGAGGACTTGATTCGGCGCGTGCGCGAAGGCTTGCTCGCCGGCGACAAGCCCGAGGTCGTGACCTACGGCGTCAGCAAGGAAGAGGCGGCCAGGTTCGGGCTGCCGTGCGGCGGAACGCTGCAACTGGCGCTCGAGCCGCGGCCGCATCTCGCCGATCTCAGGCTTTTGCAGCAGCGCATCGCGCAGGGTCTGACGACGGCGCGCATCCTCGACGTCGCCAGCGGTGCCGTGACGCTCGAAAACGCCACCCGCGACGCGGCGCTGGCCTGGGACGGCCGGCACCTCACGACCATCCACGGGCCGCCGCTGCGCCTGCTGATCATCGGCGCCGGCCAGATCTCGGCTTACCTCGCCTTCATGGCGCAGGCGCTCGACTACGCCGTCACGGTCTGCGATCCGCGCGAGGAATACCGGGCCGCCTGGGACATGGCCCGCACCCGCCTGGTGACCGACATGCCCGACGATGCGGTGACGGCCTTCATGCCCGACGCGCGCACGGCCATCGTCGCCCTGACGCACGATCCGAAGCTCGACGACATGGCGCTGCTGGAAGCCTTGCGCTCGCCGGCCTTCTATGTCGGCGCCCTCGGCTCCCGCGCCAATAACGCCAAGCGCCGCGAGCGCCTGGGCCGCTACTTCGGCATGACGCCGGCGGAACTGGCGCGACTGCACGGCCCCGTGGGGTTGCGCATCGGCAGCCGCACGCCGCCGGAAATCGCGCTGGCGATCATGGCCGAGATGACGGCGCTCAAGAACGGCGTGGACATCGTCGACGTCGACGCCGCGCGCGCCGTCGCGTCGGCTCCCGGCGTGGGCTGCGCCAGCACGTGAAGACGCCCGTCTGCGGCATCCTGCTCGCCGCCGGGCGCGCGACGCGCTTCGGCAGCGACAAGCTGCTGCATGCGCTGGCCGACGGCACGCCCATCGCGCTCGCCAGCGCCAGGGCGATGCGGGCGGCGCTGCCGCGGCTGCTCGCGGTCGTCGATCGCCGCAATCGGCGCTTGCTGGATATGTTCGCGACTGCAGGCATTGCCACGCTGGCAACAGACACGGCGGAGGCCGGCATGGGCAGCAGCCTGGCGGCGGGCGTGGCCGCCGTGGCGGAAGCGGACGGCTGGCTGGTCGGCTTGGCCGACATGCCGTTCATCCGGCCGGCAAGCATTGCGCGTGTCGCCGCGGCGCTGAGTCAGGGCGCGGCGCTCGCGGCACCGGCCTATCGCGGCCGGCGCGGCCATCCGGTGGGATTTGCGCGCGACTTTCGCGAGGCCTTGCTGCAGTTGCAAGGCGACGAGGGCGCGCGCGGAATATGCCAAAGGCATGCTAGCGAATTGCACCTGCTTGACGGCGACGATCCCGGCGTCCTTCGCGACATCGACTGTCCCGGCGACTTGCATTAGCGGTATGGCCGCGCATCGGTGGCGGCCGGCGCGCAAGGCCCGGAAGGATCGGCGCTGCCGCTACGCCGACTTCGGCGCCGCTTGCAGGAAGGCGACGAGATCGGCGATCTCGCCGGCGACGTCGCGCTCGTCGCCGAAGTCGTCATGGCTTCCGGAAACGATCTTGAGCTTCACGTGATCTCCGGCTCGGGCATCGAAGATGGCTTGGGCTTCGGCGACGGGCACGGTGGCGTCGGCGGTGCCATGCACCAGCAGCGTCGGGCAGCGCACCTTGGCGATCACGGTGAGCGGGGCGATGGCGTCGAAGCGGTGGCCGATGACGCGCTGGACATAGCCCAGGACCAGCCAGCCGAGCGGTCGATAAGGAATGTGCCTGGCCGCCAGGTAGCGCCGCATCATGGTCGCCGGGTGGGCGAATGCGGCCAGGGAGACGACGGCCGCCACATCGTCCCGGCGCGCGCTCACGAGCAGCGCCGCGGCGGCGCCCACCGAGTGCCCGATCAGCGCGATTCGGGAGGGTTCCACCGCCGGGTGACGCTGCAGCCAGTTCATGACGTGGTGACAGTCTTCGGCAAAGCGCGGCAGCGACGTGAAGTCGTCCAGGTCGCTGCGCCCATGGCAGCGGGCGTCGAAGAGCACGACGGCGAAGCCGGCGGCATGCAAGGGCTTGAGCAGCGGCAGCATGGTTTCGGCATTGCCGCCCCAGCCGTGGAGCGCGATCGCGGCGGGCGCCTTGCCCGCGGCGGCGGCGGGCACGAACCAGGCGAACAGGTGCTTGCCGTTCGCCGTGGGGATCGTCACTTCCTCATAACCCAAGCCGACATCGGCGGGGCAGCGCTGCTCGTGCAGCTGCGCCGGCGCCAGACCGCGGCGCACGAAGTGGCGAAACGCCAGGCCGCCGACCGCACTCAGGCCGACGACGGACAGGGCGTAGGGCGCTGCGCTCATGGCGCGATGCCGAGGCCAGAACTACCGCGCCGCGAATGCGCCAGCCGGACGTCCGTGCTGCGCTTGCCCAGGCGCGCAAGCTCAAGCGGTCTTGGCGTCATCGCCGATCAGCAGGCGCGCAGCGGTCAAGTATCGGTGCGGCGGAATCTCCAGGTTGGTCGGCGCCGGCATGTTCTTGAACACCCGGCCGGCGAGGTCGAACTGGGAACCGTGGCAGGGGCAGAAGAAGCCGCCGGGCCAGTCGGCGGCCATGCCTTGTTCGGCGCCGGGCTTGAATTTCTCGCTCGGCGAGCAGCCCAGATGGGTGCAGATGCCGACCGCCACCATGATCTCGGGCTTGATGGAACGGTGCGCGTTGCAGGCGTAGTCGGGCTGCTGCGGACGCGTCGAGCCGGGGTCGACCAGATGGGCTTCGGCCTGCTTGAGCGCGGCAAGCATTTCCGTCGTCCGATGCACGATCCAGACCGGCTTGCCGCGCCACTCGACGGTCATGATCTGGCCGGGCAGCAGCTTGGAGATATCGGCCTCCACCGGCGCGCCCGCGGCCCTGGCCCGCTCGGAAGGCGCGAGGCTGGACAGCAGCGGGATGGCGAGGGCGGCGCCCGCCGCCGCCCCGAGTACGCTGGTGGTGATCAGGAGTTGCCGGCGCTGGGGATCCATGGGTTCCCCGCGGGTACAGGTTGTACAGGTCGTGCTCATGTCGAATTCCCTTGGGTTGTTCACCGGCAAGTGTTGCGACGCTACAGCGGCTTCTTCAAGGTGATGGCACCCCGCACTTGGCCGACTTCGTAGCCGGTCGCCTGGTCGTCTGGATAGAGTTCCCGCAGCTTGGCCGTCACCGGCGGCGTCAGGCGCTCGGGTGCGCCGTGGCAGAGCAGGCAAACCTCCTGGGTCGGCAGCGCTTTCATGTAGCGGAACACGCGTTGGCCGCCTTCGGCGACGACTTCGGACTTCTCGAGGAGTGCGGGGGACTCGCCGGCGGCGGCGCGCCGATCGAAGTCTTCCAGGACTGCCTTTTCCCACGCATCCGGAGCAGCCTTGGGATTGCGCGGGCGCAGGCTCACTCGCCGGATCGCCCAGCCCGTCTTCTCCGACGCGGCCTTGGCCATCAGCGGAGCGCGTTCTCGACAGACCGAAATCGCGCTTTCGGGACCGCCCTTGCCGATTTCAGCAACCAGCACCTGCAACAACCGCGGCGGCAGCGAACTTGCGACCTGACGCGCATCCTCCAGATAAGAGCCTTCGTCGCCGAAGGCCGGGAGGGCGGCCAAGGCCGCGATGAACAACAGTGGTTTGAGAGTCATGACAGCTCCATGTAAGAAAGAATGACATCGCCTCAGTGGCCTTCGACGCAGATGCCTCCACGCCGCCCACCAGGTTGACATAGGAAATGAATCCGGGATGACGGATTTCGTCCAGCAGTGCTTCAGGCGCGGGCTCGTGGGTTCGTTCATGTCGTCCTCGTCATGGCTGAGCGGATGCGATCACACCTTGTTGCGCAGTCCCCTGACCCAGCCTTGCATCGCCGCATTGGCGGGCGGCAACGGCGCTTCCATGAAGCTTACGACAAATTTGTCGTCCAGTTCGGCAATGCCGATGGCGCGGGGGCGCACGGCCAGCACCTGCGGGTTGGGCAGGGACGGTCCGAAACAGAAGATCAGGTTCGCCGCCGCCCGCATGGCCGGATCGATTGCGCCGCCGATGCGCCGGGTATGGGCGTAGTGGTCGAACACGCCGATGAACTCCACCTTGTCGTTCTCGGCGATCATCGCCTTGAGGTAGCTGACGACGTCGCCGATGTCATGACAAGTGGTTTCTGCCTTGTCGATCTCGGCGACGCGGATCGGATACTTTTCGCTAAGCAAGGTTTGTTTCATTGCCGGGCTCCCTTCGGTTGGATCAGGCCGTTTCGGTGCGATGGCAGGAGCACGATCCGCCGCCGCGGTTCATCATGTGATCGGCGATGGGCAGCAGCGCTGCGTAGAGCTGGCCGCGCAGCTCGGCATCGGCGATGGTGTCGTCGAGCGCCAGGCGCATGCACAGCAGCCATTCGTCGCGCTCCTGCGGCCCGATCGGGTAGGGCAGATGACGCCGCCGCAGCATCGGATGGCCGAACTTCTCGACATAGAGCTGCGGGCCGCCAAGCCAGCCCGACAGGAACATGACGAATTTTTCGCTGGCGGGGCCGAGGTCCTGCGAATGGATCTTGCGCGCCGCATAGGCTTCCGGCAGTTCGTCCATGAGTTCGTAGAAGCGGGCGACCAACTGGCGGATGGCGGCTTCGCCGCCGACGCGCTGATAAGCGGTTTCGTGCATCGATCAGTTCTCCTCGGGGTTTTGGCGGGCGCATTCGCGCGCCGCGCAGATATCGGTCACGTCCTGCATTGCCATAGGCAGGCAACGTGCCAGCCGGGAAAAGGAGACTAGAAGGGTCGCTGAAACAAGGCCTTGGCCTTGGCGCGGCAAGCTGCGAGCGCTTGCAGGGACGGCGACGATAAGTCAGAATTGACCGAATAAGTTAATGGTGAAGTCAATATTGACCATGCTCCAACACACCCAACTGCCTTCGGAACTGGTTTCCATGCTCGATGCCCTGCCCGGCCCGCGCATCCTGATGGACCTCGGCTATCGGATACTCGCCGCCAACCAGGCCTATCGGCTGGAATATGGCGAGCCGGCGGGGCTGATCGGCCGCACTTGTCACGAGGTTTCCCACCGCTTCGCCAAGCCCTGCGAGCAGTGCGGCGAGTCCTGTCCGCGCGCCAGCGCCATGAAGACCGGCCGCGTCAGCCGGGTTCTGCACCAGCATTACACGCCGCAGGGCCTCGAATATGTCGATGTCGAATTGATTCCCGTGCGCGGCAGCGACGACCGTATCCGCTATTTCGTCGAAGCCATGACGCCCCTGCGCGCGCGGGCGGGCGAGCGGCCGCTGTCGGGCATGGTGGGCCGATCGGCGGCCTTCAAGCGCATGCTCGAATTGCTCCATCGCGTGGCGGGGCGCAATACCTCGGTGCTGCTCCTGGGCGAGTCCGGAACCGGCAAGGAACTCGCGGCGCAGACGGTGCACAATCTCAGTCCGCGCAAGGCCAAGCCGTTCGTGCCCGTCGATTGTTCGGGCATGACCGAAAGCCTCTTCGAATCCGAACTCTTCGGCCATGAAAAAGGCGCCTTCACCGGCGCGAGCCAGCGCAAGACCGGCCTCGTCGAGGCTGCCGCCGGCGGCACGCTGTTCCTCGACGAGTTGGGCGACATACCGCTCAGCCTGCAAGTCAAGTTGCTGCGCCTGCTTGAAACCGGCAGTTTCCGGCGCGTCGGCGGGGTGGACATCCTGCGCGCCGATTTCCGCCTGGTGGCCGCGACGCACCGCGATTTGCCGGCGATGGTGGCAGCCGGCACTTTCCGGCGCGACCTCTATTACCGGATCGCCGCCTTTCCGATCGCGGTGCCGCCCCTGCGGGAGCGGACGGAGGATCTGCCGTTGCTGGCGGCGGACATCCTCGGTCGCATGTCGCCCGACCGGGCCATGACGATTTCGCCGAGCGCGATGGACGTTCTTCTGGCTTACGACTTCGGCGGCAATATTCGGGAACTGCGCAATTTGCTCGAGCAGGCAAGCATCCTCGCGGATGGCGATGTCGTCGAGCCCGGCCATTTGCCGACAAGCCTGCAGGCGCAGCCACCCGCCGACGCGGCGGCGGATCCCATCATGCCGCTCGATGTCGCCGAGCGGCGCTACTTGCGCCAGGCGCTCGCCACGCTGGGAGGCGACAAGGCCGAACTCGCGCGCCGCCTGGGCATCAGCCGGCGCACCATCGACCGCAAATTGCAGCACGCGTCGGAGATGGCGTAGGGATGCACCGGCCGAGCCCAGTTTGCCGACGGAACCCGAGCGACCAAATGTGTCAGACTCCCACTTGATGGCAACGCTGCAGAATCCGAATATGACGATGGCAACGTCATTCGGCTGACGTGCTCGCGCGTGTCAGCAAGAACTCCGCAATCGCCTGGTAACGTATTGGGTAGCAATGGACAAAGTCAGCATTTTGCTAGTGTGCATGGGCAACATCTGTCGTTCGCCGACCGCCGAGGGCGCGTTGCGCACGCTAGTCGAGCGCAAGGGCTTGGGCGCATTTTTCGAAATCGATTCGGCGGGCACGCACGGCTACCACGTCGGCGAGCCGCCCGACCTGCGCACGCGCAAGGCGGCGCAGCGTCGCGGCTACGATCTTTCGCAACTGCGGGCGCGCCAGGTCAATGAATTCGACTTCCAACACTACGACTGCATCCTGGCGATGGACTGGGACAACCTTTCCCTGCTGCAGCGCGCCTGCCCGACGGAGCACCGGCACAAACTGGGCCTGTTTCTCGACTATGCGACGAACTTCGATGATGAAGTCGTTCCCGATCCGTATTACGGAGGCGAAGACGGCTTCGAGCACGTGCTCGACCTCGTCGAGGATGCGGCGCGCGGCCTGATTGCGGCAATGCGCGCCAAATAAAACGGGCACGCCTCGCGTGCCCGTTTCATGACGTTCTGCCGCGAACCTTCAGTCGTGCTTGGTTTCCACCATTTGCAGCGGCTCCGAGGCGATGACCGCCACGGCTTTCGGCTTGCGGCCCAGCAGCCTCGGCGTCTCGGCGACCGGTGCTGCAGGCGCTGCCATGTCTGCTGCGGTCTCGATCATGACTAGCCCGGCCTGCTGCAGGTCGGCCGCGAGGTCGATCGCTTGCGGCGCGGGCGCCGGCTCGACCGCCGCGACGACCGGCGCTGCGACCGGTGCGACGACCGGTGCTACGACAGGTGCGGCGACAGGCGCGGCGACAGGCATGGTGACCGGTTCGACCACAGCGGCGACGATCGGCTCGCCCGCCGCAACTGGCTCCACGGCAGCCGCGACGGGCGCGGCCACCGGTGCAGCTTCGGCTTGCGGCGCTGCCGGCGCTACCGGAGCGACGGCGACGGGCGTCGGCCACGGCATGGCGCGCGGCGCCGTGGCCGATTCGGCAACGACGGCCGAAGCCGTCGGAGCGGCAGCTTCTTCGGCCTGGAGGGCCGGCGTTGCGGCTGCGCCAACGACTTCGGCGCTCACGCCTTCCTCGTTGCGGCGTTCGCCGCGGCCGCGGCCGCCGCGACGGCCGCGACGGCGGCCTTCGGTTTGTTGGCCTTCGGCTTGGGGGGCGTTATCGGCGGGCGCGGGAGCGCCGGCCGCAGCTTCCGTCGGGATGGCGACAGCTTCGGGACGCGGCGCCTTGGGCGGGCGTTCCGCGCGCTCCTGGCGCTCGCCGCGCGGACGCCGTGCGGGTTGGCCTTCGACGGCTTCTTCGCGCTTCGGCGCTTGCTGGCGCGGCTGCTCGGCGCGTTCCTTGCGCTCGGGACGGGCGGAACGCTCTTCGCGCTCCTCGCGACCTTCCTTGCTGCGGCCGCGACCGCGTCCGCGCTCGCCACGCTCGCTGCGTTCCCCGCGCTCGCGGCGGGCGGGCTTCTCGGCCTTCTTCTCGACGACAGGCTCGGCTTCCTGCTTGTTGCCTTTGAACCAGGAGAAGATCTTGGCGATGATGCCGGGTTGCTCGGCGACTTGCGCCTTGGCGGCCGGCTTGGGCGCAACGATGGGCGCCGGCTGGTCGGGCGTGATGCCCTTGACGGCGGCTTCGAGGCGCGGCGGCTTGGCTTCGGTCTGCGCTGAGGGCGGCTGATAGCTTTCCTCGGCCGGCTTTTCGGCCATCTTGTAGCTCGGCAGCGCAAGGCCTTCCTGGTTCAGCTGGTCGTGGCGCAGGCGGATGATCTCGTGCTGCGGCGTTTCCAGGTGGCGGTTCGGCACGATCACCAGGTTGATGCGGTGACGCATCTCGATGCGGGCGATGTCGACGCGCTTTTCGTTGAGCAGGAAAGTGCCGACGTCGACCGGCACTTGCAGGTGCACGGCGCCGGTGTTTTCCTTCATCGATTCCTCTTCGAGGATGCGCAGGATGTGCAGCGCGGCCGATTCGGTGGAGCGGATGTGGCCGGTGCCGGTGCAGCGCGGGCAGGTGATGTAGCTGGTTTCGGCGAGCGCCGGACGCAGGCGCTGGCGCGACAGTTCGAGCAGGCCGAAGCGGCTGATCTTGCCGGTCTGGACGCGGGCGCGGTCGAAGTGCAGGGCGTCGCGCAGACGGTTCTCCACTTCGCGCTGGTTCTTCGGCGCTTCCATGTCGATGAAGTCGATGACGATGAGGCCGCCCAAGTCGCGCAAGCGCAGTTGGCGGGCGATTTCGTCGGCCGCTTCGCAGTTCGTGCGCAGGGCCGTTTCCTCGATGTCGCTGCCCTTGGTGGCGCGGCCGGAGTTGACGTCGACCGAAACCAGCGCTTCCGTGTGGTCGATGACGATGGCGCCGCCCGAGGGCAGGGTCACTTGGCGCGAGTAGGCCGACTCGATCTGGTGCTCGATCTGGAAGCGCGAAAACAGCGGCACATCGTCGCGGTAACGCTTGATGCGCGAGACGTTGTCCGGCATCACGGTGGCCATGAAGTGCTGGGCCTGCTCGAAGATGTCGTCGGTGTCGATGAGGATTTCGCCGATTTCCGAGTGGAAATAGTCGCGGATGGCGCGGATCACCAGGCTGGATTCGAGATAGATGAGGAAGGCGCCCGATTGCGACTTGGCGGCGCCTTCGATGGCGCGCCAAAGCTGCATCAGGTAATTCATGTCCCACTCGAGTTCTTCCTTGCCGCGGCCGATGCCGGCGGTGCGGGCGATCAGGCTCATGCCTTGCGGGACGTCGAGCTGGTCCATGACTTCACGCAGTTCCTGGCGGTCGTCGCCCTCGACGCGGCGTGAAACGCCGCCGCCACGCGGGTTGTTGGGCATCAGCACGAGGTAGCGGCCGGCCAGCGAGATGAAAGTGGTCAGCGCCGCGCCCTTGTTGCCGCGCTCGTCCTTCTCGACCTGGACGATGAGTTCCTGGCCGACATGCAGGGCATCTTGAATGCGCGCCTTGCCGGCGTCGATGCCCGGCTTGAAGAAGGAACGCGAGACTTCCTTGAAAGGCAGGAAGCCATGGCGCTCGGCGCCGTAATCGACGAAGGCCGCTTCGAGACTGGGCTCGATGCGCGTGATGACGGCTTTGTAGATGTTGCTCTTGCGTTGTTCCTTGGTGGCCGATTCGATATCGAGGTCAACCAGCTTCTGACCATCGACGATCGCGACGCGGAGTTCCTCGGCCTGCGTCGCATTGAAAAGCATGCGTTTCATGTAGTGCTCCCGCGCGCGGGAGGCACGAAAGACCGCATGCCGCCTATGTCACAGCATGGGCGGCGTGGGGTGGGTTTGCGGGTTGAAGGTCATTCGGTGGCCTAAATGGCAAACGTCGGTCTTGTTTCGGGCCGCGTCGAGATGTTCCCGGCGCAGCGCAATCGTGCCTGTAAAGCGCGCATTCAAGTAGTATCGCTGCTTCGGGCCAGCGAAGTGCCCTTGGTTTGGGCTGCTGCGAGCGGGATTTTCTTCCGGGCCAAGAGTCAGGTCGTCGGGGGTCCCGCACCAAGGTTCCGCCGTCATACCGGATTGGCCGGAGGGCGGAACGACGTTCCGGGAGTAGTACCACCGACGCCACTTCGGGTCGTCGGGCGCACCGTCGCGGAACGGCAAACCGAGGCACATTGTATTTGAGATGAATGATTTATGCAAAGATTCGGCAACATTCCTCGAAGTCGAGGAAGATGCCGCCGGCCAGCGCATCGACAACTTCCTGCTGCGCCGGGCCAAAGGGGTGCCGAAGAGCCACATTTACCGCATTCTGCGCAGCGGCGAGGTGCGGGTCAACAAGGGGCGCATCGGCGCCGACTACAAGCTGGCGCTAGGCGATCGCGTGCGCGTGCCGCCAATCAGGGTGGCCGATACCTCCCAGAAGGCGGCCGTGCCGGCGCGGGAATTCGCCGTCGTGTTCGAGGACGAGGCGCTCATCGTGCTCGACAAACCGTCCGGCGTCGCCGTGCATGGCGGCAGCGGCGTCAGCTTCGGCGTCATCGAACAATTGCGCCGTGCCCGGCCGCAGGCGAAGCTGCTGGAACTCGCTCACCGGCTGGACCGCGAGACTTCCGGGCTGCTGATCGTGGCCAAGAAGCGCGCGGCGCTGACCCGGCTGCACGATATGTTCCGCGACGGCGCCATCAGCAAGCGCTATTTCGCGCTGGTCAAGGGCAGTTGGCGCAACGCGCTCCAGCATGTGCGGCTGCCGTTGAACAAGTACCTGACGGCGGAAGGCGAGCGCCGCGTTTCCGTCGCGCCGGACGGCAAGGAGGCGCATTCGATCGTGCGCCTGGTGGCACGCTGGCAGAACTTCAGCCTCGTCGAGGTAGAACTGAAGACCGGCCGCACGCATCAAATCCGTGTGCATCTCGCGCATTTGGGTCATCCGCTGGCGGGGGACGACAAATACGGCGATTTTGCGCTGAACAAGGACTTGCAAAAGATGGGGTTGAAACGCATGTTCCTGCATGCCGCGAAACTCGCGTTGCCGCATCCCTTGTCGGACGAGCGGCTTGAATTTGCGGCGCCATTGCCGGTCGAATTGCGGGAATTCATCGCGTGGCTCGATGTTAACGAAAAACGGGAATACGGCGATGGCCAAGCGTTTTGAACTGATTGTCTTCGACTGGGACGGCACGCTGATGGACTCGGCGGCGCTCATCGTGGACAGCGTGCAGGCTGCCGCACGCGATCTCGGCCTCGCGCCGCCGTCCGAGGAACGCGCCCGCCACATCATCGGACTGGGCCTGGTCGATGCCTTGCGCTATGCATTGCCCGGACTGGAAGCCTCACGCTACCAGGACGTCGCCGAGCGCTATCGCCACCATTACCTGTCGCGCGATCACGAGTTGAACTTGTTCGACGGCGCCGAAGAGCTCATCGCCGAGTTGGCGCGCGCCGAGTACTTGCTTGGCGTGGCGACGGGAAAATCGCGTACGGGGCTGGACCGAGCGCTCGACGACAGCGGCTTGCGGACCTATTTCCACGCCACGCGCTGCGCCGACGAATGCCATTCCAAGCCGCATCCGCAGATGCTCGACGAACTGATGGATGAGTTCGGCGTCGCCCCCGACGCGACGCTGATGATCGGCGACACCACCCATGATCTGCTGATGGCGAAGAATGCCGGCGTCGCCTCGCTGGCGGTGGCCTACGGCGCCCATCCGCGCGAACTGCTGGAGGCCGAAGCGCCGCTTTACTGCGCCGCCAGCGTCGCCGAGATGACGGCATGGCTGCGCGCGAACGCCTGATCTGCGCCAGCCGCGAACTCGTCGATGGCGGTGACGGCGTGCGCTTTGATACCGACTGGAGCGGGGCAACGGAGCCGGCTTTCGTCATCCGGTTCGGCGGCCGCATTCATGGCTATCTCAACCGCTGCGCCCACGTGCCGATCGAAATCGACTGGCAAGCCGGCAAGTTCTTTGACTTCACCGGTTTATACTTGGTCTGCGCCGTGCATGGCGCCCTCTACGATCCGCAGAGCGGGGCGTGCCTCGGCGGCCGTTGCGAGGGCAAGGGCTTGCGGCCGTTGGCCGTGGTCGAAAGGGACGGTTGGGTTTATCTCATAGAAAGCGAATGACGTGTCTGAC
>JAQTNK010000053.1 GCA_028713915.1 Rhodocyclaceae bacterium | reverse complement strand
CGGCAGCTACAAGGCCGGCGATGCCAATTGTCAAGACGAACGGATATTCGCGCTGCACGACATCGCCGAGGCCATCGACAGCTACAAGGCGCAGCTGGCCGCGGCGCTGCCTGGCGCATGACGCTGCGGGGTCCTATCGCGAGCGTGTCGGCATAGACCGAGAGCAGTCGCCGATGCGGCTGCCCTGGCCGCCGTTCCTGGCGAGGTCGGCGCAAATGGCGTCGGCCGCCGGCCAGCGCGTGTGGCACCACGCCGGCGCGATCAGCGAGGGCTTGCGGGCCGTGGCGGTGACGCGGTGGAAGACGACGTCGCCCGGCGTGCGCCGGATCAGTTCGGCGGCAGTCGCCGCGTAGTCCGCCAGCGTCGGCGGCGCGACTTCGCCGCGCGCATGCTGGCCGGCCATGCGCGAACCCTTGACGATCATCAGCGGATGCAGCTTGAGGCCGTCGACGCCGCAAGCGACGACGCGCGCGTGAGTCTCGAGCATCATGGCGGCGGATTCTTCCGGCAAGCCCAGGATCAGATGGGTGCACACGGGAATGCCATGACGCCGCGCGCGGGCAACCGCATCGGCGTAGGCGGCAAAGCCATGGCCGCGGTTGATGCGCGCGAGCGTGGCGTCGTGGGCGCTTTGCAGGCCCAGTTCCAGCCAGACCTCGTACCCCTGGTCGCGATAGCCGGCGAGAATCTCCAGCACCGCGTCGGGAACGCAGTCGGGCCGGGTGCCGACGCACAAGCCGACGATGTCGGCCTGGGCCAGGGCCTGCGCGTACAGGCGCCGCAGTTCCTCCACTTCGGCGTAGGTGTTGGTGTAGGCCTGGAAGTAGGCGAGATAGCGGCTGGCGCGGGCGAGCCCGGCCTTGGCGGCGGCCAGCTGTTCGCCGACCGATACCTGCGGATCGCCCGCGTTGAACGACAGCACGCTGCAGAAGCTGCAGCCGCCCCGGCCCAGCGTGCCGTCCCGGTTCGGACAGGTGAAGCCGACGTGCAGCGACAGCTTTCGCACGCGCGTGCCGAAGCGCGCCTTGAGGTGCATGCCGAGGGTATTGACGAAATCTTCGAGTGCCACGGGGCGTCGGTCCGGAAATTCGCGGACATGCTAGCACCCGCGCGATCCGCCGCGCGCTGCGGCAACGGCGCCGGCGAAAGTTATGCGATCATGTCAGACTGCAAGGAGGGAAGCGGCAGCGTGAACGGCATATCCGACAATTTGATCGAAATGGAAGACCTGCACTTCGCCTACGGGGCGAACCAGGTTCTCAAAGGCATCCAGCTGGTGGTCCCGCGCGGCAAGATCGTCGGCATTCTCGGCGTCAGCGGCGCGGGGAAGAGCACCCTTCTGAAGCTCATCGGCGGCCAGCGGCATCCCGACCGCGGTCGTGTGCGCTTCGACGGCCGCATCGTCCACGAGCTCGACGAGAAGGGACTCTACGACATGCGCCGCCACATGGGCATGATGTTCCAGGCCGGCGGCCTGTTCACCGACATCTCGGTGTACGAGAACATCGCCTTTCCGATGCGCGAGCTGACCGATCTCCCCGACGAGATGATTCACGACCTCGTGCTGATGAAGCTGCAGGCGGTAGGCCTGCGCGGTTCCAGTCCGTTGATGCCCAACGAGCTTTCGGGCGGCATGGCCCGGCGCATCGCCCTGGCGCGGGCGATCGCCCTCGATCCGATGCTGACCATGTACGACGAGCCCTTCGCCGGCCTCGACCCGATCTCCCTCAACGTCATCGCCCAGTTGATTCGCCGCCTCAACGATGCGCTCGGCGCCACGTCCATCGTCGTCACTTACGATGTGATGGAGACGCTGAAAGTGGTCGACTATGCGTACTTCATCCACGGCGGCGTCGTCGTTGCCGCCGGAACGCCCGAGGAACTGCAGAATTCCGACGATCCCTCCGTCCACCAGTTCATCCATGCCGAACCCGACGGACCGGTGGCGTTCCACTATCCGGGTGCCGCCTACGAAAGCGATCTGGGGCTGACGCGCTAAGCGGCGACGGGCCGCCGCTAGGATATGTCAAATGAATGATTGGCCGCCGGCTAGGCGGCGCATCGGCGCCTTCATGGGGTAGCCATGGGCGTGCCTTCGTAGCGCGGCAGGATGCCATAGCGGGTGGCCATGCCCTTGTAGCAGACGCGGCACTTGCCATTGCTGCCGACGCAGGCGAACGACAGGGTGCTCATCGCGGCGAGCGCGGCCGTGCGCTGCGCCATCCGCGTGCAGTCGTCGAATTGCTCCGTGATACGGCTGCGTGCGGGAACGCAGTTGGCGCAGCGGGTGCCTGTCATGGTCGTCCTTGTGAAGTCGGGTCTTGCATCGGCTATGTGGTTGTCATTGGCATCGCCCTTCGGCAACCCGCTCCGATGCGATTCTCCGGGTCGGCAGCATGGCTGTGCAGCGGCGATGCCATCGTCGAATCGGCAACGTAGGATAGCGGGATGGCGGGCCGCGTCAATCCAGCGAAAGGCATAGCCGCCGCGCCGCACTTCATGAAGCGGCCGGCCAAGCCGCGCGCGGCGCAACGCTCAGGGTCTTGCGCCCGGCGCCGTCGCGCTTCCCGGCGCCGCATCGACGGCCGTCGCTGCGGTATTCGTTTGCGCCAGGCGCTCCCGCACGAACTTGATGTGCTGGCGCAAGACATAGGTTTCGTCGGCAAACGATCCGGGAATCTTTCCGATGATGGCCGACTTCTCGATGTCGTTCAGGCGCGCCAGCAATGCCGCGCGCTCGTCGGGCGTGACCGGTGCGAGCGCGGCGCGTTCCAGCGCCATCAGTTCGCCATAGCGGCGGTAGATGCGCGTCCTGATGCGCCAGCCATACAAGGTCGGCACCAGGCGCAGGCCGGGGATGAGGATGATGACGAGCGGCACCGCCACGACCAGTATGCGGTCGGCCAGGCTTGCCAGCCAGAACGGCAGATGGCTGTAGGCGAAGCTCTTGCCCGATTTGTAGTAGCGGGCGGCGTCGGCGCTGATCGGATACTCGTGCTCGAGGGGAGCCGGGAATTCGCCGGCGTGCTGCAGCAACGTCGCGTGGCCGTGCACTTCGCGCGCCGCTTCGATCAGCAGATCGGACAGGGCCGGATGCAGATCCGCGCGCGCGACCAGTTCGACTGTCGGCGCCAGCATGGCCGTCGGCTTGCGCGGCAGGTTGGCGCCGAGATCGAAGGCACCCGCCGGCAGTTCGAGCTTGCTGAGATAGCGGAAGCGACGCAAGTAGCCGTCGGCTTGGGGGAAATCGAACAGGCGGATGCCTTTGGTATGCAGCATCTGGCGGATGTTCCCCGGCGCCGCGGAATCGCCCATCAGGAAGGCGGCGTCGACCTGATGCTTGAGCAGCGCTTCCATCGCCGCCGCGCCCGCCAGATCGAGCAGCTGGGTCTTGCCGTGCGGCTGGATTTCGTTGGCCTTCAGCAAGGCCAGGGCGAGGGCGCGGGTGCCGCTGCCTTCGGGGCCGATGGCCACGCGCTTGCCGCTGAACTGGGACAGCCGCTGCAGCGGCCGCGGGCTGCGGTAGAAGATCGCCAGCGGTTCGTAGAACACGCTGCCGAGCGACACGACGTCGTCGATGTCGGTGCCGGTCGCGACGCCGCCTTGCACGAAGCCGACGTCGACGCGGCTCTTCGGATCGGTCAGCCGCTTGAGGTTGTCCAACGATCCTGCGGACGGCAGGATGTCGAGCTTGATGCCGTTGCGCGCCAGGATCACGCGATATTTTTCGGCGACGTTGCGGAAAGTGCTGCCGTCAGGTCCGGCGCTGATGGTGATGGTGTGCGGCGGTGCCGGTTGCACGAAGTGAATCGCCACGGCGATGGCGATCGTGCTTGCCAGCAGCACCGGGCCGAGCGTGGCGGCAAGGTCGCGCCACGAAATGCGCGGGATACGCGGCAGCCGGCGAAACGAACGCGGCTTGTTGTTCTGTTGTGCGGCGTCTGGCGTCACCAAGATATCCTTCCGGCAAAGACGCCATTATGCCTTGCGCAAGTCGTGATGGCTGAGCGGCAACGAGCGGATGCGCTTGCCGGTGGCGGCGAAGATGGCGTTGCACACGGCGGGCGCCAACGGCAGGATGGCCGGCTCGCCGTGGCCGCCCCAGAAGCCGCCGCTGGGCACGAGGATGGTCTCGACCCGGGGCATCTCGGCGAGCCGCGGCAGCCGGAAATCGTGGAAGTTCGATTCGACGATGCGCCCGTCCTTGACGTTGTTTTCCTGGTAGAGGATGCTGCCGAGGCCGAACAGCACGTTGCTCTCGGCTTGCGCGCGACAGGTGTCCGGGTTCACGACGTAGCCCGAATCGATGGCGACGACGATGCGCTCCACCTTGGGCGCGCCGGCCGCGCTTACCGACACTTCTGCCACCGTCGCGGCAAAGCTGCCGAAGCCGTCGGCGAGCGCGACGCCGCGGTGAATCCCCGGCGGCGGCGCGTCGTCCCAGCCGGCGGCCTGCGCCACGGCGGCCAGCACGCGCCGATTCTTGTCGCCCTCCTTCAGCATCGCCAAGCGGTACGCCACCGGATCCTTGCCAGCGGCATGCGCCAGTTCATCGATGAAGCACTCGCGGTAGAAAGCGTTCTGTTGCCCCGGCGCGCGCCAGAAGCCGACGGGAACATGGCCGTTGCGCATGGCGTAGTCGACCTGCTGGTTCGGCACCGCGTAAGGCATGTCGTCGAAGGAGCGCACCGCGGTGAAATCGATGCCGTCCCTCTTCATCATCTGCGGCAGCAGGACCTTGAGAATGGAAGGACAGGCGATCCGGGTGTGCATGGCGACGAGCTTGCCTGCGGCATCGAGGCCGGCTTTCAGACGCACGATGCTGGCGGGGCGGTAGAAGCCATGCTGCATGTCCTCTTCGCGCGACCACATCATCTTCACCGGCACGCCGGGCAGCGCCTTGGCGATGGCTACGCCCTGCGTGACGAAGTCCTGGGGACCGCCGCGGCGGCCGAAACCGCCGCCCAGCATCATCTTGTGCACTTCGACCTTGAGCAGCGGCAAACCGGCGGCGGCCGCCGCGGCCGCCATCGAGGCCTCGCCGTTCTGGGTGGCCGTCCATACCTCGAGCGATCCATCGGGCTTGAACCAGGCCGTGCACGTCTGCGGCTCCATCGTCGCGTGATTGAGGTAGGGCGATTGATACTCGGCCTCGACCACCGTTGCCGCGGCGGCGATGGCCGCGGGCGCATCGCCGACCGTGCGCGCCCGCGGCAGCTCGGCGTCGGCAAGGCCGCCGCGCAGCAGCGCCGCGATGGTCTCGTTGCTGGCATTGCCGTTGCCGCCGTCGTCCCACTCGATCTTCAACTGCTTCAACGCCTGATGCGCGCGCCACCAGCTGTCGGCGACGACGGCGACGAAGTATTCCTCGCGCACGATCTTCTTCACGCCGCGCATCTTTTCGGCGCCGCCGGCGTCGACGCTCGCGACCTTGCCGCCGAATACCGGGCATTGCGCGATCGAGGCGTGCAGCATGCCGGGCAGCGCGACGTCGACGGCGAAGACCGGCTTGCCCTGCACCTTGTCGGGAATGTCGAGACGATGCACGGATGTTCCGGCGATCTTCCAGTCCTTGGGGTCGCGCAGCCGCACCTCCCGCGGCGGCGCCAGCTTGGCCGCGTCGGCGGCGACTTCGCCGTAGCGCAGCGTCCGCCCGGTCGCGCCGTGGGTAATGACGCCGGCATTGGCGGTGCATGACGTCGCCGGCACCTGCCATCGCGCGGCCGCCGCCGCGATCAGCATGGCGCGCGCGCTGGCGCCGGCCTTGCGCACGTAGTCCTGCGACGCGCGCACGCCCTGGCTGCCGCCGGTGGACATCGAACCCCAGATGCGATTGCGCCGGAAGTGCTCGTTGGGCGAGGCGAACTCGGCGCTGACCTTGGCCCAGTCGCAGTCGAGTTCCTCGGCGACCAGCTGCGCCAGCGCGGTAAAGCTGCCCTGGCCCATTTCCGAACGGGCGATGCGGATGACGACGCGGTCGTCGGGGTGGATGACGATCCAGGCGTTGACTTCGGTGACCGCGGCGCCGGCAGCGGCAGCGGATGCGAGCGGATAGCGGAACTCGAGGACGAAGCCGCCGCCGAGCGCGGCGGAAGCCTTGAGGAACTCGCGGCGGGACACGGCGACGGTCATGGCGGACCTCCGTTTCTCAGGAGCGCTTGTCGGCCGGCAGAACGGGCGTTGCGGCGAGCGCATGGAGCGCCGTTCTGACGCGGGCATAGGTGCCGCAGCGGCACAGGTTGGTCATCGCCGCGTCGATGTCCGCATCCGTCGGTTGCGGGTGCTTCGCCAGCAAGGCGGCGGCCGCCATGATCATGCCCGACTGGCAGTAGCCGCACTGCGGGACTTCATGTTCGATCCACGCTTGCTGGATGCGATGAAGTCCGCCCTTGGACAAACCCTCGATGGTGACGATTTCCTTGCCCACCGCCGCAGAAACCGGCAGCGTGCATGAGCGTACCGGCGCGCCATCGACGTGCACCGTGCAGGCGCCGCAGAGGGAAATCCCGCAACCGTATTTGGTGCCGAAGAGCCCGAGGTGTTCGCGCAAGACCCAGAGCAGCGGCATGTCGGGCTCGACGTCGACGGTGTGGGTACGGCCGTTCACGATCAGCTCCGGCATTCGGCTCTCCTTCGCTCGGGACGCAAGGCGCAACCCTGAAAATATAGTTGGCCGCCGCGAAATTGGAAGGCCCGGCCCGCCGGCCGGCGAGCGCTCAGAAGTCGACTTCGCGCAATTTGCGCATGTCGGGAATCTTGATCTGCCGGCCGTGCACCTCGATCAGCCCGGTGTCGCAGAGGTCGTGAAAAATGCGCGAAAGCGTTTCCGGCGTCAGGTTCAGCAGCGAGGCGATGAGCTGCTTGGAGGTCGGCAAGGCAATCTCGACGCTGTCGGTCCCCTCATGCGGGCATTGCTGCAACAGATAGCCGATGACCCGCTGCGCACTGGAGCGCAGCGAATAGGATTCGACGTCGTGCACGAGGGAATGCAGGCGTATCGACAAGCCCGCCAGCATGGCGAGGGCAAAGGTCGTGTCGCGCTCCAGCAGTTCGATGACCGACTTGCGCGGAATCTGCAGCACCAGGGCGTCGGTGACCGCCTCGGCATAGACGGGATAGGGGCGGTCCATGAACATCACGGCCTCGCCGAAGCTCTGCCGCGGCCCGAGGACCTGGACCACTTTTTCGTTGCCTTGCGAGGACGGGAAGGCCAGCTTGATCTGGCCCCAGACGACGACGAAAAAGCCGCGTGCCGGGTCGCCCTTCTGGAACAGCATCTCGCCTTTCGCCAAGCGTTTCTGGCGGGAGTCCGCGGCGATCTGCTGAACCTGTGCGGGCGAGACCTCCAGGAACAGCGGAAGCCGAGAAATAATGCTTGCAATATCGACTTGCGCCGGTCTGCCGTTAGCCATAAGGTCTCCTCGGACCGCGAGTCTAGCGTAATTTCCCCACGACCGCGAACGCCGTTCGGCACGGCCTTTCGGCACGAACCGCCGCCGCCGCCCTGGTTCTTTTCGGCAGCGCCGGAGTTCGCCGGCCTGTTCCCTGGTTTATCCGGCAATAGAAAACACCCATCGCGACCCCTCTACCGTTAGTAATAATGCCGGGAAGAACAATCGTCGCCTCCCGGCCGCGGTCATCGCCACGGGCGTACCGCCCCCGCGGACGAACGCGGCAGTGGTGGCAACCCACCCGGCGAAGCTCGACGCTTTGCCGAATTCGCTTCGCCTGATCAAAGGATAGCCATGCCCCTGCGCACCCGATTGTTGCTCGTGTTGGTCTTCCTTGCCGTCGTCACGGTAGCCGCCAACGGCTTCAGCTTCGTCATGTTCCTGCGGCTGGCGGACGAAGCCGGCACGGCCAACGCGCAGATACGCGAATTTGCCGATGCGGCGCGCACGTGGATCGTCGTCGTCAGCGCGACGGCCTCGGTGCTGGGGCTGGCGGCCTTCCTCCAGTTGGCGCGCATGCTGCTGGGACTGCTCGGCGGCGAGCCGCAATACGTCGCCGATGCGGTCAAGCGCATTGCCGGCGGGGATCTGAACTTCGCCCTCGAGCTTCGCCCCGGCGACACCGACAGTCTTTGCGCCGCGATCAACGGCATGCAGCAGAGCCTGCGCACCATGGTCGGCGAACTGCGCGCGGCGGGCGTGCAGCTTGACGTCTCGATCAAGCAGATCGGCGCCATGACGGAAGAAATGCTCGGTGGTTCGTCGCAGCAGGACGAAGCCGCCCGCGACAACGCGAGCGCCGTCGCCAGCCTGTCCGGCAGCGTCGCCCAGGTGACGGAAAGCGCCGCAAATGTCGCCCGCCAGATGGGCATCAGCATCGGCCGCACCGAGGCAGCGAACGAATGCCTGTCGTCGATGATCGGCGAGATATCGAGCGTGGAAAGCGCCGTCGGCGACATCGCCACCACGGCGAGCGAATTCATTGCCAGCACCAAGGCGATCACCGACATGACGCGCCAGGTGCGCGACATCGCCGACCAGACCAACCTTCTGGCCTTGAATGCGGCGATCGAGGCGGCGCGCGCCGGCGAGCAGGGACGCGGCTTCGCGGTGGTCGCCGACGAAGTGCGCAAGCTGGCCGAGAAGTCGGCAGTCGCGGCGGCCGAGATCAACACCGTGACGCAGGCGATGGCGATGCGCTCCGGCGATGTCGAGGGGGCGATTCAGCGCGGCCTGGCGTCGCTGGGCACGAGCCAGGAATACCTCGAGCAAGTGGCGCTGGCGCTCGGCGAGTCCAACCAGGCCGTGCAGCAGACGACAACGAGTTCGGAAGAAATCATCGCCTCGGTGCAGGTGCAGGCGCAGGCGAACGACAGGATCGCGCGCCACATCGATCGCATGGCCGGCTTCGCCGGCGAGACCAACGCCGCCGTGGCGCGCGCGGCGGCGGCCATGCGCGACCTGGAAGCGCTGTCGGGACGACTCGGCGGCCTGGCCGTACGCTTCAACGTCTGACGACGGCGCGGGTCGGCGCGCCGGGCAGCCGTCATCCCGGGCGGCGGCCTCGTCATGCAAAGACATCGCGGTCGGGGCGCGCCCGCGCGTATACTGTGCCTCTACCACGAATGGATATCCGCATGGACACGTTCTTCCGCCGAGGCAGGCATGGGTTGGCCAGATGAGCAGCGCAATTCTCGATTTCCTGAAGATTCATGGCGACCAGCTGGACAGCGAGATCGCCGAGTCGCTGCATCTGTCGAGGGCGCAAGTGGCGAGTGAAATCTCGCGCCTGTCCGCGTCCGGCGACCTGATTTGCTGCAAAGTCACCCGCTACGTGGACGGCAAGAAGATCGAAGGCGTGAGCTGCCGGCTCTCCGGCAGCCTGCCCAAGGCGGCGCCCGGACCCAAGATCGGCGCGTCGCGAAACGAGCCGCTGCGCTAGGGGCGATTCGCCATCTCCGCCGCCGACGTCACCTGGATCGCCAGTACCGACGCGCTCCGCGACTGGCTGGGCGCGCTCGCGAGCGGCCCATTGGCCGTCGACACGGAAGCTGATTCGTTTCACCACTACCGCGAGAAGGTGTGCCTCGTGCAGCTGACCTCGGGCGATCGCCATGCGCTGGTCGATCCGCTCGCCGCCGTCGACCTTGGCGCGCTGCGGGCGCCCTTCGAGGATGCCGCCCGGCGCAAGATCCTGCACGGCGCCGACTACGACGTGCGCTTGCTGCAGCGCGATTTCGACCTGGCGATCCGCGATTTGTACGATACGTCGGTCGCCGCGCGCCTGACCGGGGAGCCGGCGACCGGACTCGCGGCGCTGCTCGAGAAGCATCTTGGCGTCGTGCTCGACAAGTCCCACCAGCGCGCCGACTGGTCGCAGCGGCCGCTGCCGGCGCCGCTGCGCAATTACGCCAGCGAGGATACGCGCCACCTCGAAGCGCTGGCCGCGATCCTCGACGGCAAGGCGCAGGCGCTCGGCCGCGCCGCCTGGGTGCAAGAGGAGTGCCGCCGCGTCGAGATGGTGCGCTGGCACGACCGTCGCCGCGATGCCGGGGAACCGTTCCGCCGCGTCAAGGGCGCGGAAGTACTCGACCGCCTTGGGCTCGCCGTGCTGCGCGAAGCCTGGACGTGGCGCGAGGAAATCGCCAGCCGGCGCGATCGCCCGGTGTTTCGCGTGCTGCGCGACGAGGTGCTGATCGCCGTGGCGCAGGCGCGCCCCGCGTCGATCGACGAGCTGGCGCGGGTCGCCGGCTTCCCCGATGCGCTGCGGCGGGCGCCGCATGCGGCGAACCTGCTTGCGGCAGTGCAAAGAGGAACCTCCTGCGCGCCCGAGCAGCAGCCTGCACTGCGCGTCGATACGCGGGTGCGGCTCGAGGCGGCCGTGGCGGCGCGCGTCGATGCCATTCGGGCGAAGCGCGACGGCGTGGCGCGCGAACTCGGCCTCGACCCGACGCTCGTCGCCGGCCGCGCCGTGATGGAAGACCTGGCGAAGCGCTATGTCGCCGGCGACGATCCCTGGGCCGCGCCGGAGCTGCGGACGTGGCAGGCGGAGCTCTTGCGGCCCGTGCTCGGCTGACAGCGCGGCGCGCGCGCCTGCTTCAACTGAATCGCGCGCTCATTTCCTCGAGCCCGAGCGCGCCGAGGAGCTCGCCGAGGCGCTCGGCAGGACGCCGGCGCGGCCGGTCCTCGTAGCTGGCGACGATCAGCTCGTTCTTCATCGAATGTTCCCAGCCGACCAGTTCGGTGACGCTGACCTGGTAGCCGTGGGCTTCCAGCTGCAGGCAGCGCAGGACGTTGGTCACCTGGCTGCCGAATTCGCGCGTGTGCAGCGGATGGCGCCAGATCTCGGCGAGCGCGCCGGCGCCCAGCGCGCGGGCCTTGTTCTTTCTCAGCACGGCGGCGACCTCGGCCTGGCAGCAAGGCACCAGCACGATGAAGCGCGCCTTCTTGGCCAGCGCGAAGCGGATGGCGTCGTCGGTGGCGGTATCGCAGGCGTGCAGGGCCGTCACCACGTCCGCCGTCGCCGGCAGCAGCGGCGAGTCGATCGCCTGCGCCACCGCCAGATGGAGGAACGACATGCGCGGAAACTCGAGCCGTTGCGCCAGTTCGCGCGATTTCGTCACCAGTTCGGCGCGCGTCTCGATGCCGTAGATGTGCGAAGCATCGTCGTGCGCCTTGAAGAACAGGTCGTAGAGAATGAAACCCAGGTAGGACTTGCCGGCGCCGTGGTCCACCAGCTGCACGCCGGCGCCGTCCTGGCGGATCGCCGCCAGCAGCGGCTCGATGAACTGCGTCAGGTGGTAGACCTGCTTCAGCTTGCGCCGGCTGTCCTGGTTCATCCTGCCGTCGCGCGTCAGGATGTGCAGCTCCTTCAGCAGCTCGATCGACTGGCCCGGCTTGATCTCGTGCATCGCCTGCGCTTCGGGTGAACGGCGCTCAGACGGCGGCCAGCGCCTGTTCGAGATCGGCGACGATGTCGTCGATATGTTCGAGGCCGATCGACAGGCGCACCATGTCTTCCGAGACGCCGGCCTTCTGCATTTCCGCCGGCGCGAGCTGGCGGTGCGTGGTGCTGGCCGGGTGGCAGGCCAGCGACTTGGCGTCGCCGATGTTCACGAGGCGCGTGACGAGCTTCAAGGCATCCTGGAAGCGGCCGCCGCCGGCCATGCCGCCCTGGACGCCGAACGAGAGGATGCCCGAGGCGCGGCCGTTCATGTACTTCTGCGCCAGCGCATGCTCGGGGTGTTCCGCCAGGCCGGCGTACTTGACCCAGCCGACCTTGGCGTGGCCCTTGAGATATTTCGCTACCGCCAGCGTGTTGTCGCAGATGCGGTCCATGCGCACGGCCAGCGTCTCGATGCCTTGCAGGATCAGGAAGCTGTTGAACGGCGAGATCGCCGCGCCCATGTTGCGCAGGGGCACGACGCGGGCGCGGCCGATGTAGGCCGCGGCGCCGAGCGCTTCCGTATAGACGACGCCATGGTAGGAAACGTCGGGCGTGTTGAGGCGCTTGAAGCGCTCCTTGTGCTCGGCCCAGGGGAACTTGCCCGAATCGACGATGACGCCGCCGATGCTGTTGCCGTGGCCGCCGAGGTACTTGGTCAGGGCATGGACGACGATGTCGGCGCCGTGCTCGATGGGCCGGCACAGGTAGGGCGTCGGCACCGTGTTGTCGACGATCAGCGGCACGCCGGCATCGTGGGCGACCCTGGCCAGCGCCGCGATGTCGACGACGTTGCCGAGCGGATTGCCGACGGATTCGCAGAAGATGGCCTTGGTGCGCGCGTCGATCAGCGGCGTGAACGAGGCCGGGTCGCGGTAGTCGGCGAAGCGCACTTCGATGCCGAACTGCGGCAGCGTGTGGGCGAACAGGTTGTAGGTGCCGCCGTAAAGCGTGCCGGCGGAAACGATGTTGTCGCCGGCTTCGGTGATGGTCTGGATGGCGTAGGTGATCGCCGACATGCCGGAGGCCACGGCCAGGCCGCCGATGCCGCCTTCCATCTCGGTGACGCGCTGTTCGAGCACCGCGGTGGTCGGATTCATGATGCGCGTGTAGATGTTGCCGGCGACCTTGAGGTCGAACAGGTCGGCGCCGTGCTGCGTGTCGTCGAAGGCGTAGGACGTCGTCTGGTAGATCGGCACCGCGACGGCCTTCGTGGTGGGGTCGGGGGTATAGCCGCCGTGGACGGCAAGGGTCTCGATCTTCATGGAGGGCATTTCCCGTGACAGTGTGAAGCGGCAGAGTATAGCCTCGTCCGCGGCTGCCGAACTTCTCGTCCGGACTTGCGCCGTCGCCGCCGCGCCGCGGCGAAACCGCGGCGGCGGCATGCGGCGCGGCCCGCTGCGGCTGCCCGCCGCAGGTGACAGGCGGCCGGCGGCCACGTATTATCTCTTCTTCATATGTCGTCGACGTAATGCCCGGGAGCCATGTATGCCGTTGTCACGATTCATAGCCGACCTCGACGAACTCGTCGGCGTCTTCGACAACGGCCAGCCGCCGGGCAACCGCAGCTTCGAGAGCCTGCGGGTGGCGGTCGCGCGCATGAACGAAATCCGCCGCCAGACGGCCATCGCCCAGGAAAGGCTGAACGCGACCCTGGCGATCGCCGAAAACGAACTCGGCGACGGCCAGGCGCCAACTCCGGTCCCCGTATTGGAGCGCGAGCTGACGGAGCGCTTCTACCTGCACGACTGCTGCAAGACCGGGATCGAAGACATCGACGACGAGCACCGCACGCTGATGCGCCTCGGCAACCGCCTCTATGCGCTGTCGTTGTGCGAGGACGTGGCGCACGCGACCGTCGGCGAGGTGCTGACCGAGTTGCTCAGCTTCGCCCAGGACCACTTCGCCGCCGAGGAACACTTGATGGAAGCGTACGAGTACCCGGCGCTGGCGCCGCATCGTGCCACCCACAAGCGCATGTGCGACTACCTCGCGGAGATGTTCGACCTGGCGGCCGAAACGCCGCTGCTGGTGACCATCCGGCTGGAGATATTCCTCGGCTCCTGGTTCATCTGGCACATGCAGCGGGACGACGTCGAATTCGCGCACTATTGCCAGGCCCCGATGCGGGGGCAGACCGCGTTTTCTGCTAAGCTCGCCCTCCCGCCCCGATAATCTCGCTCAATGCCTCGCCGCGCCCGCATGTCCCTTCCTGGCGTTTCTCTGCACCAGATTCGGCGCGGCAGCCTCCGGCAGGCGCGTTCTTGCAGCGACGGCGCCGGCTGCCGTCGCGCTCGGCGCGCTTCTTGACTGAGGAAACGTGGCCTGTCCCCAACTAGACGGCGTCTTTGCCGACGACGGTCCGCTGGCCCTGGCGATTCCCGGTTACCGCATGCGCCCGCAGCAGCTGGAGATGGCGGGGCGCATCCTCGCCGCCATCGAAGCCAACGGCGCGCTGATCGCCGAAGCCGGCACCGGCACCGGCAAGACTTTCGCCTACCTCGCGCCCGCCTTGCTGGCCGGCGGCAAGGTCATCATCTCGACCGGCACCAAGACGCTGCAAGACCAGCTGTTTCAGCGCGACCTGCCGACGGTGCGCGACGCCCTCGGCGTGCCGGCCACGATTGCGCTGCTGAAGGGCCGCGCCAACTATGTCTGTCCCTATCATCTCGCCCGCGCCGTCGAGTCGGGGCATTTCGCCACGCGCGAGGAAGCCGGCCACATCCGCACCATCGCGCGCTTCGCCAAGGCGACGAAAAGCGGCGACAAGGCCGAACTTTCCGCCGTGCCAGAGGATTCCGGCGCCTGGCAGCAGGCCACCTCGACGCGCGAAAACTGCCTCGGCCAGGACTGCCCGTACGTCAAGGAATGCTTCGTCATCGCCGCGCGGCGCGAAGCCATGGACGCCGACGTCGTCGTCGTCAATCACCATCTCTTCTTCGCCGACGTCATGCTCAAGGACGAGGGCATGGCCGAGCTGCTGCCCGCCTGCAACACCGTGATCTTCGACGAGGCGCACCAGCTGCCCGAAGTCGCGGGCCTGTTTTTCGGCGATGCCGTCGGCACGGCGCAGATCATCGATCTCGCCCGCGACACCAAGCTCGAGGCCATCGCCGCCGCCAAGGACTACGCGCCTTTGCAGGAAGCCTGCCGCACGCTGGAAAAGACGGCGAAGGACTTGCGTCTCGCCTTTCACCGCGACGGCACGCGGCTGGCCGAAGCGCAGTGGCGCGCGCACGCCGACGCGCCGGCGGCGCTCGACGCCGTGGAACGCGAACTGCGCGCGTTCAGCCAGCACCTGGAGAGTCAGGCCGCGCGCTCCGAGGGCCTGGACAACTGCCTGCGCCGCTGCGCGGAATTGGCGCTGGCGCTCAAGCGCTGGCAGGCACCGGCCAGCGAAGCGGTGCAGGACGACGCTGACGTCTTCGTCAAATGGGCCGAAGTGACGACCTACCACGTCACGCTGAACATGACGCCGCTGTCGGTGGCCAACATTTTCCAGCGCCAGATGGAAGGCCATCCGCGCGCCTGGATATTCACTTCGGCGACGCTCGCCGTGGCCGGCAATTTCGCCCACTACCAGGATCAACTCGGCCTCGCCGCCGCCGCGACCGGCTGCTGGGGCAGCCCGTTCGATTACGGCAGCCATGCGCTGCTCTACTGCCCGCCGGACATGCCCGATCCCAACAGCCCGGAATACAACCAGGCCGTGGTCGAGGCGGCGTGGCCGGCGATCCGCGCTTCGCACGGGCGCGCCTTCGTCTTGTGCACCTCCCTGCGCGCCATGCGCCGCATCCACGAGCTGCTGCAGGAGCGCCTCGAACGCGAGCACCTGGAACTGCCGCTGCTGCTGCAAGGCGAAGGCTCGCGGTCGGAGCTGCTCGAACGCTTCCGCCGCCTGGGCAATGCCGTGCTGGTCGCCAGCCAGAGCTTCTGGGAAGGCGTCGACGTGCGCGGCGATGCGCTCTCGCTGGTCGTCATCGACAAGCTGCCTTTCGCGCCGCCCGACGATCCGGTGCTGGCGGCGCGCATCGAGCACTTGAAGCGCCAGGGCCGCAACGCCTTCTTCGAATACCAGCTGCCGCGCGCCGTCATCAGCATGAAGCAGGGCGCGGGACGGCTGATCCGCGACGAGCACGACCGCGGCGTGCTGATGGTCTGCGACCCGCGCCTGGTCGGAAAGCCCTACGGCCGGCGCATCTGGCAATCGCTGCCGCCGATGCGGCGCACGCGCGCGGCGGGCGACGTGGCGGCTTTCTTCGCCGGCGACCAAGTAGAATCGCCGGCATGAGCCTGCCCACCTGCACCCAGATCGCCGCGCGCCTCAATGCCGGCTGCCAGTGCGTGTCGCTCGACCGCGATCGCCTGCGCGCCGAGATCGAGCACGAAAGCCCCGGCTTCTATGCCGCGGTCGTCGAGGAGCGGCCGCACCTGTTTTCCGACTCGCTCGTCTACGTCGGCGCCGGGGACGCGCAGCGCATGGCGGACCTCATCGCCGCCATCGAGCGCGTCGTCGCGATGCCGGCCTACCGCGCCCATGTCTCGACTTGGGCGCCGCCGATCGCGCGGGCCGAGCGCCAGCCGCCGGGCGTCTTCCTCGGCTACGATTTCCATCTCGATCCCGCCGGGCCGCAGCTCATCGAGATCAACACCAATGCCGGCGGCGGGCTCATCAACGCCATCCTCGCCCGCGCGCAGCAGGCCTGCTGCGACGATGCGGCAGCGGCGCTGCCCGGCCGCATCAAAGGCGATGCGCCCGAACACCTGTTCATGGAAATGTTCCGCGCCGAATGGTCGGCCTGCCGCGGCGCGGCGCCGCTGGTGAACATCGCCATCGTCGATGACCAGCCGGAAACACAGTACCTGCATCCCGAGTTCGTGCTGTTCCAGCGGCTATTCGCGCGCCACGGCATCAAGGCCGTGATCTGCGATCCGCGCGAACTCATGATCTGCCACAACGGCCTGTGGGTCGACGAGACGCGCATCGACCTCGTCTACAACCGCCTGACCGATTTCGCGCTCGTCGACCCGGCGCACGCGGCGCTGCGCCAGGCTTATGTCGACGGCGCCGCCGTGGTGACGCCGCATCCGCGCGCCCATGCGCTCTACGCCGACAAGCGCAACCTCGTCGCGCTCTCGGACGATGCCTTGCTCGCCTCCTGGGGCGTCGCGGCCGACACCCGCGCGCTGCTCGCAGCCGGCGTGCCGCGCACCGAACTGGTCGTTCCCGAGCACGCCGACGACCTCTGGGCGCGGCGCAAGCAGTTGTTCTTCAAGCCGGCGGCCGGCTACGGTTCGAAGGCGGCGTACCGCGGCGACAAGATCACCAAGCGCGTCTTCGCCGAGGTCCTGGCCGGCGACTACATCGCGCAGGCGCTGGTGCCGCCGTCGTCGCGGCACCTCGACGTGGCCGGCGAATTGACGGAACTCAAGGTCGATTTGCGCAACTATGTTTATGCTGGCCGCGTCCAACTGATCGCGGCCAGGCTGTGGCAGGGACAGACCACCAATTTCCGCACGCCCGGCGGCGGCTTCGCGCCGGTGCTGGCGGTGTCGAGCCGGGACGGGGCATGAAGGCATTCGGGTTTGCAGGCTATTCGGGCGCGGGCAAGACCACGCTGATCGAGGCGCTGATCCCGCGCTTCACGGCGCGCGGGCTGACGGTGTCGCTGATCAAGCACACCCATCACGACTTCGACCTTGACCGGCCGGGCAAGGATTCCTACCGCCACCGCGAGGCCGGCGCAACCGAGGTGATGCTGGTCTGCGACCAGCGCTGGGCGGTGCTGCACGAATTGCGCGGGCGCCCCGAGCCGTCTTTCGAAGCGCAGTTGGCGCGGCTGTCGCCGTGCGATCTCGTCCTCGTCGAAGGCTACAAGTACTCGCCGATCCCGAAGCTCGAAGTGCATCGTCCGTCCTGCGGCAAGCCGTACATCTGGACGGAAAATGCCGACGTCATTGCCGTCGCCAGCGACGTCGCCCTCGACATCCCGAAACCGGTGCTCGATCTCAACGACCGCGACGCCATCGCGGCCTTCATCCTCGAACAGGTCGGCTTATGAGCGAACCCACCCTCAGTTTCGACGCCGCCCTGGGGCAGGTTCTCGCCGCGGCGCGGCGCGTCAAGGGCGAAGACCGCGTGCCGCTGCGCGAAGCCGCCGGGCGCGTGCTCGCCGCGGGCATCGTCTCGGCCATCGACGTGCCGCCGCTCGACAACTCGGCCATGGACGGCTATGCCGTGCGTTGCGCCGACGTTCGCGCGCCGGGCGCGGCGCTCGCCGTGACGCAGCGCATCGCCGCCGGCAGCGTCGGCCATGAACTTGCCGCCGGCACGGCCGCGCGCATTTTCACCGGCGCGCCGATCCCGTCTGGCGCCGATGCCGTTGTCATGCAGGAGCAGTGCGCCCGCGACGGCGACGAGGTGACGATCGACCACGTGCCCGCGCCGGGCGAATGGATACGCCGCGCCGGCGAGGACATTCGCGCCGGTGCTGAAATCCTGCCGTCCGGCACGCGCCTGACGCCCCAGGCCGTCGGCATGGCGGCTTCCGTCGGCGTCGCCGAATTGAAGGTGTTCCGGCGTCTTTCGGTCGGCGTGCTGTCGACGGGCAGCGAACTGACGCCACCCGGCCAGCCGCTGCCGCCGGGCGGCATCTACAACTCGAATCGCGCCATGCTTTGCGCGCTGCTGGAGCGGCTCGGCTGCAAGGTCGAGGACCTCGGCGACGTGCCGGACACGCTCGACGCGACGCGCAAGGCGCTGCGCCGCGCCGGCGCCCTGCACGACCTGGTGCTGACCACCGGCGGCGTATCCGTCGGTGAAGAAGATCACGTCAAGCCCGCCGTCAGCGCCGAGGGCGAACTGTCGATCTGGAACATCGCCGTCAAGCCGGGCAAGCCGCTCGCCTTCGGCAAGGTCGGCCAGGCCGACTTCATCGGCATGCCGGGCAATCCGGTGTCGGTGTTCGTCAGCTTTTCGCTGCTGGTGCGGCCTTTCATCCGCAAGTGCCAGGGCGCGGCCGTGGTGCCGCCGCGGGCGCTGTCCCTCGTTGCCGATTTCGACTGGCCGAAGCCGGCGGCGCGGCGCGAATTCCTGCGCGGACGCATGAAGGACGCGGGCGGCGTCGAACTCTTTCCGAACCAGAGTTCCGGCGTGCTGACTTCCACGGTGTGGGGCGACGGCTTCGTCGACGTGCCGGCGGGGCAGCCGATTCGCGCCGGCGATGCGGTGCGCTTCCTGCCGTTTGCCGAACTGCTAGACTGATTTCACCATGATCAAGTTGCTTTACTTCGCCAGCCTGCGTGAAGCGCTTGGCGCGCCGGGCGAGGCATTGGCCTTGCCTGCCGGCGTGGCCAGCGTCGGCGCCTTGCGCGCCCATCTCGCTAGCCGCGGCGGCGCGTGGCAGGTCTTTGCCACGTCGCAGAGCCTGCGCGCCGCGGTCAATCAGGCGATGGTCGGCATGGA
>JAQTNK010000052.1 GCA_028713915.1 Rhodocyclaceae bacterium | reverse complement strand
CAGCGCCCCTTCGGCGACGACGCGGTCGGCCTGCGACTGCCGCCAGTCCTTGAGCGCGCCGGCGCCGGCCTCGTAGAGGTCGTGCTGGCGCTGCTCGACGGCGCGTGCCGCATCGAGGTTGGCCCGTGCCGATGCCACGTCGCTGCGGCCCTGGACGAATTCGGAAGCTTCGATCGCCATCAGCGGCGCGCCCTTCTTCACGACGTCGCCGAGCTTGGCGATCAGGCGGTCGACGCGCCCGGAATAGGGCGAGAACACCGGCGTCACGGCATCGTCGTTGAAGGCGATGTTGCCGTCCGTCGTCAGCGTGGTGTGGAAAGCCAGCATCTTCACTTCCGCGATCTGCATGCCGGCCCACTGTTCCTTGGTCGGGCGAAAGACGCCTGCGGGCGCTTTGGCGGGCGCGGGGGAATCCGCCGGCGCCGCCCGAGGCGGCCGCTGCCACAACACGACGACCATCGCCATCAACAAGACGAGCGCTGGCAACGCCCAGCGCGGACGCGAGTGCACGAACGAAGACATCCTGTTACCGATCATGGGAAAACATCATTCTCGACACGGTTGCAGCGCGGCGCGCCGGACTGCGCATTGGGCCTGCGTCTATAATCGCCGCTGCTGCGTGCGCAGCAGTCGCTTCGCGCAACGACGCGCGACGACGGCGGCGGGAAACACCGGCAGAGGGCAAGGATGCACAGACGTGGGCACTTCGAAGGCCATAGCGGCCGCTGATGGAACGCATGCGATGTTATTTGACGACGCTGTCGTGATGCTGTCGGAGGCGCCGTGAAGCGCGCTGCGCGGCTGCTGCTCGTGGAGGACGAGCGGACCCTCGCCAGGGGCATCGCGGTGGCTTTGCATGCCAGCGGGTTCGCCGTGGACGTGGTCGGGCGCGGCGCCGATGCCTTGCGTCTGGCAAGGTCGGGAAGCTTCGACGCCGGCATCCTCGATCTCGGCCTGCCGGATTGCGACGGCATCGACCTGCTGCGGGACATGCGGCGCGAGGGCATTTCGTTTCCGGTCATCATCCTGACGGCGCGCGACGCGCTTGACGATCGCATACTCGGCCTCGACGCCGGCGCCGACGACTACCTGACCAAGCCGTTCGCCCTTGGCGAACTCGAAGCCCGCCTGCGCGCGCTGTTGCGACGCAACGAGGACAATCTGCCCTGGCGCCAGATCGGACGGATGAAAATCGCGATGGATGGCGGCGGCGTTTTCGTCGATGGCGCGCCGGTCGACCTGACGCCGCGCGAACTGGCGGTGCTCGAAGCGCTGGCCAGGCGCGCCGGCCGCATCGTCGCCAAGGAGCATTTGTTCGCGGCGGTCTTTCCCGACGACTCGGACAGCAACGCCAACGCCATCGAAGTCCACGTCAGCCGCCTGCGGCGGAAAATCGAGCCCGCCGGCGCCACCATCCGGGCGCTTCGCGGCATCGGCTATCGGCTCGAGGAAAAGCGCGATGCGTAGCGTCTCGACCAGCGTGCGCCGAACCCTGTTCGCGAAGCTGCTGCCGTCGCTGATCGCGGCGACCCTGGCGTGCTGCGCCGCCGCCTACGGTTTGTCGAACCACTTTTCCCAGCGCGTGCTCGATCAATGGCTGCTGGACTCGGCGATGTCCCTCGTCAAACAGGTTCATGCCGAGCACGGCAAGACCACGATCAGCGTCACCGCGGATGCCCTGGAGATCTTCGAGTGGGATGCCGTCGACCGCATCTACTACGAAATCGAATCCGCCCGCGAAGGCCGCATCCTCGGCAACGCGCGCATACCGTATCCGCCGCGGCAGACGGTGGCGGGGGGGCGGCCGGTCTTTTACGACGCCGCCATCGCTGCCGCCGGCGTGCGCGGGCTGGCGATGGCCGTGGCGACCGCCGACGGCGATGTCGTCCAGATCCGCATGGCGGAAACGCGCAACAAGCGCGGGCTGCTGACCAACGATGTCCTCGTATCGACGCTGATCGTTTCGGTGTTCGTCGTCGCCGTCGTCGGCTACATCATCTGGCGCGGCATCGGCACCGGCATCGCCCTGCTGGAGAACGCCGTGCGCGACATCCGCTCGCTGCATGGCGCGTCGCCCTTGTCGCCGATCGACGAAGCCGCCGTGCCGAGCGAGGTCGTGCCGCTGGTCCAGGACTTGAACGAGCTGGTCGGGGAACTGGCGACGACGCTGCGCGAGAAGCAGCGCTTCGTGGCCGATGCCGCGCATCAACTGCGCACGCCGTTCGCCTCGATGCGCGTGCAACTCGAACTCGCCCGGCGCGAATCGAATCCGGCCAGGCACCAAGCGGCAATCGACAGCGCGCTGGCGGTGATCGGCAATACGACACGCATGCTGCATCAACTGCTGACGCTGGCGCGCGTGGACGAAAGCCCGGCGGGACTGGCGGTCAACCAGCGCATCAATGTCGTCGCGCTGGTTCGCGACGAAGTCGAGCGCCGCTCCGACGAGGTCTGGAACGCGAGCGGCGATATCGGCTACGAAGGCCCCAGCACTCCGGTGTTCGTCAAGGGCAACGAAGCGTTGCTGCGCGAGGCGGTCGCCAATCTCCTGGACAACGCCTGCAAGCACGCGGGCGGCGGCATCATCACCGCCGGCGTGATCGCCGATCCGCCGGAAGTCTTCGTCGAGGACAACGGTCCGGGCATTCCGGTGTCCGAGCGCGACCGGGTGCGCGACCGCTTCTATCGGATTCCCGACGGCACGTCGGACGGCTGCGGCCTTGGCCTGGCGATCGTCGAGGAAATCGCCAAACATCATCACGCGACGCTGATTCTCGACGCTGCGCGCGGCGGCCAAGGCCTGCTGGCGCGCATCAATTTCGGCAAGCTGGCACCCGGCCGGCCGGCGCCGGACGCCGCCTGACGCGCGTCGGCACCGCGGCGCGACCATTCATCGAAGCGCAACCTGCGTCGCGTAAAATCGCGGCATGCCGTTGCCTGCTCCCGCTGGAGCCCGGCGCCCGACATCTGCCGTGCGGCGATGGGCTACAGACTGAAGGGGAGATAGCAGTGCAAAATCCGTTGCGCCGACGCGGCGTGCGACAGGCGCTGGCCGCCGGCCTTTGCCTTGGCCTGATCGGCGGCGCCCGCGCCGATGAAGGGGACGCGGCGGATGCCGCCGCCTACCAGGACGCCGACGTCAAGTTCCAGTCGACTTACGTCTGGCAGCGGCATGGCGCCTTCGCGGCCGCCTATTCCGGCCCCAACAGCCTGAGCGCGCAGCGCGAGCCGCGCAGCTACACGCTGACGGCGACCGCCTTCATGGGCGCGCGCACCTGGCCGGGCGGCGAACTGTATTTCAATCCCGAGATGGTTTCCAGCCAGTCGCTCTCCGATCTTCATGGCCTGGGCGCGATGACCAACGGCGAAGACCAGAAAGGCGGCGGCCCCAATCCGACGCTCTACCGCGCCCGCCTGTTCGTCCGCCACACCTGGGGCCTGGGCGGCGGCAGCGAAGCGGTCGAGTCGGCACCGAACCAGTTGGCCGGCGCCGTCGATAAGAACCGCGTCGTGCTGACGGTCGGCAATTTCTCGGTGATCGACATTTTCGACAACAACGCCTACGCGCACGATCCGCGTACCCAGTTCCTCAACTGGACCATCATGACGCATGGCGCCTTCGACTTTGCCGCCGATACGCGCGGCTATACGTCAGGCGCGGCGCTCGAATACTACGTCGGCGACTGGGCGCTGCGCGCCGGCCGCTTCATGCAGCCGCGCGAGTCGAACGGCCTCGCGCTCGACCCGGATATTTTCAGGCACTATGGCGATCAGGCGGAGATCGAACGCGGCTACGACCTCGCCGGCCAGCCGGGCAAGCTGCGCCTGCTGGCTTTCCGCAATCGCGCGCGCATGGGCGGCTTCCAGGATGCGCTCGATGCCTGGCGGGCCGGCGGCAGCGTCGGCGTGCCGGCGGTGGCGGAGGTGCGCACGGAGCGCGCCAAGACCGGCTTCGGCGTGAACCTCGAACAGGCGCTGAGCGCCGACCTCGGCGCTTTCCTGCGCGCCAGCCGCAACGACGGCCAGTCGGAAACCTATGCCTTTACCGAAGTCGAGCGCTCGCTCTCCGGCGGCGCGTCGATCAAGGGCACGGCCTGGGGGCGGCCCGGCGACGTCGTCGGCCTCGGCTTCGTGCGCAACGGCCTGTCGGCGGCGCATCGGGAATACCTGGCGAACGGCGGCCTGGGCGCGTTCATCGGCGACGGCGTTCCGCCCGCCGGCTTGAGCGACCGCTATGACGCCGAGCAAGTGGTCGAGGGTTATTACAGCGCCAGGGTCGCCAAGGGCATCTGGGTCAGCCTCGATTATCAGCGCGCCCGGAACCCGGGCTACAACGCCGAGCGCGGGCCGGTCAACTTCGTCGGCGCCCGCCTGCACCTCGAACTCTGAAGTGCGGGCGCGGCGCGGCTAGGCGTTCTTGCCCTTCTGCCAAAGCACGTCGGCGCAGCCGGCGGCCTTGTTGAGCCAGCGCGGCAGGACGAACAGCAGGTCCGAGAGCCGGTTCAGGTATTGCCGCGCCGTCTCCGACACCGGTTCGGCCTGGGCCAGCGCGACGACGGCGCGCTCGGCGCGGCGGCAGGTGGCGCGGGCGAGGTGGGCAAGTGCCGCGGCGCGCACGCCGCCGGGCAGGATGAATTCCTTGAGCGGCGGCAACTCCGCGTTGTAGCGGTCGATCGCCGCTTCCAGCCGCGTCGGCTGGCCGGCCTTGAGGAAGGCCGCGCCGGGGACGGACAACTCGCCGCCGAGGTCGAAAAGGTCGTGCTGGATGCCGGTGAGCAATTCGCGCAGCTCGTCGGGCAGCGCTTCGCACAGCAGCACGCCGAGCACGGAGTTCACTTCGTCGACATCGCCCATCGCAGCGACGCGCAGCGAATCCTTGCCGATGCGCGAACCGTCGCCCAGCCCGGTGGTGCCGCCGTCGCCGGTGCGCGTGTAGATCTTGGAAAGCCTATGGCCCATGGAAGTAAAGGATGCGAGATCCTGATGTTGGAATGAAGACGTCGTGCCGATGCCGCCATGTTAAGCCTTGCGCGCAGGCCGGGCAACGTCGGGCTGGCGTCAGGAGAATCGCGCGCGGTCCGCGGCCGACGGTGTCGCGGCAATGCTTTGCTTGATGGGGACATGAGGAAAGCTTAGTCGCGGCGCGTTTCGCGCTGCTAGAATCGCGCTTTGACCCTGACGCCGACATGTCCGACCTGCTGTCCATCGACGCCCTGCTGATCGCCGCCTGCGCCTGGTTCGCGATCGGACTGGCCGGGCTGCTGGCGCCGCGCGAAACCCACTTCGTCAGCAAGTTCCTGTTCCCGGCGGGCGCCTTGGTCGGCCTGCTGGCCGGCGTCGTCGCCCTCAATTTTCTCGGCCAAGCGCCGCAAGTCGCGGTGCTCGCCATCGGCCTGCCCGACCTGCCTTTCCATCTGCGCCTGGACAACCTGACGGCGATTTTCGCCATGCTGATCGGCTTCGTTTCCGTCGGCATTTCGATTTTCGGCGCCGGCTATTTCCGCGAGGGAGAAGGCACGGCGCCGGGCCTGCTCTGCCTCGAATACCACCTGTTCCTCGCCAGCATGCTCATGGTGCTGCTCGCCGACGACGCCTATGCCTTCATGGTGGCCTGGGAAAGCATGGCGCTGTCGTCGTTTTTCCTCGTCACCACCAATCACCAGCACGCCGAGATCCGCCGCGCCGGCTTTCTCTATCTGCTGATCGCCCACGTCGGCGCGATCGCCATCCTGCTTTCCTTCGGCGTCATGACCGGCGGCGCCGGCGACTACCGCTTCGACGGCATGCGCGCGCAGCAGCTGTCGCCGTTCTGGTCGTCGGCCGCCTACCTGCTGGCCTTGTTCGGCTTCGGCGCCAAGGCCGGCCTGCTGCCCGTCCATGTCTGGCTGCCCGAGGCGCATCCGGCGGCGCCTTCGCCGGTGTCGGCGATGATGAGCGGCGTCATGCTGAAGACGGCGATCTACGGCCTGCTGCGCGTCAGCTTCGACCTGCTGCATACGCCGCTGTGGTGGTGGGGCGTGGTCGCCCTGGCGGTCGGCCTGGCCACCGCCCTGTTCGGCGTGCTCTACAGCACGGTGCAGAGCGACATGAAGCGCCTGCTGGCGTATTCGTCGATCGAGAACATCGGCCTCATCGCCGTCGCCATCGGCCTGGCGCTGATCTTCCACGCCTACCGCATGGAGGCGCTGGCGGCGCTGGCGATGACCGCCGTGCTCTACCACTGCCTCGCCCACGCCGGCTTCAAGAGCCTGCTGTTCCTCGCCACCGGCTCGGTGCTGCACGCCACCAAGGAGCGCAGCCTCGGCAAGCTCGGCGGGCTCATCCACCGCATGCCGTGGGTGGCGTGGCTGGCGCTGACCGGCGTCATCGCCGGCGCCGGCCTGCCGCCGCTGTCCGGCTTCGTCTCGGAATGGCTGCTGCTGCAAGGCTTCCTCTTTTCGCCCGGCCTGCCGCATCCCTGGCTCAACATGGTCGTCCCGGTCGGGGCGGCGCTGGTGGTGCTGGTGGCGGCGCTGGCCGGCTTCGCCATGGTCAAGTTCTTCGGCATCATTTTCCTCGGCCAGATGCGCGAGGAGAACCTCAAGGAAGCCCACGACGCCGGCTGGTGGGAGCGCGCCGGCCTCGCCTGGCTGGCGCTCCTGACGGTGCTGCTCGGCGTGCTGCCGACGACGGTGATCCTGCGCATCGACGCCGCCACGCGCCAGCTGCTCGGCACCGGGCTGACCGACCGCATGCGCGAGCATGGCTGGTGGATGCTGGCGCCGATCTCGCCCGAGCGCGCGAGCTACCAGCCGCTGGTGTTCCTCGCCGTCATCGCCGCCTCGGTGCTGCTCGGACGCTGGCTGGTGCGCCATCTCTACCACGGCCGCGTGCGCCGCACCCAGGCCTGGGATTGCGGCTACTACTTCCAGGGGCCGCGCGCCCAGGATACGGCCGAGGGCTTTAGCCAGCCGATCCGCCGTATTTTCGAGCCGATGTTCCGCATGGAGCGCCATTTCCCGACCGCCCGCGACGAGCAGCCCTACTACAGCGTCAAGGTCGAGGACCATTTCTGGCACTGGCTCTACCTGCCGGTGGCGAAGCTGGCCGAGCGGATGTCCGGGCTCATCATCCGGCTGCAAGGCGGCCGCATCGCGATCTACCTGCTCTACAGTTTCCTGACGCTGATCGTCCTGCTGCTGGTGGCGCGCCCATGAATATCATCGGACTGCTCGCCCAGCTCTTCGCCATCGCCCTGGCGCTGTTCCTGGCGCCGCTGCTGACGGGCTGGGTCAACCAATGCCGCGCCTGGCTGCAAAGCCGCACGGCGCCGCCGCTGCTGCAGCCCTACTACATGCTGCACAAGCTGTTCAACAAGGACGTGGTGCTGGCGCACGGCGCCTCTTCGCTGTTCCGCTTCGCGCCCTTCATCGTCTTCGGCTGCATGGTGCTGGCCTGCGCCATCGTGCCGACGCTGTCGACCGACCTGCCGTTCGCCCCGGCCGCCGACACCATCGCGCTGGTCGGCGTCTTCGGCCTGGCGCGCATTTTCATCGCCCTCGCCGCGATGGACGTCGGCACCTCCTTCGGCAGCCTCGGCGGCCGGCGCGAAATGCTGATCGGCTTCCTCGCCGAGCCGGCGCTGCTGATGGTGATCTTCACCACGGCGCTGATCTCGCAATCGACCTCGGTGGCCACCATCGTCGAGACCCTCGCCCAGCGCGAGTTCGCCATCTACCCGAGCCTGGCTTTCGCCGGCGTCGCCTTCACCTTCGTCTCCTTTGCCGAGAACGCGCGCGTGCCGGTCGACAATCCGGCCACCCACCTCGAGCTGACGATGATCCACGAGGCCATGATCCTGGAATATTCCGGGCGCCACCTGGCGCTGCTTGAGTGGGCCGCCAGCCTCAAGCTCTACGCCTATTCCTGCCTCGGCCTGGCGCTGTTCTTCCCCTGGGGCATCCCCAACGGCGACAGCTTCCCGGCGCTGCTGGCGGCGATTCCGCTGCTGGTGTTCAAGCTCGCCATCGGCGGCAGCCTGCTGGCGATCATCGAGACGGTCAATGCCAAGATGCGCATCTTCCGCGCCCCCGAATATCTCGGCACCGCCTTCCTGCTGGCGGTGCTCGGCCTGCTGGTGCGGCTGCTGCTGGAAACCCGCGTATGAGCGCCGTTCCGTTCTCAGCCCAGATCATCAACCTGTTCGCCTCGGTCATTCTGCTGCTCGCCTTCGCCATGCTGGGGCAGCGCCGGGTGATGCCGCTGATCAACCTGTTCGCCTACCAAGGCCTCGTGCTGGCCATGTCGACGGCGGTCGTCGCCTTCACCACGCACCAGCACCACCTCTACTGGTCGGCGGGCCTGACCCTGCTGCTCAAGGCGCTGCTGCTGCCGTGGATCCTGCACCGGCTGGTGCGCCGGCTCAACGTCAAGTGGGACGTCGAGTCCCTCATCGCCATCCCGACCACCATGCTGGTCGGCGTCGGCCTGGTGATCGTCGCCTTCAACGTCGCGCTGCCGATCTCGCAGCTCTCCAACACCATCACGCGCGGCACCCTGGGCATCGCGCTGGCCACCGTCATGCTCGCCTTCCTGATGATGATCACGCGCACCAAGGCCATCCCGCAGGTGGTCGGCTTCCTGGCGATGGAGAACGGCCTTTTCCTCGCCGCCACCAGCGCCACCTACGGCATGCCGATGGTCGTGGAACTGGGCATCGCGCTCGACGTGCTGGTGGGCGCCATCATCCTCGGCGTGTTCTTCTTCCAGATCCGCGAGCAGTTCGACAGCCTCGACATCCGCAACATGGAAAAGCTGAAAGACAGCTGATGACCTACAAACTTCACCGCCGAGGCGCCGAGACGCAGAGACTTCGCCGAGAAGAGTCTTGTACGCATTGCGGTTTCTCGGCGTCTCTGCGCCTCGGCGGTTGATATGGATTTTTTCATTCTCATGCTCGGCTTTCCCCTCGTCAGCGGCCTGCTGCTGACGGTGTTCGGCGAACGCGCCTGGGCGCCCAACCTCAACATCGTCGCCAGCCTCGGCACTTTCCTCGCCTCGGCGCTGCTGACGGTCGAGATCGTCGCCTACGGCCCGCGCTTCGCCTTCGGCGAAATGTTCTTCATCGATTCGCTCAACGTCTTCTTCGTCTCGCTGACGGCCTTCGTCGGCCTCACCACCAGCATCTTCTCCAGTCCCTACATGAAGAACGAGCAGGAGCACGGCCGCCTCAGCATTCCGCGCCTGCGCCTCTACAAGAGCATGTTCCAGCTCTTCATGTTCACCATGCTGTCGGCATTGACGACCAACAACCTCGGCGTGCTGTGGGTGGCGATGGAAGCGGCCACGCTGACCACCGTGCTGCTGGTCTCGCTCTACCGCACGCCGGCCTCGCTTGAAGCGGCCTGGAAATACTTCATCCTCTGCGGCGTCGGCATCGCCCAGGCGCTGTTCGGCACCATCCTGCTTTACTTCGCCGCCGAGCGCGTGCTCGGCGAGACCGGCAACGCGCTGTTGTGGACTCACCTCGTCGAAGTGAAGGGCCAGCTCGAGCCGACGATCATGGCGCTGTCGTTCATCTTCCTGCTGGTCGGCTACGGCACCAAGGTCGGCCTGGCGCCGCTGCACAACTGGCTGCCCGACGCCCACGCCGAAGGCCCGACGCCGGTGTCCGCGGTGCTCTCCGGCCTGCTGCTCAACGTCGCGCTCTACGCCATCCTGCGCTGCAAGGTGCTCGCCGACGGCGCCATTCCCGGCGGCTTCGCCGGCAACCTGATGATGGGCTTCGGCCTGTTCACGCTGGTGACCGCGGCCTTCTTCCTCTCCCGGCAGAAGGACATCAAGCGCATGTTCGCCTACTCGTCGATCGAGCACATGGGCATCGTCACTTTTGCTTTCGGCATGGGCGGCGCCGTGGCGAACTTCGCCGGCCTGCTGCACATGACGATGCATTCGCTGACCAAGTCGGCGATCTTCTTCGCCGTCGGCCACGCCACGCAAAAGACCGGCACGCAGCTGATGGAAGACATCCGCGGCCTCATCAAGATCAACCCGGTGATCGGCTGGGGCCTGATGCTCGGCACGCTGGCGATCCTCGGCATGCCGCCGTTCGGCGTCTTCGCCAGCGAGTTCATGATCCTCACGCACGCCATGAAATACCATCCCTGGGCGACGCCGATCCTGCTGACGGCGCTCGGCGTGGCCTTCGCCGCCATCTTCGGCAAGGTGCAGCCGATGGTGTTCGGCGAGACCCACGCCAAGCCGCTGCCGCACGCGCCGGCCATCACGCCGGTGTTCGTGCACCTGTCGATCGTGCTGATGATCGGGCTCTACATTCCTCCGTATCTCACGCGCTGGTTCCACGAAGCCGCGAGGATGCTGGGATGAAACAGCCGGAACCGCCGTGCGGTCTTGACCTTCAAGGCATGCAGCGAGGATTCGGGCCAAGGGTGGCGGGTGGCCGAATCCCGCAAGTCAAGGAGGAGGGCCGGCGCTTTTCCGGCCCGGGGGACATGGAGGGATTCGGCCACCCGCTACCCTTGCGCTCCGTCGCTAATCACAAAAGCATGATGGAAGACTGACATGCAGTTCTACGACGAGCCCATCGAATTCGAACCGCAGCCCGGCGTCAGCGCGCCGGTGTGGCACGGCCGCGCCGCCAGCGGCGGGCAGTTGTGGAACTTCACCACCGCCGTGTTCCGCGCCGACGGCCGCCTGGCCGCGCTGTGGGGCAGCGACGAGCGACAGCGCCGCGGCGGCTTCCGCCTGCACGTGGTCTTCGGCCTCGACATGGGCCACGCCTGGGTCAGCCTCGACCTGCCGGCCGATCATCCCGTCTATCCCGACCTCGCCGGCATCTTCCCGGCCGCCAACCGCATGCAGCGCGCCGCGTACGACATGGTCGGCATCGCCAGCGACGGCCCCGACCAGCGGCCCTGGCTGCGCCACGGCGCCTGGCCGGCGGACTGGTACCCGCTGCGCCACGACACCAGGCACGAAGCCGGCGTCGGCGTCGGCTTTCCCAACCTGCCGTCCGACTATGACTTCGTCAAGGTCGGCGGCGACGGCGCGCACGAAATCCCGGTCGGCCCGATCCATGCCGGCATCATCGAGCCCGGCCATTTCCGCTTCTCCGTGGTCGGCGAGAAAGTGCTGCGCCTCGAGCAGCGCATGGGCTACCTGCACAAGGGCGTCGAGAAATTGTTCATCGGTGCCGACATCGCCGCGGGCGCCCGCCTGGTCGGCCGCATTTCCGGCGATTCCACCTGCGCCTACGCCTGGGCCTATGCCGGCGCCGTCGAAGCCGCCTGCAGCGCCACGCCGCCGCCGCGGGCGCTCGGCCTGCGCGCGCTGATGGTGGAGCGCGAGCGCGTCGCCAACCATCTCGGCGACCTCGGCGCCCTCGGCAACGATGCCGCGCTGGCCTTCGGCCTGACGCAGTTCATGCGCTTGAAGGAGGATTGGCTGCGCCTGAACGCGCGCCTCTTCGGCCACCGCTTCATGATGGATTGCATCGTGCCCGGCGGCGTCGCCATCGATCTCGACGCCCAGGCCCTCGACGCCGTCGTCGAGCAGTGCTACGCGCTCGCTCCCGAAGTGAAGGCGCTGCGCACGCTCTACGACGAGCATGCCGGCCTGCAGGACCGCTTCCTCACCACCGGCATCATCAGCGCGGATCTCGCCCGCGAACTGTCGCTGACGGGCATGGCGGCGCGCGCCACCGGCGTCCTGCTCGACGGCCGCGCCTATCGCCAGGGCTACACGCCGCCGCCGCCCTACGCCGCGCTGGGCGTGCGCCCGGCCACCGACGACCGCGGCGACGTCGCCGCGCGCGCCGCCGTGCGCTTCGACGAGATCGCCGAATCGCTGCGCCTGATCCGCGAACTCGCCGTCGCCCTGCCGGCCGGCGCGACGCGCATCGAACCGGCGCCGGTGGCCGGCGCCAGCGGCCTCGGCGTCGTCGAAGGCTGGCGCGGCGAAGTCCTGGTCGGGCTCAGCTTCGACGCCGCCGGCAAGCTCGCCCGCGTCCATCCGCACGATCCTTCCTGGCAGACCTGGCCGGCCGTGGAGCACGCGGTGCTGAACGACATCGTTCCCGACTTCCCGCTGATCAACAAGTCGTTCAATCTCTCCTACAGCGGAGTGGATTTATGATCCCGCTGCTCAAGCGCATCCTGCGCACCGGCATCCTCACCGAGCCGCCGCCGGCGCCGCAGCCGGCCGCGGAGATCGAACGCCTGCACGACGAGATCCTCGCCATCCTCGGCCGCGCGCTGACCATCCGCGAAGTCGATGCCGGTTCCTGCAACGGCTGCGAACTCGAGATCCATGCGCTGAACAATCCCTACTACAACATCGAAGGCCGCGGCATCAAGTTCGTCGCCAGTCCGCGCCATGCCGACATGCTGCTGGTCACCGGGCCGGTGACGAAGAACATGGAAAACGCGCTGCGCATCGCCTACGACTGCACGCCCGATCCCAAGCTCGTCGTCGCCGCCGGCGACTGCGCCTGCAGCGGCGGCGTCTTCGGCGAGAGCTACGCTTCCTGCGGCCGCGTCGACAACGTCATCGCCGTCGACCTGACCATTCCCGGTTGTCCGCCGACGCCGCTGGCCCTGATGCAGGGCATCCTCGCCGCCGTGCGCCGCTGAGCGCTGCCGGCCGCCGCCTGAGTGGCCGCCTGAGTGGCCGCGTTGCCAGCGCCGGTATCGAATTATTGCCGCCGGCGGCAGTCAATGCTGGCAGGAGCGGGCGGCCAACGTGCTGCAGATGCCGGCATCGACGACCGCCTCTCGCCCACCCTTGAGAGGAGACCCGGCCATGAAAACCACGACTTATCTCAGCTTTCCCGGCAATTGCGAGGCGGCGCTGAAATTCTATGAAACGGCCATCGGCGCGCAGATCAAGCACCTGAGCCTGTACCGCGGCTCGCCGATGGAGCTGGACGTGCCGCCCGAAATGCGCGACAAGGTCCTGCACGGGGTGCTCGACATCGGCGGCGACACGCTGATGGCCGCCGACAGCATGGGCGAAGCGGTGCCCATGAGCGGCTTCGCCATCACCTTGAACAGCGACACGCCGGCCGAGGCGGAACGCCTGTTCGCCGCCCTGGCCGCCGGCGGCGCCATCACCATGCCGCTGCAGGAAACCTTCTGGGCCAGGCGTTTCGGCATGCTCGTCGACCGCTACGGCGTGCCCTGGATGGTCAACTGCGAAAAGCCGATGTAGCGGCGGGGCGGCGGTCGCCGGCGCGATTGATCTCGACCGTGATGTGGGCGAGTTCCTCGTGCCGGGCGAGGGTGGCCTTGATGGCGTCCGGCGTCGCCTCGGCAGCGCCGGTGACGACGCCGACGATGCAGGCGTAGCGCTGCTTGCCGACGCGCCAGACGTGCAGGTCGGCGATGCGGGTCGACGCGCCCCATGAGGGATCGCCGTGGATCGCCTCGCGCACTGCGTCGACCACCGGGTTGTCCATTTCGCAGTCGAGCAGGATGCGGCCGGTATCGCGGATCAGGGTGCGCGCCCAGGCGGCGACGAGCACGGCGCCGACGATGCCCATGACCGGGTCCAGCCGCGTCCAGCCGAACAGCATGCCGCCGGCCAGGGCGACGATGGCAAGCACCGACGTGGCGGCGTCGGCAACGACGTGCAGGTAGGCCGCCTTGAGGTTGAGGTCGTGATGGTGATGGCCGTGGCCGTCGTGCCCGTGGTCATGGTCATGGCCGTGGTGCGCGTTGCCGAGAATCAGCGCGCAGACGATATTGACGATGAGGCCGATGACGGCGACGACGATGGCTTCGCCGAAGTGGATCGATTGCGGGCTGTAGAGCCGCTCGACCGAGCTGACGACCATCCAGGCGGCGATGCCGAGCAGGAACAGCGCGCTGGAAAAGCCCGCCAGCACTTCGATTTTCCAGGTGCCGAAAGCGAAGCGCGGATCGTGCGCATAGCGCCGCGCCGCCATGTAGGCGACGGCGGACAGGCCGATGGCCAGCGCATGCGAACTCATGTGCCAGCCGTCCGCCAGCAGCGCCATCGAGTTGTACCACCAGCCGGCGACGATCTCGACCACCATCATCGCCGCGGTGATGAGCATCACCAGGCGCGTGCCGCGTTCGGCGGCGAAATTCGCCTCGTCGAAGACGTGCGGGTGGGTCCAGCGCGAGAGGTCGTCGGGCGGCGTCATAGCGCGCCGCCGACGTTGACCAGGGCCAGCACGCCGAGCACGGCGAAGACCGCCGCGGCGATGCCGTGCACCAGCGTCAGCGGCAGGCGCACGGCGGCCCGGTCGCCGAGCAGCACGGCGGGAACGTCGGCGATCAGCATGCCCAGCGTCGTGCCGGCCACCACCGTGACGAGCGCGTGGTACTGCGCGGCCAGCGCCGCCGTCGCGATCTGCGTCTTGTCGCCCATCTCGGCGAGGAAGAAGGTGATTACCGTGGTGACGAAGACGCCGTAGCGGCCATCGCCGGCGACGGTGTCGTCGAGCTTGTCGGGCACCATGATCCAGGCCGCCATGGCGAGGAAGGAAGCGCCGAGAATCCAGCGCAGCACGTCGCGGCTGGCGACCGTGGTGACCCACGCGCCGACGGCGCCGGCGAGCAGGTGGTTGGCGAGCGTGGCGACGAGGATGCCGAGGACGATCGGCCACGGCTTGCGGAAACGCGCGGCGAGCAGCAGCGCCAGAAGCTGGGTCTTGTCGCCGATCTCGGCCAGCGCGACGACGCCGGTCGAAACGAGGAATGCTTGTGCGGACACCTAGTCCAGCCCGGCGTGGCCGCCGGAGGTATTGTTGAGAAACAGCAGCAGCTGCGCTGCGCCGTAGAGCGCGGCGAAAATGACGACGACGGCGAGCGCCTTGACCCAGGGGGGGAGCTTCTTCATGCGGGGAAACCTCCGAATATCGTATTATCTCCGTTAAATCGTGTGAGGAGGAAACGGCGATGTCGATCGCTACACTGACTATGCAAATGGCATCAATGGGCCTGAAGGACTGGGCCTTCCTGATCTTCCTGTCGCTGCCGCCGCTGTTCGTCCTCGGCTCGCGGCGCGTGCAGGGCAGCCGGAAATTCCTCTGGTTCGTGGTGGCGAGCCTGTTCTCCTGGCTCGCCTACGGCGTCTTTCTCCTCATGACGCGCGCCAATAACGGCGCTGCCGCGGGCGATACGCCGCCGGGCGCCGCGTAGCTTGCGCCGCTGCCTGCGCCGCCTCGTCGTCGCCACGCAGCTGGGCGCCGCAGCGCTCGGCACGCTGGCGAGCCTGCCGGCCCGTGGCGCCGCGGCCGGCGAACAGGTGGTCTGCCGCTATACCTACGGCGGCGAGAGCCGCGACCTCGTTGCCGCGCCGGTCGCCTCGCCCTATGCCGTGCCGGCCGTCGCCGTCGGCTCCTACTTCAAGTTCCGCGTCGTCTTCCAGAAGGAACCGGCCGATCTCGCCGCGATCAAGGTGTACGTCTATGCCGACCGCGACGAGGGCGCGGTGCCGCTGCATCAGGCCACCTACGACTATCCGCCGGCGGCGAGCGGCGCGCGCTACGGCTTCACCGGCCTGAATTTCGTCTACGAGCCGGTGCGCGACGGCGAACTGCAGTATTGGTGCCGTCTGCAGGGCGGCGGCGCGGCGGCGCCATGACGACCTTGCAACGCGCCATGCATATGGCATTGACGGCGCTGCTGCTCATCTGCAGCGTGGCGCAGGCGCAGACGCTGCGGCTACTGTTTGCCGGCGACGTCATGCTCGACGACGGGCCGGGCCGCAGCATTGCCGCCGGCGGCGATCCGCTGGCGCCGTTCGCCGCCGTTCTCGCCGCCGCCGATTACCGCATCGGCAACCTCGAATGTCCGATCGCCAGCGGCGGGCGCGCCCTGGACAACAAGATCTACACGTTTCGCGCAGCGCCCGCCGTATTGCCCGTGCTGCAGGGCCGCTTCGACGCCGTGGGCGTCGCCAACAACCATGCGGGCGACTACGGCAAGGACGCCTTCCTGCAGACCCTGACGTTGCTCGACGGCAGCGGCATCCGCCACTTCGGCGGCGGGCCGGATCTCGCCGCCGCGCATGCGCCGCTGTGGATCGACAAGCAGGGACTGCGCATCGCCGTGCTCGGCTACGACGAATTCAAGCCGCGCTCCTTCGAGGCCGGCGCCGACAGTCCCGGCGTCGCCTGGAGCGAGGACAGCCAGGTCATCGCCGACATCCGCGCCGCCCGCGCCGCCGGCGCCGACCTGGTGATCCCCGTCATGCACTGGGGCTGGGAAATGGAGCCGGCGCCGGACGACAGGCAGCGCCAACTGGCGCGGCTGATGATCGACGCCGGCGCCGACGTCGTCGTCGGCGGCCATCCGCATGTCACGCAGGGCGCGCAATACTACAAGGGCAAGCTGATCGTCTACAGCCTCGGCAACTTCGTCTTCGACGGCTTCGAGCAGCCGGCCGCCCGGCGCGGCTGGCTGCTGCGCCTGACGCTGGATCGCCATGGCCTCATCGCCTGGGACACGCTCGCCGCCGACATGGACGCGGCCGGCACGCCGCATCCCGTGCCCGGCGCGCAAACGCCGTGCGGCAAGGCCGGGGACGCGGTCGTCCGACTCTGCGCCAATCCCTGAACGGCAGCGCGGCGCGTCAGCGCTTCAGCCGCGACTTGAGATCGGCAAACGGGTTGTGGGTGGCGCTGACGTGCTTCTGGCCGCCGCCGCCGGCTTGACCGGCCGCCTCGAGTTCGCGCTGGTGCTCGTTGTCGTGGCAATAAAGGCACAGCAGCTCCCAGTTGCTGCCGTCGGGCGGGTTGTGGTCGTGGTTGTGGTCGCGGTGATGGACGGTGAGTTCGCGCACGTTGGCGTGCGTGAATGTGCGGGCGCAGCGGCCGCACACCCAGGGGTAGATCTTCAGCGCCTGTTCGCGGTAGCCCTGGTCGCGCTTCTCGGCGTCGCGCCGCGCCTGAGCGACGACGCGGTCGAGCTTGGCGGCATCGGTTGGCTTGGACATGAGGGTGCGGCGGGTGACGGGAGCCGCCATGGTAACGCATGCCGCCGCCGGCGGCATGCGCCACCGCCTAGCCGGAAACGGTGCTGCTGATGGCGCCGGCTTCGCCCGGCTTGACGATCAGCACGGCGCATTGCAGGTCGCCGAGGACGCGGTCGACGACGCTGCCGGCGACGATGCGCGCCAGCCCCTTGCCACGATGGCTGCCGACGACGACGAGGTCGGCGCCGAGTTCCTGTGCCGTGCGCGCGATCGTCTCGGGCGCCGCGCCCTTGACGATGCGCGTGTCGCAGCTCACGCCTTCGAGTTTCATGAGGCCGGCCTTGTGTGCGAGGTCCTCTTCGGCGGCGGCGAGCTCCTTGTCCTGCGCGACGGCGGCGACGATGGTCACCGGCGTGCGCGTCACCTTGGCGATCTGCGTGGCCAGTTCGGCGACGCCGTCGCTGGTGTCGCTGCCGTCGCTGGCGAGCAGCATGCGATGCTGCCACATGCCCGCCTGTGCGCCGACCACCAGCACGTGGCAGCGCGCGTCGGCGATCAGGTGCGCCGTGGTGTCGCCGAGCAGTTTCTGCTTCAGGTCGGTCGCCGGCCGGCGGCCGATGACGAGGATGTTGGTGTCGGCGGCGGCAGCCGCGGCGACGACTTCCTGCGCCGCGTTCTTGCCGTGGCGCACGATCTCTTCGCTGGCGACGCCGGCGGCGGCCGCTTCGCGCACCGTCGGCGCCAAACGTGCGTCGCCGCGTTCGCGCTCGGCGGCGGAGTCCACCGCGGTCATGACGTCGAGCGTGACGCCGAAGCGCTGCGCCAGGGCGACGGCGACGGCAGTCGGGGCGCGCGCGAATTCGCTGCCGTCGGTGGCGAGCATCAGGCGCTGGCGGCGGAAGCCGTCGGGCAGCAGGGTGCCGTGGCATTCCTTGAAGACGCGCGTCTTGCAGCGGCCGCAGACATCGGGATCGAGCGTCCGGTAGAGCGCGCCGACGACGTTGGTCATGACCGGGAAGAAGGCGCCCTCGCCGATCTCATGGACATAGTCGCCCTGCTTGAGGAAGCGGTAGAGCGATTGATTGAGACGGTAGAAATAAAGGCCGCCGCCGAGCCGCCGGCGGCGGCGCGCTTCCTGCGCCAGCACTTCGGCGCCGGCGACGTCGAGATAGGTGAGGCCGGCGGCGGCGATGAGCACGGATTTCTGCAGCGGGTTGTCCTCGTCGATCTGCTGCAGCGCCTGTTGCACGTAGCTGGCGGCGCCGAAGTAGAGCGCGCCGTTCACGCGCACGACGCGCAGCTGCGGGCATTCGCGCCGGCCCTGCGCGCGCACGAAGTGGTAGGCGCCTTGCTGCTGCGCCGGCACCACCGGGACGATCTCGGGGCGCGAAGTGCGATAGAGGAACATCACCAGCGAAAGGAAGACGCCGACGAAAATGCCCATCTCGAGGTTGAACAGCGTGCCGATCAGCGTCGCCGCAAGGATCGCCGATTCGGCCTTGCTGGTATGCCAGATGGCATGCATGTGGTGGAAGTCGATGAGGCCCCAGGCCACCAGGAACAGGATGCCGGCCATTGCCGCGGTCGGCAGATAGGCGGCAAGCGGCGCCACCAGCAGCAGGACGACGATGAGGAAGCCCGAGGCGAGGATCGAGGCGAGCGGCGTCTTGGCGCCGGCTTCGTAATTGACGCCGCTGCGGTTGAAGGAACCGGAGGACGCGTAGGACGAGAAGAAGGCGCCGACGATGTTCGCCAGGCCCTGGCCGATGAACTCCTGGTTGCCGTCGATGCGCTGCTCGGAGCGCACGGCGATAGCGCGGGCGATGGAGACGGCCTCGGTCAGCGCCAGCATGGTGATGACCAGCGCCGGCCCCAGCGTGGCGTGCAGCGCTTCCAGCGAGAAGTCGGGCAGGGACAGCGGCGGCAAGGTGGCCGGCAGCGCGCCGACCGTCTTGATGCCGGTGGCGGCCTGGCCGAGCATGCCGTTCATCACCGCGGCGAGGACGCTGCCGACGATCATGGCGGCGATCATGTAAGGCATGCGCTTCCAGTAGCGCCGCGTGAGTATCCCGGTCGCCAGCGTCACGACGCTCACCGTCAGGACGTGGGGATTGGCATCGAAGAACTGCACGCCGAGCTGGTGGATGATCTCGTAGAACGGCGTGCCGCGCGGGATGTCGATGCCGAAGAAGTTCTTCACCTGGCTCGCGCCGATTAGGATGGCGGCGCCGGCGGTGAAGCCGATCACCACGGAATGCGAAATGAAGTTCACCAGCGCGCCCATGCGCGCGAGGCCGAGAATGAGCTGGAAGACGCCGACGAGGAAGGTCAGCGTCAGCACCAGGCTGATGTATTGCGCCGAGCCCGGCTCCGCCTGGTGCGACATGGCGGCGAAGACGGCGATGGAAATCGCCGTCGTCGGGCCGGAGACCAAGTGCCAGGAGGAACCCCAGAGGGCGCCGATCACCGCCGGCATCATCGCCGCGTAGAGGCCGTACTGCGGCGGCAGGCCGGCGATGGTGGCGAAGGCGACGCCCTGCGGCAGGACGATCAGCGCGCCGGTGAAGCCGGCCAAGAGGTCGTCGCGGAACGTGTGGCGGTTGACCTTCGGCCACCACAGCAGGAAAGGGAGCAGCCTGGCGACGAGCCCGCGCTTGATTTTCAGTTCCGGAACGAGCTCGTCGGCGTGGGCGATGTGCATCGAACTCATAAGGGTCGTATCACCAAAATTGAATATTTCAGGAAAGCCATGGCAGCGCTGCCCAAAGCAATATGCCGCGCCGGTTTTGAGCGGAGCGGGCAGAGGCCAAGCTTAGCCCTGGGTCCGTTGAATTTCCGTCAAGCGGGCGTCAAGCCAGCGTCAAGCCGCGAACCCCGGAGCCGCAGCGAAAAAGGACGGCCGCAGCGCCGCCGCGGCGAGCCGCCGTGCTGGTTCGCGCCCGCGCGGCACAGGTTAGAATGCCCCTCTCTTGCACCCGGATAACGGTAAGACCATGCGCATCCGCAGCTTCATCATGGTGACGTCGGCTGTCGTCGCGGTCGGCTTTTTCGGCAGCAGCTACGTCGTCATCGGCCGCATTCTCGAACACACGGTGCGCGACAACGCCCGCGAGTCGTCGTCGGCCCTGGCGCAGGTGACCTTCACCGGCATGTACCAGCTCATGAGCACCGGCTGGCGGCGCGAGCGCGCCGAGCAGTTCATCGCCGCCATCCGCGGCACCGCCAAGGACACGCCGACCGAGCTGCAGATCTATCGCGGTCCCGTCGTCGTCCTCGACCACGGCGAGATCGACCAGCCGCCGTTCGATGCCGCCATCCGGCAAGTGCTGGCGAGCGGCCGGGCGCTGACCGAAACGCCCGCGGGCGGCGTGCGCTACCTGATGCCGCTGGTGGCGGATGCGCGCTGCCTGCACTGCCACGATTCGGCCAAGGTCGGCAACGTGCTCGGCGTCGTCGAGGTCAAGCAGGATTTCGCGCCGCTGGTGGCGCGGGCCCAGCGCGACTTCCTGCTTTGGATCGCGACGCTCGCGCCCGTGTTGATGGGGCTGGCCGCGCTGGCGGTGTGGCGCGTCAGCCGCCGCCTCGAGACCGCCATCGACGGCATCGACGAGGTCGTCTCCAAGGTGAATGCGGTGGCCGATCTCCGGCATGTCGAGTTCACCCGCCACGATCCCGGCTTCGACGAGTTCCGGCGCCTCTTCGGCCACTTGAACGAGCTCGTCGACAAGCTGCGCCGCGTCGCCGTCGACAAGCACGTGCTGCACTTCGAGATCGGCCTCATGGAGAAGTTCGTCATCACCTCGGAAGTGGTGCGCGACTGGGGCGACTACATCGCCCGCCTGCTCGCCGAGATCAACACGGTGATGACGACGCACATGCTGTTCTCGCTGTTCGAGGTCGGCGACGAAGTGTTCGACCTGGAGATCTTCTGGGGCCAGATCCCGTCCGAAGAAACGCGCATGATGATGGAAGCGCACGTGCGACGCCTGGTGGCCGAAGACCGCCGCTTCAGCGGGCTGTCCCAATTGAGCCTGCACAACCACATGCCGCCCGCCGACGGCACGACGCTGGTGCTCGACGCGGAAGCCGTGACGCTGCACACCAAGACGCTGATGGTCGACAACCCGAAGATCGGCGGCATCGTCGGCATCGGCGTCAATGCCACGGCGGCGGACGACGACACGCTGCGCCTCGTCATGGACAGCATTTTGTCGACGATGCTCAACGTCGTGGGCTCGGTCAAGGCGATCCACAAATACACGCGCGACATGGAGTACTACGCGACGCGCGATCCGCTCACCGACATCTACAACCGGCGCGTGTTCTGGGAGCTGTTCGAGTACGAAGTGGCGCGCGCC
>JAQTNK010000051.1 GCA_028713915.1 Rhodocyclaceae bacterium | reverse complement strand
GGTGGTCGGCGGCAAAGGGACGACCTATCGGCGCATGGCCGAGAACATCGTCGACCGCCTCTTGCCGCAGTTGGGCCCGCGCCGACCCGCCTGCGCGACGCGCGAGCTGCCGCTGCACGGCTACGCCACGAGCGAGGCGCCGTGGTGGCTGCGCGGCTACGGCGCCGACCTGGCCGCCGTGCTGGCGCTGCCTGGCGCCGCCATCCGGCTTTGTCCCGCGCAGCCCGCGCTGCCCTACGTCGAGGCGCAGGTGCGCCATGCCGTGCGTGCCGAACAGGCGCGCCACGTCGACGATGTCCTGGCGCGGCGCCTGCGGCTACTGCATCTCGACCGCGCCGCGGCGCTGGCCGCCTGGCCGCGCGTGGCGGCGCTGATGGCCGAGGAACTGGGGCGGGATGAAACCTGGATCGCCGCGGAATGCGCGGCGGTGAGCGCACCGCCGGCGGCGCGCTGAGGCGCGCGCGATCAGGCGGGCTCGGCGCCGGCGGCGCAGAAGGTGCGCCAGTCGATCAGGGGAACGACGTTGCGCTCGTCGAGGACGATCAGCGCCGCCGTCGCTGGCGCCGCCGGGCCGCCGCCCTTGCCGCTCTTGATCCGTTCGGCCGGCACCGTGACGATGTCGCGGATGCCGTCCGCGCCCAAGGCGCACGCCTCGTCGCCGTCGGCGACGACGACGGCGATGCGGCGTTGCAGTTCGACGATCAGGCGCTGCGCCGCATCGAACAGCTGCATCAGCTTGGCGAGCGTCGTGTCGTGCGCCTCGTCGAACATGCGCAGCGCTTCGCTGCGCTGGCCGTGCTCGGCCAGCCCCAGCAGCTTGTCCGCCAGCCCGTGGATGACGCCGTGCGGCTGCTCGAACTGCCCCAGCAGCAGCGCCAGGCGGCGGTCCTGCGAACGGTAGGCGTAGAACCACTTGCCGAAGGCGCATTCGCGCGGATTGCGCGCCTTGGCGAACGACGCGCCGCTGCGCAGCGAGTCCTCCAGCGCCGCCATCCAGTCGAGGTGATCCTGCCGGCGCTGCGGCAGCATCGTGCGCATCTCTTCGTACTCGGCGTAGCAGGAGTCCTGCCCGAGCCGGTCCCACAACGATACGTAGGTCAGCGGGTTGCCCTCGAAAACGAAATGATCGGCGACGGCGGCGCCGCGGCTGGCGAAATCGGCCGGCATCGGCGCGACGTAGCGAACCTGGGCCAGCGGCACGCCAAAACTGCGCTCACCCAGCCGGATGAGCAGAACCTCGAGATCGGCGGCAGGTGCGGCCGCAACGTTGCGTGACGCCGGCATCGACAGCTGCATGTTGCGTCCTCTGGGTCAGGGATGACTGGAGCGGGCGAAGGGAGTCGAACCCTCGTCATGAGCTTGGGAAGCTCAGGTAATGCCGTTATACGACGCCCGCAGAAGAGCGGATTGTAGGGGCACGCGGGCAAGCTGGCAATTGCCCCGGTGCTAGAATCCCGCCATGATTGAAGTATTCATCAACGGCGCTCCCGAAAAGCTTGCGGCACCCGTCAGCGTCGCCGGCCTGCTGGCCGTCCGCGGCCTGGTCGGCAAGCGCGTCGCCGTCGAGAAGAACGGCGAGATCGTGCCGAAGAGCCGCCATGCCGAAACCGCGCTCAACCCGGGCGACCGGATAGAGATCGTCGTCGCCGTCGGCGGCGGCTGAAGCACAAGGACCCACCATGACCCCAGATCATCTCGTCATCGCCGGCAAGAGCTACGCTTCGCGCCTGCTCGTCGGCACCGGCAAGTACAAGGATTTCGCCGAGACCCGCGCCGCCATCGACGCCTCCGGTGCGCAGATCGTCACCGTCGCCATCCGCCGCATGAACATCGGCCAGGACCCCAACCAGCCGTCGCTGCTCGACGCGCTGCCGCCGTCGCAATACACCTACCTGCCGAACACCGCCGGCTGCTACACGGCCGACGACGCCATCCGCACGCTGCGCCTGGCGCGCGAACTGCTCGACGGCCACAGCCTCGTCAAGCTCGAAGTGCTCGGCGATCCGCAGACGCTGTTTCCCAACATGCCCGAGACCCTGAAGGCCGCCGAAGTGCTGGTCAAGGACGGCTTCCAGGTCATGGTCTATTGCGCCGACGATCCGATCCAGGCCAAGCTGCTCGAAAACCTCGGCTGCGTCGCCATCATGCCGCTGGCATCATTGATCGGCTCCGGCATGGGCATCCTCAATCCGTGGAACCTGAAGCTCATCATCGACGCCGCCAAGGTGCCGGTGCTCGTCGACGCCGGCGTCGGCACGGCATCGGATGCCGCCATCGCCATGGAGCTCGGCTGCGACGGCGTGCTGATGAACACGGCGATCGCCGGCGCGCAAAATCCCGTGCTCATGGCCGGCGCCATGAAGAAGGCCGTCGAAGCCGGCCGCGAAGCCTTTCTCGCCGGGCGCATGCCGAAGAAGTTCTACACGGCGAGCCCGAGTTCGCCGACCGGCGGCCTGATCGGCTCCTGATTGCTGCCTGATTTCGCCATGCGTTGCCTGCCGCTGGCGCTGGCCGCCTGGCTTTGCGCCGCGGCCGCCTGTGCCCAGGAACCAGCCGCGCCGGCAGCTCCCGAGCGCAGCGGCTACGCCTTCGACTACCCGCGCATCCTGGCGCAGCAGCGCATTTTCGGCCTGGCTCACGGCATCGCGCTGCTCGCCGCGGCGTGCCGCGCCGTGCCGGCGACGGCCGCCGACAGCGAGGCCGTCTATGCCGCCTGGCGCGCGCGCCAGGCGCCGGCCATCGCCGCCGCCGCGGCCGACCTGAGCGTCTATTACTTCGACAACGAGAGCGCCGCCTGGCCAGCGCTGGCGCAGAAGATGAACTTGAAGGACGCCCTCGACTACGCGCCCGACTCCGCCAAGCTCCAGGCCGCCTGCGCGACGCTGCCGGCCGCCTTGCAGCAGCCGCGCTACGACCTCGGCGAGCGCCTGCGGCTGGAAGAACTGATGGCGCGCACCGTGGCGGCCACCGCGGTCGAGGCGCGCGAGCGCCATTGCCGCGAGCTGTTTCCCGCGCCGCTGCGCCAGTTGCACGAGGCGCGCTACGAGGTGTGGCGCGAAATCAACGTTCCGGTATTGGCGCAGGCGAACGCCACGCTCGCCGCCGCCTGGCCCGCCGATGCGCCCGCCGCCTCGTTCGACGCCTGGTATGCGGAACTGCGCCGCAGCAGCCAGGCCGGCGGCAGCCTCGCCGACTGCGTCGCCTTTTCGGAATCCCTGAAACGGCCGGAAGCCGCCTTGCGCAACGTCTTCCGCATGCCGCCCAGCCATCGCAGCGCGAACCCGCCATGACCGAAGAAACCGAGCAGCACCGCCCCATCCGCAGTTTCGTCCTGCGCCAGGGCCGCGTCTCCAGCGCCCAGGCCCGCCATTTCGAGGAAGGCATGCCGCGCTGGGGCATTCCTTACCGCGCGGCGTTGCTCGACTTCGACGCCGTCTTCGGCCGCGGCGCTCCGCGCATTCTCGAAATCGGCTGCGGCATGGGCGAGACGACGGCGACCATCGCCGCCGCCCATCCCGAAAACGACTACCTCGGCATCGAGGTGCATACGCCGGGCGTCGGCGCGCTGTTCAAGGAAATCGCCACGCGCGCGCTGACCAATCTGCGCGTCATCCAGCACGACGCCGTCGAGGTGGTGCGCGACATGCTGCCGCCCGGCTCGCTTGCCGGCATCCACATCTACTTTCCCGATCCCTGGCCGAAGAAGCGCCACCACAAGCGCCGCCTGGTGCAGCCGCCGTTCGTCGCGCAACTGGCCGCGCGCCTGGCGCCGGGCGGCTACCTGCACTGCGCCACCGACTGGGAGGAATATGCCCAGCAGATGCTCGCCGTGCTGGCCGCGGAACCGCTGCTGGCCAACACCGCCGCCGGCTTCGCGCCGCGGCCCGACCATCGGCCGCTGACCAAGTTCGAACAGCGCGGCCAGCGCCTCGGCCACGGCGTCTGGGACGTGATTTTCACGCGCCGCGATTGAGCTGCCGGCGCCGGGCGCGATCGCTCAATCCGGCAGGAACAGGCGCAGCAGCCGGTTGAGGAAGCGGCGTCCCGCCGGCGTCGGGGCGATGCGCTGCGGCGTCATTTCCAGCAGGCCGGCGCGCTGCGCCGCCAGCAGCGGTTCGTGCATCGCGGCGAGCGACAGGCCGGTGCGCTCCTCGATCAGCCGCGGCGCGAAGCCGGCCGTCAACCGCAATGCATTCATCATGAACTCGAAGGGCAGGTCGGCAGCGGCGACCTCGTGCCGTTCCTGGACGCGATCGGCGGCGGCCAGGTAATCCTTGGGATTGCGGTAGCGCGACTCGCGCACGATGCGGTCGGGGAAGCTGATCTTGCCGTGGGCGCCGGCGCCCAGCCCCAGGTAGTCGCCGAAATTCCAGTAGTTGAGGTTGTGGCGGCAGCGGCCGCCGGCCTTGGCGAACGCCGAAGTCTCGTAGTTCTCGTAAGCCGCCGCGGCGAGCGTCGCCTCGGCCATCTCCTGCATGTCGGCGGCGAGGTCGTCGTCGGGCAGCGGCGGCGGCGCATGGTGGAAGGCGGTGTTCGGCTCCAGCGTCAGGTGATAGGCGGAAAGGTGCTGCGGCCCGTAGGCGATGGCCGTTTCGATGTCGCCCTGCGCCTGTGCCAGCGTCTGCTGCGGCAGCGCGTACATGAGGTCGAGATTGACGCGCGCGAAATGGCGCAGCGCCAGCTCGATCGCCCGGCGCGCATCAGCGCCCGAATGAATGCGGCCCAAGGCGGCGAGCTTGGCGTCGTCGAAGCTCTGGATGCCGAGCGAAAGACGATTCACGCCGGCGTCGCGAAAGGCCGCGAACTTGTCGGCTTCGGCGGTGCCGGGGTTCGCCTCGAGCGTGATTTCCGCATCCGGCAGCAGCGTCAGGCGGGCGCGAAAGGCCGCCAGCAGGCGATCCACCGCCGCGCCCGACAGCAGGCTGGGCGTGCCGCCGCCGAAGAACACGCTCGTCACGCTGCGCCCCCACACCTGCGGCAGAGCCGCTTCGAGATCGGCGATCAGGGCGTCGACGTAAGCGTCCTCGGGGATGCCGCTTTTGGCTTCATGCGAATTGAAGTCGCAGTACGGGCATTTCCTCACGCACCAAGGGAAATGGACGTACAGCGAGAGCGGCGGCAGAACCTTGAGGGCCTGCCATTCAGTCGATGCGGCTAGCGGGATGATGTGGTTTGACGTGTTGCGACTCTTGAAGTGCAGTGACGTTTGGTGCGGGAGCGGCGCTCGGGCCGGCGGGTGGCCGAGGAATTCATCTAACGCGCTGCCCGCAGCCGTTCCATCAACAGCCGCAGCGCCTTGCCGCGATGGGACATGGCATTCTTGTCGTCGGCCGACATTTGCGCCGCCGTGCAGCCCTTCTCCGGCACCCAGAAATACGGGTCGTAGCCGAAGCCGTTTTCCCCCTTGGGGGTGTCGACAATTTCGCCGTGCCATTCGCCTTCGGTGATGACGGGCTGCGGGTCGTCGGCATGGCGCACCAGCACCAGCACGCAGACGTAATGGGCGCGGCGGTCGGACTGGCCGGCGAGGTCGGCGAGCATTTTCTCGTTGTTGCGCGCATCCGACTTCGGCTCGCCGGCGTAGCGCGCCGAATGCACGCCGGGTTCGCCCTTGAGCGCCGAGAGGCAGATGCCGGAATCGTCGGCCAGCGCCGGCAGGCCGGTGAGCCGGGCGGCGTGGCGGGCCTTGGCGAGCGCATTCTCGACGAAGGTGAAATGCGGCTCTTCGGCTTCGGGCACGTTGAACTGCGACTGCGGCAGGACTTCGAAGTCGAGGGTGGCGAGGAGCTGCGCGAATTCGCGCAGCTTGCCGGGATTGCCGGAAGCGAGGACGAGTTGCTTCATGCCAGGGCCTCCTTCTGCGCCGCAACGATCTGCCGGATGCCCTCGCCGCCGAGTTCCAGCAGGGTGTCGAGCTCGGCGCGCGAGAACGGCGCGCCCTCCGCCGTGCCCTGCACTTCGACGATGCCGCCGCTGCCGGTCATGACCACGTTCATGTCGGTATCGCAGCCGGAATCCTCGATGTAGTCGAGGTCGAGCACGGGCACGCCGGCAAAGATGCCGACCGAGACGGCGGCGATGAAGTCGCGCATCGGACTGGCCTTGAGCGTGCCGGCGGCGACCAGCTTGGCGCAGGCGTCATGCAGCGCGACGCAGGCGCCGGTGATGGCGGCGCAGCGCGTGCCGCCGTCGGCCTGCAGCACGTCGCAGTCGAGCGTGATCTGGCGCTCGCCGAGGGCGACGAGATCGGTGACGGCGCGCAGGCTGCGGCCGATGAGGCGCTGGATTTCCTGCGTGCGGCCCGACTGCTTGCCCTTGGCCGCCTCGCGCGCCGTGCGCGTGTGCGTCGAGCGCGGCAGCATGCCGTATTCGGCCGTGACCCAGCCTTGCCCCTTGCCCTTGAGGAAGCCGGGCACGTTGCCTTCGACGCTGGCGGTGCACAGCACGCGCGTGTTGCCGAATTCCACCAGCACGCTGCCTTCGGCATGCATGGTGAAGTTGCGGGTCAGCGCGAGAGTGCGCAATTGGCCGGGCTGTCTGCCGCTGGGTCTCATATGTGATTCTTCCTATCGTGAGTATTTCTGGATCGCGCCGCGGATTTCCTCGATGGCGCGTTCGATGTCGTCTTCAGTCAGCTCCGGGTCGCGCGGGCGCGGCGCATCGAAGCCTCCCATCAAAGTGGTGTGGGTGTCGAGCGGCATGGTCTGCGTTTCGACCATGGCCGTCGTGTTGTCGCCGTAGCTTTCCTCCCAGTTCAGCGCAATCAGCGAGAGATTGTCGCAGGTTTCGCCGGCGCGGGCTTCGGCTTCGTCCAGCAGGCGCGGCACGCCGTCGGTAACGCTGGCGCTTTCCAGCGTGGACACCAGCGTGGCGTCGTCGAGCGCGCCCCAGACGCCGTCGCTGCACAGCGCGATGATGTCGCCGGCGGCGAGCGTGGTCTTGCGCGAGAAGTCGATCTGCGGCGTATGGTCGCCGCCGAGGCAGCTATAGACGCGGTTGCGCGCCGGATGATGGCGCGCCTCCGCCGCCGTGAGCTGGCCCTGGTCGATCATCGCCTGCACGCGCGAATGGTCGCGCGACTGCGCCAGGACGCGGCCGTCGCGGATGACGTACAGCCTTGAATCGCCGGCGTGCGCCCAGTAGGCGATGCTGTCTTGCACGACGCAGGCGACGCAGGTGGTGCGCGGCGCTTCCGGCAGGCCGCGCTCGGCGGCGTGCGCGGCGATGGCGTGATGCGCGTTGGTGAGGCCCCAGGAGAGAAACAGGAAGGGATCGGGCAGGCGCGGCAGGGACTCGCGCTGGAAGGCCTCGGTCAGGTACTCCACGGCGACCTGCGCCGCCAGCTCGCCGTGCAGGTGGCCGCCCATGCCGTCGGCGACGACCATCAGCAGGGCGTCGCGCGAATAGCAGTAGGACAGCCGGTCCTGGTTGCTCTTGCGCTTGCCGATGCGGCTTTCGTGGAAGATGGTGAATTTCATCGGCCTATTTTCCTATCAAACCCTTGAGCCGCTGGCTCAGCGTATCGGCCCAGGAATGGTCGCGCTGCGGCGCGCCGCCGTCGGCGAGCGCCTTTTGCAGCGCGAACACGGACAGCGGCCGTTCGAGATAGTCGAGCTGCATGCACCAGTCGACGGTTTCGAGCAGTTGCTTCGAATACTTGCCGGCCCAGCGCTTTTCCGCCGGCACCCGCTCGTCCTTGACCAGGCGGGCGCTGGCGGCCGGCGGCACCGCGCCGCCCAGGGTCGTGTAGATGCTGGCGCCGACGGCGTAGATGTCGGTCCACGGCCCGAGCTGGTCGGGCGCTTCGTATTGCTCCGGCGCCGCGAAGCCCGGCGTGTACATCGGCTTCAAATAGGGGCCGTCGCTGCTCAAGGCCTGGCGTGCGGCGCCGAAGTCGAGCAGCACCGGCGCGCCGTCGGTGCGCAGATAGATGTTGGCCGGCTTGATGTCGAGATGCAGCAGCTTTTGCGCATGGACTTCGCGCAGGCCGTTGAGCAGCCGCGAGAAGACGTTGCGCACGAAGCCTTCCTTGATCGCGCCCTTGCAGCGCCGGATATGCTCCTGCAAGGTGCGGCCGCGCTCGTACTGCATGACCATGTAAACGGTCTCGTTGGCGCGAAAGAAGTTGAGCACGCGCACCACGTTCGGGTGGCTCAAGTGCGCCAGCGCACGGCCTTCCTCGAAGAAGCATTTCATGCCGTGGCGGAACGCGTTGCGGTGCTCCTCGCTGACCACCGGCACGGTGCCGGCGCTCCTCAGCGCCAGCGAATTGGGCAGGTATTCCTTGATCGCCACCGGCGTCTCGTCGGCGTCGTACGCCAGATAGACGATGGAAAATCCGCCCAGCGACAACTGCCGTTCGATACGGTAGCGGTCGAGCTGGAAACCGGGCGGCAAGGGCTGATTGGACTGCTGTGACGGCATGGGAACGCCTGCGGACAGGCTCCACAGTCTATACTCGCACGATTGTACGATCAGGCGGCGCGGCGTGAAGCCGAGCCCATTCCACGATGACCATATACAGCATGACCGGCTACGCCGCGGGCACGCGCGAACTGGGCCCGGCTTCGCTCCATCTCGAGCTCAAGAGCGTCAATTCGCGCTTCCTCGACATCACTTTCCGCTGCGGCGAGGAATTGCGCTTCCTCGAAATGGCGCTGCGCGAGAAGATCGGCGCCGCCGCCGCGCGCGGCAAGGTCGAATGCCGCTTGAACCTGGCGCCGCAAGTGACGGCGCCGCGCGAGCTGGCGGCCAATCTGGCGCTGGTGACGCAGCTGGCGCGGCTCGAAACCGCCGTGCGCGCCACGCTGCCGCAAGCCGCGCCGCTGTCGGTGGCCGAAGTCTTGCGCTGGCCCGGCGTGATCAACGACGAGACGGTCGACCCCGAGCGGCTGCAGGCCGCGGCGCTGGTGCTCGCCGACGAAGTGCTGAAGGACTTCCTCGCCACGCGCGAACGCGAAGGCGCCAAGCTCGCGATCATGATCCTCGACCGCGTCGCGCGCATGCGCGAGCTCACCGCGCAGGTCGCGCCGCTGTTGCCGCTGGCCATCGCCGACTACGAGACGCGCCTGTCGGCCAAGCTGCGCGAGGCGGTCGCCAACCTCGACGAGGAACGCATCCGCCAGGAGATCGGCCTGTTCGCGACGCGCATCGACGTCGCCGAAGAGCTCTCGCGCCTGGCGACGCACCTCGACGAGCTGGAGCGCATCGTCAAGAAGGGCGGCGCCGTCGGCAAGCGGCTCGATTTCCTGATGCAGGAATTCAACCGCGAAGCCAACACGCTGGCGTCGAAATCCGTCGCCGCCGAAATCACCGCCATCGCGCTCGAGCTCAAGCTGCTGATCGAGCAGGTGCGCGAGCAGGTGCAGAACCTGGAGTAGCCATGTCGGAGCCCATGAACGCCGGTAGTCTCTTCGTCGTTTCGGCGCCCTCCGGCGCCGGCAAGACCACGCTCGTCAAGCTGCTGCTCGAGCGCGACAGCCAGGTGCGGCATTCGATTTCCTACACCACGCGTGCGCCGCGGCCGGGCGAGCAGAACGGCCGCGAATATCATTTCGTCGACGTCGCCGCCTTCAGCGCCATGCGCGAACGCGGCGAGTTCCTCGAATGGGCGGAAGTGCACGGCAATTTCTACGGCACCTCGCGCCTGTGGCTGGAAGACCAGATGCACGCCGGCCACGACATGCTGCTCGAAATCGACTGGCAAGGCGCGCAGCAGGTGCGCGAAATTTTTCGCGAAGCAGTCGGCATATTCATCATGCCGCCGTCCGTGGCCGAGCTCGAAAAGCGGCTGCGCGGCCGCGGCCAGGACGCCGAGGAAGTGATCCAACGCCGCGTCGCCGCGGCGCTGGGTGAAATGCGCCACGTCGGCGAGTTCGATTTTGTTATAATCAACAATAACTTGCAGGAGGCGCTGGACGACTTGTGCGCCGCCGTGCGGGCTTCCCGCCAGCGCTTTGCGAAACAGGCGGCCCGCCACCCGGAAGTTTTCCGATTCCTGAATATCCAATAGAGGACAGATCATGGCCCGCGTAACCGTAGACGACTGCCTGAAGAAAATCCCCAACCGCTTCCAGCTCACCCTGGTTGCCACGTATCGCGCCCGCCAGCTCACCATGGGCAGCACGCCCCTGGTGGACGCCGGCCGCGACAAGCCCACCGTGGTTGCCCTGCGCGAAATCGGGCAAGGCCTGGTGGGGCTTGAACTCCTCAACCGCGGGCAAGCCTGAGCCGCATGAGGCGGATGCGAAGAAGCGATGTCTGCACCGCTTCCGTCTCCAACCCGCGTTGCGGCGGCGCCTGAAGTCGACGCCACGCCGATCATCCCTCTCGACATGCATCCGCCGGTGGATTTGGCGGAGGATTTCGAGCGCTTCAAGGCGCGCGTCGCCGCCTACCTGAAGCCGGAAGACGTGGGCCGCGTCGAAGCGGCCTACCATTTCTCCTTCGACGCCCATCGCGGCCAGTTCCGCTTCAGCGGCGATCCCTACATCTCGCATCCGCTGGCCGTCGCCGAGACGCTGGCCGAGTGGCAGCTCGACACGCAGGCGCTGATCGCGGCGCTGCTGCACGACGTGATGGAAGACACCGCCATCACCAAGGCGCAGATCGCCGACGCCTTCGGCAAGGTCGCCGCCGAGCTCGTCGATGGCGTCTCCAAGCTCGACAAGATCGAGAACCAGTCCTACGAAGAGGCGCAGGCCGAGAACTTCCGCAAGATGCTGCTGGCGATGGCGCGCGACGTGCGCGTCATCCTCATCAAGCTCGCCGACCGCCTGCACAACATGCGCACGCTCGAGGCGCTGCGCCCCGACAAGCGCCGCCGCGTCGCGCGCGAGACGCTCGAGATCTACGCCCCGATCGCCAACCGCGTCGGCTTCAACACGCTCTACCGCGAGCTGCAGGAACTCGCTTTTCGCCATCTCTATCCGCTGCGCTATCGCGTCCTCAGCAAGGCGCTCAAGGCGGCGCGCGGCAACCGCCGCGAAGTGGTCGGCAAGATCCTCGAAGCGGTGAAAAAGCGCCTGCCGGCCGCCGGCATTGAAGCCGAAGTCATCGGCCGCGAGAAGCATCTCTACAGCATCTACCGCAAGATGCGCGAGAAGAGCCTGTCGTTTTCGCAAGTGCTCGACATCTACGGCTTTCGCGTCATCGTCAAGGACGTGCCGACCTGCTACCTGGCGCTGGGCGCGCTGCACGGCCTCTACAAGCCGGTGCCGGGCAAGTTCAAGGACTACCTCGCCATCCCCAAGGCCAACGGCTACCAGTCGCTGCACACGACGCTGATCGGCCCCTACGGCACGCCGGTCGAGATCCAGATCCGCACCGCCGAGATGAACCACGTCGCCGAGTCGGGCGTCGCTTCGCACTGGCTCTACAAGGAGGATCAGAGCACCCTGACCGACTTGCAGAAGACCACCCACAAGTGGCTGCAGTCGCTGCTCGAACTGCAGTCGGCCTCGGGCGATTCCACCGAGTTCCTCGAGCACGTCAAGGTCGATCTCTTCCCCGGCGAAGTCTATGTCTTCACGCCGCGCGGCAAGATCCTGGCGCTGCCGCGCGGGGCGACGCCGGTCGACTTCGCCTACGCCGTGCATACCGACATCGGCAACCGCTGCGTCGCCTGCCGCATCAATTTCGAATCGATGCCGCTGCGCACCGAACTGCGCAACGGCGACCGCGTCGAGATCATCACCGCGCCGCTTGCCGCGCCCAACCCGAACTGGCTGACCTACGTGCGCACCGCCAAGGCGCGGGCGCAGATCCGCCATTTCCTCAAGAACCAGCAAAGCTCCGAATCCACCGCGCTGGGCGAACAGTTGCTGTCGCAGGCCTTGCGCGCCATGGACATCGACATCCGCGGCGTCGCCGTCACGGTGTGGGACCGCTTCCTGCGCGCCTGCGGCGTCAAGTCGAAGCAGGATGTGCTCTCCGACATCGGCCTGGGCAAGCGCCTGCCGGCCATCGTCGCGCGCCGCCTGGCGGGCGGACTCGATGCGAAGCAGGAAGCCGCCGCGGCAGGGAAGGCCGCCAGCACCATCCTGATCCACGGCAACGAAGGCATGACGGTGCAACTCGCCAAGTGCTGCCGGCCGATTCCCGGCGATCCCATCATCGGCATCATCCGCAAGGGCCAGGGCCTCGTCGTGCATACCCACGACTGCCGCGCGCTGTCGCGCTCCCGGCGCGAACGCGGTTCCTGGGTCGACGTCGCCTGGGCGCCCGACATCTCGCGCAGCTTCGAAGTCAGCATTCGCATCGTCGCCAACAACCGGCCCGGCGTGCTGGCGAAGATCTCCGCCGCCATCGCCGAGGAAGAGTCGAACATCGTCAATGTCAGCATGGACGACGACCAGGGCGGCACCACGTCGCTGTATTTCACGCTGCAGGTGGCCGACCGCATCCACCTCGCGCGCATCCTGCGCAGCCTGCGGCGCATCCCCGAAGTGGTGCGCATCACGCGGCTCAAGGACTGATTTTTCAAAGGGAAGAACCATGGCAATCTACGAATCCGAGCACACCGTCTTCATGCGCGAATGGCTGGCGAAGAACCCGCAGGAACGCGACGTCCAGAAGGCGGGCCGCGCCCTGTGGTGGGACAAGGCGCCGCGCGATGCCGACGCCGTGGCGCGCCTGGCGGCGGCGCGCGTGACGCGCAAGGCGTACTACTACGACGCCAATTGACCGGCATTAGCGCGCAGCGCGCTCCGACAAAAGTCGTTTCGGCTTTGGCTTGACCGCGCCCGCACAGCGGTTCCGCCCGGGTCGTCAGCCAGCGCCGCGTCGAGTTCCCGTTGATCGAAACGCGGTGACATGAAACTCTTCCACGGCCCCTTCAGCAGCATGCGCTGGCGAACCCGCCTGGTGCTCTGGAGCGCCGCGGCGATCGCCGGCCTGGTCGTGGTCGGCTTCGCCAAGCTGGCCGACATCGCCCTCGGCACATTCTTCCAGATCACCGCCGGCCGTCCCTGGCTGCCGTTCTTGCTGGCGCCGTCGCTCGGCATGGCGACCGTCTGGCTGACGCGGCGCCACGTGCCGGGTGCGCAGGGCAGCGGCATACCGCAGGTGATCGCCGCCAGGCGCGAAGTGGCGCAGGGCCGCGCCGTCGCCGCCCTGGTATCGCTGCGCATCGGCTTCGGCAAGATCGCGCTCGGCGCCCTGGCGCTGGTCGGCGGCTTCTCCGCCGGCCGCGAAGGGCCGTCGGTGCAGGTTGCCGCGTCGATCATGCAGGCCGCGCATCGTTTCCTGCCGCACACGCGCGCCCTCAGGGCGCAAGACCTGATCCTCGCCGGCGGGGCGGCCGGCGTCGCGGCGGCGTTCAACGCGCCGCTGGCCGGCATCGTCTTTGCCGTCGAGGAACTCGGACGCCGGCTCGAGACCCGGACCAGCGGCGTGCTGATGAGCACGGTCATCCTCGCGGGCCTGGTGGCGATCGCGCTGATGGGGAATTACAACTACTTCGGCCATGTGAAAGCCTATGACGCCGGCCGCTCGCTGGTGCTGCCGGTGCTCTTCTGCGGCGTGGTTTGCGGCGTGCTTGGCGGCACCTTCAGCCGGCTGCTGCTCTGGCCGCAGAAGATGCCGCAGTTCTGCCTCTGGCGCTGCCGACGCGCCCATCCGGTGCTGTTCGCCGGCGCCTGCGGGCTGCTGGTCGCGCTCATCGGCTGGCTGGGAGACGGCCTCTCCTACGGCAGCGGCTACGGCATCACTGCGCGCATCGTCTCGGGCGAAGTCATGGCGCCCTGGCATGCGCCGGTCACGCGCTATCTGGCCACCCTGGTCACCTACCACTCGGGCATTCCCGGCGGCCTCTTCGCGCCTTCCCTGGCGGTGGGCGGCGCGCTCGGATCGACGATCGCGCAGGCGCTGGGGCCGGGAACCGACGTCATTCCGGTGGTCGTGCTCTGCATGGCGGGATTTCTGGCCGCCGTCACGCAGTCGCCGATCACCGCGGCCATCATCGTCATGGAAATGATCGACGGCCACAGCATGGTCATCAGCCTGATGGGGGTGACCTTGATCGCGCGAGCGGTCAGCGCGCGGATGGGCCCGGAACTCTACCAGCAGCTGGCGACGAGCTTTCCAGCGCCGTGCGAGGCGGGGCTGCCGGCCCCGGCCGCGACGACGCCCGGGCCTTAGCGGGGGACTGGAGCTCCGTAGCGGCGCGATGCCTGCGCCGGGCGACGTTCAGGCGCGGCGCCGACAGCGCGTAGCGCCCAATCGCCTTGCCGCCGGCCGCTGTTCAGGGCCGAACCTGATCGATCACCAGGCGCAATCCCGCCGTTCCCGCTTTGGCCTTTTGCGTCGCCGAGAACAAGTCGCCGGCCTGCGGCATCGCCTGGCCGCTCTTGCTGACGCGCGCCTCGACTTCGACGCTCTTGGCGCTCGAGATCAGACGATCCGGCGTCATCGCCAGCGAGTCGTCGAGCGCAAAATCGCGCGGCAGGTCGGCAACGCGCAGGCGCAGCACGGCGAGCGGCATGCGCGGGCCGCCGGCTTCGCGCGCGACCACCATCACCGTGTCGCCGGGCGCCGCGCGGTCGCGCACGGCGTCCGCCAGTTCGATGCGGCCGCGCACCGCTTTCGCGGCATCGACGACGGGCGCCGCCGCCGGCTTGCCGGCCTTGGCGCGCGCGTCGGCAATGCCGGCGGCGATCTGCTTGGCGTCGTCCGATTCCGGCGGCAGCAGCTTGAGGAGGTGCGACCAGGCGCCGACGGCCTGGTCGTAGCGGCCGCCGTCGTAGGCGGCGGAACCGGCCAGCCAGAGCGCCTGGAGATTGTCGGGGTCGAGCTTGAGGGCCTTCTCGATCATTTGCTGCGGCTTGCCGGCGAAACTGCCGCCCGCCTTCGTCGCCAGGACATCGGCATAATCGGCGAGCAGTTGCGCGTCGGTGTCGACGAGCGCGGCGGCGTGCTCGAACGCCTTCTCGGCATCGTCGACGCGGCCCATCGCCTTGTAGGAACGCGCCAGCATGCTCCAGCCCTTGAGGTTGTCGGGCTCCTTTTCGAGCTTGGCGGCAAGGCTCGCCACCATGCGGTCGATTTCCTGCGTCGTGATTTGATGTTCCGGCGCCGACGGGTTGAGTCCGGCCGGATTGCCCAGCAGCGCATAGACGGCGACGCTCGCCGCCGGCAGCAGCAGCGCCAGGGCCAGCAGCGTCTTCTTCGGCGCCCGCAGCACGGCCGGCGCATCGGCGTCCTGGCCGTCTTCGAGCACGCGCCGCTGCAGCTCGTCGCGCGCCTGGCGATAGTCTTCCTCGGCGAGCGTGCCGGCGTTGCGGTCGCGCTCGATTTCGGCGAGCTGGTCGCGGTAGATCGCCGCGTTCAGTTGCCGATGCGTAGCGGTGGCGGCACGGGCGCGCTGCCAGATGAAGGGACGCAGCAGCAGCAGCAGGGTAACGGCGAGCGCCAGCGCGGCGCCGATCAGGAATCCGCTCATTGGCCGCTCTCTTTCAGCAGCGCTTCGGCACGTTGCGTTTCGGCGGCGGAGAGCGGCACGTCCTTCACCTCGCGGCCGCGGCGGCGCAGGAAGGCGATGAGCGCGACGATGCCGGCGATCAGGAAGACGAAGGGACCCGCCCACAGCAGCCAGGTGAGCGGCTTGACCTGCGGCCGGTAGAGCACGAAGTCGCCGTAGCGGCTGACCATGAACTCCTTGATCTCGGCATCAGACTTGCCTTCCTTGATGAGGCCGCGCAGTTCGCGGCGCAAGTCCTGGGCGAGGTCGGCGTGCGACCCGGCGAGCGATTCGTTCTGGCAGACCAGGCAGCGCATTTCCGAGGAAATGTCGATGAGGCGCTTTTCCACCACCGGATCTTCGGCCAGCGGAGCGGCTTCCTTCGCCCACAGCGTGCCGCAGGCGAGCACGACGAGCATCGATGCGATTATGCGTTTCACGATTTCTTCAATTCGTTGATGAGGGGGATGATCGTCTTTTCCAGCGCTTCGGAGGTGATCGGCCCAGTGTGCTTGTGGCGGATGACGCCGGCCTTGTCGATGATGTAGGTTTCGGGCACGCCATAGACGCCGTAATCGATGCCGACGCTGCCGTCGCCGTCGAAAACCGTCAGGTCGTAGGGATTGCCCATCTGGCGCAGCACGCCGAGCGCCGCGTCGCGCGTGTCCTTGTAGTCGAGGCCGATCAGCGGCACCACCTGGGCGCGGGCGAACTCGACCAGCAGCGGATGCTCCTGGCGGCAGGAGACGCACCAGGACGACCAGACGTTCAGCATCCAGACCTTGCCTTTCATGTCGGCGGCCGAGAACTGCTTGTCCGGCAGCGCCAGTTGCGGCCGCGTGAAGGCCGGCGCCGGCTTGTTCACCAGCGGCGACGGCACGTCGCGCGGGTCGCGGTTCAGGCCAACGGCGAGGAAGCCGACGAGGACGAGAAACAGCGCCATCGGGATGAGGAATTTTGCTTTCATGTCGCAGCACCCTGCAATGCGGTTGCGCCGATGACGGCGGACTTGACGCGGAGCCGGTAGCGGCGGTCGGAGACGGCGAAGACGCCGCCCAGGGCCATCAGCAGGCAGCCGCCCCAGATCCAGTCGACGAAGGGTTTGTAATACAGGCGCACCGCCCAGGCCTGGCCTTCGAGCGGCTCGCCGAGCGAGACGTAGACGTCGCGCGTGAAGCCGGCGTCGATCGAGGCGTTGGTCATCGGCATGGCCGAGGAGAAGTAGTCGCGCTTTTCCGGATAGAGCTTGCGCAGCGGCTTGCCGTCGCGCAGCAGCTGGAATTCGCCGCGCGCCGCCTTGTAGTTGGGGCCGGGCACGTTGGTGACGCCGTTGAACTGGAAGGTATAGCCGCCGACGACGGCGGTGTCGCCCGGTTCCATGCGCACGTCGCGTTCGTCCTGGTAGCCGCCGACCAGCGTGACGCCGACGACGAAGACGGCGACGCCGAGGTGGCCAAGCTGCATGCCCCAGAACGACGGCGGCGGCGTGCCGGCCTTGAGCCGCTCGATGACTTGCATGACCACCGAGACCGCCACCCAGACGGCGAGCAGCGTGCCCAGTCCGGTCAGGACGGTCCAGCCGCCGGCCAGGCCGGGCAGCGTCGCGCCGGCCAGCAGCGCCAGCACGGCGGCGAGCCACAGGCGCTTGGCGATCTGCTTGATGTCGGCGTGCTTCCAGCGCGCCAGCGGGCCGATGGCGAGCAGGAACAGGAGCGGCGCCATGATCGGCACGAACACGGCGTTGAAGTAGGGCGGCCCGACGGAAAGCTTGCCGAGGTTCAGCGCGTCGATGATCAGCGGGTAGAGCGTGCCCAGCAGCACCGAGCCGGCCGCCACCACCAGCAGGACGTTATTGATGAGCAGCAGGGTTTCGCGCGAGACCAGGCCGAAGGCGCCGCCGAGGCTGACCTTGGCGGCGCGCCAGGCGAACAGCAGCAGCGACGAGCCGATCACCAGCACCAGCAGCATGAGGATGAAAATGCCGCGGCGCGGATCGGTGGCGAAGGCATGCACCGAGGTCAGCACGCCCGAGCGCACGAGGAAGGTGCCGAGCAGCGACATCGAGAAGGCGCCGATGGCCAGCAGCACCGTCCAGTTCTTGAAGCTGCCGCGCTTTTCGGTCACCGCCAGCGAATGCATCAGCGCCGTGCCGACCAGCCAGGGCATGAACGACGCGTTCTCGACCGGGTCCCAGAACCACCAGCCGCCCCAGCCGAGCGTGTAGTAGGCCCACCACGATCCGAGCGCGATGCCCAGCGTAAGGAAGATCCAGGCGGCGATGGTCCACGGCCGCGACCAGCGCGCCCAGGCCGCGTCGAGCTTGCCGGCGAGCAGCGCGGCGATGGCGAAGGCGAAGGCCACCGAGAAGCCGACGTAGCCCATGTAGAGCATCGGCGGATGGAAGACGAGGCCGGGATCCTGCAGCAGCGGGTTGAGGTCGTGGCCGTCCTCGGCCCCGGGCAGCAGGCGCTCGAAGGGATTGGAGGTGAGCAGGATGAACAGCAGCAGGCCGACGGCGACGAGCCCGAGCACGCCGATGACGCGCGCCACCATGGCTTCGTCGAGCGTGCGCGAGAGCTGCGCCACGGCGAAGGTCCAGCCGGCGAGCAGGGTCACCCACAGCAGCAGGGAGCCTTCATGGCCGCCCCAGACGGCGCCGATGCGATACACGGTCGGCAGCTGCGAATTCGAATGGTCGGCGACATAGACGAGCGAGAAATCGTTGGCGTAGAAGGACCAGGTGAGGCAGCCGAACGACAGCAGCATCAACAGGAAGTTGGCCTGCGCCGCCGGGCGCGCCAGGACGATCCACTCGCGCCGCCCCTGGTGGGCGCCGAGCAGCGGCAGCGTGCCCTGCACGGCGACGACGCAAAGCGAGAGGATGAGGGCGAAATGGCCGAGTTCGGGAATCATGGTTTTGCCTTTGCGCCGTTCTGCGCCTGTTCGACCGCGCGCTTCGCTTCCGGCGGCATGTAGTTCTCGTCGTGTTTCGCCAGCACTTCGCTGGCGATGAAGCGGCCGTCGGCGTCGAGCTTGCCCTGCACCACGGCGCCGCGGCCCTCCTTGAAGAGGTCGGGAAGAATGCCGGTATATGCTACCGGTATTTCCTTGACGGTGTCGGTGACGACGAAATGCACCGTCAGGTTGTCGCGCTTGAGCGAGCCGTCCTTGACCAGTCCGCCGATGCGGAAGGCCTGGCCGTGCGGCGCCTTGCCGGCGGCGACTTCGGAAGGCGTGACATAGAGGGCGATGTTGCTGTTGAGTGCGTTCAGCACCAGCGCCGCGGCGATGCCCACCGCCGCCAGGCCGCCGCCGATGATCGCTGCGCGTTTGTGCCAGGGTCTCACTTGTTTTCCTCGTCCAGTTCGTCGGCGAGCTTTGCACGGCGCAGGCTCTTGAGAACGCCGCTTTGACGCTTGCTCACCAGAATTGGTTCCATCACCAGGGCAACGGCGCAAACGCCGAAGCTGCCCCAGACATAAAGGGCGTAGCCGCCCATGGCGAAGAATTCGGCCGGCGAGCCCCAGTTCATGATTTCACCTCGTCCAGTAGCTTCACCCATTCGGTGTGCGCCTCGCGCTCGAGGATGATGGCGCGCACGCGCATCAAGGCCACGGCGATCGAGTACATCCAGAAACACAGCGCCATCAGCAGCATGCCCCACAGCATCGTCGTCGCCATCGACGGCGACTTGGTCATCGACACCGACGAGCCCTGGTGCAGCGTGTTCCACCACTTGACCGAAAAATAGATGATCGGCACGTTCACCACGCCGACCAGCGCCAGGATCGCCCCGGCCTTGTCGGCGCGGCGCGGATCGTCGATGGCGGCCTGCAGCGCGATGAAGCCGAGATAGAGGAAGAGCAGGATCAGTTCCGAGGTGAGGCGCGCATCCCACACCCACCAGGTGCCCCACATCGGCTTGCCCCAGAAGGCGCCGGTCCACAGCGAGAGGAAAGCCATCAGCGCGCCGGTCGGCGCCAGCGCCTGCGCCATCATGCCCGACAGCCGCGTGTTGAGCGCCAGCCCCAGCCCCGCCCAGCAGGCCAGCACGATGTAGATGAACATCGACATCCACGACGTCGGCACGTGGATGAAAATGATGCGGTAGCCTTCGCCCTGCTGCGCGTCGGTGGGCGCGACGAAGAAGCTGATCCACAGGCCGGCGATGCCGAACACGGCGGTCAGCGCCCAGAACCAGGGAATCATCTTGCCGGCGAGCGGATAGAAGCTCTGCGGCGAAGCGTACTTGAACCAGTGCACCAGCTTGTTTTCGTTCATCGTCATTCCAGGGCAATTCGCAAAGCCGCCGTGGTCGCCCACGGCGCGAAGAATATCGCCAGCGCCAGGAGCGCCGCCAGCAACGACAGATGGCCGCCGGCGCCGAGGCCCGAGACATGGGCTTCGACCGCCCCGGCGCCGAAGATCAACGCCGGCACGTAGAGCGGCAGCACCAGCAGGCTCAGCAAGACGCCGCCGCCGCGCAAGCCCAGCGTCAGCGCCGCGCCGATGGCGCCGATCAAGGAGAGCAGCGGCGTGCCCAGCAGCAGCGCCAGCATCAGCACGCCCAAGGCGCCGGCATCGAGATCGAACTGCAGGCCCAGCACCGGTGCCAGCAGCACCAGCGGCAGGCCCGACAGCAGCCAGTGGGCAGCAATCTTACCGCCAACCAGCAAGCCCAGCGGCGTCGGCGACAACAACATCTGTTCGAGCGTGCCGTCGTGGTGGTCGGGCGCGAACATGCGCTGCAGGCCGAGCATCGTCGCCAGCAGGGCCGCCACCCACAGCACGCCGGGCGCGATCTTCTTCAGCAGCGCCGACTCCGGGCCGATGCCGAGCGGGAAGAGCGACGTGACGATGACGAAGAAGAACACCGCCGTCAGCACTTCGCTCTTGCGGCGCATCGCCAGCAGGAGGTCGCGGCGGATGATGGCGAGGATGGCGTTCATAGTTGCAATACCCGCCCGCCGGCGATCGGCATCGCCTGGTGGCTGGTCAGCACCGCCATGCCGCCGGCGGCCAGATGCTCGCCGATCAATGCCGAAAGCATATCCACCGCCTTGACGTCCAGCGCCGTGAAGGGTTCGTCGAGGACCCAGAGCTTGGCCTTGCGCGTGACCAGCCGCGCCAGCAGCACGCGCCGCTTCTGGCCGGCGGAAAGGAAGCGCACCGGCAGCTCCTCGCGCCCGCGCAGGCCGAAGCGGTGCAGGGCCGCCAGCGCTTCGCGCTCGGGCAGTTCGGCGCCGTCGAGCGCGGCGGCGAAGTGCAGGTTCTCCAGCGTCGTCAGTTCCTCCTTGACCGCGCCGTGGTGGCCGAGAAACAGCATCTGGCGGCGGTACTCGTCGGTCAGCTTGGCGACCGGCGTGCCGTCCCAGCGGATCTCGCCTTCGGCCGGCATCATCAGGCCGACCAGCAGGCGCAGCAGGCTGGTCTTGCCGGCGCCGTTCTCGCCGCGCACGTGCAGCCATTCGCCGGGGCCGACCGCGAGGTCGAGCCCGGCAAACAGGCGGCGTTCGCCGCGCACGCAAGTCAAGCCGTGGGCAGTCAGCATCGGGTTCTTTAGGGGCGCACTAATCGACTAGCCGCATGCCGGAATGTTTGGCTGCGTCGCGACCGGATGTCGCACTGAAAGATGATCGCGCATTGTAAACGAGGAAATCAAAGAGGATCATACCGCTTCACGCCGGCTTTCCTGGCGGCCTTCTCAAGAGCGACATCCAGCGTCGCCAGCGGCATGCCTTCACGCAGCGCGAGTTCGAGGTAAGCCGCATCGTAGGCCGAGAGCTTGTAGCGACGCGCCAGGTTGAGCGTTTCGCTCAGCGCCTGGCTGGCGGTCGCCTTGTCGGTGACGATGTTCAAACGTACCAGGGTGGCGACAAACGCCTGCGTGCGCGCCTCTGCGACCAAGCCCTTGGCTTCCGCCTTTGCCACGACGTTCGCAGCTTCCAGAGCCCACAGCCCCGGCACGACTGCGGCGGTCTTCCTGAGGGCCTCAAGGACCTTGAGGGCGTAGGAAACGCCGGCCGGCCGGCCATCGCCGAGCAACCAGCACATGGCCACGGAATGGTCCAAGACAAAGTTCAAGCGCGACCCTCGTCGATCAGTGCCTTTACGTTCAATCCCTTGATCGGCGGGGCGCTCAGCACGAGTTGGCGCATTTGATCGACGGCGGCTTTGGCGTCCTCGTTGCCGGCGGCATTGCCCGCCGGCACCAAGTCCGCCACCGGCTCCCCGCGCAGGGTGATCGTATAGCGATTGCCCGCCTGAATGCCCCGCAAGAGTTCCGGCAGCTTGGTCTTGGCCTCATACGAGCCAATTTCGATATTCATGGCACACCCGGGAAAGGAATGGAAAAGCCGCGCAACTGCTCGACTCGACCAGTGTATAGACCAGTCTGGTCGATGTCAATGCGGCGGCCCATCGGCGGCAGCCCGCCACGTGGGCGGGGCTGCATGCCGACGTCGCTCCCTTACTCGTCGTCCGGCTCTTCGTATTCCTTCGGCAGATGGTGGGCGATGCCCTTGTGGCAGTCGATGCAGGTCTTGCCTTCGGCCTTCGCCTTCATGTGCTTCTTGTACGGCGTCTGCTTCTGCAGT
>JAQTNK010000050.1 GCA_028713915.1 Rhodocyclaceae bacterium | reverse complement strand
CCTGGTCTTCGTCAACCTTCAATACGACGAGAGTCGCGACGAGATCGCCGAGGCCGAACGCCTGTTCGGGATCAGGATTCACAGCTTCGACGAAGTTGATCTGCTCAACGATCTCGATGGCGCCGCCGCGCTCACCGCGGCCTGCGATCTGGTGGTGTCGGCGCCGACGTCGGTGTCGGCGATGGCCGGCGTGTTGGGCGTGCCGTGCTACCGGATCACGGTACCCGAAGACTGGATCGACCTCGGCGCCGCGCGCGTGCCCTTCTTCCCCAGCGTGACTCTTTTCAAGCGCCGCCTGGAAGAAGGCTGGGAACGAGTGATCGATGAGGTGGCGCAGAAACTGCGGGAGCTGTCCGCGGCGAACGCCGTCACGCGCCCGTCTTGACGGCTGCCGCCGGGGCCGCGTCCTGACCCAAGGAGCGGCGCGATGAGCCGGCCACGCGGGCGGCCGTCAGGCTTTCTTGCGCGACATGACACTGTCGTTGGCCAGCGATTTCTCCAAGCCTGCGCTGCGCCTGAAATGGGTGTTCAGGGTCTTGAGCCAGGCGTTGGCCTCCAGAAAATTGAGGATGTCGCGGGTGGCGAATTGCGGATGGTCCGGGTACAGGCCGGCGTAGATGGCTTCGACCACCTGCAGGTCTGCGGCTTCATCGACGGTCCAGCGCAGTCCGGACAAGTCGACGTCGTTGCGGTAGATGCCGATGCGAAAACGCTCGGGGTTCTTGTAGAGGAACAGCGTGACGTGTTCGTGCTCCGAGGCGAGCGTCGCGTCCTTCCAGGCCTGTTCGAGCGCGGCGAAGCGCATCACTTCGACATCCAGTCCGTGCGGAAAGGTCGGCTCAAGGCAATTGCTCGTGTAATCGTAGCCGCCGGCGAGGTGGAAGCGAATCGTCGCGTCGATGACCTCGGGGTCGGTCAAGGGGCAGTCGCCGGTCAGCCGGACGACATGTTCCGGCCGATTCGCCAGTGAGCAGGCGGCGCGGTAGTAGCGGTCGAGGACGTCGTTCAGGCTGCCGCGGACGCAGGTCACGCCAATGTCGGCGCACAGCGTTTCGATCGGGTCGTCGCTGGCATGTTCGCTGGTCGCGACCATGAGGGCGTCGATCAGCGTCGTGCGCCGGATGCGCTCGATCTGCCGCGCCAGCATCGGCTTGCCCAGGATCGGCGCGAGCACTTTTCCCGGCAGCCGCGAGGACGACGTGCGCGCTTGGAGGATGGCGAGAATGGTCATGTCAATGGCATGGATCGCCGCGGCGGCGAACTAGATGAGTTCCCATGACAATGGCGTGCCGGTCGCGATGTCGCGCCGCGCCTTCTTGCCGAGTATGACATCGAGATATTTCGGCGGCAGGCCATAGCCGGGGCGGATCGGGCGCACGTTGGCCGGCGAGAATTCCTCGCCGGCCTTCATGTCCTTGACGACGTAGAGCGAGCGGCGGAAGGCCAGCGACTTCTGCTCGGCCTGCGTCGTGCCGTAATGAATGCCTCCCAGCGCCTGCCAGGCCCGCGCCGATTCGTCGACCAGCGCGCGCAGCTCTTCCGGCTCGGTGGAAAACGCGGCGTCGACGCCGCCGTCGGCGCGGCGCAGCGTGAAGTGCTTTTCGATGACGGTCGCGCCCAGGGCCACCGCGGCGACGGCGGCGCCGATGCCCATGGTGTGATCGGAAAGGCCGACTTCGCAGCCGAACAATTCGCGCAGGTGCGGGATCGTGCGCAAGTTGGTGTCCGCCGGCGTGGCCGGATAGGTGCTCGTGCATTTGAGCAGCACCAGGTCGCGGCATCCCGCGGCGCGCGCGGCGCTTACGGTCTCGTCGAGTTCCGCGACCGTCGCCATGCCGGTGGAGATGATCAGCGGCTTGCCCGTCGCCGCGCACTTGCGGATCAGGGGAAGGTCGGTGTTCTCGAACGACGCGATCTTGTAGCAGGAAACGTCGAGCGACTCGAGGAAATCGACTGCGGTTTCGTCGAAGGGCGTCGAGAACGGGATCATCCCGAGTTCGCGGCAGCGACGGAAAATCGTCTCGTGCCAGTCCCACGGCGTAAACGCTTCCTGGTAGAGCGCATACAGCGACTTGCCGCTCCACAGGCTGGCCTCGTCGCCGATCGAGAAGTCGCCGCCGGCCAGGTTCAGCGTCATGGTGTCGGCGGTGTAGGTCTGCAGCTTGAGGGCGTGGGCGCCGGCCGCGGCGGCCGCCGCGACGATCGCCAGCGCGCGTTCCAGGGATTGATTGTGATTGCCCGACATTTCCGCGATCACCAGCGGCGGCGAGCCGGGTCCGATCATGCGGTTCAGGCCGGCGTCGCGCAAGCAGAAATCAGCCACGTCATTTCCCGTCCAGGTGATGGATGAAGCGCCTGGAAGCCAGGCGGTAGCCGGCCGCGGCGAACGCCGCAGCCGACGCCATATTATCCGCATGAATCTCCGCCGTGACCGCGTCGACGCCCGGATGGTTCTGCGCCAGCCAGTCGTCGCCGGCGCGGATCAGATCCGTGCCGAGTCCCGTGCCGTGCAAGCCGGGGACGAGGTACGCGGAGATGATCGCCGTCGCGCCCTGCAAGTCGTAGCGCAGCACGCCGACGGGCCGCGCAGGCGCAACCTGTTCGGCGATCAGGAGCACGCGCGCGAGATCGTCGAGGGTGCGCGCGAACCATGCCTGATGGCTGGCATAGTCGAGCGCAGCGCTGTTGCCGGCATGCTGCCGCGTCGCCGGATCGTTGCGCCAGGAATAGACGGCCGCGCAGTCGGCAAGGCATGCCCGACGCAAGTGCAGCTTCGCCGGCACCAGCTCGCGCGCGACCCTGGCGGCGCCCCGTCCGTCGCACAGTTCGCCGATGCGGCGGCTGCAGGCCTGCAGCAGCGACGGGTGGCGCTGGAAAATGCGCAGGCATGCGCCGATCGCCTCCGCGGACAGTTCGGCGGAATCGAGATCGAGACCGGCGCCGCTCGCGGCCAGTTCGCGGCTGAGTTGCCGCTGATTGTCGGCGATCGCGATGGTAATGCCCGGCAGCCCCATCGCCGCCCGCTCCCAGGTGATCGAGCCGCCCGAGCCGAGGAAGAGGTCCGATTGCGCCATGAGTGCGGCCATGTCGGCGACATTGCGCAGCAAGCGGATGTTGTCGTGGCGGCCGTACGTGGCCTCCAGGGCCGGCCAGTGCGGATAGGCGCCGCCGACCACGACCGTGGCCGCCACGGCGGGCAGATTCGCGCCGACGAAGGCCGCTATGGCCGAGGCCGTGTAGTCCTCGGCATCCGTGCCGCCGAAGCAGACGAGAAGCCGGCGCAACGCCGTGCGCGTGCTCGGGGCGGGCCGACCGTCGGCTGCGGCGAACTGGCGGCGCAACAGGGCGTAGCGCGGTCCCAGCCGTTGCAGGCAGTCGCGCGGAACGAGGCCGCGATAACGCTGGGCGGCATCGTGATAGTAGTTTTGATCGAGCAGCAACGCGCAGGCGTGAGGGCGGTTGGCCAGGTCGTCGATGGCGACGATGCGCCGCGCCGCCGGGCGCATGAGGCGTTCCCAGGCCGCATCCAGGCTGTAGTGATCGACGACGAGAACGTCGACCGCGCCGATGCCGGCCAGCGCCCGTGTGCTCGCGGCGGCATCGTCCGCGGCCGGGTCGAGGTCGCTGATGTCGATGCCCGCCGCGGCGATCTTGCCGCGAAGTTCCGGCGTCAGGGACTGGCACAGAAAGCGCACCGCGGCGCCACGCGCTTGCAGCGCTTCGGCCAATGCCAGGCAGCGCATGATGTGGCCGCTGCCGATGGCCACCGAAGCGTCCGCCCGGATGGCGATTAGCGTGCTGCCGGCGCTTGCCATGGCGAGAAGCCGTTCATGTCGCGCGGCCTACCCCAGTCGCGCCAGGGCCGCCGCGAGCGTGGCGACGACGAAGTCCTGATCGGCGTCGCTCAGTTGCGGATGCAGGGGCAGCGTGATCGCCTCGCGGTAATAGTCTTCGGCCTCGGGGAAGTCGCCCGGCCGAAAGCCAAGCCGCCGGTACCACGGCTGCAGATGGACGGGAATGTAATGGACGTTGACCATGATGTCGGCCGCGCGCAGGGCCTCGAAGACGGCGCGCCGATGGGCTGCGGCGACGCGGATCACGAAGAGGTGCCAGGCGGAGTCGTCGTCGGCGTCGTCGGCCGGCAGCGCGACGGGCAGGTCCTGCAATATTTCGCGATAGCGGCGGACCAGCGCGCGGCGGCGGGCGACGAACTGCGGCAAGCGCTTCATCTGGCTCTCGCCGAGGGCGGCCTGGAGGTCGGTCATGCGGTAGTTGTAGCCGAGGTCGATCTGCTGGTAGAACCACGGGCCGTCCCACTCGCCCTCCGCCAGGGCGGGATCGCTGGTGATGCCGTGGCTGCGCAGGCGGGCGAGGCGCTTGCCGACGGCCTCGTCGCGGGTCAGCGTCATGCCGCCTTCGCCCGTGGTGATGAGCTTCACCGGATGGAAGCTGGTCACCGTGATGTCGGCGTGGCGGCAGCAACCGACCGGCGTGCCGCGGTAGCTGGCGCCGAGCGCATGGCTGGCATCCTCGATGACGCGGAAGCCGAATTCCCTGGCCAGCGCGGCGATGGCTTCCATGTCGCAGGAACGTCCGGAAAAATGGACCGGGATGACGACCTTGGGCAGGCAGCCGTCGCGGCGTGCGGCAACGAGCTTGTCGGCCAGCTTCGCGGGATCGAGATTGAGCGTGGCGCGATCGATGTCGACGAAGTCCACCTTGGCCCCGCAATACAAGGCACAGTTCGCCGAGGCGACAAATGTGTTGGGCGAGGTCCACACCGCATCCCCCGGGCCGACGCCGAGCGCGAGGCAGGACAGGTGCAGCGCGGCCGTGCCGTTGCTGACGGCGGTCGCGAACGGCACGGCGCAGTGGCTGGCCACGGCCTGCTCGAAACGGCCGATGGTCGGGCCTTGCGTCAGCCATACGGAGTCAAGCACGGCCTGTACGGCGGCCTTGTCGGCGTCGTCGATGGATTGGCAGCCGTAGCGGATCATGGCTGGTCGCAGAGCCGGAGTATTTCGGCGGCGGTGAGGAAATGCGGGTTGCTGTCGGACGCGTATTCGAAACCTTCGGCGACGCCATGGCCGACTTCGCCCAGCGCATTGCAGCCGTAGTCCCGGCTTTCGACGAAGCGGATCGACGGGCAGATGACGTAGTGGTCGGAAAACTCCAGCGTGTGCAGGTTGTCGTCGCGCGAAATCATCAGTTCGTGCAGCTTCTCGCCGGGACGGATGCCGATGTGCCGCTGGGGCAGCCCCGGCGCCATGGCCGCGGCGAGATCGGTCATGCGCGCCGACGGGATCTTCGGCACGAACAGCTCGCCGCCGTACATGCGTTCGAAGCCGCGCAGCACGAAATCGACGCCTTGCTGGAGCGTGATCAGGAAGCGGGTCATGCGCGCATCGGTGATCGGCAGGTCTTGGGCGCCGTCGGCGATCAGCTTGCGGAAGAAGGGCACCACCGAGCCGCGCGAACCGACGACATTGCCGTAGCGCACCACGGCAAAGCGCGTCTTGTGCTTGCCGGTGATGTTGTTGGCGGCGACGAACAGCTTGTCGGACACCAGCTTCGTCGCGCCGTAGAGATTGACCGGGCTGGCCGCCTTGTCGGTGGACAGGGCGATGACTTTCTCGACGCCGTTCTCCAGCGCGGCGTGGATGACATTCTCTGCGCCATTGACGTTGGTCCGGATGCATTCGGTCGGGTTGTACTCGGCGGCGGGCACCTGCTTGAGGGCGGCGGTGTGGACGACGAAATCGATGTCCCGCATCGCCTGCATCAGCCGCTCGCGGTCGCGGACGTCGCCGAGGAAGAAGCGCATGCAGGAATGATCGAACTCGGGCTGCATCTCGAACTGCTTGAGCTCGTCGCGGGAAAACACAACGATCTTGCGCGGCCGATAGCGGTCGAGCAGGGTACGGATGAACTTGCGGCCGAATGACCCGGTGCCGCCGGTGACGAGTATCGAACGATCGGTGAACATTGCCGCTCCTCAATCCATTAGTCCCGCCAGTCTACGCCGGTTCAGACCGGTTCAAGAGCCGGAAAGGGCGGGGAAACCGCGGCGTTTGGGCGCTTTGTCGCCGCGGGCGCGGCGCGCCGGTTCAGTCGGCCTCGATGCCGCCGAGGCAAAGCCGCAACGCGCTGTTCCAGTCGGGCAGCGTGAGGTCGAAATCGGCCGCGAGGCGGCTGCAGTCGAGCCGGGAATTCTTCGGCCGCGCGGCGGGCAGCGGGTAATCGCGCGACGGAATGGCGACGAGGGCCGCCGCTCGTTCCTGCCGCGGGCTCATGGCGAGAATCGCGGCGGCGAAGCCGTGCCACGACACGGCGCCGGTCGACGTGAGGTGATAGATGCCGCCGCCTTCGCGGCTGCGCTGCAGCGACAATGCCGTGGTCATGGCTATCATGCGGCTCCAGGTCGGGGCGCCGACCTGGTCGTCGACGATGCGCAGTTCGTCGCGCTCGGCCGCCAGGCGCCGGATGGTGCGCAGGAAGTTGTTGCCGCGCAGGCCATAGACCCAGCTCGTGCGGAAAATCAGGTGGCGGCAGCCGGACGCCTGGATCGCCTGTTCGCCGGCCAGCTTGCTGCGGCCATAGACGCCGAGAGGATTCGTCGCATCGTCTTCCGCGTAGGGGCTGTCCTTGGTGCCGTCGAAGACGTAGTCGGTCGAGTAATGCACCAGCAAGGCGCCAAGGCGCTTGGCTTCTTCCGCCAGGAGGCCGGGGGCGGCGGCGTTGATGGCCATCGCCCGGTCGGCTTCGGACTCGGCGCGGTCAACCGCCGTGTAGGCCGCGGCATTGACGACGATGTCGGGCCGGGTGTCGCGGACGATGCGGCGAACGCAGTCGGCGTCGGCTAGGTCGAGTCCGCCATGGTCGAAGGCGAACACTTCGCCTAGCGGTGCCAGCGTGCGCTCCAGTTCCCAGCCGACCTGGCCGTTGCGACCGGTGAGCAGGATGCGCTTCACGGGTAGGTCTCGGCGTCGGCGAGGGCTATGCCATTGGCATCCTTGGCGGCCAGCACGGGCGGCGCGGCCAGCGGCCAGGGGATGGCCAGGTCGGGATCGTTCCAGAGCAGCGTGCGTTCGTGCTGCATAGACCAGTAATCGGTCGTCTTGTAGAGGAACTCGGCGGATTCGGAAACGACGCAGAAGCCGTGGGCGAAGCCCGGCGGAATCCAGGCCATGCGCTTGTTTTCCGCCGACAGCGTGAAGCTCACCCACTTGCCGAAACTCGGCGAACTGCGGCGCAGGTCGACGGCGACGTCGAAGATCTCGCCGGCGATGGCGCGCACGAGCTTGCCCTGGGCGTGCTCGATCTGGTAATGCAGGCCGCGCAGGACGTTGCGCGTTGAGCGCGAATGGTTGTCCTGGACGAAGTCGGCCTCGATGCCCAGCTCGGCCAGCGTGCGGCGGTTCCAGCTTTCATAGAAGAAGCCGCGCTCGTCGCCGAAGACCTTGGGCTCGATGAGGCAGACCTCGGGAATGTCGGTGCGGATGAGGCGCATCAGAACACCTTGTCGTTCAGAAGCCGCCGCAGGTACGTGCCGTAGCCGCTCTTGGCCAGCGGCGCGGCGAGCCGCTCGAGGTCGCCATCGGTGATCCAGCCGTGGCGCCAGGAAATCTCTTCGGGGCAGGCGACTTTCAGCCCCTGGCGCTTTTCCAGCGTGCCGATGAACTGGCTGGCTTCGAGCAGCGAGTCGTGGGTGCCCGTGTCCAGCCAGGCCATGCCGCGGCCCATGATCTCGACGTTGAGCGCGCCGCGTTCCAGGTAGCGGCGATTGAGGTCGGTGATTTCCAGTTCGCCGCGGGCGGAAGGCTTCAAGGCTGCGGCGATGTCGACGACCTGGTTGTCGTAGAAATACAGGCCGGTGACGGCGTAGCGCGACTTCGGCCGGCTCGGCTTTTCCTCGATGGACAGCGCGCGGCCGGCGGCGTCGAACTCGACGACGCCGTAGCGTTCGGGATCGTTCACCGCATAGGCGAAAACGGTGGCGCCGGCGGTACTGTTGTTAGCGTCCTTGAGCTGGTTGCCGAATTCGTGGCCGTAGAAAATATTGTCGCCGAGCACGAGCGCGCTGTTCGCCTTGCCGACGTGCGCGCGGCCGATGATGAAGGCCTGCGCCAGGCCGTCGGGCGAGGGCTGCACGGCGTAGCTGAGATCGAGGCCCCACTGCGAACCGTCGCCGAGCAGCTGCTCGAAGCGCGGCGTGTCCTGCGGCGTCGAGATCAGCAGGATGTCGCGGATGCCCGCCAGCATCAGGGTGCTGAGCGGGTAATAGATCATCGGCTTGTCATAGACCGGCAGCAACTGCTTGGAGACGGCCAGCGTGGCCGGGTGCAGGCGCGTGCCGGCGCCGCCAGCGAGGATGATGCCTTTGCGCGCGCTAGTCTGCGGGTTGGTCATGTGCGGTTTCCGTAGTTGCGTTCGAGCCAGTGGCGATATTCGCCGCTTTGGACGTGGCCGACCCAGTCGGCGTTGGCGAGATACCAGGCGACGGTCTTCCGGAGGCCGGTGGCGAAATTTTCCTGCGGCGACCAGCCGAGTTCGCGCCGCATCTTCGTCGCGTCGATGGCGTAGCGCAAGTCGTGGCCGGGCCGGTCGGCGACGAAGGTCTTCTGCTCGCGATAACTGCCGCCGCCGCGGCGCGGCGACAGTTCTTCGAGGATGGCGCAGAGCGTGTCGACGACTTCGATGTTGGTGCGCTCGGCGTTGCCGCCGATGCAATAGGTGGCGCCGACCTGGCCGCGCTCGAAGACGAGCCGCAAGGCGCGGGCGTGGTCGTCGACGTAGAGCCAGTCGCGCACGTTGGCGCCCTTGCCGTAGATCGGCAGCGGCTTGCCGGCGACGGCATTGAGGATCATCAGCGGCACCAGCTTCTCGGGAAACTGGCGCGGGCCGTAGTTGTTCGAGCAGTTGGTGACCAGCGTGGGCAGGCCGTAGGTGTGCTGCCAGGCGCGCACGAGGTGGTCGGACGACGCCTTCGACGCGGAATAAGGCGAGCGCGGATCGTAGGCCGTGGTCTCGGAGAAGCTGCCCGTGGGCCCGAGGCTGCCGAAGACTTCGTCGGTGGAGACGTGATGGAAGCGGAAGCTGTCGCGCTGCGCCTGCGGCAGCGCGTTCCAGTAGGTGCGCGCCGCTTCCAGCAGCACGAAGGTGCCGACGAAATTGGTCTGGATGAAATCGCCGGCGGCGTGGATCGAGCGGTCGACGTGCGATTCGGCCGCCAGGTGGATGACGCCGGCCGGCTGGTGCTGCGCGAACAAGGCGTCGAGCGCGGCACGGTCGCAGATGTCGGTCGGCGAAAAAATGTGGCGCTCATTGTCGGCGCAGTCGGCCAGCGATTCGAGGTTGCCGGCGTAGGTCAGCTTGTCGATGTTGACGACGACATGGTCGCTGTCCGCCAGCAGCAGACGGACCAGCGCGGAGCCGATGAAGCCGGCGCCGCCGGTGACGAAGATGGTGCTCATGCTGCCGCCTCCTTGGGCATCCGGTGACGCCGGCAACCGCTGCGGTGCCGGCGGCTGGCCGCAATCGCGGCCGTGCGCATCCCCGCAGCGCGGGGCCCCTGCTTACTGCTCATGCTGCCACCACCCTGTTCTTTCCCGCGCGCTTGGCCAGGTACATCGCTGCATCGGCGCGCGCGATGGCGTCGGCAGGCGATTCCGTGTCGATCAGTTCCGCCACGCCGCAGCTGAAGGTGATCAGCACCTTCTCGTTCTTGTGGAGGAAGAAGCGTTTGGTGAGTTCGCGCTGCACGCGCACCATCGCCGTTACGGCGTCGTCGATGTGGGTCTCCGGCAGCACGACGACGAACTCCTCGCCACCGTAGCGCGCCAGCGTGTCCTGCGGGCGGATGGTTTCGCGCGTGACCTGGGCCAGATGCACGAGGGCGTCGTCGCCGGCCTTGTGGCCGAGCGAGTCGTTGAGCTTCTTGAAGTTGTCGATGTCGAGCAGCGCGACGCAAAGCCGGCCCTTGTGGCGACGGCTGCGGGCGACCTCGCGTTCCACCGCCTCGTCCATGCCCTTGCGGTTCAAGGCGCCGGTGAGCGGATCGACGCGCACCATCTCGCTGGCCTGGGACAACTCGTTTTGCAGGCGCACGACTTCCTTTTCCGATTCCTCGACGCGTTGCTTCATGTCGGTCAGCTCGTCGTGCGAGCGGCGCGCGTTGAGCTGGATGACGCGCGTCTCGCGCATCACTTCGTCGAGGACGTCGGAGAGTTCGGTGATGTCGTTCGCCTTGCTGACCTTCTCGGCGCAACGCTCGATCTTGTCGTGATATTCGCCGGTGGTCGCGGTGAAATCGCCGAGCCGGCCGACGAAGGTGGCGAGCATTTCCTTGAGCCGCTCCTTGGCGTCGTTGAGGCTCTTCTTTAGCGTGCTCTGCTTGAAGATCAGGTCCTTGAGACGGCGCTCGACGTCGTCCAGCCGGCGCAGGTTGAGCGGTTGCGAAACCAGCCCCGAGACCAGCGCGACTTGCCCGCTCATCCACTGGTCGTCGACGACCAGTTCGCTGATGTTCTCGATGATCAGCTGCAAGAGGTGGAGCAGCGCGGTCTTGAGTTCGGCCTGGTCTTCGGCGACGAACTGCAGGCGGTAGATGAACTTCTTCAGCTGGCCGGCGACCGCAGCGACCTGCTCGTCCGACCGCGCGGCGCGCGCTGCGGTGGCGAGCTGCGTGGCTTCCTTGGCGAGGTCGGGCGTGTCGATGAGCAGAAAGCCGATGGCATTCTCGATCAGCTGCGCGACGAGTTCCAGTATCTGCGGATTGGCTCGCGATGCGTTGCCGGCGAGCGCCGGCGGCGGCTCGCCGGCGACGGCGACCGTGGCTTCATCCGCGGTCGCGGCCGGCAATTCGGCCAGTTCCGGCGCCTCGCCGGCAGCGGGCGCGCGCGACCAGGTGCGCAGCAGGGACTGCATGCGGTTGTAGAGCACGTCCGGCGTGCCGGACGCCGTCAGGACGTGGTCGAGCGCTTCGCGCTTCTTCGCCGGCGTGAGGCCGGCGTGGCGCGCCTCGACCTGCAGCAGCATGTCGCGGATCAGGGCCGCCCAGTTCGGCGGTTCGGCGCCGATGCGCGCGAACACTTCCGTGAGCGCCGCCTTCAATCCATCCCAGCTCTTCTCGCCGATGGCCGTCTCTACCTGGCGGGCGTAGCGCGATTGCTCCGCCGTGGTGCGCGGCAGGCTCGCGATCAGGCTCTTCAGCGTCTTGTCGGGGAAGACGTCGGCCGACGCAGTGCCGGCGATTTCGTCGTAGAGCGCGCGATAGTTGTCGGGCGTCGGCGGCGTGCGGTGCGTCGCTAGCCGGCGGAAGGCTTCGCGCGCAATCTCGGAAGGTTGAGTGAAGTCCGGCATGATGGCTGACTAGCGACGGAAGTTATTCGACGAGGCCGTGCTCGAGGCCATAGCGGATCAGTTCCGCGGTATTGCCCAGGCCGAGCTTTTCGAGCAAACGGGCGCGGTAGGTGCTGACGGTGGCGACCGAGATGTTGAGTTCCTCGGCCACCTGCGTCAGCGTCTTGCCCGAGGCGATCAGGCGCAGCACCTCGTGCTCGCGGTCGGACAGCTTCTCCAGCGCCGGGCGGTTGCCGCCGGCGATGACTTCGGCCAGCTTGCTGGCCAGCGTCTGGCTGATGTACTTCTCGCCGCCGGCGACCTTGCGGATGGCGGCGACGAGCTCGGCCGGCGCGCTCTGCTTGGTCAGGTAGCCGGCGGCGCCGGCCTGAATCGCCCGCACCGCGTATTGGTCCTCGGGATGCATCGAGAGCATCAGCACCGGCAGGCGCGGGAATTCCTTCTTCAACTGCTTGAGCGTGTCGATGCCGTTGCGGTTGGGCATGGCGACGTCGAGCAGGAACACGTCCCACTGCTGGTTGCGCGCGAGCTGCAGGGCTTCGGCGCCGTCGTCGGCCTCGCCGGCGACGATGAGATCCTCGGTTTCGGAGAGGATCTGGCGCAGGCCCTGCCGCACGATGGCGTGGTCGTCGGCGATGAGTACGTGGATTTTGTCGTTCATGGTCGGAACATTTTATGTGTCAGGGAAGGCTCATGCCGCAAAGCGCCGCGATGCCGGACTCAAAAGAGGTTGCGTTGCAGTTCTTCTTCGGCGGTGTTCGGTTCAAGCGCGCGCCTTTCGGGAACCCGCAACTGAATGTGCGTGCCGCCGTGCTCGGCGGCGGCGATTTCGAACTCCCCGGCCAGGCTGTGTATGCGTTCGCGGATGCCGCGCAGGCCGAACGATTTCGGCTTGTTCATGTCGGCTTCCGAAATGCCGCGGCCATTATCGCGGATTTCGAGCGCAATGCTACCTTGTTCGCGGCGCAATCGCACGACGACCAGCGAAGCGTGCGCGTGCTTGGCGATGTTGGTCAGCGCTTCCTGGGCGATGCGGAACAAGGCCAGCGACGTCTCCGCATCCGGCTCGATGTCCTCGTCGCACTGCACGGGACAAGTGATGCCGGTGCTCTGGGCGAAGTCCTCGGACTGGCACTTGATGGCTTCCGCCAAGCCGAACTCCTTCAGGATGCCGGGCCGCAACTGGCGCGAGACGCGCTGCGTCGTGCCCAGCGCCTGGTCGAGGAGGTTCTCGATCGACGCCGATTTTTCGCGCAGGCTGGCCGGCGTCGGCGGCAGCTTGCTGGCCAGCAGCGCCGCTTCGATCTTGAGCCGCACGAGGATGCTGCCGAGTTCGTCGTGAATGTCGCGGGCGATGCGTTCGCGCTCCTCCTCCTTGGCGACTTCGAGGTGGAAGGACAACTCGGCGAGTTGCTCGCGCGAGGCGCGCAGCTCCGCCTCGATGTCCTTCGCGCCGGTGATGTTGGTGGCGATGCCCTGCCAGACGACCGTGCCGTCGTCGAGGCGCTGCGGCACCGAACGCAGGTCGATCCAGCGGCCGCGGGCACGGCCGCGCAGGCAGCCTTCCCAGTTGAGCGCCGCACCCGAAGCCGCGGAATCCTGCAAGGCGGCGACGAGGCTGCGGCAGTCTTCGGCTTCGAAGGCGTCGAAAAAACGCCGCGCCGAATTCAGCATCTCGTGCTGCTTGATGCCGAAGATCTTGTGGCAGCCGTCGCTGACGAAGACGAACCGATAGTTGCCCATGGGCTCGCGCTGCAAGTGGAACACCATGCCCGGCAGGTTGGAGGCCAGCGTGCGAAAGCGCGCCTCGCTGTCCTTGAGCATTTCGAGGGCGGCGCGGTGGTCGGCGCGATGACGCGCTTCGCGCACTTCGCGCTCGACGGCGGGAACCAGCCGGTCGAGCCGGTCGAGCAGGACCGCATCGTGCGCGCCCGCCTTCATGGCGCGGATCGCGGCCCGCTCGTCGACGGCGGCGGCGATGACGATGAAGGGCAAGTCGAGGCCCAGTTCGTGCGCGATCTTGAGCGCGGCGGCGACGCTCAATCCAGCGGTGCCGTGGAAGTAGAGCGCCGCATCCCAACGTTCGCCGCGCAGCGCCGCGCGCAAGGCTGCGGCGCCGGCAACGCGGCCGGCCGCCGACAGGTCGGCGCCGCTGCCGAAGCGCTCGGCCACGGCGGCTGCCGCCTGCATATCCGCCGCAATGACGAGCAGACGCAGCGGCGGATCCTTGGCGGGAGTGGCGGAAGTCATCTACGTGGCCGAATCGGGAAGCGCGAATTCTACGCCCGCCCTTATAATGTGGCGCATCGTTGCCGACATAGCTCAGTTGGTAGAGCAACCGCCTTGTAAGCGGTAGGTCCCCAGTTCGAATCCGGGTGTCGGCACCAAACGACTCAAGCCGCGACTCAGGCCGCGCCGGTTCAGCGCCCCGGTATTTTCCGCCGCCGCATCCGAGTCGCCACGCGGGACATGCGCCATGACGTTCGAGATCGCGGCACGCAGCGCCAAGCCGTCCAGGGCCAGGCCGATGGGCGTCCGTCGATCCATGCCAAATGAATCGTCCGGCCGGTGCCGGGCGACGATGGAACGGATACCATGAAGACTGTTCCCAAGTCCGCCGCCGCCTTGAGGAAGGCAGCCAAGGAAGGCAGCGCCAAGGCCCAATATGCGCTGGGATTGATCTATGCGAGCGGGCAGGGCGTCGAGCAGGACAACGCGCAAGCGGTGTCCTGGTATCGCCTGGCCGCCGAGCAAGGACTGGCGGAAGCTCAGGTCGTGCTCGGCAACAAGTACGCCGCTGGCCAGGGCGTCAAGCAGGATATGCGAGAGGCATTATCCTGGTACCTTCGGGCGGCCGAGCAGGGCGACACCAAGGCGCTGCTGAGGCTGGGCCACCTGTTCGACGACAAGCCGGGAAGCATCGCTGCGGCTTTTTACGCGAAGGCCGCCGAAGGCGGGTCGGCTGAAGCGCAAGCGCGCCTGGGCCGCATGCTTGCCTGCGGCGAATCGGTTCAGCAGGACTTCGCTCGCGCCAAGTCCTTCTTGCTGCAGGCTGCCGAACTCGGAGACGCCGGCGCGCAATTCCAGTTGGGGCTGATGTACGACAGCGGCCAGGGCGTGTCGCGCAATGCCGAGGAGGCCGAATATTGGTTGCGCCAGGCCGCCGAACAAGGCCATGCCATGGCGCAACTCAAGGTCGGGCGCCTGTGCGAGCACGATCAGCCGGCGAGCGCGTTGTCGTGGATTCGACGCGCCGCCGAACAAGGGATTGCCGAGGCGCAATGGCTGCTCGGAACCAAGTTCGCCGATGGCGAAGGCGTCCGGCAGAACTTTCGCGACGCCATGTCCTGGTACCGCCGCGCGGCCGAACAGGACTTCGCCCCGGCGCAGTTTTGCCTGGGCCTGATGTCCGAGGAAGGTCGCGGCATCGAAGCCGACGCCATGCAAGCCGAGTACTGGTATTACAAGGCCGCCATGCAGGGAAACGCCGATGCGCAGTTCCGTCTTGGGCAACTCCATAGCCAGGCGCAGCCCGCCGAGGCCGTCGAATGGCTGCGCCGGGCGGCGGAACAGGGCCACGTCGAGGCGCAGGCCATGCTTGGCCGCCAATACGCCGCCGGCCACGGGGTTGCAGAAGATATTCATCGCGCGCTGTTCTGGTTGGTGCGGGCCGCGGAGCAGAACGACGCAGCGGCGCTGCTGCGTCTTGGAAAACTGTTCGAGGACAGCTACGAGCCGTTGGTTGCCGGGCTCTACGTCCGCGCCGCCGAGCAGGGCGCCGGCGAGGCGCAGGGCATTCTCGGCAACAAGTTCGCCTTCGGCAAGGGCGTCAAGCAGGATATCGAACAGGCCTTGTTCTGGCTGCAGAAAGCCGCCGCACAGGGGGACGGGAAATCCCAGCTCGCGCTAGGTACTCTCTACGCCAATGGCCAAGGCGTCGCGCGGGATTACGGACTGGCCGCGTCGTGGTACTCGAAGGCGGCGGACCAGGGGCTGGCGGCCGCGCAAACCGTTCTCGGCGTCATGTACGCCGAGGGACTGGGCGTCGCGCAAGACTACCGCAAGGCCATGGCGCTGTTCCGCAAGTCCGCCGAACAGGGTGATGCCGTCGCCCAATACAACGCGGGACTCTTGTATGCGCGAGGTCAGGGCGTCAAGCAGGACTCGCAGAAAGCTTTGCCATGGTTTGCCAAGGCTGCCGAGCAGAACGTGCCCGATGCGCAAATCCACCTCGGCCTCATGCATGCGAAGGGCGAGACGGTCCCGGTGAATTACGTCGAGGCCTACAAGTGGTTCGCCATCGCCGCGGCCGGCGGCAATGCGGCGGGCAAGGCGAACGTGGAACACGCCGAAACGCTGATGACGCCGCAGCAAATTGCCGAAGGCAAGCGGCTTGCGCGCCATTGGCTGAAGTCAGGCGCGAAACGCTCCAAGTAGCGGCGGCTGCCGCCGTCGCCTTGGATTTCACGCGTTGCGGCCGCTCAGCCGAGGCGCGCCGCCTGTGCCGTCTGCTTCTCGAGCAAGGCCTTGAACGTCGCGAGCCTTTCGCGCTCCTGCGCGACGACCGCGGCGGGCGCGCGGGCGACGAAGCTTTCGGTGGTCAGCTTCTTCTCGGCTTTGGCGATCTCGCCTTCGATGCGGGCGATTTCCTTGGCGAGGCGTTCCTTTTCGGCGGCGACGTCGATCTCGATTTTCAGCATCAGGCGGAAGTCGCCGACCATCTGCACGGGCGCCTCGGAGTCCGGCAGCGCGTCGCCCGTGGCCGTGACTTCCGTCAGCTTCGCCAGCGCGGCGAGATAGGGCGCGTAAGCCTCGACCGTCGTCGGGTCGCCTGCCGCCGCGAGCGGCACCTTTTGCGCCGGCGAGAGATTCATTTCGCCGCGCAGGCTGCGGCAGGCGTTGACCATGAGCTTGAGCGTCGCCACCCAGGCTTCGGCCTTCTCGTCGCAACGGCCGAGGTCCGCCTGCGGATAGGCTTGCAGCATGATGCTCGCGCCGCTGCGGCCGGCCACCGGCGCGGCCTTCTGCCACAATTCTTCGGTGATGAAGGGGATCAGCGGGTGGGCGAGGCGCAACGTCGTTTCGAGCACGCGCACCAGCGTGCGGCGCGTGGCGCGCGCTTGCGCCTCGCTGCCTTTCTGGATCTGCACCTTGGCCAGTTCGACGTACCAGTCGCAGTATTCGTCCCAGACGAATTCGTAGATCGCCTTCGCCAGCAAGTCGAAGCGGTAGTCGGCATAGTGCTTCGCCACTTCGTCCTCGACGCGCTGGAGCAGGCTGACGATCCAGCGGTCGGCCATTGAAAAGTCGAGATAATCGCCGCGGCAGGCGTCGCCGTCGTGCTTGTCGAGCCCGCAATCCTTGCCTTCGCAGTTCATCAGCACGAAGCGCGTGGCGTTCCACAGCTTGTTGCAGAAATTGCGGTAGCCCTCGCAGCGCTGCATGTCGAACTTGATGTCGCGGCCGGGACTGGCGAGCGAGGCGAAGGTGAAGCGCAGCGCGTCGGTGCCGAAACCGGGAATGCCGTTGGGATATTCCTTGCGCGTGCGCTTCTCGATCTGCTCGGCCTGCTTCGGATTCATGAGGCCGGTGGTGCGCTTCTGCACGAGCGCGTCCACGGCGATGCCGTCGATGAGATCGATCGGGTCGAGGACGTTGCCCTTGGACTTGCTCATCTTCTGGCCTTCGGCGTCGCGGATCAGGCCGTGCACATAGACGTGCTTGAAGGGAATCTTGCCGGTGAGATGCTTGGTCATCATGACCATGCGCGCGACCCAGAAGAAGATGATGTCGAAGCCGGTCACCAGCACCGTCGACGGGAGATAGAGATCGAGCGCCGGGTTCGACTTGGCCGGCCACTCGGACGTCCAGTCGAGCGTCGAGAAAGGCCACAGGGCCGACGAATACCAGGTGTCGAGCACGTCGGCGTCGCGCGTCAAGCCGCCGTCGTAGCCGTCCTGCCGCGCCTGGACATAGGCTTCGGCCTCGTCGTGGGCGACGTAGATGCGGCCGTCGTCGGCATACCACGCCGGGATCTGGTGGCCCCACCAGAGCTGGCGCGAGATGCACCAGTCCTGGATGTTGTTGAGCCACTGGTTGTAGGTGTTGACCCAGTTCTCGGGAACGAACTTGATTTCGCCGGAAGCGACGCACTCGAGCGCCTTGCCGGCGATGCTGGTGCCGTCCGCGCCGGGCTTGCTCATGGCGACGAACCACTGGTCGGTAAGCATCGGCTCGATGACGGCATTGGTGCGATCGCCGCGCGGCACCATCAGCTTGTGGGGCTTGACCGATACCAGCAGGCCTTCTTCCACGAGGTCGGCAACGATGACGCGGCGGGCGTCGTAGCGGTCCATGCCGCGGTATGCCTCCGGGCCGTGCTCGTTGATGCGGGCGTCGAGCGTGAAAATGCTGATCGGCGCCAGGCCATGGCGATGGCCGACCTGCCAGTCGTTGAAGTCGTGGGCCGGCGTGATCTTGACGCAGCCGGTGCCGAACTCGCGGTCGACGTAGGCGTCGGCGATGATGGGAATGCTGCGGCCGGTGAGCGGCAGCTGCACCTGTTTGCCGACCAGGTGCCGGTAGCGCTCGTCTTCCGGATTGACCGCGACGGCGACGTCGCCGAGCATGGTTTCCGGGCGCGTCGTCGCCACGACCAGGCCGCCGTCGCCGTCGACGAACGGATAGCGGATTTCCCACATGAAGCCGTCTTCTTCGACGCTGACGACTTCGAGGTCGGAAACGGCGGTCAACAGCTTCGGGTCCCAGTTCACGAGCCGCTTGCCGCGATAGATGAGGCCTTCCTTGTGCAGGCGCACGAAGGTTTCGGTGACGATCTTGGACAAGCCCGGATCCATCGTGAAGCGCTCGCGCGTCCAGTCCGGCGACGTGCCCAGGCGCCGCATCTGCTTGGTGATGGTGTTGCCCGAGTACTCCTTCCATTCCCAGACTTTTTCGAGGAATTTCTCGCGGCCCAGCTCATGGCGCGAAATGCCCTGCGCGTCGAGTTGGCGTTCGACGACGATCTGCGTGGCGATGCCGGCATGATCGGTACCCGGTTGCCACAGCGTGTTGGCGCCGCGCATGCGGTGGTAGCGCGTCAGCGCATCCATCAGCGTCTGGTTGAAGCCGTGGCCCATGTGCAGCGTGCCCGTGACGTTGGGCGGCGGCAGCAGGATGCAGAAGTTGTCGTCCTTCGTCGTGTCGAGGCCGGCCTTGAAATAGCCGCGCTGCTCCCACTCGGGATAGCGGCGCCGCTCGATGTCGGCGGGGTCGAAGCTTTTTGCGAGTTCCATTTTGAAATGCCGGGAAAGGGTGCGCCGGGCGGCGGCGCGAAACGGCGGATTATACCCGCGGCGCCATCGTCAATCGTCGGCGGGCTCGGGCGCGGCAGGGGCCGGCGCCGCCGCGAGAATCGCCTGCAACCGGGGCAGCAACTCGGCGCGAGCCTTGAGCGAAAGCTGGATGATCAACTGGTCGGTGATGCCGTCGAGCACGCGCTGCACGTGCTGCGGCAGATCCTCGTCGAGCCAGTGTTCCATTTCCAGGGCCAGGGCGCTGCGCCATGCGGCGATGTCGACGGTCGTCGCGACGGCGGCTTCCGGCAAGGCATCGGCAGCAACGATTTCGGTGAGCAGCGGCACGTCGTCGTCGCCGCCGTCGTCGCGCGCGGCAGCGGCGCCGGCGACGAAGACGCGGTGCCGGCGCATCAGCGCATCGGCTTTTTCCAGCAGATCGTCGTCATCGGCCATGTCAAAAGCCGTCCGCGACCGTGCGATTCTCCACCGCGTAACCGCGTTCGCGATAGAAGCGGTAGCGCTCGCGCGCCGGCAGGCGATCGCCGTCGGCCGTGCTGACGATCTCGACCAGTTCCTCGAAGCGCGAGAAGCCGGGCGGGACGTCGTGGGAAAGATTGAGCAGGCAGCGATCCTGGGGCAGCGTCTCGAGACTGTCGGTGATCAGTACCGGCGTCTCGGCGGCGAGCGGGGAAGCGGCGCGGCAATGGGGCAGGAAACCGATCGCCGGCGTTGTCCATAATGCCCGGTCGAGGCGTTCGGCGAGTTCGGCGTCGGGAGCGAAGACCAGGACCGGGTGCTGGCGCCAGGATGCCGCAAGCCACGCCGCCGCGGCTTGCACGCGATCGTCCGCGTTCGAGTAGAAGCGGATGCGGGTCACGCCTTCGCGGCCGCGCGGGCCATGAGGAAATGGGTGAGCTGCGGCACCGGCCGTCCGGTGGCGCCCTTTTCCTTGCCGGACTTCCAGGCGGTGCCGGCGATGTCGAGGTGCGCCCAGTCGAACTTCTTGGCGAAGCGCGAGAGGAAGCAGGCGGCCGTGATGGTCCCGGCGGGACGCCCGCCGATGTTGGCCATGTCGGCGAAATTGCTCTGCAGCTGTTCCTGGTAGTCCTCCCACAGCGGCAGTTGCCAGGCGCGGTCGTAGGCTTCCTGGCCGGCATCGAGCAGTTCGCGCGCCAGGCCGTCGTGGTTGGCGAGCAGGCCGGTGACGACGTGGCCGAGCGCGATGACGCAGGCGCCGGTAAGCGTGGCGACATCGACGACGCAGGCGGGCTCGAGGCGCTCGACGTAGGTGAGCGCGTCACACAGGATCAGGCGGCCTTCGGCGTCGGTGTTGAGGATTTCGATGGTCTGCCCGGACATCGACGCGACGATGTCGCCGGGCCGGGAAGCGCCGCCGCCGGGCATGTTCTCGGTGGTCGGCACGACGACGACGAGGTTCAGCGGCAGCTTCATTTGCGCCGCCGCTTTCATGGTGCCGAACACGCTGGCCGCGCCCGACATGTCGTACTTCATCTCGTCCATTTCCGGCGCCGGCTTCAATGAAATGCCGCCGGTATCGAACGTGATGCCCTTGCCGACGAGGACGACGGGCTTGTCGTCAGGCATGCCGCCGGCATACTTGAGGATGATGAATTTCGGCGGCTGATGGGAGCCCCGGGCGACGGAGAGCAGGGTGTTCATGCCGAGCTTTTCCATGTCGGCGCGTTCCAGCACCTCGATGCCGAGCCCGTATTCGGCGGCCAGCGCCTGCGCCTGTTCGGCGAGATAGGTCGGCGTACAGATGTTGGCGGGCAGGTTGGCGAGGTTCTTGGTCATGGCGATGCCGGCGGCGATGGCTTCGCCTTCGGCCAGCGCGCGTTCGGCGGTTTCCAGTTCGTTGCGGCGCTCGACGCAGAAGGTGAGCTTGCGCAAGGGACGGCGCACTTCATCCTTCTTCGACTTCATCTGGTCGAAGCGATAAAGGGTTTCCAGTGCCACCATCGCCGCCTGCCTGACGCGCCAGGCGACATCGCGCTTCTTGACGGCGAGTTCCGTGAGGTAGATGGTGCCGTCGAAGCCGCCGGTTTCGTTGAGCGTCCGCACTGCCGTGGCGACGGCGCTGCGATATTCCTTTTCGCGGAACTCTTTTTCCTTGCCGAGGCCAATGAGCAGGACGCGATCCGCTTCGGTGCCGGGAACGTTGTGCAGCAGCAGGGTGGAGCCGGCCTTGCCTTCCATGTCGCCGCGGCGCAGGAGGTCGCCGAGGTAGCCGCTGGCAGCCTTGTCGACGACCTCGGCGGGCATCGATAGTTTGCGCGGCTCGAACACGCCGACGACGACGCAGGCGCTGCGCTGTTTTTCCGGGCTACCGCTTTTTATGCTAAATTCCACGCGCTGCTCCTTCGTATCGAATTGGGGAAAGCCTGTTTTTTGCGGCTGGCGTTGGTTTGCACGATTATCCCCAAACCTTTCGGCAAAAGTCAAAACATCGATGATCTTCCATCGCGCCGCCCTGCGGGAGTTTACCCAGACGGCTGTCGCTGTTTTTGTGGCACTTTTCGCCGTGTTGCTGACGACCCAGCTGATCCGCCTCCTCGGCCAGGCCGCGGGGGGCAAGATAGCCTCGGAGTCGGTCGTGGCGCTGTTGGGATTCGCCGCCATCAACTACCTGCCGGTCGTCCTGTCGCTGACCTCGTTCATTGCCATTTTGCTGACTCTGTCGCGAGCCTATCGCGATTCGGAAATGGTGGTCTGGTTTTCGGCCGGGCTGTCGCTGACGGCCTGGGTCAGGCCGGTGCTGAAATTCTCGCTGCCGCTGGTCGGGGCGATTGCCGCGCTGTCGATCTTCCTGTCGCCGTGGGCGCTGACCAAGAGTGCGGAATACCGCAAGCGCATGGATCAGCGCGACGACGCCGCGCACGTGTCGCCCGGCGCATTCAACGAATCGGCCGTGGCGGACCGCGTCTTTTTCGTCGAGCAGGTCGCCGGCGACGCCAGCCATGTTCGCAACGTCTTCATCAGTTCCGTCCAGCATGGCCGCCTGGGCGTCATGGCGGCCGCTTCCGGACATAACGAGACCATGCCCAACGGCGACCGCTTCCTGGTTCTCGACCGCGGCCGGCGCTACGAAGGCACCGCCGGCACGCCCGAATACCGGGTCATGGAGTTCGAGCGCTATGCCGTGCGCACGGAAACGAAAGAGATGAGCGGCATCGAGGAAACGGCGAAGAATCTGCCGGTGTGGGAGTTGGTGCTCGACCCGACGCCGCCCAACCTCGGCGAATTGCTGTGGCGGCTGGGCATTCCGCTGGCGGCCTTGAACCTGGCATTGCTGGCGATCCCGCTGTCGTTCGTCAATCCGCGCGCCGGGCGCACCAACAACCTGATCTTTGCGCTCTTGACCTACATGATCTACAGCAACCTGCTCAGCGTCAGCCAGGCATGGGTGATCCAGGG
>JAQTNK010000049.1 GCA_028713915.1 Rhodocyclaceae bacterium | reverse complement strand
GCCGGCAGGCCGATGGGAATGCCCGCGACTTTCGGCGTCACGGCGAAGGCATGGCCGGGCTCCTCGAAGCCCGGCTCGGTGCAGCGCACGCAGGAAAAGCCGCCGCGCAGGCAGGAGCCGGAGCCGTTCCACAGGCGCAGGTTGCAGTCGGCATGCGCCTGCGTGCCTTTGCAGCCGAGATGTTCCATCAGGCAGCCCTGGTCGGAAGGCTTGGCGGCGCTGGCCTTGAACTCGTAGTACTCGTTGCGCGGGCAGGCGTGATGCACCAGCTGGTCGGCGAAGAAGCGCGGCCGCGCGAACTCGTCGAGGCCCTCGCGGTTCAGCGTGCCGCGGGCGAGCGCGATCAGGGTCTCGCTGATCCAGTCGGGATGCGGCGGACAGCCGGCGATGTCGATCACCGGCAGGCCGGCGGCGGCGCGGAAATCCGGCCCCAGCAGGCCGCCGGCAACGTCGGCCTCGTACTGCAGGCCGCAGGCGTCGGCCGGATTGCTGCCGGCGGAGACGACGCCGCCGAACGCCGCGCAGCTGCCGACGGCGACGACGTGCTTGGCCTGCGCCGCCAGCAGCTTCACCCATTCGGTCATCGGCGCGCCGCTGCCCGCCATCAGGTGGAAGCGTCCGCTGCCTTGCGGGCCGCGCAGCAAGGCGCCTTCGATGCACAGCACGTCGAAGGCGCGCGTGCCGCCGGCGCATTCGGCGATGATCGCCAGGGCTTCCTCGGCGCAGGCCTCGGACAGGCTCGGATGCCAGACCATTTCGATGCCTTCGTCGGCGAGCAGCGCGAACAGCGGCGCGATCTCGCTGCCGAGCCACGACATCGTGCAGCCGCCGCAGCCGCCGGACTGGAGCCAGAGAACCTTCATGCCTTCTCCATGCCGTACCGCGCCAATTTCTGCCGCAGCCCGACGCGCGACAGGCCGAGTTCTTCGGCGGTGCGCGTCTTGTTCCAGCGGTGGCGCACCAGCACTTCCTTGATGAGGCGCGCTTCGAGCTGCTCGATGCGCTCCTTGAGACTGCCGTCGAGCCCCGCCAGCAGTTGAAGTTCGCGCTCCTGGCCGTCCTCCGCGGCGGCGCGCAGCACGCGCGGGCTGAGCAGTTCGGCGCCGAGCCAGTCGCCTTCGCCGAGGGCGAGCATGCGCTGGATTTCATTCTGCAGTTCGCGCACGTTGCCCGGCCAGCGATAGGCGCCGATGCAGGCCAGCGCCTCCGGGCTGAAGCCCTTGACGCGGCGGCGGCTGCCGGCCTGCACGCGGTCGAGCAGGCCGGCGGCGATGGGAACGATGTCCATGGTCCGCTCGCGCAGCGCCGGCATGTGCAGCGTCATGCCGGCGAGCCGGTAGTAGAGGTCTTCGCGGAAGCGCCCGGCGCGCATCTCGTCTTCGAGCTTGCGGTTGGTGGCGGCGATGACGCGCACGTTCACCGACACGGAGCGCGGGCTGCCGACCGGGCGGATCTCGCCTTCCTGCAGCGCGCGCAGCAGCTTGACCTGGAAAGCCGGCGAAGTCTCGCCGATCTCGTCGAGGAAAATGGTGCCGCCGTCCGCCTGCTGGAACAAGCCGATGCGGTCCTCGTAGGCGCCGGTGAAGGCGCCGCGCTTGTGGCCGAAGAGCTCGGCTTCGAGCAGCTGGTCGGGCAGCGCGCCGCAGTTCTCGACGACGAAGGCGCGCTCGGCGCGATTGCTCGCATAGTGGATCGCCCGCGCCAGCAGTTCCTTGCCGGTGCCCGATTCGCCGGTGATGAGGATGGCGAGGTCGTGCGGCGCGACTTTCTGCGCCTGGTGGCACAGCGCGTTCAACGGGCTGTCGGCGGCGCGCGTCAGGCGCTCGAAGCCGGCGCGCGCTTTCGCCTCGGAACGCTTCGCCGCGACGCGCGCCTGGATCTGCGCCGGACTCTCGCGCAGTTCCAGGGAGAGGCGCTGGTTGTCCTGCTGCAGGCGCCACAGCCCGGCGGCGCCCTTCAGCGTCAGCAGCAGCTGCTCGGGATGCCAGGGCTTGAGCAGGTATTGCCAGATGCCGGCCTCGTTGATGCCGGCGATGATGTCCTCGGTCTCGGTGTAGCCCGAGAGGATGATGCGGATGGTGTCGGGCCACTGCGCGCGCACCTGGCGCAGGAACTCGACGCCGGAGGTGCCCGGCATGCGCTGGTCGCAAAGGATGATCTGCACGAACTCGGCCTTCATCACCTGCAGCGCTTCGTCGGCGCTGCCGGCCGTGAAGACGATGAACTCCTCATCCAGCGTGCGCCGCAAGGCTTCCTGCGAACGCACTTCGTCGTCGACGACGAGGACGCTGGGGACGGCGACGCTCATGCCGCCCAGTCCAGCTCGCGGTGCTTGGCCAGGTGGCGCGGCGTCCACGACGGCAGCGACTTCCTGACGAAGTGCCAGCGCGCGACGTGATAGCTCGGGTCGAAGCCGTAGAAATTGCGCTTCATCTGCGCCAGTTCCTCGGCGCGATAGACGGCCAGCGGCTTGGCCGCCTCGTCGCTGCGGCGCTTGTCGGCTTTGGCCACGATGCGCGCCGCGAAATCGGGCGCGGCCGCGAGTTCGGCGGCGCGGCGCGCGACGTCGACGCGGAAGGCGGCGGGATCGGCGGCAAGGCAGGCGTCGTAGAAACCGCTGGCGACCGCCTCCGGCGCCGTCATCGGCAGGCGGCGCTGCATGATGCGCTGCGCGCCTGCGCTGCCGACGCGCGGCGGCAGCAGGTAAGTCCAGAACTCGGAACCGTAGAGGTTGCCCATGTTCTTGTAGTGCGGATTGAGCGTCACGCCGTCGCGCGCCCACACCGCATCGGCAGCGCGGGCGAGGAAACAGCCGCCGGCGCCGGCATTGCCCTGCATCGCCGCGACCGTCAGGTGCGAGTCGCAGCGCAGGATCGCTTCGGCGAGGTCGTCGATGGCGTTGATGTTGGCCCACGATTCGTCGGCGGGGCTGGCGGCATGCTCGATCAGGTTCAGATGAATGCCGTTGGACCAGAAGTCGGTGCCGCCCATCAGCACGATCACGCGCGTCGGCCGCGACGCCGCCCAGGCGAAGGCCGCCCGCAAGCGCTCGCAGTGGTACGTGCCCATCGCGCCGTTGTAGAACTCGAAATGCAGGAAGCCGACGCCGCCGGCTTCCTCGTAGCGGATGTCCTGCCAGGTGTCATAACCGGCCGCCTGCCAGCCGGCCAGCGGCGCCGCGGCGATCGCCGCTGCCTGCGCCGGAAAGGCCAGCGTCGCCGGCAGCTTGATGTCGTCCGGGCGCCCACGTTTAATGTGGCCGAGCCACACCGCGCCGTCGGCGGTCGCCCGCGCCAGCGCCGTCTCGCGCCGCGCGATCAGCGTTCCCGGCACGCCCTTGAGCCGGGCCTCGGGCCAGGCGTCGAAGAGATGGCAGGGTTCGCCGAACAATTCGTCGGCGACGCCGGGAAAGCCGTCGGCGGCGTCGAGTTTGCGCAGCACGGTCGCCGTGTCGTCGCGCTGCCAGTCGATGCGGCGATCGGCCTGGCGGATCAGCGGACGCAGGCGCCCGCGTCCGCCGGCCGCCGCCAGCGGCGTCGGCGCGGCGTCGGCCGCGGCGAACTTGTCGACGGCTTCGAGCACCGCGCGGCACGCCGCTTCGGTGACTTCGTTGCGGTAGATGCTGGACTTCTTGGCGCGCCGCAGCGGAAAGACCGCGCTGGCCCAGATCGGCCCGGCATCCATTTCGGCTTCGGCCTGCAGCACGGTGACGCCCCACTCGCGCTCGCCGTCCATGATCGCCCAATCGAGCGCCGACGGCCCGCGGTCGCCGACGATGCCGGGATGCACGACGAGGCAGACATGTTGGCGCCAGATCGCTTCGGGTATGGCGCGGCGCAGATAGGGCGCGACGATCAGGTCGGGGCGGAACAGCGCGACCGCCTCTTCGGCGACGCTGTCGGCGATGTCGAACTCGACCGCCACGTCGTGGCCGCGTGCCGCGAGCTCGCCGTGCAGGCGCTGCGTCAGGCTGTTGTAGCCGTGGGTGAGGAACAGAATGCGCATGTCAGGATTCCGTTGCGCTTGGCGCTGCAGCGTTGGACCAGCGAATCGGGGGCTTGGGTGCGCCACGGACGACGGGTGTCCGATTCCCTCCATGTCCCCCGGACCGGAAAAGCGCCGGCCCTCCTCCTTTACTTGCGGGAATCGGACACCCGCCCTCCGTGGCCGTAACCCTCGGTGCATGTCTTGAGCTGCTTAAAGGCCGCACGGTGGTTCCGGATCGGGCTGGTGGGGTGCCCTGCTCCGCGTAAGTAAAGGAGGAGGAGGCGGCCGCCGGCCGCCGACGGGGGACATGGAGCGGAGCAGGGCACCCCACCAGCCCGATCACGCGCCGAGCTTCGGGCGCCCCGCCGGCCCGATCGCGCAGCGGGGTCGGGAATGCAAACATCGTATCCATCTTCAGCATATCCGCGGCAGTTGTTCCCCGGTCAGCCAGTCGACGATGCGCCGCCCGCCGAATCCCGTCGTCATTTGCACGAAGTGGTGCGCATCCTCCAGCACGGTGCCGATGCGCGCCGCACGCGCGCCTTGCGGATGTTCGCGCATGGCCGAAAGCACGCGCTCGGCATCGCATTCGGCGACGATGGCGACGAGCTTGCCTTCGTTGGCGACGTAGAGCGGATCGAGGCCGAGGAACTCGCAGGCGGCGGCCACTTCCGGGTTCACCGGGATCATTGCCTCGTCGAGCATCATGCCGGCCTTCGACTGGCGCGCGATTTCGTTGAGCGTCGTCGCCAGCCCGCCGCGCGTCGGGTCGCGCAGCACGCGGATGTCGGCGCCGGTGGCGAGCATCGCGGCGATCAGGCCATGCAGCGCGGCGGTGTCGGAGACGATGGCCGAGGAAAAGCCGAGGTTCTCGCGCTGCGCCATGATCGCCATGCCGTGGTCGCCGAGCGTGCCGGAGAGCAGGATGGCGTCGCCGGGCCGCGCCCGCTCGCCAGACAGTTGCACGCCTTCAGGCACGACGCCGACGCCGGTGGTGGCAATGAAGACGCCGTCGGCCTTGCCCTGCTCGACGACCTTGGTGTCGCCGGTGACCACGAGCACGCCGGCCTCGGTCGCCGCGCGCGCCATTGAGGCGACGATGCGGTCGAGGTCGGCGAGCGGGAAACCTTCTTCGAGGATGAAGCTCGCCGCCAGCCACAGCGGCTTTGCGCCCATGACGGCGACATCGTTGATGGTGCCATGCACGCACAGGCAGCCGATATCGCCGCCGGGGAAGAACAGCGGCGAGACGACGTGGCCGTCGCAGGCCATCACCAGGCGGCCGCCGGCCGGCAGCGGCAGGGTGGCGCCGTCGTTGCCCTGGCGCAGGAATTCGTTGTCGAAATGGCGGGCGAACAGTTCCTCGATCAGCTGCGCCATGGCGCGGCCACCGGAACCGTGGGTCATGTCGACGCGGCCGTGCTTGAGATCGAGCGGCCGCACGTAGTCGGGACGCACGGCGCTCATGCCAGGCCGAGGGCGTCGAGCCCGCCCTTGTCGAGATGCTGCCGGAGCGCGGCGACGACGCGGCCGTCGAACTTCTGCCCGATGCCGTCGTCGAGGATGGCGTAAGCCTGTTCGAGGGACATGCCTTTGCGGTAATGGCGGTCGGCGGTGAGCGCCTCGAAGACGTCGGCGACCGTGAGCAGTTTTGCCATGAAGGGAATTTCCTGGGTTGCGTAACCGTGCGGATAGCCCTTGCCGTCGAGCGATTCGTGATGCGACGAGGCGATCAGCGGCACGTTGCGGTATTTGCGCGAGAACTTGATTTTTTCGAGGATATCGTAGGTCAATGCGGCGTGTTGCTTCATGTGCGCAAACTCGTCGGCGTCGAGCTTGCCCACCTTTTTCAGCACGGCGTCGTCGATGCCGATCTTGCCGTAGTCGTGCAGCAGCGCCGAGACTTCGAGCACGTCGAGCTCGCTCTCGGCGAAGCCGAGTTCGCGGGCGATGCCCAGCGCGATCTGCGCGACGCGTTTGGAATGGCCGGCCGTCAGGGTGTCGCGGGCGTCGATCGAGGCCGCCAGCGTTTCGAGCAGGCTGTGGAACTGGCGATCGCTGTCGTGGAACAGGTGCGCGTTGTCGATGGCGATGGCGACGACGCCGGCGACGCTGGTGAGCAGCGCCAGGTCCTCCGCGGTGAAGCCGCCGTTTACGCAATTGATGACCTGGATGACGCCGAGCGCCTCGTCGCTGCCGTCGCGCAGCGGCACGCACAGGATGTTGCGCGTGTGGTAGCCGGTGCGGCGATCGAAGGACGCATCGAAGCGCGAATCGCCCTGGGTGTCCTGGATCAGCAGCGGCTCGCCGGTCAGCGCCACCAGGCCGGCGATGCCGAGCTTCATGTTGAGGGACATGCGGGCGCTGTCGGCACCTTCGGCATGCACGGCGAAGAGTTGCCCCGCCGCCGCATCGACCTTGAAGATCGTGCCGCGGTCGAATTCGAGCTGCGCGCGCAGCCGCGCAATTTCGCGCTCGGCCGCCGCCGCGTCGATGTCGTCCAGGGCCGCCAGGCGCTGCGCGGAGGCCTTGACGACCTGCTCGTCGGCGAGCGAGAAGCGTCCCCGCGGCGTATTGAGCAGCTCGATGCCGCCGAGCACTTGGCCGTCGGCGCCGGCTATCGGCACCACCAGCAGGCTTTCCGTGTGGTAGCCCGACTGCGCATCGATTTCGTCGTTGAAATAGGGATGCTGACAGGCGTCGATGAGATTGATGGTCTGCCGCTGCAGGATGGCGGTGCCGATGACGCCCATGCGCAGCGGCACGACGATGGCCTTGCCGCTCATGCCTTCAGCGAAGCAGGCCCGCAAGGCCATGGTCTGGCGGTCGAACAGGAACAGCGTGCTGCGGTCGGCGGCGAGGAGTTCCGTCACTTCGCGCATGACCAGTCCCGGCAGCCGCGCCAGGTTGTGTTCCTGGCTGACGCGGCGCTGGATCTCGAGCAGGCGCCCGAAGCGCTCGCGGTACGCGTCCAGTGCCTGCGCGCAGTCGTCGCGTTCACTCACCGGCCGTCGCCCTCCTGGACGCGGAACCGGCCATACGAGTAATGCGCCGCGCACGCCCCTTCCGACGAAACCATGCACGAGCCGATGGGGTTGTCGGGCGTGCACACGGTGCCGAACAGCTTGCAGTCCTGCGGCCTTTTCACGCCGCGCAGGATGGCGCCGCACTCGCAGGCGCGGTTGTCGTCGACGCTGCGGTAGCGGAGCGGAAAGCGCGTCTCGGCATCGAAGGCGGCGTAATGCGCACGAATCTTCAAGGCCGAATAGGGCACCAGGCCGAGGCCGCGCCACTCGAACTCGCGCCGCAGCTCGAAGGTTTCCGCGACCAGGTCCTGCGCCTTGAGGTTGCCGTCGCGCGTCACGGCGCGCGTGAATTCGTTCTCGACGACGGCGCGGCCTTCATTGACCTGGCGCACCAGCATGAGGATCGCCTGCATGACGTCGAGCGGCTCGAAACCGGCGATGACGACGGGCTTCCGGTATTCCTCGGCGAAGAATTCGTAAGGCCGGCTGCCGATCACCGTCGACACGTGGGCCGGGCCGATGAAGCCGTCGAGCGGCACGGTGCCGTACTTGCGCACTTCCGGCGATTCGAGGATGTTGCTGATCGCCGCCGGCGTCAGCACGTGGCAGCAGAGGACGCTGAAGTTTGCGAGACCGAGCGCGCTCGCCTGCTTGATGGCGACGGCCGTCGGCGGCGTCGTCGTCTCGAAGCCGATGGCGAGGAAGACGACCTCCTTGCCGGGATTTTCCTGCGCGATGCGCACGGCATCGGCGCTCGAATAGACCATGCGGATGTCGCCGCGGCGCTTGTCGCTCGCCGCACCGACGCCGGCCTTCGCCTTCATCAGCGATAGGCCGTGCGAGGCCGGCACGCGCAGCGTGTCGCCGTAGGTGCACAGGATGACGCCATGGTCGAGCGCCAGTTCGATGGCCATGTCGACGCGGCCGATCGGCAGCACGCAGACCGGACAGCCGGGGCCATGCACCATGCGCACGTTGGCCGGCAGCAGGTCGGCGACGCCGTAGCGCGAAATGGCGTGGGTGTGGCCGCCGCAGAACTCCATGAAGCTGTAGCTGCGCGCGGCGTCGGCCTCGCGCGCGATGGCCGCAGCCAGGACCCGGGCGAGCTTGCCGTCGCGGAATTCGTCTACGTATTTCATGTCACGTGCGGCGCAACGTCGCTTCGAGACTGCGGGCGTCGAGCAGGAAAGCGCGCAGCCGATCCAGCGTCTCCTCGCCATAGACGGCGCCGTCGCCGGGCAGCAGGCGCTCGAAATAGCCGCACCAGCGCGTGCTTTCTGCCGCGCTCAGCACGCCGTGCTCGTGCGCTTGGCGCAGCACTTCAGACGCCGGCAATGCCGCCGCCGCGTCGCCGGCATCGCCGATGGACGGCAGTTGGCGCAGCAGCCCGTCGGCGGTGGCCAGCACCAGGCGCACGCATTTCTCGAGCTTGCCGCGGAATTCGGCGTAGCCGACGCTGTCCGGCTGCGAGCGTTGCAGCAGGCCCAGCGCCGACACCAGGGCGCCGATGCGGCGCCGGAAATCGTCGGTGGCGATGGTCATGGCAGCGTGGCGCCCATTTCCGCAAACAGGGCCAGGGTCTTCGCCGCTTCCTCGGGATCAAGCTTGTTGAGCGCGTAGCCGACATGCACGATCACGTAATCGCCGATGCCGACACCCTCGACCAGTGCCAGCGAGATGTCCTTCTTCACGCCGCCCAGGTCGACGACGGCGTTGTCGCCGTCCGAAATCTCGACCACGCGGGCCGGGATGGCCAAGCACATGCTAAATACTCCTTTGCGCAATCCACGCCTGGCCCAGGGCCAGGCCGCCATCGTTGGGCGGCACTTCGCGCGCCTCCAGAACCGTCAAGCCGGCATGCTGCAATTTCTCCCGCAGATCGGCAGCGAGGATGCGGTTGAGGAAGCAGCCGCCGCCCAGGGCGACGGTGCGAATCATCTCACGTTCGGCGGCTTCGATCACCCACTGCGCCAGCAATCGCGCCAGCGTCGCATGGAACTGCGCCGCCGCCGCGCCGACATCGGCGGCATCCGCCATCGCCGCCAGCAGCGGCAGCAGATCGGGCGTGCCGTCGCCGCCGACGCACGATGGGCCCGGCAGCGGCGCCGCCGCGCCATGAGCGCTCGCCAGCCCTTCCAGCAGCATCGCCGCCTGGCCTTCGAAGGCCATGACCGGGCGCACGCCGAGCAAGCCGGCGGCGGCGTCGAACCAGCGGCCCGCGCTCGATGTCGGCGGGCAATTCACGCGCTGCGCCAGCATCTTGGCGATGGTGGCGGCGCCCGGCTGGTCGGCGAAACGGGTGGCGATTTCCTCGCCGCGGCCGAGCAGATGCAGCGCCGCGGCGGCCATGCGCCAGGGCTCGCGCGCCGCGCGGTCGCCGCCGGGCAGCGGCAGCAGCGGCAGATGCCCGAGGCGGCGGCAAGCGGCGCCGTCGACGCGCAGCAGTTCGCCGCCCCAGGCGCCGCCGTCCGTGCCCAGGCCGACGCCGTCGAGCGCCAGGCCGAGCGCGGCCTCTTCCGCCCGATGTTCGGCCAGCACGGCGGCGATGTGGGCGTGGTGGTGCTGCACGCCGATGAGCGGAATATCGCGTGCGGCGGCGATGCGCGCCGCCAGCCGCGTCGAATGGAAATCCGGATGCAGGTCGTGGGCGACGACGGCCGGCTCGACGTCGAGGATCTGCAGCAGGTGGGCGACGGCCTCCTCGAGGAAACCGCAAGTCGCCGCATTGTCGAGGTCGCCGATGTGCTGCGAAACGAACGCCTCGAGGCCGCGCGTGACGCAGACGGTGTTCTTGTACCAGCCGCCGAGCGCCAGCACGCCCGGCCCGGCGCGCGTCAAGCGAATGGCGCGCGGCGTGAACGCCCGCGCCCGGCGAATGGCCTGGAAGCCGCCGGCGGCGCTGCGCACGACGCTGTCGTCGCAGCGCACGACGATCTCGCGGTCATGCCGCAGGAAGGCATCGGCGATGCCCGCCAGGCGTTGGCGCGCTTCGACGTTGTCGATCACCAGCGGCTCGCCGCCGGGATTGGCGCTGGTCATCACCAGCAGCAAGTCCTGCGGCTGGTCCAGCCACGCGGTGCCTTGCGGCCGGCCGGCGGCCTCGTGAAACAGCAGCCACTGGATCGGCGTGTAGGGCAGCACGACGCCGAGCCATGCCAGTCCGGGCGCGATGCCGGGCAGCGCAGCGTCGGCGCCGGCGCGCTTCTGCAGCAGCACGATCGGCCGTTCGGACGATGCCAGCCGTTCGCGTTCGGCGCCGTCGATGTCGACCAATGCCGCGGCGGACGCGACGTTGGCGGCCATCACGGCGAAAGGCTTTTCTTCGCGCGCCTTGCGCAACCGCAGGCGCGCCACGGCGGCCGGCTGCCGCGCATCGCAGGCGAGGTGGAAACCGCCGAGCCCCTTGACGGCGACGATGGCGCCGGCGTTCAGCAACGCCAGGGCGGCGGCGATGGCGTCGCCGGCAACCGGCGCACCGTCGGCATCGAGCAATTCCAGGTGCGGCCCGCAGTGCGGGCAGCAGGTGGTCTCGGCATGAAAGCGGCGGTCCGCCGGCGCGGCGTATTCGCGCGCGCACTCGGGGCACAACGGAAACGGCGCCAGGCTGGTCTGCGGCCGGTCGTAAGGCAGGCGGCGCGTCACCGTATAGCGCGGCCCGCAGTGGGTGCAGGTGATGAAGGCATGGCGCCAGCGGCGGTTGCCGGCATCGAAGAGTTCGGCCAGGCATTCGCCGCAGACGCCGGTGTCGTGGCCGATGGCGGTCGCAACCTTGCCGCCGCCGCTCGCGGCGATGACGAAGTCGCGAAGTCCCGCGGCCGCCACGTCGACGACCGCGATGCCGTCGATGCGCGCCAGCGGCGGCGCTTCCCGCCGCAGGCGCTGGCCCAGGCAGCCCAGATCGGCAGCATCGCCTTCGGCCAGGATGTCGACGCCGCCGGCGTCGTTGCGCACCCAGCCGGATAGCCGCAGATCGCGGGCAAGCCGCCAGACGAAGGGCCGAAAGCCGACGCCCTGGACGACGCCGGTGACGCGTATCCGCTGCGCCGAGATCATCCGCGCGCCGCGGCCGCGCCCCTCGCTATCCAGGCCAGCCACTCGGCCATGCCTTCCCCGCTGGTCGACGATGTGCGGATGACTTCGATGCCGGGGTTCACGCGGCGCGCGTGGGCGATGGCGCTGTCCACGTCGAAGGCGAGATACGGCAAGAGGTCGCACTTGTTGAGCAGCATCAGCGAAGCGGCGGCGAACATGTCCGGGTACTTGATCGGCTTGTCCTCGCCTTCGGTGACGGAGAGGATGACGACCTTGTGCGCTTCGCCGAGATCGAAGGAGGCCGGGCAGACGAGATTGCCGACGTTCTCGATCATCAGCAGCGAAGCGTCCGCCAGCGCCAGCTTTTCCAGCGCGTGGCCGACCATGTGGGCATCGAGGTGGCAACCCTTGCCGGTGTTGATCTGGATCGCCGGCGCGCCGGTGGCGCGTATGCGTTCAGCATCATTGCTGGTCTGCTGGTCGCCCTCGATCACCGCCACCGGCTGGCGGCCGGCGAGCGCCTCGATGGTCTTCACCAGCAGCGTCGTCTTGCCCGAGCCGGGGCTGGAAACGAGGTTCAGCGCGAAAATGCCGCGCTTGGCGAACTGCTCGCGGTTCTGCCTGGCGTAGGCGTTGTTCTTGGCGAGAATGTCCTGCTCGATCTGCACCATGCGGCCTTTCGCCATGCCCGGCGCGTGGCTGTGCGCCGGCATGTAGGCATGGCCGTGGCCGTGCGCATGGGCGTGATGGTGGCTGTCGCCGCCGTCGTGGCTGTGGCTGTGGACATGGCGCGTGCCGTCCGCATGGAGGTGTTCATGCTCGTGCCCGTGGGGATCTTCGCCTTCGATCCGGGTTTCGCCGTCGCCGCAGCCGCAGGTGGTGCACATGCTGTTCTCTCCTAACGCTAATCGACTTCCAGTTCCTTGACGCGCATCTCGGTGCCGCCGGTGACTTGCACCGGCACGGCGCCGCAGTGGCGACAGGCATCGTACACCGCTTCGAGCTCGGTCTCGCGGCCGCATTCGTAACAGAGGCCGCGGCCGGGCACGGCAACGATCTCGAAGGCCGCGCCTTCGGCGATGCTGCCCCGCGTGACGGCGTCGAAGCAGAAGGCCAGCGCTTCGGGCTCGACGCCCGACAGCCGCCCGATCTCGACCCAGATCGTGCGCACATGGGTGAAGCCGTCGCGGCTGGCCGCCTCCTCGATCAGTTGCAGCACGCCTTCGGCAATCGACATTTCATGCATCGCGGCATTTCCTCGGATCAGCGCAGGGTCAGGAAGCGGCGGCGCGACAAGGACGTCTTCGCGTCTTGCCGCTTTTCCTCGGCGGCCGGTGCTGGTGCGACCGGATGCAGCAAGGCCATCAGCGAGGCGCGCGCCGTCAGCACCGCCTCGCTTTGCGTGGCGAACTTGTTCATCGGCGAGAACAGCGCGCAACTTTGGAACTCGCCGATCTCCGGCTCGTCGCTGCCAAGAAAAGCAAAGTCCCCGGCCGGAAATTTGACGAAGCGCCGCTGGTTGTCGCCGACCGATTCCCAGCCGGTAATATCGCCCGGCACCAGCATCAGGCTCATGTGCCAGGACGTCACCAGCACGCCCAGCCAGTGCCCTTGCCAGCGCTGGAAATCGACGGCTTCGACCGAGAGGTCGTGGTTGTGGACGGGCACGTCGGCCATGCGCTCGCGCAGGATGCGGAAATAAGCTTCCTCGATCGCCTCGGCCGGACTCGATTCGTGGATGCGAAACATCAGGCGCTCCCGAGGGGACGGATGGCCGCTTCGCCGCCCTGCTCCAGCAGTTCGGCCATCAGCGCCAGCGACTCGCGAGCGCGCTCGGCATCGATGCGCTCGAAGGCGAAGCCGCCGGCCTGGATCAGCACGTAGTCGCCGATCGCGACTTCTTCCATCATCAGCATCAGGCTGACTTCGCGGATCTGGCCGAAGCATTCGGTGACGGCCATGTCGTCGCGGATTTCGATGATCTTCGAAGGTGCGGCGAGGCACATGTGCTAGTGCTCCATGATGCTGCACGTCCCATGACGCATGCGACGTCCTGCTCGCCAGCGGATGGCGCGCGCCCAGAGCAGCGGGTGGCCGACTCCGTACGTGTCCCCCGGGCCGAAAAAGCGCCGGCCCTCCTCCTTTACCTCCCGGAGTCGGCCACCCGCCGCCCTGGGCGGCACAGGCCGTCGTTCTTGGGTCCAGCCAAAACCAAGGCCCGATGCGATTGGGCCGGTGGGGTGCCCTGCTCCGCGCAAGTAAAGGAGGAGGAGGCCGCCGCAGGCGGCCGACGGGGGACATGGAGCGGAGCAGGGCACCCCGCCGGCCCAATCGCGCATCGCTGTCGATCTGCAGGAAAGTCGCATCCTCAGTTAGCCGCGGCCGGCGCCGCTTCCAGCGGAGAGCCGCGCGCGGCGAACTCCGCCGCCCCCATCGCCACCAGTTCCGGAACGCGCACCGCCACCGGCGGTGTCAGTTCCAGCCCCAGTTCGAGCGTCACCGGCTGCACGCCGATGACGACGATGTCCTTCGGCGCCGAACCGAGGAATTCGAGGCTCGCCAGCAAGTCGGAAAGGCTGATCTGGTGCGGCGACAGCTTGCGGCGGAAGAAAGCCGGCACTTCGTCGCCGGCCAGCCGGATCACCGTTCCCGGCGGCTTGCCGGCGACGATGGTGTCGAAGACCAGCAGGAAATCGAGGTCGGAGAGTTCGTCGATCAGTTCCATGCTGGAGGTGCCGCCGTCGATGGCGATGGTGTTCTCCGGCAGCCGGTAGGCCCGTTCGAACGCCTCGACGGCACGAACGCCGATGCCTTCGTCGCTGAGGATGATGTTGCCGATGCCGAGAACGACTGCGCGCATGGAAAATGGCCCAAAACGAAGTTGCGGTGGAGGCTGACGCCGATGACCTTGCACCGGCGTCGAGCGCGACGTGCCCAAATCAAAAACAGAGGGCCGGCGTCGCGCCGGCCCTCGTATGGTACCCGCTGCTAGACCGCTTTGACCGTCACCGCCGCATCGTTCTCCTTGTCCGTCAGGTGAATCGCGCAAGCGATGCACGGGTCGAACGAGTGGATGGTGCGCAGCACTTCGAGGGGTTTCTCGGCGTCGGCGATCGGCGTATGGAGCAAGGACGCCTCGTACGGCCCCGGCTCGTCCTTTTCGTTGCGCGGGCAGGCGTTCCAGGTCGAGGGCACGACGCACTGGTAGTTCTTGATCTTGCCGTCGTCGATGACGACCCAATGCGACAGCGCGCCGCGCGGGGCTTCGTGGAAGCCGACGCCCATGATCTCGCCCTTCGGGAAGGTCGGCTTGTTGTAGGTCTTGGTGTCGCCGCTGCCGATGTTGGCGACGAGCTTGCCCCACATGTCGCCGAGCATGTCCACCTGCACGGCGCAGGAAACCGCCCGTGCGGCGTGACGGCCGATGGTCGAGTGCATGGCATCGAGGCCGACCTTGGTCTTGGCCAGCGCCGATACGGTGTCCAGCGTTTGCGTCGCGTATTTCTTGGTCGGCTCGTGGCCGGCGGCAAGCAGGTTGAGCACGCGCGCCAGCGGACCGACCTGGGCGACGCGACCGTAGAACGTCGGCGACTTGAGCCAGGAATACTTGGCGTCGTCCTTGAAATCGGTGTAGTGCGGCGTGGTCTCGCCCTTGTACGGATGCAGCGGGCTGCCCTTCGAGTAGTCGTACCACGAGTGCTTGACGGATTCCTCGACGCCCTTGACGAAGTACTCGTCGCCGTACTTGCTGATGGGCTTGTACGAGCCGAGGTCGCCGCCTTCGATGAAGCCGCCGGGCAGCGCGAACTTGGTGCCCTTGGTGTCGAGCGGCATGTCGGGCACGGACAGGTAGTTGGTGACGCCGGCGCCGATCTTGGTCCATTCGGGGTAGAAGGCGCCAACCGCCGCCACGTCGACCAGGTAGACGTTCTTGACGAAGTCGGCCAGCTCGTCGATGTAGCCCTTGATCGCCATCAGGCGCTCGACCGTGAGCACCGTCTGCGAATCGGTGGCGATCGGGTTGGAGACGCCGCCGACGGCGACGTTCTGGATGTGCGGCGTCTTGCTGCCGAGGATGGCGACGATCTTGTTGGCCTTGCGCTGCACTTCCAGCGCCTGCAGGTAGTGGGCGACGGCGAGCAGGTTCACTTCCGGCGACAGCTTCATCGCCGGATGGCCCCAGTAGCCGTTGGAGAAGATGCCGAGCTGGCCGCCGTTCACGAAGTTCTTCAGGCGCTCGGCCGTCTTGCGCATCTCGTACTTGCCGTTCAGGTGCCAGGAAGACAGGCTTTCGGCGAGGCTGGCGGTCTTGTCGGGATCGGCCTTCAGCGCCGAGGTGACGTCGACCCAGTCGAGCGCGGACAGATGGTAGAAGTGCACGATGTGGTCATGCACCGCATGGGCCAGCGTGATCAGGTTGCGGATATACACGGCATTCAGCGGCACTTCGAGCTGCAGGGCGTTTTCGACCGCCCGCACCGAGGTGATCGCATGCACGGTCGTGCACACGCCGCAGATGCGCTGGGTGATGGCCCAGGCATCACGCGGGTCGCGGCCGAGCAGGATCAGCTCGACGCCGCGCCACATCTGGCCGGAGGACCAGGCCTTGTTGACCTTGCCGCCATCGACGTCGACGTCGATGCGCAGGTGGCCTTCGATACGGGTAATCGGATCAATCGTTACGCGCTTGGACATTTTTTGTCTCCATCCTTCAGTGGGAGGCGGCTTCGCGCGGCAGGACCGGGAAGCGGCGGGTGATGATGATGTAGCCGAGGACCTCGAGGGCGAAAATGCCGACGGTTACCATCAGCTCGGGCAGGGCCGGGAAGTAGTTGAAGCCGTCGCCGGTCTCGTAGCCGATGAGGAAGCCGTTGACCCGCAGCAGCGCGCCGCCCAGCATCAGCAGGATGCCGGAAAGGAAGAGCCTGGCCGGGTCGCGGCGCTTCGCCTCGGTGCCGATGAGGAACAGCGGCGCGACGAAGCAGGCGGTCTCGAGCCAGAACATCAGCGCTTCGAGCGACACCGCGAAGGCGCGGACGATCGCCCCGCGCACCACGACGTCGCCGATGCGCACGACGAGATAGGCGGCGAGGAAGCCCAGCATCACCTTCGACAGCGGCGTCAGCAGTTGCATCTCGATCTTGCGACGGTAAGCGGTAGAGGCGACGCAGGACTCGAACAGCACGACCGCGTAGCCCATGGTGATCGCCGTCAGCAGATACAGCAGCGGCTCCAGCGGCGTCGCCCAGAGCGGATGGATCTGCACGCCCATCACCACCAGCAGCGTGCCGAGCGAGGACTGGTGCATCATCGGCAGCAGCGTGCCCAGCGCGATGAAGAAGAACAACACCTTGTTGAGCTTCTTCTTCGTGTCGTGCTTGCCCATCTTCTCGAGGAAGGTCGGCGAGAACTCGACCCACATGACGAGAATGTAGAGCGAGATGCAGGCCGCGACCTCGAACATCACCGACGTCGGGTTGATGTAGCCCGGTGCGAAGATGTGCCAGAAGTTCCACCAGCGGCCGAGGTCGAACAGCACCCCCGCGCCCGCCAGCGTGTAGCCGAACAGGCTGCCGAGCAGCGCCGGCCGCACCAGCGGGTGGTATTCGCCGCGGTTGAAGATATAGACCAGCATCGCCACCGAGAAGCCGCCGCAGGCGAAGGCCGAGCCGATGACGACGTCGAACACGACCCAGATGCCCCACGGATAGCCGTCGTTGATGTTGGTCACCGCACCCAGGCCGAAGAAGAAACGCACGACCAGCACGGCCAGCATGATGGCGACGAGTACGCCGCAGACCAGCGTCGCCGGATTCAGCAGGCTGCCGCCGACCGGCGCTGGTGCCGCATGTTGATGGTTCGCCATGATCAACCCTCCTCCTTGTCGGTGGGCGCATCGTCAGGCTTGACGTTGCGCTTGGCCACGTAGGTCATCGCTCCCAGCACGGCGAACGGCATGATGAGGTTGCCGTAGAGCGTGTGCTGGATGGTTTCCGACAGGGCCGCAGCGGCGTCTTCCGGCAAGTTGGGCAAGCCCACTTTCTCGAACGGCACGCCGGAGAGCTTGAGCACCTGCGTGCCGCCGTACTCCTTCTCGCCATAGACATGCGGCAGGTACTTGCCGACCAGTCCTTCATAGCTCTGATCGACGCCGCCGAGCTTGCCGCGCGGAATCTTCATCAGGCTGCCGGGCTTCAAGGCCATGCGACGCTTGGCTTCCACCAGCAGGTCGGCGGTCTTGCCGTAGAGCGTCGCGCCGGTCGGGCAGACTTCGGCGCAGGCGGAATAGTGGCCGTCCTTGGTGCGGTGCCGGCACAATTCGCACTTGCCGATCTTGCCGGTCGGCGAGTCGTACTGGAACTTCGGGATGCCGAAGGGACAGGCCGCGACGCAGTAGCGGCAGCCGATGCAGCGGTCGGGGTCGTAGCCGACGACGCCGGTCACCGGGTCCTTGGTCATCGCCGTCACCGGGCAGGCCGAAACGCACGAAGGATCGGCGCAGTGCATGCAGGAGATCTTCATGAAGGCGTAGCCGTCCTTCTCCTGATCCTTCACCTCCATCGTGCCGTTGCGGTACATCTTGATGATGTTGAAGGTGTAGGCGGAGGTGTCGAGCGGCGTGTCCCACAGGTGGTCGAGCGTGGAGAATTCGGGCGGGTTCTCGTTGACCTGCTTGCAGGCGGCGACGCAGGCCTTGCAGCCGACGCACAGCGTGGCATCGTAGAGCAGCCCGAGAGCCTCGGGCGGCCGTGACTTGGTTTCCCGGGCGATGGCGGGCTCGGCGACGACTGCTGCCGTCGCTGCCGCACCACCTGCCAGGACTCCCTTGAGGAAATCGCGACGGGTGCTCATGGTCAGGCTCCCGTCTTGTCCTGCTCGGGTTTGGCGGCTGACTTGGCGCGCTCCGCCTCCTCCGCGGCATGGCTCAAGCCGAGATTGCGCGTCATCATCACGGCGGCGCCGGCGGCGGCACCGGCGATGGCGGCGACTGCCGCGGCCGAGATGAAGGAAGCACCCTTGCCCTGCTCCTCGACGATGCGCGGATATTGCTGCGGCGGATAGACGTTGAGCAGCTTGGCGACCTGGTGGATCGGCTTCTGGAAGCCGACGCCCTGCTCGCTGCAGCCGATGCAGGGATGGCCGCAACCGACCGGCCAGTTGTTCTCGCCGACGTCGCCGAAGCCGATCGCCGAGCAGTTGGCATAAGTCTCCGGCCCCTTGCAGCCGAGCTTGTAGAGACAGTAGCCCTTGCGATGGCCGTCGTCGCCGAATTCCATGGCAAAGCGGCCGGCGTCGAAGTGGGCGCGGCGCTCGCAGTTCTCGTGAATCAGCCGGCCGTAGGCGAACTTGGGGCGGCCCTTGTCATCGAGTTCGGGCAGCTTGCCGAAGGTCAGGAAATGCACGGCCGTGGCCAGGAAGTTGTAGGGATTGGGCGGGCAGCCGGGAATGGTGACGACCGGCTTGCCGAGCACTTGCGCGACGCCCGAGGAACCCGTCGGGCTCGAATCGGCGAGCGGGGAGATGGTCGAGGGCATGCCGCCCCAGGAGGCGCAGGAACCGACCGCGATCACCGCCGCGGCGTCGGCCGCGCATTCCTTGACCAGGTCCATCGCCGTCTGGCCGCCGATCTTGCAGAAGATGCCGTTCTGCTTGGTCGGAATCGCGCCTTCGACGACCAGGATGTACTTGCCCTTGTTGGCCTTCATCGCCGCCTTGCGCGCATCTTCGGCCTGGCGTCCGGCAGCGGCCATCAAGGTCTCGTGGTAGTCGAGCGAAATGACGTCGAGGATCAGCTTTTCGAGCGTCGGGTGTTCGGCGCGCAGCAGGGATTCGGAACATCCCGTGCATTCCTGGAAGTGCAGCCAGATGACCGAAGGCCGCTTGGCGGATTCGACCGCCTTGGCGACGGCCGCCTCAGCACCGGCCGGCAGGCCCATTGTCGCGGCCAGGGTGGCGCAGAATTGCAGGAAGTCGCGCCGCGACATGTCGAGACGTCGTTCGACATCGTCGAGGGTCTTGCGGCCCAGATCGAATATTTCGTTGATGTTCCCCATGGTATTTGGTCCCCCTCCAGTTGCCGGGTCGCATCGTGACCCGATTGATGCTGCGACCGCAAGTTCCATGCCGGCACGCATGGACCGCCCAAGACCATGCTGGGCAAGGGAATGCTTAGGACTTTTGCGATAGATCAAACTGCGCTATAGAAACAATGATTCCTATTTGGTCCGCATACTGGACACCATCGATCCACCCTACGCTGCCAATTCCAGCGTGATGGCCTGGTGATCCGAAGCGTCGGAGCTGCGATCGACGGTCATCCGCCGCAGCTTTTCCGCCAAGTTCTCGCTGACGAAGAAGAAGTCGACGCAAGCCGGCGCAGCGATGGCGCCGGTCTTCTGCAAGCCCGCGGTCGGCGGGTGCGGCGCCCGCGGATGCAGCAGCCGCCAGGCGTCCAGCAGACGCGGCACGGCCGCCGACTCGCCCGCATAGGCGGCCTGCAACCGCGCGTATTCGGGCGCCGCCGGCGTAAAGTTGAAGTCGCCGCAGAGGACCGTAAATTCGCCGCGCGGCAGCACCGCGAAAGGCGCATCCGATTCCGCCGCCGAACGCGGCTGGACGGCCTGCTGCCAGCCTTCGGCATGGAGCGAGCGCAGCGCCTCGACCTGGGCGTCGCGCTGGCGCTGCGAGTAATACTCCAGGTGCGTCGTCACCACGCGCAACGGGCCGAGCGGCGCGGCGACGACGACCTCGACAGCGACGCGCTGCATGCTCGGCACGGCTGGGTCCGCCGGCCACGGCAGGCGATGGCGGAAGACCTGGAGCACGGGCCAGCGCGACAGGATCAATTCGCCGAACTGGCGCCGCCCGCCCTGCCCGTCCGTCATATCGCTGCCGACGCCATACACGGCCTCGTAACCGGCGAACATCGCCGCCAGCAATTGCGCCTGGTCGCCGCTGGGCGCGCCCGGCAAGCCGGGATGATTGACGGCGACCTCCTGGAGACACAGAACGTCCGCGCGACGGGCCTTTGCGGCCGCGGCGGTGCGCGCCAGATCGACGCGGCCATCGCCGCCGCGCCCCCATTGAATGTTCCAGCTCAACACGCAAACTTTCGTCATAATCGAGCGCTCCAAATGGCAAAAATGAATTGGCCGATACTGGAAATTTGCTAGTATCCTTGCCACTTTCAAGGACACGCCAGACCCGCATGCCCCGGGCAAGAAACCAAACATGGAGAGCTTACGCTCATGAGTAAAACCATAATGCTGGTGGATGATTCGGCAACGATCCTGCTGTCCATCTCCAACATCCTGACCAAAGCCGGCTACGCCGTCGAGAAAGCCGGCAACGCCAACGAAGGCCTCAACAAGTTCAAGAGCGGCGTCAAGGTCGATCTGCTCATCACTGACCTCAACATGCCCGGCATGAACGGCATCGACTTCATCAAGGAAGTGCGCAAGCTGCCCAACTACAAGTTCATGCCCATCCTGTTCCTGACCACCGAATCGCAGCAGAGCAAACGCGCCGAAGCCAAGGCAGCCGGCGCTTCGGGCTGGCTGGTGAAGCCGGCCACGGCGGACGAGCTGCTCAATACCATCAAGCTCGTCGTCCGCTGAGGCAGCGCCGGCATGAACGTCAGCCAGCTCACGCGGCGCGCCACCGTGGTCTTCCTGGTGGTCGGCGGCTGCGCCGGCATCACGGTCTATTTCTTCAACGGCTACTTCCACGAGACCTTCCTGCCGGCGATCGGACTGTCGTCGCCCATGGGCGATGCCGTCGGCATGATCATCGGCATCGCCGCCGCCTATATCGGCCAGCGCCTCGTATCGTTTGCCTTCTTCAAGGACACGATGCTCGGGATGTCGTCGCGCGAACTCGAAGACAGCCGTCGCACCGCCAACTATCTCAAGACCATCGAAGAAGTCGCCGGCGAGCTCAAGCAGGTGCCCACCTTCAACAACGTCGTGCGCCAGCAGCTCGAGACCGTCGTCAACGAGACCGAAAAGGCCGCCTTCGACATTTCGACCCAGCTTCAGACCATCGACGAAGTGGTCACCAGCCTGTCGAGCTTCGTCGACGCCTCGTCGCAAGAATCGGAGGAACTGATCAAGGACTCCGAGGCCCGCATCGCCAACAACAAGGGCATGATCGACACGCTGAACCGCTACATCCAGGATCGCCTCAATACCAGCGAAACCGACCGCCAGCGCGTCGAACAAGTGGTCAATGAAGCCAAGTCGCTGGGTTCGCTGGTGCAGCTGATCAAGAGCATTTCGAGCCAGACCAACCTGCTGGCGCTGAATGCCGCCATCGAAGCGGCGCGCGCCGGCGAAGCCGGCCGCGGCTTCGCCGTGGTCGCCGACGAAGTGCGCAAGCTCTCCGCCGCCACCGACCAGGCGGTGACGCAGATCAACCAGGGCATCCAGACCGTCGCCCGCTCCATCGAGTCGCAATTCCAAGACAAGCTGTCGTCCGACAGCGTCGAAGCGGAACGCGTCACCCTCAACGTCTTCTCGAAGCAACTGGGCGAACTCGGCGACAGCTACAAGGATGCGATCGACCACGGCACCGGCGTCGTCGTCACCATCAAGGACAACAGCCACAAGCTCGCCGCCATGTTCATGAACGCGCTCGCCAGCGTCCAGTTCCAGGATGTGACGCGCCAGCAGATCGAGCAGGTCGTCGCCGCGCTGAGCCGCCTCGATCACCACACGCAGCTGCTGGCGACGCGCCTCGAACAGTTCGAAGACGCCGATGCCGCCGTGCCGCCGCTCGCCGAGCATCTGGAGCAGCTCTACAGCGGCTACGTCATGGATTCGCAGCGCGACAGCCACGACCAGGCGATGGGCGGCCGCGCGGCGGCCGCGCCCCGATCCGGCGGCGGCCCCAAGGTCGAGCTGTTCTGAAGTTCCGCAGCCATCTCATCACGGGAGAAACCGATGAGCGATAACGATGCCGATGCTGCAGTCGGCCGCCTGGCATTGGACGCCGACCTCACCATCTACCACGCCATCGCGGCGAAACGCCAGTTGCTCGACGCCGTGCGCGCCCGCAAGACGCTGGAACTCGATTTGTCGCGCGTCGGCGAGATCGACACGGCCGGCTTCCAGCTGCTGGTGCTGGCCAAGCGCGAAGCGCAGCGCCTCGGCCGCACGCTGCGCATCGTCGCGCACAGCCCGGCGGTGCTGGAAGTCATCGAGTTCTACAACATGGTCGCCTACTTCGGCGATCCCGTCGTCATTCCCGCTGCGGAAAGGAACTGACTGACATGGACGAACTCCTCGGCGTCTTCGTCATCGAGGCCCGCGAACAGCTGGAGGCGATGGAAAGCGGCCTCATGCAGATCGAGCAGGGCGACCGCGACCCGGAAACCATCAACGCCGTCTTCCGCGCCGCCCACACCATCAAGGGCGCCTCGGGCGTGGTCGAGATCGCACCGATCGA
>JAQTNK010000048.1 GCA_028713915.1 Rhodocyclaceae bacterium | reverse complement strand
CAAGGTGCCGCTGGTCGGCGACCAGCCCTCGTTGCCGACGGCCACGAGCGTGTGGCCCGCGGCAAATTGGTACGAGCGCGAAGTCTGGGACTTGTTTGGTATCGCCTTCGACGGTCACCCGCATCTGCGGCGCATTCTCCTGCCGCCCACCTGGCAAGGTCATCCGCTGCGCAAAGACCATGCGGCCCGCGCCACCGAGATGGACCGGTTCCGGCTGCCGCAGCAGCGCGAGGAGGCGGAACAGGAAGCCCTGCGCTTCCGGCCGGAGGACTGGGGCATGCGGCGCACCCGGGATGACACGGACTTCCTGTTCCTGAATCTGGGCCCCAATCATCCGAGCGTTCATGGCGTCTTCCGCGTCGCGCTGCAGCTCGACGGCGAAGAGATCGTCGACGCCGTGCCGGACATCGGCTACCACCATCGCGGCGCGGAGAAGATGGGCGAACGGCAATCCTGGCACACCTTCATTCCCTACACCGACCGCATCGACTACCTCGGCGGCGTGATGAACAACCTGCCCTACGTGCTGGCGGTGGAGAAGCTTGCCGGCATCCAGGTTCCCGAGCGGGCCGAGGTGATCCGCGTGATGACCTGCGAACTCTTCAGGATCGCCAGCCACCTGGTCTTCTACGGCACCTTCGCCCAGGATCTGGGCGCCCTGTCGCCGGTCTTCTTCATGTTCTCGGACCGCGAGCGCGTGTTCGACATCATCGAGGCCGTCTGCGGCGGGCGCATGCACCCGAGCTGGTTCCGCATCGGCGGGGTTGCCCAGGACCTGCCGCGCGGCTGGGAGCGGCTGGTGCGCGATTTCATCGATCACTTTCCGCAGCGCCTCGACGAGTACGATCGGATTGCGCTGAATAACGCCATCTTCAAGGATCGATCCCGAGGCATCGGCGCCTACACGACGGACGAGGCGATCGAGTGGGGCGTGACGGGCCCGGGCCTGCGCGCCTGCGGCTTCGATTGGGACTTCCGCAAGCGACGCCCCTACTCCGGCTACGAGCGCTTCGAGTTCGACGTGCCCACGGGCAAGCACGGCGACTGCTACGACCGCTGCGTCGTGCGCGTCGAGGAGATGCGCCAGAGCGTGCGCATCATCCGCCAGTGCCTCGACAACATGCCTGAAGGACCCTACAAGGCCGACCATCCGCTGACCACGCCGCCGCCCAAGGAGCGAACGATGCATGACATCGAGACCCTGATCGGGCATTTTCTCGGCGTCAGCTGGGGCCCCGTGATCCCGCCCGGCGAGGCCTTCGCCGGCATCGAGGCGACCAAGGGCAACAACGGCTACTACCTGATCAGCGACGGCGGCACCATCCCCTACCGGGTGCGCATCCGCACGCCGTCATTTCCGCACCTGCAGATGATCCCCCATATCAGCCGCGGCGCGATGGTGCCCGATCTGATCGCCATCCTCGGCAGCATCGACTTCGTAATGGCCGACGTGGACCGCTGACGAAAAACCGGAGACGACCATGCTGAGCGCAGCTGAGCAACGCGACATCGAGGAAGTGCTCCCGCAGTTGCCCGAGCGCCGGGCCGCCTGCATCGACGCACTGCAGGTGGTGCAGCGCCACCGGGGTTGGGTGTCCGACGAGGGCCTGGCCGACGCGGCTGCCTTCCTCGGCATCTCGGTCGAAGAGATGGAGGGCGTAGCCACCTTCTACAACGGAATCTTTCGCAAGCCGGTCGGCCGCCACGTGATCCGCGTCTGCGACAGCGTCAGCTGCTGGATCATGGGTTGCGACCGGCTGAAGGAGGCGCTCCAGGCGCGGCTCGGCGTCGCCGCCGGCGCGAGTACCGCCGACGGCCGTTTCACGCTCCTGCCCAATGTCTGCCTGGGCCACTGCGACCACGGGCCGGCGCTGATGGTGGACGACGATCTGTTTGGCGACGTCGAGCCGCAGGCGCTCGACGGCATCCTCGATGGGTACCGCTGATGGAAACGCCCCTGACGCGCAACATTCTGCCCGGCCGTGAACCGCCGACGCGTAGAGCCTACGAGCGCAGCGGCGGTTACACGGCGCTGCGCCAGGCGCTGCGCATGACACCCCAGGAGGTGCAGAAGCGGGTCAAGGACTCGGGGCTGCGCGGGCGCGGCGGAGCCGGCTTCATCACCGGACTGAAGTGGACCTTCGTGCCGATGGGCGACGATGCGCCGCGCCCGAAGTATCTCGTCGCCAATGCCGACGAAATGGAGCCGGGCAGCTTCAAGGACCGGCTGCTCCTGGAGGGCGACCCGCACCAGTTGCTGGAAGGCATGATCATCGCCGCCTACGCGATCCAGGCTGACATGGCATTCATCTTTCTCCGCTGGGCCTACCGGCGCGCGGCCCGGCATCTGGAGCAGGCGATCGCCGAGGCCTGCGAGGGCGGCTATCTCGGATCGGACATCCTCGGTTCCGGCTACGGCCTCGATCTTCACCTGCACGTCAGCGCGGGCCGCTATATGTGCGGCGAGGAGACTGCTCTGCTCAATGCCCTCGAAGGCCGGCGCGCCAACCCGCGCTCCAAGCCGCCCTTTCCCCCCGTGAGCGGCCTGTTCGGCAAGCCCACGACCGTGAACAACGTCGAGACCCTGTGCAACGTGCCCCACATCGTCGCCAACGGCCCAGACTGGTTCAAGGGACTGGGCCGCGGCAGCGACGGCGGCACGAAGTTGTACGGCGTCAGCGGCAAGGTCAAGCGGCCGGGCCTGTGGGAACTGCCCATGGGCACCCCGGCGCGCGAATTGCTCGAGGAGCATGCCGGCGGGATGCGCGACGGCGTCCGCTTCCGCGGGTTGCTGCCGGGCGGAGCCTCGACCGACTTCCTCGTCGCGGAACATCTCGACGTGCCGATGGATTTCGATTCGGTGCAGAAGGCCGGCAGCCGCCTGGGCACCGGCACCATGATCGTGCTCGATGATCAAACCTGCCCGGTGGGGATGCTGCGCAACCTCGAGCACTTCTTCGCCCAGGAGTCCTGCGGCTGGTGCACCCCCTGCTGGTCCGGCCTGGCGTGGGTGGAGCGCATGCTGGCCGATCTCGAGGAAGGGCGCGCACGGCCCGAGGACCTCGAACAACTGGAAGCCCACACGCGGCTGCTGGGGCCGGGCCACACCTTCTGCGCGCTGGCGCCGGGAGCCATGGAGCCGCTGCAAAGCGGGCTGAAATATTTCCGCGGGGATTTCGAGGAGCACCTGCGCGCGGGAGGCTGCCCATGGAAGTGATGCGCCGGGTGACCATCTTCGTCGACGGCCGGCCCCACTCGGTGCTCGACGACCAGAACCTATTGCAGGCATGCCTGTCGGCGGGCCTCGACCTGCCGTACTTCTGCTGGCATCCGGCGCTGGGTTCGGTGGGCGCGTGCCGCCAGTGCGCCGTCAAGCTGTTCCGCGATGCGTCCGACCGGCGCGGCCGGATCGTCATGGCCTGCATGACGCCGGCGGCCGACAGCACGCGGATTTCCATCGACGATGCCGAGGCGCGGGAGTTTCGCGCCCGCGTGATCGAGTGGCTGATGATCAATCATCCGCACGACTGCCCGGTGTGCGACGAGGGCGGCGAATGCCACTTGCAGGACATGACGGTCATGACCGGCCATGTGCGCCGCCGCTACCGCGGCCTCAAACGGACCTTCGAAAACCAGGACCTGGGGCCGTTCATCAACCACGAGATGAACCGCTGCATCCAGTGCTATCGCTGCGTGCGCTTCTATCGCGACTTTGCCGGCGACCGGGACTTCGATGCCTTTTCGCTGCGCAACCAAGTCTATTTCGGCCGTCAGCAGGACGGCACGCTGGAAAGCGAGTTCAGCGGCAACCTGGTCGAGGTCTGTCCCACCGGCGTATTTACCGACAAGAGCTTCAAGGAGCATTACACGCGCAAATGGGACCTGCAGACCGCGCCGTCGATCTGCGTGCACTGCGGGCTCGGCTGCAACACCATTCCCGGCGAACGCTACGGCCTGCTGCGGCGCATCCGCAACCGCTACAACGGCGAGGTGAACGGCTATTTCCTTTGCGATCGCGGACGCTACGGCTACGGCTTCGTCAACGGCGCACAGCGGATCCGCGCGCCGCTGTTGCGCCGTGAACTCGGCGGACCGGCCGCGCCGGTGGAACGGCAGGAGGCGCTCGCCCGCATTGCCGCGTGGATGGCCGATGGCGCCCGCGTCGTCGCCATCGGGTCGCCGCGGGCATCGCTGGAAGCGAACTTTGCGCTACGCGCTCTCGTCGGCCCTGCGCATTTCTACGGCGGCATGTCGGCGGCCGAGTCGCGGCTGACGGCGCTGATCGCGCAGATTCTGCAGCGCGGTCCGGCGCCGGCCGCGTCGCTGCAGGAGGCGGCCGAGGCCGATGCGGTGCTGGTGCTGGGCGAAGACGTCACCAACAGCGCCCCCATGCTGGCCCTGTCGTTGCGCCAGGCGGTGCGTCGCCAGCCCATGGCCGCCGCCCGTGGCATCCCGCCGTGGGATGACCACGCCATGCGCCAGGTGACGCAGGGACAACGCGGGCCGCTCTTCCTCGCCACCCTCGCCGCCACCCGGCTCGAAGACGTCGCCCGGGAAACGCTGCGCGCGGCTCCGGCGGACATCGCCCGGCTCGGCTTCGCCGTCGCCCACGCGCTGGATGCGGACGCGCCGTCGGCGGATGTCGACGCGCCGGCGCATGCGCTGGCGGGGCGCATCGCCGCTGCGTTGCTCGCAGCAGGCCAGCCGCTGGTGGTGGCCGGCATGAGTTGCGGCAGCGAGGACATGATCCGCGCGGCCGCCGACGTTGCCTGGGCGCTGCGCCGGGCCGGACGCCCTGCCCGGCTCGCCTTCGTCGTGCCTGAATGCGACAGCCTTGGCGCGGCCCTCATGACCGACCGGAATCCGGGACTCCCGCAGGACGGCGCGGACCTCCTCCTGGTCATGGAGAACGACCTCTACCGCCGCGCCGACACAGACACCGTCGACAGCCTGCTCGGCAGCGCCCGCCACGTGGTGCTGATCGACCATACGGCGCACGCCACCGCGGCGGCGGCCGACGCGGTCCTGCCGGCAGCGACCTTCGCCGAGGCCACCGGAACGCTGGTCAACAACGAAGGCCGGGCGCAGCGCTACTTTCGCGTCTTCGCCGCCGCGGGCGACGTTCAGGAAAGCTGGCGCTGGATCCACGACATCGCCGCCGCTGCCGGCCGGACGCGGGACGCCCCATGGACGCGCCTCGACGACGTCACCGCCGCCTGCGCCACGGCCATCCCGCCCCTGCGGAGGATCGTCGAAGCGGCGCCCGGCGCCGCCTTCCGCATCGCCGGACAGAAGATTCCCCGCGAGCCGCCCCGCTACAGCGGCCGCACCGCCATGCACGCGCAAGTGGACGTGGACGAGCCGAAACCGCCCGACGACCCCGACACGCCGCTGGCATTCTCGATGGAGGGCTATGCCGGCCGGCCGCCGTCGCCGCTGATCCCCTACTTCTGGTCTCCCGGCTGGAACTCGGTGCAGGCGGTCAACAAATTCCAGGAAGAGATCGCGGGGCCGCTCGCCGGCGGCGATCCGGGCGTGCGCCTGATGGCGCCGTCATCCGGCACGGCACCCCCCGCCTACTTCCGCGAGGTGCCGCCGGCCTTCGCGCGCCGCGACGGCCACTGGCTGGCGGTGCCGCTCCATCACATCTTCGGCAGCGACGAACTGAGCACGCGGTCGCCGCCCGTCGCCAGCCTCGCGGCGCAGCCGTATGCGGCGCTCAATCCGGACGATGCGGCGGAACTCGGCCTGAACGGTGGCGACCTTCTGCACGTGCAACTGCGCGGCATCAGCCATCGGCTGCCGCTGCGCTTCGAGCCAGCATTGCCGAAAGGATTGCTCGGTCTGCCCGCCGGGATGGACGGCTTGGCGGGTATCCCGCTTCCCGACTGGGTCCGCGTGGCGAAAGCGGAGGCGCCATGAATCATCCGACCGGCCTGGCGCTTGCCAACGTCTTCGGCATCCTCATCGCCCTGCTGGTGGCGGCCGCGCTGCTGATCTGGGTGGAGCGCCGCCTGTTGGGCGTCTGGCAGGATCGCTACGGCCCCGTCCGCGTGGGTCCATTCGGCATTCTTCAGGTGGTCGCCGACATGATCAAGATCTTCGTCAAGGAAGACTGGGTGCCGCCCTTCGCCGACAGGGCCGTCTTCGTGCTGGCGCCGGCGGTGAGCGTCGTCGCTGCCGTGCTGGCCTTCGCGGTGATCCCGATCTCGCCCGGCATCGGCGTCGTGAACCTCAACCTCGGATTGCTCTTCTTTCTCGCCATGTCGTCGCTGGCGGTCTACGGCGTCGTCCTCGGCGGCTGGGCGTCGAACGACAAGTATTCGCTGCTCGGCGCGCTGCGCGGAGCGGCGCAGATGCTCGGCTACGAAGTGTTCATGGGCCTCGCGCTGATGGGCGTGGTGATGCTGGCGGGCAGCTTCGACCTGCGCCGCATCGTCGAGGCGCAGCGTCACCTCTGGTTCGTGGTGCCGCAGTTCGCCGGCTTCGTCGCGTTCACGGTTGCCGGCATCGCCGAGACACGCCGACTGCCCTTCGACCTTCCCGAGGCGGAATCGGAGTTGGTGGCGGGATTTCACACCGAGTATTCGGGTTTGAAGTTCGGGCTCTTCTTCGTCGGCGAGTACGTCGGCGTGTTGCTCGTCTCGGCGCTGATCGCGACGCTGTTCCTGGGCGGCTGGCTCGGGCCGTGGCTGCCGCCGGCGCTCTGGTTCTTGCTCAAGACGGGCTTCTTCGTGGCCTTCTTCATCCTCCTGCGCGCCTCGCTGCCGCGTCCGCGCTACGACCGGCTGATGGCTTTCGGCTGGAAAGCGATGCTGCCGCTGACGCTGGCGAATCTCCTCGTCACCGGCGCCGTCGTCCTGGCCGGGAGTTGAGGGGAGCCGATCATGTGGAGTTCGCTCAAGACCCTCTGGACCATCTTCCTGCATATCTTCCGGCGCCGCGAGACGATCCAGTATCCCGAGCAGCGGCCGTCGATTCCGCCACGCTGGCGCGGCCGCATCGTCCTGACGCGTGATCCCGACGGGGCCGAGCGCTGCGTCGCCTGCTACTTGTGCGCGGCCGCCTGCCCGCCCGATTGCATCTCCCTCCAGGCCACCGAGGACGAGCACGGGCGGCGCTACCCCGCCTTCTTCCGCATCAACTTCTCTCGCTGCATCTTCTGCGGCTATTGCGAGGAGGCCTGCCCGACCTACGCCATCCAGCTGACGCCGGATTTCGAAATGGGCGAATACCAAAGACATAACCTGGTCTACGAGAAGGAAGACCTGCTCATCAACGGTCCCGGCAAGTACCCCGGCTACAACTTCTACCGCGTCGCCGGCCTTGCCATCGGCGGCAAGGGCAAGGGCGAGGCGGAAAACGAAGCGCCGCCCACCGACCCGCGTAGCCTGATGCCCTAGCGCCGATCCCGACAGGAGGAACCCCATGGAAACCACGTTCTATGTCGCCGGCGCAGTCGCCATCGTCGCCACCGCGATGGTGGTCGTCAGTACCCGCGCCGTGCATGCGCTGCTCTACCTGATCCTCTCGCTGTTGGCCGTGGCTTTGCTCTTCTATCCGCTGGGCGCACCCTTCGCCGCGTTGCTCGAGGTGATCATCTACGCCGGCGCCATCATGGTGCTGTTTGTCTTCGTCAGCATGATGCTCAACCTCGGCGATGCAGCGGCGCGGCAGGAGCGGCGCTGGATGCAGGCGGTAGCGTGGACAGGGCCGGCGGTGCTGGCGGCGATCCTCTTCGTCGAACTGCTCGTCATGCTGCGACAGAACGCCGTCGCCACCGCGGCAACGGCGGTCGCCGCGCGCGGGGTCGGCCTGGCGCTTTTCGGCCCCTACCTGCTGGGCGTCGAACTGGGGTCGCTGCTGCTGCTTGCCGGTCTCGTCGGCGCCTGGCACCTCGGCCGGCATGGCGCAGCGGAGCGTTGAGCGATGCCGGCCATTCCCGTCGAACACGGCATGACGATCGCCGCGATCCTCTTCAGCCTTGGGCTGCTGGGGCTACTGGTGCGGCGCAATCTGCTTTTCATCCTGATGGCGATCGAGATCATGCTGAACGCGGCCGGCCTCGCCTTCGTGGTCGCCGGCGCGCGCTGGGCCCAGGCGGACGGGCAGGTGATGTTCATTTTCATCCTGACGCTGGCGGCCGCCGAGGTCTCCGTCGGCCTGGCGCTGCTGCTACAGATTCACCGCCGCTTCGCCACGCTCGACGCAGACGCCGCGAGCGAGATGCGGGGGTGACATGTCGAACTGGCTTTGGCTGATTCCCGCCCTGCCTCTGGCGGGATTCGCGCTGCTTGCCCTGGCCGGCCGGCGACTGACGCCGCGCGGCGTCGCCGTCATCGGCGTCGGCTCGGTTGGGCTGGCCGCGCTGGTCGCCCTGCTGGCCTGCGCCGACCTCGTCGCCGCGCCGCCGCCCGGCGACGCCTGGATCCAGGAGCTCTGGCGCTGGATCGACGTAGCCGGCTTCGCCCCAGCCATCGGCCTGCGCCTCGATCCCCTCGCGGCGGTGATGGTGGCGGTGGTCACCGGCGTCGGCTTTCTCATCCATCTCTACTCGGCGGAATCCATGGCCGGGGAAGAAGGCTACGCGCGCTACTTCGCCTACCTGAATCTTTTCGTGGCGGCCATGTCCATTCTCGTCCTCGCCGACAATCTGCTATTCCTCTACCTCGGCTGGGAGGGCGTCGGCCTTTGCAGCTACCTGCTGATCGGCTTCTGGTATCGCGACCCCGCCAACGGCCTGGCGGCGCGCAAGGCGTTCATCGTGACGCGCACCGGCGACGTCGCATTCACGCTCGGCGTGCTGCTCCTGTTCACCCGCCTGGGCAGCCTCGACATCCAGACGCTGATGCAGGAGGCGGCGCGGCAATGGCCGGCCGGCTCTGCACTGGCCACCGCCGCGGCCGCGCTCTTGCTGTTCGGCGCGCTGGGCAAGTCGGCCCAGCTGCCGCTGCAGACCTGGCTGCCCGATGCGATGGCCGGCCCCACGCCCGTCAGCGCCCTCATCCACGCCGCCACCATGGTGACGGCCGGCGTCTACCTGATCGCCCGGCTGCACGTGCTGTATGCCCTGGCGCCGGCGGTGCAGGCGGCTGTGGCGGTGATCGGCGCCGCGACGCTGCTGTTGGCGGGAACCTGCGCCCTTGCCCAGCGCGACATCAAGCGCGTGCTCGCCTATTCGACCATCAGCCAGATCGGCTACATGTTCCTGGCGCTCGGCGTCGGCGCCTGGTCGGCGGCGATCTTCCACTTCATGACCCATGCCTTCTTCAAGGCGCTGCTGTTCCTCAGCGCGGGCGCGGTGATCCAGGCCTTCGAAGACGAGCACGATATCTTCCGCATGGGCGGGCTGCGACGCCGTTTGCCGCTGGCCTTCTGGAGCTTCGTGATCGGCGCCGCCTCGCTGGCCGCGCTGCCGCTCGTCACTGCCGGCTTCTACAGCAAGGACCTGATCCTGTGGCAGGCGTGGGCGTCGCCGCTGGGCAGCCGATGGCTGTGGACGGCCGGCTGGGTCGGCGCGATCCTCACCGGCGCCTACATCTTCCGGGTCGTTTTCGTCGCCTTCCTCGGGGAGTCGACGCGCCGCATCGTCCGGCGACCCGGCTGGCGCATGGGGCTGCCGCTGGTGGTCCTCTCTGCCTTGTCGGTCGTCGGCGGCCTGGTGGAAATGCCGCCGATGCTCGGCAATCGGCCGCTGCTCTCGAACTTCCTGCGCCCCGTCCTGCCGCCGGTCGGCGCGCTGCCTGGGGCGGCGGGCTTCGAAACTGCCTTGTCGCTGCTCGCCTTCATCGCCACCGTGGCGGGCGTCTACGCGGCCTACCGCGGTTACGTGCGCCGGGCCGGATGGTTCGTCCGCATCGTCGGCAGCCATGCCGGCACGATCGTCAACGGCTTCCTGCTCGGCGGCGGCGGGTTCGACGCGCTCTACGAGAAGCTCCTGGTCCGGCCATTCGTTCAACTCGCGCACTGGGATCGCCGCGACTTCGTCGACGCCGCCTACGCCGGGCTCGCGCGGCTGTGCAGGGTCCTGTACCGCCTGCTGAGCGTCACCCAGAACGGCCGCGTGCGCCGCTATGCGGCAGGCATCGTGGTCGGTGCGGTCGCGGCGGTGGCCATCGCGCTGCTGGAGTTGCCATGAGCGCCTTGATCGCCATCCCCCTGCTGGGCGGCCTGCTGGCGTGGCTTGCCGGCAGCCGCAGCGACGCCTGGCCGCGCTGGATTTCGCTGGCGGCGCTGGCCAGCGACCTCGTCTTCGCGCTGAGCTTCTGGCCGCACGGCAGCGCAGCCGGCATCGCGGGCGGCGGACCCTGGCTGGCGGAGACCGGCCGGCCGTGGATTCCGTCGCTGGGTATCGGCTACCACCTCGGCATGGACGGCCTGAGCCTGATCCTGGTGCTGCTGGCGGCATTCCTCGGCATCGTCGCGGTGGCGTCGTCGTGGACGGAGATTCGCGAGCGCGTCGGCTTCTTCCACTTCAACCTGTTGTGGACCCTGGCCGGCGCCATCGGCGTGTTCCTCGCCCTCGACCTGTTCCTGTTCTTCTTCTTCTGGGAACTGATGCTGGTGCCGATGTATTTCCTGATCGCCATCTGGGGCCACGAGAACCGTCGCTACGCATCCCTCAAGTTCTTCCTCTTCACGCAGGGCAGCGGGCTGCTGATGCTCGTCTCCATCGTCGCGCTGGCGCTGGCCCACGCGGCGACCGGCGCCGTGCTGAGCTTCGACTATCCGCAGTTGCTGCGCACGCCGCTGGCGCCGTCCACGGCCCGCTGGATCATGCTCGGCTTCTTCGTCGCCTTTGCCGTCAAGTTGCCGATGGTGCCCTTCCACACCTGGCTGCCTGACGCGCACACCGAGGCGCCGACCGGCGGCAGCATCGTCCTCGCCGGCGTGCTGCTGAAGACCGGCGCCTACGGCCTGCTGCGCTTCGTCGTGCCGCTGTTCCCGCAAGCGGCCGCCAGTCTGGCGCCGTGGGCAATGGCGCTGGGCGCCGTCGGCATCCTCTACGGCGCGGTCCTCGCCTTCGCGCAGGACGATCTCAAGCGGCTGGTCGCCTACACCAGCGTCAGCCACCTGGGATTCGTGCTGCTCGGCGCCTTCGCCTGGAACACCTGGGCCCTCGACGGTGCGGTGATGCAGATGGTCGCCCACGGCGTCAGCACCGGCGCCTTGTTCGTGCTGGTCGGCGCACTTCAGGAGCGCACGGGAACGCGGGACATGGGGCGGCTCGGCGGCCTGTGGGCGGCGGTGCCGCGACTGGCCGCCATCGCCATGTTCTTTGCCGTCGCTTCGCTGGGATTGCCGGGCCTCGCCAACTTCGTCGGCGAGATCCTCGTCCTCGCCGGCGCGTTCCGCGTCGATGCGTCGCTGACCGCGATCGCCGCGCTGGGCCTCATCACGGCCGTCATCTACGCGCTCGCACTGGTGCAGCGAACCTTCCACGGCGAGGAGAGGCACGGCTGGAAGATCGCCGACGGCACGGCGCGCGAGACGGCGACGCTCGGCGCCATGATCGCGGTTTCGCTCTGGCTCGGCTGTTATCCGCAGCCGGTCCTCGACGCGGCGGCACCGGCGCTCGAAAGCCTGCTGGGATCGTCCGGCGCCGGACAACTTCAGGCGAGTCTGCCATGGACCTCGATCGTGACGCGCTGATCGCGCTGCTGCCCCTGATCGTGCTGGCCGCGGACGCCGTCGCGGTGATGCTGGCGGCGGTCTTCGTGCGGCCGGCAGCGGCGCTGACGGTGGCGCTGGCCGGCCTGCTGCTGGCGCTGGCCGCGATTCCCTTCGCCGCCACGGTCGCGCCGCGCGAGGCGACCGTGCTGCTGACGGTGGACGGCTATGCGCTGTTCTACTGGTCGCTGATCATCGCCGCCGCCATCGCTGTCATCGCCCTCTGCGGCGACTTCTTCCGCGACGCTGCCGACCGCGGCGGCGCCCTCTACGTGCTGCTCGTGCTGGCCACGCTGGGCGCCGCCACGCTCGCCGCGAGCAGCCAATTCGCCTCCTTCCTGCTTGGGCTCGAGGTGCTCAGCGTCTCGCTCATCGCGCTCATCGCCTTTCCGACCCATCGCCGCCACGCGCTCGAGGCGGCCGTCAAGTATCTGGTCCTGGCCGGCGGCTCGTCGGCGTTCCTGCTTTTCGGCATGGCGCTCGTCTATGCCCGGCTGGGCACGATGGAATTCGCCCGCATCGGCGCCGCACTCGCGGACCATCCGCCCGGCATCTACCTGTCGGCGGGCCTGGCGCTGATCTTCGCCGGCATCGCTTTCAAGCTGGCGGTCGTCCCCTTCCACATGTGGATCGCGGACGTCTACGAAGGTGCGCCGCCGCCGGTCGCCGCCTTCGTCGCCACCGTTTCCAAGGGCGCGGTGGTCGCGCTGCTGATGCGCTATTTCGTGGCGGCCGGCGGCTACCGCTTTGCCGCGGTCGGCCTCGCCCTGAGCCTGATCGCGATCGTCTCCATCCTCGCCGGCAACCTCCTCGCCCTGCTGCAGGACAACATCAAGCGGGTTCTCGCCTATTCGTCCGTCGCCCATCTCGGTTACCTTCTCGTCGCCTTCCTGGCCAACGGGGCGCTGGCGGCGGAGGCGGTGGGCTACTACCTGACGGCCTACTTCGTCACCATGATCGCGGCCTTCGGCGTGGTCGGCCTGCTCGCCCGTGACGGCGCAGGCATGGAGACCATCGACGATTGTCGCGGCCTGTTCTGGCGCCGGCCGTGGCCAGCTGCCATGTTCGCGGCGGCGCTGCTGTCCCTAGCCGGCATTCCCATGACGATGGGCTTCGTCGGCAAGTTCTATGTGGTCGCCGCCGGCGCCGGCGCGGCCCTGTGGGGTCCCGTCTTCGCCCTGGTGATCGGCAGCACCATCGCTCTCTTCTACTACCTGCGGATCATCGCGGCCATGGCCGATCCCGCTGGCGCACTCGACATGCCAGTTGCGCCAACAGCCATCGCCACCGGCTGGACGCTGGCGGCGCTCGCCGTGATCCTGGTGGCGCTGGGCGTCTATCCCGCGCCGCTGGTTCGCATCCTCGAGGCGACCGTGGCGGGCCTAGGATGAGCATGATTACCGCTTGGGAGATCGACCATGGCTGCTAATCCTTTCGATGTCGTCCGAGAATTCCCGATGGCCTTCGGGCGGAACGGGAGATTCGTTTCCCTGCCGGCTCTGGAAGCGGCGAAAGTCGGCAGGATCTCCCGCCTGCCGCGTTCGCTGCGCATCGTTCTCGAATCCGTCGTGCGCCACTGCGACGGCGAGCGGATCACCGCAGAGCATGTGCGGCAACTGGCCAACTGGCAGCCGCAGGCCCCGCGCGAGAAAGAAATTCCGTTCGTCGTCGCCAGGATCGTCCTGCAGGATTTCACAGGGGTGCCGCTGCTGTGCGACCTCGCCGCGATGCGAGCCGCCGCCGCCCGGCTGGGGCGAAGACCGCAGATCGTGGAGCCGACGGTGCCGGTCGACTTGGTGGTTGATCATTCGGTGCAGATCGACCGGTACGGCTCTGCGGACGCCCTGCGCGCGAACATGGCGCTCGAATTCCAGCGCAATCGGGAACGCTACCAGTTCATCAAATGGGGAATGGGCGCGTTCGAGAACGTTCGCGTCGTTCCGCCCGGCATCGGCATCGTGCATCAGGTGAACCTCGAATACCTGACGCGCGGCGTCTGCGAGCGCGACGGCCTCTACTTCCCGGATTCCCTCGTGGGGACGGATTCGCACACCACGATGATCAATGGTCTTGGCATCGTCGGCTGGGGCGTGGGCGGCATCGAGGCCGAGGCCGGCATGCTCGGCCAGCCCATCCACATCCTCGAACCGGACGTCGTCGGCATGCGGCTCGACGGCGCCCTGCGGCCGGGCGTGACGGCGACGGACCTGGTGCTCACCTTGACGCAGATGCTGCGGGAGGCGCAGGTGGTCGGCAAGTTTGTGGAGTTTTTCGGCGACGGCGTCGCGACCCTCTCGGTGCCCGACCGCGCGACAATCGGCAACATGGCTCCCGAATACGGCGCCACGATCGGCTACTTCCCGGTGGACGATGCGGCCGTGCACTACCTGCGTCGCACCGGCCGCAGCAGCGACGAGGTGGATGCCTTCCAGTCCTACTTCCAGGCGCAGGGAATGTACGGCACGCCGCGGCCCGGAGACATCGACTACACCACGACGCTGCACCTCGACCTGGCCGCCGTCGAGCCTTCGGTGGCCGGGCCCAGGAGGCCGCAGGACCGCATCGCCTTGTCGGCTCTCAAGCAGCGGTTTGAGCAATTGCTGGTCGCGCCCGCCAGCGCCAACGGATTCGGCAAGCCCGACGGCGAATTGCGGCGACGCTACCCGACGACGCTGTCGCCGCGGGGCGCCGCCGAGGGCGGCGGCAACCAGGACGACGACAGCGACGGACTGCCGCGAGACGAGCTCGAAATGATCGACGACCACCCGACCCCCAACGCCCATTCCGGCGGCCCGCGCGTTGCGCGGGATGCCGCGAGCATCGGCCATGGGGACGTTCTCATCGCCGCGATCACATCCTGCACCAATACCTCCAACCCTGGAGTGCTGCTCGCAGCCGGTCTGCTGGCGAAGCATGCGGTCGAGCAAGGCCTGTCGGTACCTCGGTCCGTGAAGACTTCGCTCGCCCCCGGCTCGCGCGTGGTCACCGAATACCTGCGCAAGACCGGGCTGCTGCCTTATCTTGAACAGCTCGGCTTCGCCGTCGCGGCCTACGGCTGTACGACCTGCATCGGCAACAGCGGCCCGCTCGACTGGCGGCTGGAGAAGACCGTTCTGCGCCACGACATGGTGTGCGCGGCCGTGCTCTCGGGCAACCGAAACTTTGAGGCCCGCATCCACGCAAGCCTCAAGGCCAATTTCCTCATGAGCCCGCCGCTGGTGGTCGCCTTCGCGATCGCGGGACGCGTGAATATCGACCTCACGCGCGAACCGCTCGGCCTGGGCGCTGGCGGCCGTCCAGTCTTCCTGAAGGACGTCTGGCCGACGGCAGAGGAAATCCAGGCGGTCATGACGGAGGCCACCAACCCGGAGGTCTATCGTCGCCTGTACGCTGACGTGAACTCCGACAACCCGCTGTGGGACGCCATACCCGGCGGCGGCGGGGAACTGTACCGGTGGGAGAAGTCCACCTACATTGCCGAGCCGCCGTTCTTCGCCGACTTCGAATTGGCGCCCAAGCCGCCGGGCGATATCGTCGCCGCCCGCGCGCTCGGCATCTTCGGAGACTCGGTGACGACCGACCACATCAGCCCTGCCGGCGCCATCAAGGCCGACTCGCCGGCCGGTCGCTACCTGCAGGCACTGGGTGTGGCGCCGGCGGACTTCAACAGCTATGGCTCCCGCCGCGGCAACCACGAAGTGATGATGCGCGGCACTTTTGCCAACGTGCGCATCCGCAACCTGATGGTGCCGCCGAAGGACACCGTTCCGGTCGAGGGCGGAGTCACGCTACATCAGCCCGGCGGCAAACTCATGTCGATCTACGACGCGGCGATGGAGTACCTGGCCGAGAATGTGCCGACCATGGTATTCGCTGGTCAAGACTACGGTGCCGGCTCGTCGCGCGACTGGGCCGCCAAGGGGCCGCGTCTGCTCGGCGTTCGGGCGGTCGTCGCCCGCAGCTTCGAGCGCATCCACCGGTCGAACCTCGTCGGCATGGGTGTGCTGCCGCTGCAGTTTGACGGCGAGGATGGCGTGCGTGGCCTTTCGTTGCGCGGCGACGAACAATTTGACGTCCTTGGCATCGCCGGCGCCGTGGAACCCAATCAGACGGCGCGCCTGATCATCCATCGGCGCAACGGCGAGTCGCAGGCAGTGACGGTACGCGTGCGCATCGACACGTCCATCGAAGCCGACTATTACCGCCACGGCGGCATCCTGCCGTATGTGCTGCGTTCCCTTGCGGGATCAGGCTCTTAGTCTGCCGACAAAGCGGAATCGATACGTTCGGTGAGCGTGCGCGTGCGTTCGCACCTGCCGTCGCCTGCGTTACCGGTCCGCCGCGCGCACACCGAGATAGCCCTTGATCGACGCGATCGCCAGCGGCACGGCGCCGAACACGATGAACACCAGGTCGCCGGGCAGTCGCAGCCATTCGATCAGGCGCGACCGGTCGCTCCCCGTATAGTCCAGGCTGCGCGCATGCCAGTAGCCGTGCTGGACCACGTCCCAGACTTGCAGCACGCCGGCGGGGAACAAGCTCATCGCCACCATCATCGCCAGGCCGATGTTCGTGCCCCAGAAAGCGACCGCGACGTATTTTTCGATGCCGGGCCAGCGCGCATCGTCGCTGGACTGGCGCAGCACGAACACCATCAGCGCGATCGCCAGCATGCCGAAGACGCCCATCAGTGCGGCGTGCGCGTGGGTCGGCGTCAACAGGGTGCCGGCCTCGTAGTAGCTGACGATCGGCAGGTTGACCAGAAGGCCGAAGATCCCGGCGCCGACGAAGTTCCAGAAGCCGACCGCCATCAGGAAATAGAACGTCCACCTGTGCGGTATCGCGATCGCCTTGCCGCACACTGCGCACGTTCCGCGCGTGGTGCGAACGAAATCCCAGGCGTCCAGCGTCAGCAAGGTCAGCGGCACCACTTCGAGCACCGAGAACATCGCCGACAGCGCCATGTTGACGCTGGACTGGCCGTTGAAATACCAGTGGTGGCCGGTGCCGATCACGCCGCCGATGAAGTACAGGATGGCGTCGAGATAGATGACGCGCAGCGCGACATTGCGTCCCGTCAAGCCGAGCTGATAGAACGTCAGCGCGACCACCGTCGTGGCGAAGAACTCGAAGTAGCCTTCCACCCACAGGTGGATGATCCAGAAGCGCCAGGTATCGACCACCGTGAAGTTGGTCCTGGCGCCGAACAACAGGGCAGGCACATAGAAGACCGGCACCGCCAGGGCCGCGACCAGGAACATCTGGACGATCGGCCGCGCTGCCGGCTCCGCCAGCGCGCTCGGCCGCACCAGCTTCCACAGCATCACAAACCACGCCAGCAAGCCCGCCACGAGCAGGTATTGCCAGAAGCGGCCGAGCTCCAGATACTCCCAGCCCTGGTTGCCGATCCAGAACCACCAGCGACCGAGCAGTTGGGAGATTCCCAGCCACACGCCCAGCAAGCTGCCGCCGATCACCAGCACGAATGCAGCGAACAGCGCGTGCACCCAGCCGGCGAACCAGCGCGGTTCGTCAACGCGCAGGGAGCGGCCGAGGAACAGTGCCGCGGCGACATAGGCGGTGGCGATCCAGAAGATCGCCAACTGCAAGTGCCAGGTGCGCATCAGGTTGCTGGGAAAGATGCGTGTCAGATCCAAACCGTAGAAGCTGCCCGGGTCGGCGCGGTAATGGGCAACGGCCCCGCCCACCAACGTCTGCGCCAGGAACAACAGCGCCACGATCACGAAGTATTTCACCAGCGCGTGCTGGCCCCGGCTAGACCGACCGGGCAGCAGGTGCGGATGCACGTGGTGTCCGCGCGTGACCCAGCCCAGGTAATCGAATTTCCCGAATGCCAGCAGCACCGCCGCAATGCCGGCCAGCAGCACGATCAGGCTCAGCGCGCTCCACAGCAGCATGCCGGGCGTGGGCAGATTGCCGACGCTCGGATCGTAGGGGAAGTTGTTCGTATAGGAATAGTCCTCGCCGGGACGAGCGGCCACCGAGGCCCACGCGGCCCAAGTGACGAAGGCGGCAAGCTGGCGGAGTTCGGCCGGATTCGAGACGAGGTCGACCTTCAGGCCACCGTTGCGCGAAGAGTCATGAAAGTAGTCGCTCCAGTAGCCGACCTGCTGCTTGTAGGCCGCCGCTTCCGCCTCGGTCAGATGAAGCGTTGCGGAGACTGCGTCGTAACGGTTGGTCTTGAGCGCGACCGCCGCTTCGGCGCGAGCTGATGCCAGTTGCGACGCCGTCAACGCGGCCAAAGGCTGCCCGTATCGTTGTTGTGCAATTGCCGCGGCGGTGATCTCCCCCATCCGATGCAGCGTCTCGGCCGAGTAGTCCGGACCGAGATAAGCACCGTGGCCCCAGATGCTGCCGTTGTCCATCAGACCGTACTTGAGAAACACGGTCTGGCCGTTGCGGACATCGTCGCCGCTGAATAGCGCGACGCCTTGCGGGTCCACCACCCGCGCCGGAATCGGCGGCGCATTGCGGTAGGCGAGTAAGGTGATGGCGATCAGTCCTGCGAACCCGAGCGCCATCACGATCGCTACCGCGCGCAGCCACCATGGCGTAAGCGGCTGGTCGTCTTCGGCGGTCAATGGCTGCGTAACGCCATTCACGCTCATGGGGTCGCCTCCCGGTCGATCGTTTCGCGAACTGTCGCTGCAATGCAATGGGACGACCATCGAATCAGCGTGAAGTTTCCGAAAGAGCGGCCGCCTGCTCGATCGCTTCGGAATTTCCGCTGGATGGAGTCGTCGCATGGCATAGGAGAAGCAAGACGACAAAGGCCGGCATCGTGCAGCCTGTTTCAAATCGAAATGCCAATCGGCGCCCTGGCGTCCATCGCTTCGCCAACGCGAATGGCGGACGATGTTGCCGCGGCTCAACGCGCTATCGGGGTTACGGCGTGGCGTCGATAGACCTGCCTAAGCGCCGGTAAGCTGCGCGTACAGCATCGGCAGCCGCGTCGGCAGGTCCTCGGGCTTGCGCATCACGGTAAAGCCGCCGGGACCGAAGAGGTGCGGCAGGTACGACGCGCCTTCGCGGTCGATGGTGACGCAAAAAGGCTTGATGCCGGCCTTGCGCGCCTCGATCACGCTCATGCGCGTGTCCTCGATGCCGTAGCGGCCTTCGTAGTAGTCCATGTCGTTCGGCTTGCCGTCGGAGAGGATCAACAGCAGCCGCAAGGCCGCGGGCTGCTTCTGCAGCAAGGAGGCGGCATGGCGGATGGCGGCGCCCATGCGCGTGTAGTAGCCGGGCTTGAGGGCGGCAATGCGGCCGCGCGCTTCGTTGTCGAAGGGCGCGGCGAAGTCCTTGATCTCGTGAAAGCGCACGTTGCCGCGCTTGAGCGACGAAAAGCCGTAGAAGCCGAAGCGGTCGCCGGTGGCCGATAGGGCCTCGCCGAAAAGCATCAGGCTGTCGCGCACGACGTCGATGACGCGATGCTCGTCCGATACCCAGCTATCGGTCGACAGCGAGAGGTCGGCGAGCACGAGGCAAGCAAGGTCGCGCTCGTGGCGGTTCTGGTTCAGGTAGGCGCCGGCACCGACGCGGCTGCCGGCGAGCTTGTCGGCATGCAGGCGCACGCAGGCGTCGATGTCGAGTTCGGTGCCGTCGGGCTGCGCCTTCTGCCAGCGGCGCGCCGGCGCCAGCGCGGCGAACTGGCTCTTGAGCTTGCGCGCCGGGCGGCGCAGGTGCTCGGACAGCGGCGTCGGCTCGACGTGGCGCGCCTGCAGCACCTGCAGGCGGCAGTGGTCGGGTTTGAGTTCGTGGCGGCGGTGGTCCCATTCGGGCAGCGCAATGCCCTCCCCTACCGGCTCGTCGTCGGCGGCGGCCGAGGGCAGGTCGAGATCGAAGCGCACTTTCGAGGCGACGCGCTGGCTGTCCTGGGCGACGGTGAGCTTGTCGAGGTCGTCGGCCTTGCGCGCGGCGCCGGGGTCGGGATCGTCGTCCGCGGCGCGGTTCACCTTCACATACTCGGCCCAGGAGAGCAGGCTCTCGGCGCGGAACATCATGAGCATCGGCGACTCGTTGTCGGGCGCTTCGGTGCGCTCGGCCTGATGGCGCTTGCTGCCGGCGGCGACTTCCTGGGGCTGCTCGCCTTCGACGTCTTCCGGCGGCGCCGCGTTGCGCGGGGCTGCGGGCATGGCCGCCAGGGGCGAGGGATAGAGCCACAGCGCCACCGGTTGGAGCGGCTTGGACTTCCTGCGCGTCAGCGGCGGCAGCGCGGCGACGGTGCCCGGGGCTTCCAGGGCGGCGCGCACGGCGCGCTCCTGCGCGGCCTCGTCCGCCGCCATGGCTTCCGGGTCGATGCGCGCGGCCAGCGTCGCCGCGACGAGTCGCCGGTAGCGCGGCGCCAGGCCCGGATAGGCCGCCAGCGCCCGCTGCGCCGCGCGCTGATTGCGCACGATCCACGTCGCCTCGTCCGGCGCCGTCTCGTGGGCAGCGATGGCGATGAGCCAGAGATAGAGGTCGCGGTTGAGCGCGCGCTCGGGAAACAGCGCGATCTCGGCCGGCAGGCGCAGGGTTTCGAAGTCGAGCGACGCCGCGGCGCTGCGCTGGTCGCTGCCGGCGACGCGCGAAAGCCAGCGCCGGCGTGCGCCGTGGCCTTGCTCGGCGGCGGCGGCCACGCGCAGGCCGGCGTCGCCGCCGAGGGCGCGGAACATGACGCCGAGCATCTTGTCGAGATCGCCAAGCCGTACCGCCGCGTCGCGGTGATCGCGGCGCGCGACGCGGGTGATGAAGCGGTCCCAGACACCGCCGACGATTTCTTCCACGATCAGTTCCTCTTTCCGGTCAGGCTTACCTGCGCCTCGTTCTGGCGCGCGGCGGCATCCTCGACCCATTCGAGCAGCGTGCCGCGGCCCTGCTGCACGGTGGCGCAGGCGGCGACGCACTGCGCGCACTGGGTGCAGGTGAACATCTGGTTCTTGGCGGTGCGCGGCTTCAGGCGCATCGGGCAGACGGCCTCGCAGGCCGCGGCGCCCATGGAGTTCACCTGGTAGCAGGTGCTGCAATCGGCGGCGCGTCCGCGCTGGAAGCCGATGACCATGGCGTCGCGGTTGCTCATCCAGGCGAGGCTCTGAAACAGCCCGACGGCGCAGCCGAAGCGGCAGAACAGGTGGCGCGCGAAGAGGAACTCGATGGACAAGACGACCGTGCCGGCGCCGAGGAAGATCGCCTGGTTGCGCGTCGGCGCCAGGTGAAAGAGATTGCCGTAGATCTCGGCCGGCGGCAGCAGGTAGGTGATCAGCACGACGGCCCAGAGGAAGGCGAAGGCGACGGCGAGCGGCACCGTGACCAACCACCAGCGCGCATCGACCGCGAATGCGCTGCCGTCGGGATTCTTCGCCGGCAGCGCCTTCTTTTCCCATAGGCTCGGCTTGCCCGAGGCGTGGCGCATCAGCCGGTTGATGGTCTCGACGACCGAGAAGTGCGGGCACAGCCAGCCGCAGTAGAGCCGCCCCCAGCGCCAGGCCACGGCGATGAAGACGGCGCCGCCGCCGACGATGGGCAGGAACAGGCGCAGCAGGATATTGATGCCGGCCTGGGTGGCATCGATGCGGCCGGCGAAGAAGTCGTCGAGTCCCAGGCGCCAGTCGATGCCCATGACGATGGCATGGCCGGCGGTGAGATCGTAGCGCAGCACATCGAACACCGGCGCCAGCACGAACAGGACGAAGAAGCCGATCTGCCAAATCACGCGGCGCCGCTGCATGGCGCCCGCCTTTCCCGGCGCTTCCTGCACGGACCAGGGCTTGATGGCGATGACGCGCGCGCTATTCACAACGCGGCCCGACGAGCGGAAACACGTACGGCTTGCCGGCCATCGCCTTGGCCAGCCCGAGGGCGCCGAACAGGATCAGGGTCGAATGGATGGTGGTGAAGTAGAGGATGACGATGACCCAGGTCCATTGCCATGCCAGCCCGCCCAGCGCCAGCACGGCGCCGCTGGCGGCGACCAGCAGGATGCCGCCCCAGAGGCTGACGAAGAAAGCCTGGTCGATATGGCAGCGCGCCAGCGGCGGCGCATGCGGATAGCGCAGGCGCATCCAGGCGATGACGAGAAAAGCCAGGCCCGGCGCCACCAGCAGGTTGGCGAGAAACAGCGCTTCCGCGGCGACGGCCAGGCCGAGCCCGTCCGGCGGCTTAGCGGCCGAAGGTGGCAAGCACCACCTCCATCAGGCCGGCGGCGACTTCGATGTCGTCGGTCAGGCTTTCCACCAGCGACGCGCGGCACGCTTCGACGGGATCGAGGCCGTCGCGGATCAGCATGGCGGCATAGACCAGCAGGCGCGTGCTCGCCACCTCGTCGAGGTCGACGTCCTTCAAGGCGCGCAGGGCGTGGCCGATGGAGACCAGGCGCCTGGCGATCATCGCGTCGCAATTCGTCTCGCCGATCAGGATCGCTTCTTCGCGTTCGGCCGGCGGGAAGTCGAAGCGCAGGCTGACGAAGCGCTGCCGCGTCGACGGCTTCATGCCTTTGAGGAAGTTCTGGTAGCCGGGGTTGTAGGAGACCACGAGCATGAAGGTCGGCGGCGCCGCCAGCACTTCGCCGGTGCGGTCGATGGGCAGCTCGCGCCGGTGGTCGGCGAGCGGGTGGATGACGACGGTCGTATCCTTCCGCGCCTCGACCACCTCGTCGAGATAGCAGATGCCGCCTTCGCGCACCGCGCGCGTCAGCGGCCCGTCGGACCAGTAGGTCGCGCCGTCGCCGATCAGGTGGCGGCCGACGAGGTCGGCGGCGGTGAGGTCGTCATGGCAGGCGACGGTGAATAGCGGCAGGCCGAGGCGTGCCGCCATGTGGGCGACGAAGCGCGTCTTGCCGACGCCCGTCGGCCCCTTGATGAGCACCGGCAGCCGGTTCTTCCAGGCATGCTCGAAGATCTCGATCTCGTTGCCGGCGGTCTCGTAGTAGGGAACTTCCGTCGTTCGCATGTCCATCACGTCGATCCTTTCATGTACGCCAGCGCGATGAGCGCCAGCACGGCCAGGAGCCACCCTATCACCAGCCCGGGCCACAAGACCTTGATGCGGCGCAAGCCCATGAACTCGCGCGCGATCCAGATGCCTTTCACCGCGGCGATGCTGAGGATGCCGAGCACGGCCGCGGGTCCGGCCGCCCCGCTTTCCCCCAGCGCCCAAGTGACGGCCGTGCCGACGATCAGGGCCAGCCAATAGAAGTCGAGTCTGCGTGCTTCCATGGTTTATCTCATGACGTAAACAAGGGGGAACAGCACGATCCACACGAGGTCGACCATGTGCCAGTACGAGGCACCGGTTTCCATGCCGTGGTGATCGGCCGCGGAATAGCCGCCCTGGCGCGTCTTTAGCCATACGGCGCCGAGAATGGCGAGGCCGAGGAGCACATGCATGAAGTGGAAGAAAGTCAGCGACAGGTAGAACATGTAAAAGGTGTTGGTCGCCAGGTTGATGCCGAGCGAGAGCTTGGCCTTGTACTCGAACAGCTTGACGACGACGAAGCCGACGGCGGCGATCATGCCCCACAGCAGCCAGCGCTGGCTGGCGACTGTGCGGTCGCGCTTGATGGCGGCGACGGCGCGGGCCACGCACCAGCTGGCGGTGATCAGCAGGACCGTGTTGATGGCGCCGGCGCGCCGGTCCAAGGTCAATTGCATCTCGTCGAAAAGGGCGACGTTGTGCATGCGCGTAATCGCGTAGGCGGCGAAGAAAATGCCGAAGGCCAGCAACTCGGCGAGGATGAACACCCAGATCGCGAGATCCCCCGGTGGATAGAGGGACGCGGGGTGCGGCGAGACAAAACCCGGCCTCGCGGCCGGGTTTTTTTCGCTCAGCTGGAGTTCTGCGGCGCTCATGCCTTGGCCGTTTCGCCCTTGACGAAGAAGCTGCCGATATACACCAGCAGGCCGATCAGGAAGATCACGCCGGTGCCTTCG
>JAQTNK010000047.1 GCA_028713915.1 Rhodocyclaceae bacterium | reverse complement strand
CTGGGGCCGGGGTAGCCGGTGCCTTATCCGCATCATTGCTTGCCTTGAGCGGGACTGCTGAACGCAGGCGCGGATTGTTTTCCGTGCCGGACCAGAACTTGCTCGGCACCTGGGACGGCGGCAGGAGGCCGCGCACGATGCGCGGCGTGATCGAGAGCACGAGTTCGCTCTTCTGGTTGTTCCTGCCTTCGTTCGAGAACAGGCGGCCGAGAACCGGCAGCTGGCTGAGGCCAGGGAAACGATTGGCCGACGCCGTGTCGTTGTCGTTGATCAGCCCGCCCAGCACCTGGGTCTCGCCGTCCTTGAGGCGCAGCACCGTCGCCGCATTGCGCCCGCCGATCTGGTAGGCCACGGTGCCGGCCTTGCTGATCACCTGCGAGGTCACGGAGCTGACTTCGAGCGCGACCTTGATCGAAATCTCGTCGTTGGGGAAGACGATCGGCTCGACTTCCAGCTTCAGGCCGACGTCGAGGTACTGGACGTTCTCGGAGACGAAGCCGGTCGACGTCGCCGTCGTCGTGATCACCGGCACGCGGTCGCCGATGCGGATCACGGCCTTCTCGCGGCTGTGCGTGCGGATGCGCGGATTGGCCAGCAGGTTGGTGTCGTTGCTGTCGTTCTGGAGGTTGATGATCAGCGGCGAAATGGTGGCGCCGATGCGGTCGGAATTGAGATTCTTGAGGTCGCTCAGGGTCAGGCCCGTGGTCGTATTGGACGGCAGCGGCACCAGGCTGAGCTGATTGGGCCACTGGATGCCCAGCGAAGCCAGGTGCGAGCGCGTCACCTCGACCACCGCGAGTTCGAGCATGACTTCCGGTTCGCCGACATCCTCGGTGGCGACGAGGCGCTCGGCGAGGTCGATCATCGCCGGCGTATCGCGCATCACCAGCAGGTTGAGCTTGTCGTCGGCGAAAATGTTCTTCACCTTGAGGACCGACCGCAGCATCGCCATGACCTGCTTGGCGTCGGCGTTGGCGAGGAAGAAATTCCTCACCATCAACTCCTGATGGTCGCTTTGCTTGGCCGCCGTGTCCGGGTAGATCATCACCGTGTTGTCGTTGAGCACGCGGCTGCGCAACTGCCGCGTCGTCAAGATCAGGTCGAGCGCGTCGGCCACGGTGACGTCGCGCAGGTACACCGTCACGGTGACGTTGGGCGGCACGTCCTTGTCGAGCACGAAGTTGAGGCCGCTGTGGGTGGACAGCGCCTCCAGCACCTGCTTGAGGCTGGCGTCGCGGAATTCCAGCGTCACCGGTTTCTGGAAGGAACTGCGCAGGACCGGCGGCAATGCCTGCTCGCGTCCGGACTTTTCCTGGATCGCCTGGCGCAGCGCGCGCGCCTCGGGCTGGCGCGGGTCTTCCTGCAGCACCTGGTCGACCTTGTTGCGCGCCGCCTGCAGGTCGTTGGCGGCGAGCAGGGTCTTCGCCTCGTCGAGCATCGCCGCATGCGCGCGTTCCTGATCGAGGCCGGCCAGCCCGGCGATGGCCTCGGCATTGCCGGGGTCCAGGCTGATGACGCGGCGATAGCTGGCTTCGGCGGCGTCGTACTGGCGCGCGGCTTTCTGGCGCTGCGCCTCGTCCAGCAGGCGGCCGGCGATGCGGCTGAGCGCATTCTGGTAGGCCAGCTGGAATACCTGATTGTCGGGCGCTTCGCGGGTTGCCTGCTGCAGCTTGGCCAGCCCTTCTTCCTGCTTGCCGAGAGCGAACAAGTCCATGCCCTGCTGATGCGCGGCTTCGCCGGCGCAGCCGGCGAGCACCAGGACGCAGAGTGCTGCGAAAGAATAGGGGCGGCTCATGGTGCGTTACCGATCACAAGGGTTTGCATGACGTTCATCGGCTGGTAGCGAAAGAACAGTTGTCCGGCGTTGAACTTCTCCAGCCGATACGTGCCGGCGATGGTGTCGCCGACCTTGGCCTGGAACACCCGCTCCCCCTCGGCCAGCAGGAAGACGACCGGCTTGCCGGGCTCGGCGATGCGCCCCAGGAAGCGAAACGGCAGCGGCGGCGCCTGCGGCGGCCGCGGCTTGGTATCGACCGGCGGCGGCGGCGGTTCCCAGGTCCGCACGGCGAAGATGTCGGGAATCTTTTCCGCCGCCGCGGCCCCGCCTTCCGTGCCGCCTGCCGCCGCGGCCGGCGCAGGCGGGGTCGCGGGTGCGGGTGCCGACGCGGGTGCCGACGCGGGGGCGGATGCGGGCGCGGCAGCCGGTTCAGCGGCAGGCGCAGCAGCGGATTCAGCAGCGGGCGCGGACGGGCCGGCAGGTGCCGCGGTGGTCGACGGCGATGCAGGCGCCCCGGTGGCCGCGGCCACGGGCGCCGCGCTGTCGGCCGCGGGAACTTCATCCGCCGACGGCATCTGCCGGTACGCCCACCAGCCCGCCGCCAATGCCAACAGCATCGCCGCCGCCACCCGTCCGATGCGATACGTCCTTTGCGGCAGCGGCTTCATGGCACGGCAGCGAAGCTGAACGACAGGCGCACGTCGGCATCGACCGCGGGGTCGGTCGCTTGCGCCCGCTGCAGATTGAGATCGTCGAGCGATGCCGTCGGCGACAGCGCCAGGGCGTCGCGCAAGTACGCGCGCAGCAGCGGGTAAGCGATCTTCAGCGGCATGTCGATCTCGAAGCGGCGCGTGCCGTCCGTGCTCTTGACCTGGTAGGAACTGCGCGTCACGACGACGCCGTGCTTTTCCGCCAGCGCGTTGAGCTGCTTCAGGAGTTCAGGCGCTTGCGCGAAGGACGGCAGCGCCTGGACCGGCGCGGCGCGGGCGTGATGCGCGCCGGCTTGCGCGGCGGCAAGCTGCGCCTTTTCCGCAGCGAGATTCGCCAGCTCCTCCTGCGCCGGCGCGATCGTGCCGAAATAGAAGGCGACGCAGAACAGCAGCAGCCCGGCGCCGACGACGCCGGGCAGCCCCAGTCTGTCGAGCGCGCCGAGCTTCATCATGGTGCGCCGCGCCAGTCGGCGACGAGCGCGAACTTGACCGGATGCCGCGGATTTTCGGCGGCGACCTCGGATTGCGTGAGGCGGGCGTTGGCCAATGCCGGCGCCGACTGCAGGCGCTTGACATAGTCCATCGACGCGGCGAAGTCCTTGGCCTCGCCGCTGATCTGGATTTCCTTGGCACCCGGATGGAGACTGAGCAGCGTCACCGTATCGTCGGCGGCGGCTTCGAGCGAAGCGAACAAGGCCTCCCAGCGCGCCGCCGTCGGCGCCGGCGGGCTCGCCGCCTCGTGTCCGGCAGCCACCGGCGCCGCTGCGGCCGCCGCCGCGCGCGGACGCTGCGGCGCCGCCGTGAGCCTGAGCTGCGCGACCTCCGACTGGGCCGCGTCGAGTTCCGCGGCAACGGCGAAATAGTCGGCCGAGGTCACGCCCGTCGCCACCACGCCAGCGACCAGCAACAGCACGCCGGGACGGTGGCGTCCCGGATCCGGCTGCTGGTAGTCGAGCCAGAGCAGGCGCATCATGCCCCCGCCGGGCCGCCCCAAGGGGGCAGCGAACGCACGTGAGCGTGGGGGGCCATTTTCAAGCCACGCCCCAGATGGCCAGGCTCGAGATGCCGTCGAAGCCGGCGAGCCTGGGCGGATCGATGCGCTTGTGGCTCCAGAAGGTGCCGCCGGGAAGACGCGCGGCGCCGGTCAGATCGCACAGCCAGAGGATGCCGCCCGGCTGGCGCGCGTGCAGTTCGCCTTCTTCGAGCAGCAGCTGCGGCAGCAGGTTGCCGCCGCCGGCGCGGCTGTCGACGTATTTCCATCGGCCGTTCTCGAGCGCCGCGACGGTGATGCGGCCCGGCTCCACCAGCGCCAGGCAGCCGACCGATTTGGCGATCTGCTGCCGCGCCCGGTTGAAGACGGGCATCAGGCTCGGCTGGATCGAGCGCAGGCGGCCGCGCCCCTCGCAGGCCGCCTGCAGCGCCGCCAGCAAGGGCCGCGGAACGCCGCAGGCCAGCGTCGGCATGCCGCCCGTCGTCGGACTGACGCGCAGTTCCCAATCGCGGGCGAGATCGCCGAAGACTTCGCGGAACACCACGTCGGCCAGCGAGCGCCGCGCGGCGTCGGCCAGCCCGCGTCCGCCAGGAATCACGGCATGGCGGACGTAATGACCGGAAAGGACGACGGTGATGTCGCGTCCGCGCCACGCCGGTTCCGCCAGCAGGGCTTCCAGGGCGGCGATGCCCTTGTCCCAATGGGCGGCGTCCTGCTCCGCCAGCAGCCGCGCATGCCGGTCGATCAGGCGCGGGCGCCAGAAGCCCCCCAGCGCCAGCGCCGACAGCTGATCGGGCGCCAGGCCGACGACGACGCGCTCACGCCACGAAAGTGACACGGTTGATTTCCTCGAGCGTCGACTCGCCGCGGCGCACCAAGTCGAGCGCGGCGTCGCGCAGCTCGCGCATGCCGCCGCGCTCGGCTTCCTCGCGCAAGCGGCGCAAGGGCGCGGCGGCGACGATGAGTTCGCGCATGTCGTCGGTGAGGCGCAGGAGTTCGGCGATCGCCTTGCGCCCCTGGTAGCCGGTGCCCCGGCACTGGGCGCAGCCGCGGCCCTTGAAGAAACGAAAATCCTGCGCCGCCGCCGCGCTGATGCCCGAATCGGCGAGCAGATTGGCGTCGGGCCGGTCGGCGACGCTGCAATGCGGACAGTTGGTGCGCACCAGGCGCTGGGCGAGGATGCCATTGATGGCCGAGACGAAGCTCTGCGGCACGACGCCCATGTGCAGGAAGCGGCTGATGACGTCCAGCGCGTTGTTGGCATGCACCGTGGTGAACACCAGGTGGCCGGTCAGCGCCGACTGCACGGCGATCTGCGCCGTCTCGGCATCGCGGATCTCGCCGACCATGATCTTGTCCGGGTCGTGGCGCAGGATCGAGCGCAGGCCGCGGGCGAAGGTCAGGCCCTTCTTCTCGTTCACCGGAATCTGCAGCACGCCGGGGAGCTGGTACTCGACCGGGTCCTCGATGGTGACGATCTTGTCGCGGCCGGTGTTGATTTCGCTGATCACGGCGTAGAGCGTCGTCGTCTTGCCGCTGCCGGTCGGCCCGGTGACCAGCAGCATGCCGTAGGGTTCGCGCGCCAGGCGGCGCACGGTGCGCATGAATTCGCCTTCGAAGCCGAGGCTGTCGAGCGTGAGGCTCGCCATCTGGTCGGTCAGGGCCTGCTTGTCGAGGATGCGCAGCACGGCATCCTCGCCGTGGATGCTCGGCATGATGGAGACGCGGAAGTCGACTTCGCGGCCGTCGATGGCGACCTTGAAGCGGCCATCCTGGGGTATGCGCCTTTCCGCGATGTCGAGTTCGGCCATGACCTTGATCCGTGAAATGACTTGTTCAGCCGTCTGGCTGCCCTTGGGTTCGGCAATCATCGACAGCACGCCGTCGAGGCGGTACTTGATGCAAAGGCCCTCCGCCGTCGATTCCAGGTGGATGTCGCTCACCTTGGCCTTATACGCATCGTAAAGCGTGGAATTGGTGAGCCTGACGATGGGGCTCTCCTCCATTTGGATCGTGTCCAGGCGCAGCACTTCGACGCCGGCGGCGGCGGATTGCGCTTCCGCCGCGTACGCCGGCAGCGCGTCCATGGCGCGCATGGTTTCGCCGTGGTGGGTGAGGACCGCGCCGATGTCGCCCTGCTGCGCGAAGCGCAGCGTGAAGGGACGGCGCAGGTAGGCATCCGCCCAGGGCATCAGTCCGGGCGCCGCCGCCTTGTCGGCCACCAGCAGCAGCAGGCCGGCCTCGTCGGTCATGGCGATGCATTGCCGCAGCTGCGCTTCGGCATAGGGCAGGATGTCGAAGGCCGGCGTCAGTGCGTAGAGCCGATCGATATCCAGCGGCGGCAATTCGTTGCGCTCGACCGCGCGGCGGTCCGGATGCGCCTGGCGGCGCTCGGGCCGCGGCCCGCGCCGGTCGGCCGGCAGGGCCTTGGCATCGGCGCTCGTTAGGGCAAGTTCTTCGGTGTTCATTGCACACTCCCGGCAAGTTCAAAAATCGGCATGTACAGCAGCACGACGATGAAGGCGACGAACAGCCCGATGGTCAGCATCAGCAGCGGCTCGAACAGCCGCGCGAACCAGTCGGCCCAGCGCGCGGTTTCGTCGTCGTGGAAATCGGCGATGCGCATCATTTTTTCTCCCATGTCGCCGGCCTTCTCGCCGATGCGCAGCAGGTCGCTGGCGACCGGCGGCGCCAGATGGGCGCGCTCCATCGCTTCCGACAGGGCGACGCCGCCGCGCACCTCGATCAGCGCGCGATCCAGCGCCGCCGCCATGTCGACGTCCAACAATTCGCGCGCCATGCCCAGCGCGGTGACGACCGGGATGCCGCCTTGCAGCAGCAGGCCCATGGTCCGGTAGAAGCGGGCCAGGGCGTAGGCGCGGAAGCGCTCGCGCACCGCCGCCAGCGCCGGCCAGCTCAGCACGCCGCGCAGCAGCGTGCCCCAGCCCCATTTGCGGCGACGGAAGTAGGCGGCCGCGGCGACGCCCGCGACGACGATGACGACCAGCATCTGCAGGCCGTAGCTTTCGATCAGCGAACCCCATTGCAGCAGCAGCCTGGACATCAAGGGCAGATCGCTGCCGAGATCCTCGTAGACCTTGGAAAAGCGCGGCACGACGTAAGTCATCAGGAAGAGGATGACGAAGCCGCCGACGCCGAGCAGCAGGATCGGATAGATCGTCGCCGCCGAGACGCGCTTTTTCACCGCGTCCATGCGGCCGCGATAGTCGATGAAGCGGCCGAGCGCGCCGCCGAGATCGCCGGTCTGCTCGGAGGCGGACGTCAGCGCCAGGTAGAGCGGCGGGAACACCGCCGGAAACTGCCGCAGCGCCACCGAGAACGACTTTCCTTCGCGCAGTTGCCGCGTCAGGCCATCGATCTGACGGCGCTTCGCGCTGTTGGCATTCTCCTTGCGCGACAAGGCGCCCAGGCTCTCGATCAAGGACAGGCCGGCATCGAGCAGCGAACGCAGTTCCTGGCTGAACAGCAGCAGATCGAACGGCGGCTCGCGGCGCCCGAGCAGCTTCCAGCCCCCGCTCTCGCGGATGGCGACGACTTCATAGCCCTGCCCCGTCGCATTGGCGGCGGCTTCCTCCGCGCCGGGCGCCTCGACGACCAGCGTGGTGACGCCTTCCTCGTGTCGATACGCCGTGATTTCGAAGCGCATCGCCGCTCACCAGTTGGTGATGTCGGCGTCTTCGCCAGTGCCGCCCGGTGCGCCATCCTTTCCGTAGGAGAAGACATCGTAATCGCCGTGATCGCCGGGGCTCTTGTAGAGATAGGCCTTGCCCCACGGATCGAGGGGAACGCCCTTCTTGAGATAAGGCCCGCTCCACTTCGTCACACCCGGCGGCGGCGTCACCAGGGCGTTGAGACCCTGTTCGGTGGTCGGATAGCGGCCGACGTCGAGCCGGTAGGCGTCGAGCGCCTTCTCCAGCCCGTCGATCTGGGCGCGCGCCGCCTTGACCTCGGCCTTGCCGATCTGGCTGAAGTACTTCGGGCCGACATAGCCGGCGAGCAGCCCGATGATCGCCACGACCACCAGCAGTTCGAGCAAAGTGAAGCCGCCGCTTCGTCTCACCGGGCACCCTTTCCTATGGGCTCAAAGGCGTGATCGCCACGGCGCTGCTGGTGCCGCGGATGACGCGATCATGAATGACGGACGTCGCCACGCCCCACGGCCCGTGGTAGTTCTGCACCTTGAGGTAGCACGACAGCCCTGTGTATAGCGTCGGTCCGTTGTAGGCCCCGATCTTCTTGCCGTTGAGCCAGACTTCCACCAAGCCGCTGGAACCGGAATTCCACTTGATGTGATAGACGAAGTCGTACCAGACGTTCTTCGTGATGCTGCCCGCCGGCGCGCCGTAGGGATCGGTCATGACGAAGTTGAATTCCCCGCCGTTGATGGTCGGCCCGCCGTGGCCCCGGAGGCGCAGGCCGACGCCGGGAATGGTCTGCAGCTCGAGATTGGTCAGGCCCGAACCGGAAGTGTGATGGAACGCGAAGATGACGCCGGCTTCCTTTCCAACCGGCGGGAAGTAGAAGTCGCTCGGGAACAGCACCGAGTGCGCCCACCATTCTTCCTGGCCCTGGTTGCAATAGGCGGAGGTCGGCGAATCGGACAGATCGTCGCGCTCCCAGGTGCCGCTGCCATGCACGTTGTTGTCGCCGGATTCGGTATGCAGGCGCACGGCGAGCCCGCCGCTGCGCGACGGGGTGATCAGGGAACTGCGCCGCGCGCTGGGCGGCGCATCGCCAAGCGTCGACTGCTCGAGCAGGTTGCAGTACGTGCCTTCGAAGTCGCAGGCCCAGCTGGCGCCGCTGGTTGAAACAGGCGTTGGGGTCGCGGTTGGGGTCGGCGTAGGCGTCGGCTTTGGCGTCGGCGTCGGTGTCGGAACCGGTGTCGGAACCGGTGTCGGAACCGGCGTCGGAACTGGCGTCGGAACCGGCGTCGGCGTCGGCGTGGCGCTGGTTGCGGCGACGACATTGAAGGAATTCAGGTTGAAATACTGCTGGTCCGAAACGATCCTGAATACATGCCTGCCTGCCGTGAGCACGATCGCCGGCGTCGCCACCCACTGGAACTTGCTCCATGAGTTGGTCATCGGCACAAGCAGGGAAGCGGTGGCCTTGACGCCGTCGACTTCGAGGTGGAAAGCGACCTTCGACGAATAGTTGTTGGACACGCGCAACTGGACGATATAGCTGCCGGCGGCTTGCACATTGATCGTGTAGTTCAGCCACTCGCCGCTGGCGAAGTTGTTGATCACGTAGCCGCCGCCGAGCGGGTCCGCGGACGTGATGATGTCCACGCCTTCGGTCGGCCGGTACTGGCCGCCCAGGTTGGTGGACGTGGTGTCGTGATAGGCGATGCCTTCGCCGCCGCGGTCGAAGTTCTCCGCCTCGAACGCTCCGGGAATCGCGATCGGCGTTCCGGTGTAGGGAGTTGATGTCGGCGTCACCGGACTCGTCGTCGCGGTCCAGCCGGTGCCGTTCCACAGCCACCAGTTTCCGGCGCTGTTTTCCTGGTAAATGGTGGAGCCGTTCCAGTAGAGCTCGATGACGTTTGCGCTGGAGGCGGCGGTGGTGCCGTTCTTATAGATGACGCCTGCCGCCACGGTCCACACGTTCTTGCTGGCATCGATGATCTGCGTCGCCGGCGGAATGCTGGTGCCGGCAACCGACGTCGTCGTCGGCACGGGGTTGGTCGTCGCGACCCAGTCGCTGCCGTTCCAGAGCCACCAGTTTCCGGCGCTGTTCTGCTGGAAGACGGTGGAACCGTTCCAGTAGAGCGCGGTGACGTTCGCGCTGTAAGCCGCGGTGGCTCCATTCTGGTAGACGACGCCGCCGCTTACCGTCCACAGGTTCCGGCTGGTGTCGACGATCTGCGCGGCCGGCGGAATGATGGTGCCGGCGAGCGAGGTGGTGAGTGTCGGCGTCGGCGTTGGGGACGGCGCTGCTGTCGGGGCCGGCGTCGGGCTCGGCACCGGCGTCGGTGCCGCTGTCGGCGTGGGCGTCGGCGTCGGAGTGGGTGCCGGGGTCGGTGTCGGAGTGGGTGCCGGGGTCGGCGTCGGGGCCGTCGACACGAGATTTCCGCCCTTCACGCCGAACACCATGGCCGGGGTACCGGCCTCGGCGGCACCGATGTCGGGAGCCGCCCCGGTGTAGTTGTCGTTGAAGTTCGCGATGCGCACGCCCTTGTCATAGCCGGGGCTGTTCGACGCCAGCTGGTACATGCCGCCCGACCCGCTGGTCCAGCCGTTGCCGGATGCATAGATGGGAGCGGAACTGGTGAGCCCGTGCGCTTCGCCGCCCAGGGAGGAGGCGTTGGTCATGTCGTAGTCGAAGTCGTTGCCCGAGCCGATTTCCTGGAACGGGCTGGTGGCGTTGTTCTTCCACGTGTGGAAGATGTTGTTGCGAGAAACGGTGTTGGAGACGAGTTGCGAACTGCTGTTCGTTCCGGAGATGCCATAGGCAATCCCGAGGCCATTAGTCGTGCCGCTCTGCGTTGCCTGCAGCGTGGTGTTGTGGAAGATGTAGCGGCGTCCCTGTTGGCAGGTGCCGTAGAACGATGGGCCGTCCGAGCAGGACGATATCGAGCCGGACTTGGCAAAGCCTTCCCGATCGTCGGTGTCCAGGCTGCTTTGATAAAGTTCGCGACTGCGGTTGTAGACGTTGCGGAACTCGTACGTCGGGCCGATCACCAAGGCCGTCGTCGAGATCATCGTGTTGGTCTGGTTGCAGTAGTTCCCCCAGATGCGCACGTTCTGTCCGCCGCCGTCCGCTTCGATGCAGTCGTCCATGGCGTCTTCGACGCGGTTGCCATAGATGTCGGAATCGCGTCCGGGAAAACCATATTCGGAGAAATTCTCCGAGCCGCCGATACCGTCGTCCCAATAGTGGGCGTGAGTGGTGGTTTCGCTGGAATAGACCTCGTTGTAGCGGATCACGTGATTGCCGCCGCATTCGATGAAGGTTATGCCTTGCGGGCCGGACGGGTGGGCATACGACCAGCTGTTCGATCCGTATCGCGCATCGTGAATGCGGTTGCGCTGGACGACGATGCGGGTCAGCGCGTTGGCGACCGGGCCGCCGCCGCCCCCGATCTTCAAGCTGCCGCTGCTATTCACCTCGCAGGTCGCATAGACGCCGGAGTCCTGCTCGACGCCCTGGGCATAGCCCTCCGTCGTCGTGCCCGAGGGGCGACCCCAGCCGCTGATGTCGTTGTTCTCGATCACGACGTCGTGGGTCGTCGCCGAAAGATTGATGCCGTTGATCTGCGCGCCTTTCAGCGTCAGCCCGCGCACGATCACGTAGGGCGCGGAAATATCGACGTCGTAGGGCTGCGCGTTGGCGACGTCGATCACCGACTGCGTCGTCGGGTCGGTCGTGTACAGCACATAGCCGCTGGCCGTTCCGCCCTGGGTGATGTTCAGCGTTTGGCTCGACGTGCCGGGCGGCAGCGTCACGGTCTTGGCGATGGGGAAATTCTCCGACCAGGTCTGCACGCGCAGCTGCGCCGACGGCGCCTGCCCCGGCAGGCTGAACTGCACGTCGTAGCTGGTGCCGGGACTCAGTTGCACGATGCTGCCGCGGCATTGGCTGTTGCGCGCGTCGTACCACATCGCCAGGCCGTTGAGCCACGCGGTGTCGCTCGACCGGCGATACTGCACCGTGCAGCCGGCCGTGCCCGGATTGGCGCCCGGCGTCCAGTAAAGACCGATGGATTCGAAAGTCGCGACGGCGCTGGCGCCGGTCGACGGCAGCGTCAGCGCCGGATAGGTCTGCGCCCGGGACACCGAAGCCACCCCGATGCCGAGACAGGCGAAGCCCAGCATGGCGGCAAGATAAACTGCGTAGCGAATTTTTTTCACGGCAATCTCCAGTACCCGGACAGCGTCGATCAGGTGCGGCCACTCCACCTCCCGGCACGACCTGCGCGAATCCTCGCCCGGCCGCCAAGCAGCTGCATGCCAGGCGTCACCTTAGCAAAGCAGACTGCCCGAGGGCATGCGCCGGTCAGACTAGACGATGGCTAGCGGGTGGACTGCGCGTCGCCGGATCGGTTCCGGCGGACGTTTCGCGGGCGCATGTCGTTGGCATGGCCGCGGCGCGCGGCCGCGCCCCGCCGCCGAGCTACCAGGCGCTGGAGCCGAAGTCGGCCGGCGCTTCATACTTGAAGATGACCAGGCGATTGCCGAAGGTCGTCGTGCCGAAGCGGCTGGCAACGAGATCCGCGCCCGGACGATCGGCCATCTGGACGACGCACATCATCTGCGACGGCGCATCTGTTCCCGCCAGCACGTCGGTCCTGACGACGGCGCCGCAGGGCTCGCACAGCACCTGCAGGATGTTCTGCAATTCATGTTCCGTCTTCGCCGTCCGCAGCAAATCTTCTACCTCTGCATGCATTGCCCTCTCCTTTTTGTGCATCGCCGGCGTTTGCACAACCGCAACACAAATATCCCAGTGAAGACGCAATTTAGCGAGTCGGCACGGGCGCGCGGAATACACCATCCCGAGTATTTTCAGTACGTGCTTCCGGGTATGCCGGCCATGGCGCCACGCGACCGCCGGCGCCGCCGCCGCGGCCGCGGCGGGCCGCGCGCAAAATACGGGCTTCCCGGTATTTGCGCCGCCGCCGCCGCGACCTATGATCGGCCGACATATCGTGACAAGGTGACACGCCGCGATGGCACGCCGTCGCGGCGCGGGCGGGACCGGCGGGCTTGCCGAGGCGCCGCCGCTCAGCGAGGAGAGCTTCATGGACGGTTCGAATTCAGCCACGCGGTTTGCGCCGTTTGCGGAATCGCACGACCACGCCAGCCGCTTGCTGCGACGGCATTCGGATGCGCGCCTGGCGCCGCCGGCGGCGGCGAGCGAGATCCTGCTGCTGCTCGATGCGCGCGGACGCATCCAGTATTGCGGCAACCGCGATTCCTTTCTCCGCAACGATGCGGAGATGACCGGCAAGCCGATAGCCGCGCTCATACCCGATCTTCCGCTGCACGAAGGCACGCCCGGCTACAACGTCGCCTACGTTCGCTTCGCCTTCGCCAACGAGAGATGGCGGCGTCATCTCGCCGCGGCCGCCGACGGCGTCCTCTGGCCGGTCGACGTCTTCCTGCGCACCGTTTCCATCGAGCGCAGCTATTCCCTCGTCGGCCTGCTGCGTCTTCCCACGGATGCCGCCGTGCCGGCTGCAGCCCGCGCCGAAACGGCGACCGCCGACGTCGCCAACGGCGCGTGGCGCATCGAGGCGCTGGCCGCGCAGCCCTTGCGGTAATCGAGCCGAGCGCTCAGCAACGATCAGTCGCTGACGCGGACAGGCTGATCCGCACCGTCTGATCCGCGCCGTCGCCCTTTGTCGCCGCCGGATGCTGCCAGGGGCGGTTGTCGCCGAACCCGCCGGGCTCGTCGAGCTCGACCCTGATTTCCGTCCCGCTCAGGGGATGCGACGAGAGGAAGAAGCGGGCGCCGGCGAACTCGGCTCTTTCCCGCATGTTGATGAGCCCCAGCCCGGGCATGCTGCCCGTTCGTCCCAACGCCTCCGGTTCGAAGCCGAAGCCGTCGTCGCGGATGACGAGCACGAGCCGCCGTTCCGATTGTTCCAGTTCGAGGTCGACGCTGCAGGCGCAGGCATGCTTGGCGCAATTCGTCAACGCCTCCTGGGCGATGCGGAACAGCATGGACTCGACGTCCGGCGCCAGCCGCACCCATTCCCGCGGCAGCTTCACGCGCACCGACACGCCGGTGCGCTTCATGAACATCTGGGCGTAGCCTTCCAGCGTCGGCACCAGTCCGGTGTAGTCGAGCAGGGTCGGCCGCAGGTCGGCGCAGATCTCGCGAATGCCGGCCGCGGTGTCGTCGAGCAGGCCGCGCGCGTCGTGCAGCATGGCGCCGACGTCCGCCAGCACGGACGCCGGCATGGATGCCGCCAGCGTGCCCAGTATCAGCTTGATGGCGGCCAGGTTCGGGTTGGCGCGATCGTGCAGTTCGCGCGCCAGGCCGCGCCGCTCGTCTTCCTGAACGGCCACCAGGCGCCGCGACAGGTTCTCGAAGCGCTCCGCCTGCAGCGCTCGCTCCTGCTTGAGCTTGCGGCCTTCGGTGATGTCGAAGACCGTCGTGCGACTCGCCACATAGCGCCCGGCGGCGTCGTAAACCGCGGTGGAATTCAGGATGACGGGAAGAACGGAGCCGTCCTTGCGCACCAGGTCCAGCTCCAGGTCGTGCACCTCGCCCATGCGCTTGAAGCGCGCGAAGTGCGCGGCGAAGATCGCGCGGCTTTCGGCCGTCAGCAGGTCGGGAAGCTTGACGCGGCCGACCAGTTCCTCGCGCGCGTAGCCCAGCCAGCCCAGTTCGGTGTTGTTGATGCGCAGCAGCGTGCCGTCCGCGTCGATCGAATGGTAGCCGCAGGGCGCGTTCTGGTAGAGGTCGTCGACCTCGGCGGCGAAGCGGCTCAGCTCGGCTTCCGCCCGCCGCGCCGCCGTCACGTCCCAGCAGGCTCCCAGCACGCCGACGATCTGTCCGGCATCGTTGCGGAACGGCGCCTTGACGATATGGACGTGGGCCTCGTCGCCGCCATGACAATGGCTTTCCTCGAACTCCAGCACGGTGCTGGATTCGAGGACGCGCAAATCGTCCTGGCGGTATTTTTCCGCCTTTTCCGGCGCGTAGATGTCGACGTCGGTCATGCCGGCGATCCGTTCCTTGGCGACGCCGATCTCCCGCGCGAAATTTTCGTTGCACGACAGGTAGACGAGATTGCCGTCCTTGACGAAGATGCTCTGCGGCAGGCTCTCAACCAGCGTGCGGAACATCGCCTCGCTGGCGCGCAGCTTCGCCTCGGCGAGCCGGCGCCGCTCCGCCAGATCGAACTGGTCGATGGCGAAGGAGATGTTGTCGGCCATCTCCAGCAGCATTTCCACCGATTCGGCGTCGAAGAAATTGCGCTCGGCACCGTACGCCGAAAACGTGCCGAAGGGCGCGCCGCCGCGCAACAGCGGCAGCGCGATCAGGGCGCGCAGGCCGTGTCCCACGGCACGCTCGCGCCACGGCACGTGCGCCGCGTCGACTTCGAGGTCGTTGCAGAAGTAGGCGCGCTGCTCGCGATAGGCGATGGCCGCGGGCCCGAGTCCCTCGGCGCCGCCGGGGCGGATGGCGATCACGCTGTTTTCGAGATAGTCGGCGGCCGCGCCGGCCACCTCGACCGGAACGAGGCACTGGCTGGCGACGTCGGCGATGCCGATCCAGGCGAGTTCGACTCCGGCCTGCTCAACGCAGGCCCGGCACACCGCGCGATAGACTTCCGCCGGCGAATGGCTGCGAATGATGGCGCGATTGGTGATGGAACTCGCCGTGCGCAGCTTGGCCAGCTTTCTGATGCGCTGCGCCACGGACTTCGCGTCCCTGGTGTTGCGGACATGGTCGGCGCCCGGCGGCAACGGCTTGCCGCCAGCGTCGGCGCCCAGCGCCTGCTCGCTCGGGGAATTCATGGCGCGATCGGCAACGCCTGCGCACCCGCCGGCGCGCCGCGGGCATCGCGACTCGCCGCTGCCTCATGCCCGAGGAATAGGGCGACTCGCCGTCGAGCGAAACACGGGGTACAAGGTTTGCACGCATCCATTTTCAGAGTCTCCGGCGTCCATCGGGGGGAAAAATCATTGGACACTGGAATCCCTTAGCCGCGGAATACCGGTTCGCCGGTATTTTGCGCTGCCACAAAGACCAGCGACATATCCATGAGGGCGTCCGGGGCATTCGCCCGATGCCGGCGCGCCGCCAATGCCCGGGCGGGTTTCCCGCGGCCGCAGGGCGGCGCGCCGCGATTTCTTGCGCGCGCTTTGCCTTATTCGCGCGGCCTACCCATAATCGGATGGCAAACCCATGGCTGTTCGCGAAAGAGATCAACAGCATGATGGACAATGACTTCGAAACGGAAGTGCAGGCAATCGGCGGCCGCTTGCGGCGTCTTGCCGGCGCGCAAGCGCCTGTCGCCTATCGCGGCGTCGCCGGCTGGATGCTGAAAGGCGCGATGGCGGACGCGGCGCTGCGCAACGCGCTGTTCCAGTTCGTGGACGTCCTGCCCCAACTCGCCGCGCCGGGCGATGTCGCCGACCACCTCGCCGCCTACCTGCGCGGACTGCCGGGCGTGCGACCGGCGCTGTTGCGCTGGTGCGCCCGTCGGCGCCTGGCGTTCGTCGCCCGGCTGGCCGTCGCGCGGCTGGCGCACTTGTTCCTCGTCGCCGAAACCGAAGCGGCGGTCGTCGCCGCGGTCGAGCGGTTGCGGCAGGTTCCGGCGACGCTGACCATCGACGCCGTCGGCGAGGCCGTGCTCACCGACGCCGAGGCCGATGCCTACATCGCGCGCAACATCCGGCTGCTCGGCTGGCTGGCCGGCGCCGGCACGCCGCACCTGTCGCTCAAGCTCACCGCGCTGACGCCGCATTTCGATCCGGCCGACCGCGCCGGCACGCGCAGCCGCGTCTTTCGCCGGCTCGCGCCGCTGATGACCCTCGCCATCGCGCAGCGCGCGACCTTGACGGTGGACATGGAGCACTACGAACTCAAGCCGCTGATCCTCGAGCTCTTCCTCGACATGCTGAAGGAATGGCCGGCGCCGGACTGGCAGCCGGCGATCGCCCTGCAGGCCTACCTGCCCGAAGCCGGTGCCGACCTCGAGCGCGTGCTGGCCGCCGCCCAGGCCCACGGCCGCCGCCTCGGCGTGCGCCTGGTCAAGGGCGCCTACTGGGACCAGGAGGCGGCGTGGGCGGCGCAGCGCAATTGGCCGTGCCCGACCTTCGCCGACAAGCGCGCGACGGATGCGCAATTCGAGGCCATGACGCGCCGCCTGCTCGACAACGCCGACACGCTGCATCCCGCCATCGCCAGCCACAACTTGCGCAGCCAGGCGGTAGCCCTGGCCTGCGCGCGCCGCCGCGACGTGCCCGCCGCGCGCTGGGAAGCGCAGCTGCTCTACGGCATGGCCGAACCGCTGCGCGCCGCGCTGGCGGCCGAAGGCGCCAGCCTGCGCATCTACGTGCCGAGCGGCGACGCCACCGTCGGCATCGCCTACCTGATCCGCCGCCTGCTCGAAAACACCGCGTCGACTTCCATCCTGCGCCAGACCTACATCGAAGGCGCCGACGAACTGGCGGCGCCGGCGCCGCCCGCCGCCGCGCCGCCGCCCGCGCCGCCGCGGTATTTCAACCTGCCGCTGCTCGACTTCAGCCGCGACGACGAGCAAGCTGCCTTCGACGCCGCGTTGCGCGCGGTGCGCTCGGACCTGCCGCGCAGCCATCTGCTGCAAGAGACCAAGCCCGTCGCCCACTATCTCGCGCGCAATCCCGCCGCGCCCGACGAAGTGCTCGGCAGCGTCGAACTGGGCGACAGGGCCTACGCCGACCGCCTGCTGGCGCAGGCCGCAGCCGCTTTCCCGGCATGGCGCGACACGGCGCCGCACGAGCGCGCGCAGACGCTGCGGCGCGCGGCCGACCTGCTGCAATCGCGCCGCCGCGAACTGGCCGCGCTCGAACTGCTGACGGCCGGCAAGAACCGCCGCGAGGCCGACGCCGACGTCGCCGAGGCCATCGACTTCCTGCGCTACTACGCCGCCGAGGCCGAGCGCCTGTCGGGCTGGATCGAGACGCGCAACTTCCCGGGCGAAGACAACGCCATGAGCTACGCGCCGCTCGGCGTCGCGCTGGTCATCGCGCCCTGGAACTTCCCGCTGGCCATCCTCGCCGGCATGAGTTCCGCGGCGCTGGCGGCGGGCAACTGCACGGTCATCAAGCCCGCGCAGCCGGGCCTGCTGGTGGCCCACGAATTCCGCCGCGCCCTCGTCGAGGCCGGCGTGCCGGCCGCCGCCTGCCCGCTGCTGGCGGCGACCGGCACGGTGGCCGCGCAGCTCGTGAGCGACCCGCGCGTGCACCTGATCGCCTTCACCGGCTCGCGCGAAGTCGGGCTGTCCATCCTGCAAGCCGCGCATGCGCCGGGCGCCGGCCAGCGCCACGTCAAGCGCGTGGTCTGCGAAATGGGCGGCAAGAACGCCATCGTCGTCGACAGCGACGCCGATCTCGACGAGGCGGTGGCCGGCATCCTGGCCTCGGCGTTCGGCTATGCCGGGCAGAAGTGTTCGGCCTGTTCGCGCGTCATCGCTGTCGGCGCCATCCACGACCGCCTGCTGGCGCGCCTCGCCGACGCCGCCGCCGCCCTGCCCTGGGGACCGCCCGAAGATCCGCGCTATCCGTTCGGCCCGGTCATCGATCACGCGGCGCAGACGAAGGCCCTCGACTACCTCGCCGTCGGCCGCGCCGAAGGCCGCCAGTTCTGGCAAGGCAGCGTCCCGGCGCAAGGCTGGTACGTGCCGCCGACGATCTTTTCCGCCATCCAGCCGCAGCATCGCCTGGCGCGCGAGGAGATTTTCGCGCCGCTGCTCGCGGTGCTGGCGGCGCCGGATTTCAAGACGGCACTGGCCATGGCGCAGGACGCCGACTATGCGCTGACCGGCGGCGTCTATTCGCGCCTGCCCGATCACCTGGCGGCGGCGCGGGAAAGCTTCCGCGTCGGCAACCTCTACCTGAACCGCCGGATTACCGGCGCGCGCGTCGGCATCCAGCCGTTCGGCGGCATCGCCCTGTCCGGCACCGGCGTGCAGGCCGGCGGCCCCGATTACCTCAAGCAGTTTCTTTGGAGCCGGGTCGTCAGCGCCAACGTCATGCGCCATGCGCTGATCGGCGAAGCCGACGCGCCGCGGACCATGCCAGTCGCCTGAATTCAGGTAGGCGAAATAGGGAAATCCCGGTATTTCGCAGCGCCAGGGTCTATACATAGAATTCTATTTGGCATGGCACTGCCGCGCCGATTAACCGGATGGCATTGGACGATTCCATGATGCACGGCTCTCAGGGGTTACCTCATATGGCGATGGTTGATAGCGCACTGCGCGCAGCGGCGATGCCCGCGCCCGACACGCATTTCGGTGCACTGGTCATCGACGGCCGCGGCGTGATTGTCAGGTGCAGCGATGCGGCGCCGCAGCTGTTCGGCGGCGAGCCGGGCGACCTGGAAGGGAAAATGATTTCAGCGTTCGTCACCAACCTCATGCCCAGCGATGCCGCGCCCAGCTACCACGCCCGCTACATGGCCTACCTGAGCAATTCCGGCCTTTGGCGCCGCTTTCAGGCCGTCGATGTGCACGGCCGGCGCTTCCCCATCGAAATCGCCATGTCGCGGCTGGCCGCCGAGGGCCGCCAGCTCCTGCGGCTCGACCTGAGGCTGCCGGCGGCGGCGGACTGAGGCTTTACGGCCGTCGCAGCGCCTCGCCGCCACGTCGTATCGATTGGACGTTCCACTCTCACCACAGGAGAATCATCATGGCCAACATCACACGCTTCGACCCCTTTGCCGAACTGGCCCGCTTCGAGCCCTTCAGCGACGACTTCTTCCGCGGCTTCGCCTTGCGTCCGCTGTTCCGGCCGACCGAGACCGAGCCGCAGATGCGGCTCGACGTCGTCGACGACGACAAGTCTTACACCGTCAAGGCGGAGATCCCCGGCGTCAAGAAGGAAGACATCAAGGTCTCCATCGACGGCAACCTGGTCTCGATCAGCGCCGAAGTCAAGAAGGAAAAGGAAGAGAAGGAAGGCGCCCGCGTGGTCCGCAGCGAACGCTACTACGGCAGCGTCTCGCGCCAGTTCAGCCTCGCCCAGGAAGTCGAGCAAGGCGCCGCCCAGGCCAAGTACAGCGATGGCGTGCTGGAATTGGTCCTGCCCAAGAAGTCCGGCGCCAAGGCCAAGACGATCACCGTCTCCTAGGGCCGATGCGCGCCGCGCTCGCGATTGAGCGCGGTGCGGAATTCCTCCAGTTTTTCCTCGTAGTCGGCAGCTTCGCCATAGGCGAGAAAGCGCGCATAACGCGCGTGGCTGCCGACGATTTTTCGCGCGTGCTTGATCGGGCAGAAATATTCCTCCGTCCGCGCGACGATCTCGCCGACATAGGCAATGAGCCCACTGCCGTAGGCGCAATAGGTGCAGTGGAATTTCTCGATGAAGTTCAGGTATTCGAGATGCTGACGATCGAAGACGACGTAGTCGGCACGGCGTACCTTGGCGACGCCGTAAATCGGGAAACAGGTCGCCTGATACAGGCTGACGAACAGATCGAGAATGGCCAGCGGGACGATCATGCTGTAGATGATCGGCCCCGTAATTAAGTTCTGCGGACGGTTGGTCACCAGCCAGCGGAAAAAGCCCGTCTTGAGCTTGAGGTGCGCCTGTCGTATCGACTGCTCGAATTCGATGCGCTTGCCCCTGATCTGGAAAGACAGCTGGCTTTCCTGCTCGTGCAGGGCCGTATTCAGTTCTTCCTCAATGACGGCCATCTCGGCCAGCAGACGGCGGATTCGATCGGTCATAAGGCTCCCCTGCCGAGGCTGCCCGGCCGTTGATGTGGTCGCATATCATGCTTGCCCTTCCGGGCAGGGAAGTCCGCAACGCCGGCGCATTGCTCCTCGCCTGAGCGATTGACCTTCCTCGCGATAGCGGTAACATGCGGGCACTTTCGCCGCTGCCGACGCTCGCTCGCCCGCAGCCCGCGCCATCGATGGGTAAGGGACATGCACCAGAGTTTAATATGCTGAGAAGGTCTTTGTGCGCCGCCGTTCTCGCCATGGCCTGGTCCGCCGCCGCCAATGCCTACCGGCCGTTCGACGGCACGGATGCCGGCGTGGCCGAGACCGGCAGCTTCGAACTCGAACTGGAGCCCGTCGGCTATACCCGCCAGGGCGACAAGAAATGGCTGACGGCGCCGGCCGTGGTCGCCAACTGGGGCGTCGAGCCCGACAGCGAGATCGTGCTGGAAGGCGCAGTGAATCTGCCGCGCGACGAGCCGGAGAACTACCGGGCCCAACTGAACGACACCAAACTTTCCTACAAGCACGTGTTCGTCAACGGCGGCTTGCAGGGCGGCACGGGCGTCAGCGTCGCCGGCGAATGCGGCATGTTCCTGCCGACGATCCACGGTTCGGACGATCCCGGCGGCACCTGCGCCGCCATCGCCTCGCAGAAATTCGCAGCGGCGACCGTGCACCTGAATGCCTTGCTCGGCCATACCCGCGACCGCCGCTGGGATCACTTCCTGGGCGTCATCGTCGAAGGCCCGGAAGCCATGCCGGTCCGCCCCGTGGCCGAAGTCTATGCGGACCATGACGACGTCGGCTCGCGCACCCGTTCGCTGCTGCTGGGCGCGATCTGGAAGAAAAGCGAGAACTTGTCTTTCGATTGCGCCGTGCGCCGGGCACGAACCGACGGCGAGCGCGTCACGGAATTGCGGCTCGGCCTGACCTGGAGCTTCGAACGCGGCGAATAGCCGCCGGCGACATCCGCCGCAGGCGGATTCCGGGTAGCCGGAATAGTCCAAGCGAGGTATTCCCCGGAACGGCGGCACGGCGGTAATATGAATTTCGCATTGACACGGGCAAGACGAGAGGTCGATCCGTCCATGAAAGCGTTGAAGATCGTCGGCATTGCCGCCGTCGCCCTGGTCGTCGTCCTCGGCGGCGCGATCGCCGTCGTCGCCAGCCGCTTCGATGCCGACAGCGTCAAGCGCGAACTCGTCAAGGTCGTGCAGGATAAGAAGCAGCGCCACCTCGCGATCGACGGCGAACTGAAGCTTTCCTTCTGGCCCAATCTGGGCATCGCGCTCGGCAAGGTCTCGCTCTCCGAGCCCCGCAGCGATCAGGTCTTCGCCACGGTCGACAAGGCCCGCGTGGCGGTGGCCGTGCTGCCGCTGCTGTCGAAGCGCATCGTCGTGAACACCGTCGAGCTCGACGGCGCCACGGCCACGCTGATCAAGCATCGGGACGGCACGCTGAACATCGACGACCTGCTCGCCAAGGGCGCGTCCGCGCCGTCCACGTCCGCGCCGCCGCCGCTGCATCTCGACATCGCCGGCGTCAAGGTCGCCAACGCCCAGCTCGTCTGGCGCGACGAGAAGTCGGGCAGCAGCACGAGCATCTCCGGCCTCGATCTCGATACCGGCCGCGTGCAGGCCGACAGCAGCCGGCAGGTCTTCGAGATCGAGGCCCTGAAGCTCGCCGCCAAGGGCCAGCTCGATGCCGACCATTTCGAATTCAAGCTCGACGTGCCGAAGCTGGCGCTGGCGCCCGAGAAGTCCGCTGCCGGCAACGCGACGATCGCCGCCACGCTCACCGGCGCCGAGCGCAACGCCAACGTGAAGCTCGCGCTCGCCGGCATCGAGGGCTCGGCACGCGCCTTCAGGATCGCCAAGCTCGGCCTCACGCTCGACGCCAAGGCGGGCGCATCGAGCATCGAGGGCACGCTGGAGTCGCCGCTGAGCGCCGACCTCGCGCGCCGCAGCGTGGCCCTGGAGCAGATCTCAGGAAGCTTCGACATCGCCGATGCGCGCATGCCGGCCAGGCATGTCAAGCTGCCACTGAGCGGCACGCTGCACGCCGATCTGGCGCGGCAGTCAGCCGGCGGCAATCTCGCCACCCAGTTCGACGAATCGAAAATCGCGCTCAAGCTCGACGTCGAGAAGTTCGCGCCGCCGACGCTGGCCGTCGCTCTCGACATCGACCGCCTCAACGTCGACAAGTACCTGCCGCCGCCGAAGGCGGGGGCCGGCGCCGGGGAAAACGGCGGCGGCAAGCTCGACTTCTCGGCCTTGAAGCGCTTCAACCTCGCCGGCACGGTCAACATCGGCAGGCTCCAGGTCCACAACGTCAAGGCGCAGAACATCAAGGCGCAGATCAAGCTCGCCGACGGCCGGCTCAACGTCGCGCCGCAGGCGGCGAACCTCTACGGCGGCACGGTGAACGGCGCGCTGGCGCTCGACGCCAACAGCAACGCCGTCACCGTCAAGGAGAACCTCGCCGGCGTCGACATCAACCCGCTGCTGAAGGACGCCGCCGGCAAGGACCTGATCGCCGGCCGCGGCAGCGTCGTCCTCGACGTTGCCACGCATGGCGAGACAGTGGCGGCGATGAAGAAGGCGCTCAGCGGCTCGGCCTCGCTGGCGCTGAAGGACGGCGCGCTGAAAGGCATCAACCTGGCGCAGAGCCTGCGCGAATTGAAGGCGAAATTCTCGACCCGGCAGGATGCCGTGCAGCAGGCCAAGGCCACCGACAAGACCGATTTCTCCGAGCTCAGCGCCAGTTTCAAGATCGCCAACGGCGTCGCCCACAACCAGGATCTTGCCGTCAAGTCGCCCTTCCTGCGGCTTGCCGGCAGCGGCGACATCGACATCGGCAACGGCACCATGAACTACCTCGCCAAGGCCAGCGTGGTGGCCACGGCGGGCGGCCAGGGCGCCGCCGACCTTGCGCACCTGAAAGGCCTCACCGTGCCGGTGCGCGCCAGCGGCCCGTTCGACAAGCTCTCCTACCGCATCGAGTTCGCCGGCCTCGCCAGCGAAGCCGTCAAGGCCAAGGTCGAGGAGCAGACCCAGGCGGTCAAGCAGAAAGCGCAGAACAAGCTCAAGAGCCTGTTCGGCAGATAGCCCGGCGCCGGCGTCTTCGGCGTTCAGCGTTCGCTAGAGACAATCCTGACCGTCGGCCATGCGCGTGAACATGCCACCGCCGCCGCCCCAGCCGTTGGGGCGAATGCAGATCAGCAGCGCGAGCGTATCGGTGGCGCCGCGGATGTCGGGCGGAAAGGCGGCGAACGGCGCCGCCTGGGCGACCACCGCCTGGATGAAGGCGATCTCGGCTTGCTGGTCGGCGGCGCGCAGGATCTCGAAGCTGCGCAGCGAACCGTCCCGGTTCAGGACCACGCGCACGGCCGCGGCGTTCGCGCCTTTCCGCCGCTGCCCGTGGCCGAGCATCCCGGCGCTGCGGTTCATCTTGCGAAACAGCGCGTCGAAATACATTTCGAGGCTGAACGGCTCGACCTTGGCGTCGCGCAGCCGGCGCTCGATTTCCTGCGACTCGGCGTCGGTCGCCGGCACCGGCGCGCGCAGGGCGCCCGCCATGGCGAGGGCGCGCTGCGCCAGCGTTCGCCCCGGCGGCGGCCGGACTGCCGCGGCGAGTTCGTCGAGGAACTGGTTCATCTCGTCGCGCTCGGCGCGGCTCCAATGCCGGGGAACTTCGAGCGCGGCGGCCTGCTGCCGGGGCGGCGTCGCCAGCACCGGCGTCGGCCGCTGCGCCGCTGTCGGCCGCTGCCGCTGCGGCGGCGCCGCGGCTTGCGGCGCC
>JAQTNK010000046.1 GCA_028713915.1 Rhodocyclaceae bacterium | reverse complement strand
TGGATGCCGAGCTCGTTCAGCACGAACTCGCGGATCTTCGGCCACAGCGGATCGTCGACGTCGGCCATGCGATGGTAGAAATGCACCGCCAGCTGCAGGATGGCCACCAGCGTGCATGTCGCGCCGAGCTCGTCGCGCGGCATCTCGTGGTGATACTGGATCGCGGCGCAGACGAAATCCGGCAGGTGCCAGTGCTTGGCCACCAGGTAGCCGATGCTGGCGTGGTCGACGTTGTAGCGCGTGTCTTCCTCGGCAAGGTTGGGCCAGCAGCAGCCGTGCTCCAGGCTGACGGCCTTGCAGTAGTCGGGAAAGCGCTGCATCAGCACCGGCACGCCGCACTCGTGGAAGATGCCCGCCAGGTAGGCCTGGTCGGGGAAGACATTGCAGACCGAAACGCGATCCGCGGCGATCTGCGCGGCGAGCTGCGCGATCTCCTGCGAGCGCGTCCAGAAAATTTCGAAGGCCTTGCGCGTCTGGTCCGACACCGCGCCCGCCAGGGCCATCGCCTGCACCAGGTTGAAGGTCTGCTTGACGCCGACGACCATGATGACCTGGTCGAGCGCATCGAACTTCTTGCCGCGGCCGAACAGCGGCGAGCGCGCGACCTTGAACAGCATCGCCGTGATGCCGGGGTCGCCGGAAATGATGCGCGCCAGCGAGCGCACGTCGTAGTCGTCCTTCGCCAGCGTCTTGCGCAGTTCGACCAGCACCTTGGGCTGCGGCGGAATCTTGATGCCTTTGGCCACGAGTTCCTTCATGGCCTTGTCGGCGTCGGCGGTCATATCCATGTCCTCGCCGGGCCGCCCCAAGAGGACATGCGTCCCCCCGTGGGGGGCAGCGAACAGAAGTTGTGAGCGTGGGGGGCCATTAATTCATCCTTTCGTCGAGGAGTTCGATCCAGTGCCGGACGGGGAGTTGGGTACCGGACTGGAGGTGGGTGATGCAGCCGATGTTGGCGCTGGCGATGCCTTGCGGCTGGCCGGCGCCGAGCGCGGCGAGCTTGTTGTCGCGCAGGCGCGTGGCGAGTTGCGGCTGGAGCAGCGAGTAGGTGCCCGCCGAGCCGCAGCACAAGTGGGAATCGGCGACCGGCGTCAGCTCAAAGCCCGCCGTCGCCAGCAGTTGCTCGACGACGCCGCGTATCTGCTGTCCGTGCTGCAGCGTGCACGGCGCGTGAAAGGCGAGTCGCGCCTTGCCGCGCCGCGCGCCCGCTGCCGCCAGCAGCGGCAGCAGCCGCGCCGACTCGGCCGCCAGCGCTTCGCCGACGTCGCGCGTGAGCAGCGCGACGCGCGCCGCCTTGGCCGCATAGCGTTCATCGTCCTGCAGCAGGTGGGCGTAGTCGCGCACCTGCACGCCGCAGCCCGAGGCCGTCATGACGACGGCTTCGCCTTCGGCCTCCAGCAGCGGCCACCAGGCGTCGATGTTGCGGCGCGCTTCCTGCTGCGCCCCTGCAACGTCGCCGAGATGGAAGCGCAGCGCGCCGCAGCAGCCGGCCTTGTCCGCCGCCACCAGGGAGATGCCGATGCGGTCGAAGACGCGCGCCGCCGCGGCGTTGATGTTGGGCGCCGTCGCCGGCTGCACGCAGCCTTCGAGCATCAGCATGCGGCGGCGATGACGCACCGGCGGCCGCACGCCGGCCGCGTGCGCCGGCGGCACCTTGGCTCGCAGCACCGCCGGCAGCAGCGGCCGCAACAGCCGGCCGAGCTTCATCGCCGGGCCGAAGAGCCCGGCGCGCGGCACGAAATGCTTGAGCAGCGAGCGCTTCAGCGCATCGCTGCCGTGGCGCGGCGCTTTCCTGTCGACGACGACGCGGCCGATGTCGAGCAGCCGCCCGTACTGCACGCCCGACGGACAAGTCGTCTCGCAGGCGCGGCACGTCAGGCAGCGGTCCAGGTGCAGGCGCGTCTTTGCGCTCGCCTCGCCGCTTTCGAGCATCTGCTTGATCAGGTAGATGCGTCCGCGCGGACCGTCGAGTTCGTCGCCGAGCAGCTGGTAGGTCGGGCAGGTGGCGGTGCAGAAACCGCAATGAACGCACTTGCGCAGGATCTCTTCCGCTTCCTTGCCGGCAGGGGTATCGCGAATGAAATCGGCCAGTTCGGTCTGCATGGCGCGGCGGGGGAAAGGGGCATGGCGAAAAGTCGCAAAACTATACTACACGGCGAGGTCTTTCCCGCCGGCCGGCTGTGCGGCCGGCTGTGCGGCCAGCATCTGCGCCGGCACCACCCAGCGGTCGAAGTCCGCCGCCGTGACGTAGCCGAGCGCCAGCGCCGCCGCCTTGAGCGTGCTGCCGTCGCGCTGCGCGCGCCTGGCGATTTCCGCGGCGCGATCGTAGCCGATGTGGGGCGTCAGCGCCGTCACCAGCATCAGCGAGCGCTCCATCTGCGCGGCGATGTGCGCTTCGTTGGCGACGATGCCGCGCGCGCAATGCGCTTCGAAGCTCGCCATGCCGTCGGCCAGCAGCCGCAGGCTTTGCAGGAAATTGTGGATGATCAGCGGCTTGTAGACGTTCAGCTCGAAGTTGCCCGACGCGCCGCCGATGTTGATGGCGACGTCGTTGCCGAAGACCTGGCAGCAGATCATGGTCAGCGCCTCGCACTGCGTCGGATTGACCTTGCCCGGCATGATCGAGCTGCCCGGCTCGTTCTCCGGCAGCGCAATCTCGCCCAGCCCCGAGCGCGGGCCCGAAGCCAGCCAGCGCACGTCGTTGGCGATTTTCATCAGCGCCGCGGCCAGCGTCTTCAGGCCGCCGTGGGCGAACAGCAGCGGCTCGTGCCCGGCAAGCGCGGCGAACTTGTTGTCGGCGCTGACGAACGGCTGATCGAAGCTGCGCGCCAGCAGCGCCGCGACGCGGGCGCCGAATTCGGCGTGGGTGTTGAGCCCCGTGCCTACCGCCGTGCCGCCGACGGCGAGCCGGTGCAGCGGGGGCAGCGTCGCCAAGAGCGCCGCCGCCGCCAGCTCGAGCTGCGCGACATAGCCGGAGAATTCCTGCCCCAGGGTCAAGGGCGTGGCGTCCTGCAAATGGGTGCGGCCGATCTTGACGATGGCGGCGAAGGCGGCGGACTTCTCCGCCAGCGCCGCGCGCAGCCGCTGCAGCGCCGGCAGCAGTTCGCGCGTCATGCCGAGCACCGCGGCGACGTGCATCGCCGTCGGAAAGATGTCGTTCGACGATTGGCCGAGGTTCACTTCGTCGTTGGCATGCACGAGACGGCCGGCGCCGCGCTCGCCGCCGAGCAGTTCGGAAGCGCGATTGGCGAGCACCTCGTTCATGTTCATGTTGGTCTGCGTGCCCGAGCCGGTCTGCCAGACGGCGAGCGGGAATTCGTTGCCGTGGCGGCCGGCCAGCACTTCGTCGGCAGCGGCGACGATGGCCGCGGCCTGCTTCGGCTCGAGCCGGCCGAGGTCGCGATTGACGTGCGCGCAAGCGCGCTTGACCGCGGCAAGCGCGAGGATCAGCGCCGCCGGCATGCGTTCGGTGGAGATGCGGAAGTGTTCGAGCGAACGCTGCGTCTGCGCGCCCCAGAGCCGCTCGCCCGGCACGGCGATGGCGCCGAAGGAATCGCGTTCGATGCGTTCTGCGTTCATGGCGAGTCTCCGAAGTCGCGGCGGCGAAGCTACATTCGCGGCGCCGCTGGTCTATTCTCTTTTTATCAGCGGCCAGTCCCGCTTTCGCGAGGAGTCATCCATGCAACATCCGCTGCCCGATACGCTGCAGGAATTTCATTTGACCACCGGCGCGCACGGCAAGTTCTGCTCGCTGCCGGCGCTGGAACGCGCCGGCGTTGGCCGCGTCTCGCGCCTGCCGGTGTCGCTTCGCATTGTGCTCGAATCCGTGCTGCGCAACTGCGACGACGCCAAGATCACCGCCGCGCATGTGCGCGAACTGGCGAACTGGCAGCCGCACGCGCCGCGCAGCGCGGAAATCCCTTTCGTCGTCGCCCGCATCCTGCTGCAGGACTTCACCGGCGTGCCGCTGCTGTGCGACCTCGCCGCCATGAGGAGCGCCGCGCAGCGCAACGGCGCCGACCCCAAGATCGTCGAGCCGCGCGTGCCGGTCGATCTCGTCGTCGATCACTCGGTGCAGGTCGACCACTACAATTCGGCCGATGCCCTCGACCTCAACATGAAGATCGAGTTCCACCGCAACGCCGAACGTTACCGCTTCATCAAGTGGGGCATGCAGGCATTCAAGCGTTTCCATGCCGTGCCGCCGGGCATCGGCATCGTGCATCAGGTCAATCTTGAAACCCTGGCGCGCGGCGTCTGGCGCGACGGCGACCTCTACTATCCCGACACGCTCGTCGGCACCGATTCGCACACGACGATGATCAACGGCCTCGGCGTCGTCGGCTGGGGCGTCGGCGGCATCGAGGCCGAAGCCGGCATGCTCGGCCAGCCGCTCTATTTCCTCACGCCCGATGTGGTCGGCGTGCATCTCGCCGGGCGCCTCGATGAAGGCGTCACCGCCACCGACCTGGTGCTTGCCGTCACCGAACGCCTGCGCCGCGTCGGCGTCGTCGGCAAGTTCGTCGAGTTCTTCGGCGCCGGCGCCGCTTCGCTGGCCGTGCCCGACCGCGCCACGCTCGCCAATATGGCGCCGGAATACGGCGCGACCATGGGCTTCTTTCCGCCCGACGAGGCCACCGCCCAATACCTCGCCGCCACCGGCCGCAGCGCCGCCGAAGTCGACGCCTTCCGCTGCTACTGGCAGGCACAGCAGATGTTCGGCATGCCGCAGCCCGGCGCCATCGACTACAGCGAAGTCGTCGAGTTCGATCTGGGCGCGGTGCGCCCGAGCGTGGCCGGGCCGAAGCGCCCGCAGGACCGCATCGACCTCGCGGCCATGAAAGCCGGCTTCGCCGCCGCCTATGGCCTGCAGCGCAGCGGCGCCGGCGCGGCCATCGATCACGGCTCGGTGCTGATCGCCGCCATCACTTCCTGCACCAACACGTCCAATCCCAGCGTCATGCTCGCCGCCGGCTTGCTGGCGCAGAAAGCCGTTGCCCGCGGGCTGAGCGTCAAGCCGAGCGTCAAGACCTCGCTGGCGCCGGGCTCGCGCGTCGTCACCGAATATCTGAAGAACGCCGGCCTGCTGCCCTGGCTCGAACGGCTCGGCTTCGGCGTCGTCGCCTACGGCTGCACCACCTGCATCGGCAACGCCGGCCCGCTCGCGCCGGACATCGAGCAGGCGATCGCCGCGCGCCAACTCGTCTGCGCCGCCGTGCTCTCCGGCAACCGTAACTTCGAGGCGCGCATCCACCCCAGCCTCAAGGCCAACTACCTGATGAGCCCGCCGCTGGTCGTCGCCTTCGCCATCGCCGGCCGCGTCGACATCGATCTCGATCGCGAGCCGCTCGGATCGGGCAAGGATGGCGCGCCGGTCTATCTGCGCGACATCTGGCCGAGCGGCGAGGAAATCGCGCAGGCGATGCATCACGCCACCGACCCGCAGACTTACCAGGCGCTCTACCGCGATGCCGCGCAGGGCAACCCGCTGTGGAACGACATCGCGGCGCCCGGCGGCGAAATCTACGCCTGGGAAGACTCCACCTACATCGCCGAGCCGCCCTTCTTCCGCGACTTCGCAATGCAGCCGGGCACCGTCGGCGATATCCGCCACGCCCGCGCGCTCGCCATCTTCGGCGATTCGGTGACCACCGACCACATCAGCCCGGCCGGCAGCATCAAGGCCGATTCGCCCGCCGGCAGCTATCTCCAGGAACGCGGCGTGCGTCCCGCCGATTTCAACAGTTACGGCTCGCGCCGCGGCAACCACCGCATCATGATGCGCGGCACTTTCGCCAACGTGCGCATCGTGAACCTGATGCTGCCGCCGCGCCATGACGGCACGCGCGTCGAAGGCGGCCTGACGCTGCTGCAGCCCGAAGGCGCGACGACGACGATCTTCAACGCCGCGATGCGCCAGATCGAACGCGGCACGCCGACGATCATTTTCGCCGGCGACGAATACGGCACCGGCTCCAGCCGCGACTGGGCCGCCAAGGGCACGCGCCTGCTCGGCGTCAAGGCCGTCGTCGCCAGGAGCTTCGAGCGCATCCACCGCTCCAACCTCGTCTGCATGGGCGTGCTGCCGCTGCAATTCCAGGGCGACGACAGCGTCGCTGCGCTCGGGCTGCACGGCGACGAGGAATTCGCCATCGTCGGGCTCGACGGCGGCATCCGGCCGCAACAGGAAGTGCGCCTGATCGTGCGCCGCGCCGACGGCTCGCAGCGCGAGCTCTCGCTGCTCCTGCGCATCGACACGCCGATCGAGGCCGACTACTACCGGCACGACGGCATCCTGCCCTACGTGCTGCGCGAACTGCTGGGCGCCGAGGCGGCGCGCGTCGCCGCGCGCCGCCGTGCCGGGCCCGTTACTTAGGCCGGCCGTAGGTCGCCGTGAAGCTCGCCTTGCCCAGCGCGTTGGCGTTGATCATGAAGCCGGTCAGCGCCGCCGTGGCGTCGGCCGGGACGTCGAGCTTGTCGACCTTCAGCGCATATACGGTGAAGCGGTAGCGATGCGGCCGGTCGCCCGGCGGCGGGCAGACGCCGCCCCAGCCGCGGACGCCGAAGTCGATGCGCACCTGCCGCGCACCCGGCGGCAGCGTCTTGCTGTCGACCGCGCCGGCGCCGGCGGCAAGTTCGTTCGTTCCCGCCGGAATGTCGATGACCATCCAGTGCCACCAGCCCGAGCCCGTCGGCGCGTCGGGGTCATACACGGTGACGGCGTAGCTCTTGGTGCCGGCGGGCGCCCCGCTCCATTGCAGGGTCGGCGACCTGTTGTCGCCGCTGCAGCCGAAGCCGTTGAACTCGAAGCTCTTGGGTATCGTGCCGCCGGCCTTGATCTCGGGGCTCGACAACGAAAAGCCGGCCGCCTGGGCCAGCGCAAAGGCGCCGCAGAGCGACGCGGCGATCAGTATGCGTTTCATCGGTTTTCTCCTTGTCATGGAAATGGAAATCGAAGCCCGGCGGCGCGGTGCGTCAAATGCATGATAGGCGCCGGCGCGGCGAGACGCGGGCAATCGTGCAGGGCGTCGCCGATCGACCCGGCCGGCCGCGTGACGTCACCTCAGCCGTAACGGCGGCGCGTGGTCAATTGAAAATAATTGTATCGGCCATCAACGCTAGTCGGCCCGCGGCGTTACTCTTTTCGTGACGGCGCTTCCCGGTCTTTCCCTGGGTTCCGTCGATTTCCTGGAGAACATCATGAAGCGATTCGGTTTGACCACCACTCTTGTTGCGCTATCACTCACCGCCCTGGCGCCGTCGTTCGCCCTGGCCGACAGTTTCGGCATGCGCGCCGGCGACGGCGGCGTTTCCATCGGCATCGACATCGGCACTCCGCCGCCGCCGCCCCAGGTGGAGGTCGTTCCCATGCCGCGTCAGGGGCTGGTCTGGGTGCCCGGATACTGGGGTTGGGATGGCTACCGCCACATCTGGGTGCAAGGCCGCTGGGTCAACGAGCGCCCCGGCTACGCATATGCGCCGGGCCACTGGGAACAGCGCGGCGGACGCTGGCACTTCGAACCCGAGCACTGGCGCGAACATCGTGGCGACGAGTTCCACCATGACCGGGGCAGGTCGGACGAACATCGTCACCACGGACGCGACGATCACGACGATCGCCGCGACTGACGACTCGATCCATCATTGCGCGGCGCGGGCGGTTCATCCCGGGAGGGCGTCGCCCCGCCGCGACAGCCGCGCAGGGCCACCGCGCGATCCCTGACGGCGGCGTGACGTGCGTGGGCATCGTCTTCTTCCGTTGCCCGTACGTCACTGCAGCTTCAACGTCACCTCGTATCGCTTCCAAAGTTTGCCGATCGAAGGGCAGTTGGCCTCCCAGAACTTGGCGTCCTGCGCGTCGAATTTCCGTTTGGCAATATCCCAGCCCTTTTGCACATTCGCCGCGGCTTCCGCATCGCGGGCGAACTGTTCGGCAGTCTTGAGGTAGGCGTCGGCCTGGTCTTCGGCTCTTTGCGGGCCCGCCGGAAGATATCCCTTCTCGACGCATTTGTCATATTGCGTGGCAATGCCGCCGAACAACAGCCCGAATTGCATGGCCTGCACCTGACGCTTCTCGGCTTGGCCAGAATCCGCATGGCCGAGGACAGGTTGACAAAGAAGGAGTGTCGCGGAAATGGCGCCGAGGAATCGGCTCGCGGTCGTACGAATTGTCATGGCTCGCTCGCGGTTGGATGAGGCAAGTTGGGGAAAAGGCTGGGTGACGCCGAACGTTCCGGCTCAGGAGCGCGGCATTGTCGCGGCGCGCGCCCTGCAAGGGCAAGTAGAGGACTTCCCACGTCCCGCACGCAACCTTGCCCGGCCGGCATCGAAGCGCCAGACGTTCTTTTCGCAAGTCGATCCGAGGCGCAATAGGGGAAGTCGAAATGGATAGTACGACAATTGGCGCGACCCTGGCAAAGCGCGCAGTTCCGACGAACGTGGACCGCAGATGCCGGCGGCTATAGCGCCGCTCGGCCACCCGCCAGCGTGGCGACGGCGTTGATTGAGCATCCCTGGCGTGGAGGCCACGCCGGCGCTGCCTGGCTTTGTCGCGCAACCGCCGCTGGAATGATGGCTTGGGCATCCCGGCTTAATGACGCTCCCATGACTCCACCGGGCCCACACGTTCCGCAAACATCGGGTGAGGCTCGGGCCTCGTCGTTCCTTGCCATTTCTGAAAAATCGCGGGATTGCGTGCCTTCAATTTGTTCAACAGGTGCGTCCACTCGTAGTCCAGTTGTCCGGCCGAAACCACCAGCGTTGCCGGCTCGGCCACGAGTTGAAACTTGCGTTTTTCAAAAGCATAACCACGCGTCACCGAGTTCGCGTAGATCGCCTCCAGATAACAAGATATCGCTGCGATTGGCGTTGGGTGGCACTTGAAGCGTTCGAGCTGCGGATGGCTGCGGTAGCCGCGCGTTTCACCGCACAGCACCGCCTTTGCCAAGAGCGCTTCCCGCCAGAGCGCTACGAGACCTTGCGGATCAAGGTATTTGGGATGGAGAGACCAGAGTCGCATGGTTCATAGTGCCTACGTCGTTCAAGGCCCCAACGCCAAGCGCCTTCTTTCCGCGGTCGGCCAACTGAACGCCGGCAATGGGGTTGAGCGGAAACTGGCAAAGTGAAGCAGATCTTCTCAGACGCGGCATGGGAAGACTATTCCTATTGGCAGAAGCAAGACAAGCCCATGGTGGCGTGTATTCGTGACGGCCAACGTGGAGGTAACCGGCCTTGCGCGGCTCTTCGCGCAAGGTCCGTGTTGACTGACTGATGGGATGGACTCCCCCTCTTTGTCGGCGCACGCTGTGCGCGGCTGATACTCATTTGGCGTGGGGGTCAGCACCGATCAACTCCGAGGGGGAATCCACAATGCATGCTACTACCGTTGCCGTCGATCTCGCAAAAAGCGTCTTCCAGTTGGCCGTTGCCGATGCATCCTGGAAGGTCATCGAATCGCATCGCCTGACGCGCGGCCAGTTCGAGCGCTGGTTCCAGAATCGGGACGTCGGCCTGGTCGTCATGGAAGCCTGCGGTTCCGCCCACCACCGGGCGCGCTGGCTCAATGGCCTGGGCATCGCGGTCAAGCTGCTGCCAGCTGCCTACATCCGTGCTTACGTGAAGCGCAACAAGACCGATGCGGCCGATGCCTGCGCATTGCTCGAAGCGGCGCGTGCTTCCGACATCGTGCCGGTGCGCGTCAAGTCGATCGAGCAGCAGGCGCTGCAGGGCCTGCACCGTACCCGCTCGTTGTGGATGAGCACGCGCACCTCGCGCATCAATGCGCTGCGCGGCTTCTGCCGCGAGTTTGGCCTGGTCGTGCCGCAGGGGGCGCGCACCGGCATCGAAGTCATCAGCCGGATGTTGGCCGATCCGAATTCGCCGGTGCCCGGATTGATCCGCGGTTCGATGAAATTGCTGGTCGAGGAAATTCGCCTGCTCGAAGCGCGCATCGCCCAGTTGGAGCGCGAGTTGTCCGAGGTGGCCAAGCACAGCCCGGCCTGCACGACGTTGCTCTCGATTCCCGGCGTCGGCCTGCTGACGGCGACGGCGATGGTGGCCGCGACCGGCGGGCAGGTGTCGCACTTCAAGGATGCGCGGCATTTTGCGAGTTGGTTCGGCCTCACGCCGCGGGAATTCAGTTCCGGCAACAGCCGCGTCCTCGGGCGCATCTCGAAGCGCGGCGACCGCTACCTGCGCATGCTGCTCACCCACGGCGCCCGATCGGTCCTGCGCGCCGCCAGCACGGCGCGAACCGTGGGGCGCAGCCTCGACGGCTTGCGCACCTGGGCCACTGCCGTGCAGGCCCGCACCAATCACAACAAGGCGGCCTGCGCCTTGGCCAACAAGATGGCACGTATCTGCTACGCCACCTTGCGCGATGCCACGCCCTACGGTCAGCCGGCGCCCCGGCAGCAGCGCAAGATCGAGCGCCTGGCGTTCGCTGTCGCCGCCTAGTCTGCAAGGAGAAAACATCTTGAGTTCCACGTCCCTGCGCTTGCTTTGAGACTGATCGCCCATCATGGCTAAACGGGTCGCACCCTCACGCAACGATGCCGATAACCCTGCCGGCAGCTTCATGCTTGCCGCTTGCACCGATTGGCACTGCGTGCGCAGATTCCATGTCGGCACGGGCCGCACAGCGCCCACTTTCGATGCCGGATATACGACTGCATGCGCTTCCATTCAGCCAGACCTATCGGTCAGTTTCCTTGCTTTCCGGGGGAGTCCATATACGCAGGGTTATGCCCCGCCATAGACAAAGACTATGTGTTGTAGTAACAATAATTCTTGACTTCCCGATTTGTTGTTACCACAATAAAGCCGATGAGCACGCACATTCTCTGGGACGAAGCCAAGCGGCAAGCCAATCTCGACAAGCACGGACTGGATTTCGCCGATGCACCGATGGTGCTGGAAAGCCCTTATCGCCTGGAGGTTGGAAGCGTGCGAGGTGGCGAACCCCGAATGCAGTCGTTCGCCTATGTGTTCGATATGCTGGCGGTACTGACGGTGGTTCATGTGGCACGCGATGATGCGTTGCGAATCGTCAGTTTCCGGCCGGCGAGTGAAGAGGAAAGGAGCGCTTACCATGGCTGGCTCGAAGAGGACTTCAATGGCGACCAGTGAAATGCGAGCCCCCCGCAAGGGCGGCGAGAGCAAGACCGATTTGGCAAAGGTACGCGCCGGGACACCATATGTCTGGGATGGCACCAACGAGGATGACCGGCCGTTGACGCGCGAAGAAATGCAGGCTGGTATTGAGGCATACCGTAAGCAACGCGGGCGGCCGGCCGGAAGTGATAAGGAGTCGACTACGATCCGTTTCGACCGTGACGTCCTCGCCGCCTTCCGTGCCGCTGGCCCCGGCTGGCAGACACGTATGAATGCAGCGCTACGTGATTGGCTCAAGAATCACTCTCCGGCGTAACCTATTGCCGATCCCAGGGCCATAACGTGGAAGTGAGCGGCCTGCGCGGCTTTTCGCGCAGGTCCGGTTGAGCGAAGTGTTAGCCGGCTCGGGTCAATTTTTCACCCGAACCGGTAATGCTCCTGTGCATTTTTGCAACGAGTCCGTCAGTGTCTCCACCATCGTTGATAAGCGATCATTCATTTCACCTTCGGTGGAATTCGTCTGTGGTTGTGGAGCGATTTGAATTGCAGCCACCTCAAACCGGACAGCACCTCGTGCAAAAATGCGATGCACGGACATTGAAAAGAGACCACCATTTGGCGGGATGAACATTTGTAGACCAAGAGGAAATGGACCAACCTCCGGTGTATCGGACTTGACGTTGTTCATTCGAATACCGACGGTCTTTCCGAAACTTGTCCTCAGGTCAGACACCTCCAGCACAGTCGGCATGTTCTTTACTCGTTCCTGCATCATCCGCCTCATCGTCAGGATCGTTTCCACATCTTCTTCCGCCGACCGTCCCATCGGAAGGGACGAGAACGCGACCGCGAGAAGAATCTTCCCCGGATATTCGATCGCCGCTCGGTAGAGCGTGTTGTTGTTGTACATCGCCTGCGTAAGGTGCTCCGCCGTTTCTGGGGAAGGAGCAGTCGCACAGTAAACGTCAGGGAATGACAACTCGCCTTTCCACATTCCCTTTGGCAAAGCAGCGTCGTAGGACTTGCTACTCAACTGATAGCCTTCGCCGTAGGCACCCGAGGAAAGCCATAGGCAGATCAACGAAATGGCAAGAAGTTTAGATATTCTCATTGGATAGTTCCTGTAATCGTGAAGAGCCCCAACGTGGAGTTGAGGCGCCTGCGCGGCTTTTCGCGCAGGTCGCCTCGAACGAAAGGTTAGAGGGCTGTATAGAGTGATGCATGCGCGCTACTTGGAACAGGCCACACCGAATTGAAGGCAGAGAATTCCAGGGATGCGGAGTGGCTTCGCCATGTCTTCCACCTTGGTGATTTGGTCGGGTTTAAACAGTACGACGTTGTTGTTTTTGTCCCGCACGAGCAGAAACTTTTCAAACTGCCGAAAAACCTGAAGCTCCAGAGGTGAATCGGGAGCCGCCGACTGTACATAGACCTTCGCTGGGGAAAACTTCGCCTGCAATGCAAAGTGCGCATCGGCGTGCCCGAAAGAGAATATGACGATGGCCACGATAGGGAACCAGAGAATGGCGCGCCATGTTTCTTGAGGAAGCCTCTCCCGTAGACCAGGATGGGACCGGGCTCTCGCGAAGAGAAACCCCCAAGACAGAATCGCAGCAAACGCATAGGCGGCTAACCAACGGTCACCGATAAGGAACGCTCCGATCCAGGCCGCAACGGTGGAAACGCCAACGAAGCGAAGAAGCTGCGGCCGCGAACGTTCCACTTCATTCGGCTCGGTATCTCGGTGTGCTGCAATCGTCAGCGATGACGGCACGGAAAACTCCGGCCAAGGCGCAACCGCAGCCCAGCCCGCCAGAAGAATGGTGGACTCAGGAAGCCAAACGAGGGCGCTTCTTACATGATCTGAGATTGTTGTCGGAACTTCAGCGAAGGTCAGGCCGAACGCAAAGAAGTAGCCCCAGTCATAGAGCACCGAAAGGCAGAGGCACGTTGTTGCAGCCAGAGCAATCGCCTTGCCGGCGTTGTCAAGGAGGGAAGTCATCGTGAGTGCGGGATTCAGCCCTCTAACGAAGCTGTAGAAAAATCGTTTTCATCGGCGCATTCTGCGGTGAACCAATTTGAATATCAAGCGTCATAGAGGACTCGGAGATTGGGGAGTCCGCGCATGGCGCGCTACAAGCACATCGACACCAGCCCGCGCTTCATCGCGGTCGACCTTGAACGGCAACTGCTGCCCGGCACTTTCGAGCACGCGCTGCATCACCTGATCGACACGCGGCTCGATCTCACCAGTCTCGACGCGCGCTACCGTAACGATCTGGCCGGTGCGCCGGCCTACCCGCCGGGGATGCTGCTCAAGGTCGTGCTGTTCGCCTACAGCCAGGGCATCGTCAGCTCGCGCGGCATCGAACGCGCCTGCCGCGATCACGTCACCTTCATCGCCCTCTCGGGCGATTCGGCGCCGCACTTCACCACCATCGCCGCTTTCGTCTCCGGTCTGACCGACGACGTCGCGCGCCTCTTCGGCCAGGTCCTCTACCTGTGCGACCGCCAAGGCCTCATCGGCCGCGAGATGTTCGCCATCGACGGCGTCAAGCTGCCCTCGAATGCCAGCAAGGCCAAGAGCGGCACGCGCGCCGACTTCGAGCGTCAGGCCACCAAGCTCGAAGCCGCCGCCCAGGCCATGCTGGCCCGCCATCGCGAGAACGATGCCCTGTCGACAGAACCCGACATCGACGCCAAGGCTGCCCGCCGCATCGAGCGCCTGGAACGCGATGCCGCCCAGATGCGCACCTGGCTGCAGGCGCATCCCGCCGACCGGCGCGGCGCAAAAGGTAGCGTGAGGAAGAGCAACCGTACCGACGCCGACAGCGCCAAGATGGCGACTTCCAAGGGCGTCATTCAGGGCTATACCGGCGTGGCCGCCGTCGATGACCGGCACCAGATCATCGTCGAAGCCCAAGCCCACGGCACCGGTTCCGAGCAGGAATTGCTGCTGCCCGTGGTCGCGGCCACCGCTTCGATTCGCACGGCGCAAACGCTGATGACGGCGGATGCCGGCTATCACTCCGCAGCCAACCTCAAGGCGCTCGCCGAGCAGCAGATTCCGGCGCTGATCGCCGACAACGGCATGAGGAAGCGCGACGAGCGCTTCAAGGACCAGGGCAAGTACAAGCAACTGCCCGATCCACTCTACGACAAGACCAAACCGGCGAAGAAGGCGAAGCACTATCGCCCCGGCGACTTCGACTACGACCCCGCTGCTGGCACCTGCCGCTGCCCGGCCGGCAAGATGCTCTATCAGAACGGCACGAACTGCGTCCACAACGGCTACGTCGCGGTGAAGTTCCAGGGTGCGTTGCGCGACTGCGTGCCGTGCGAGCAGCGCGACCGGTGCTTGCGCACGCCCGAGAAGACGAAGACGAGACAGGTCTGCTTCTTCCGCGGCAAGGCCAGCGCCACGGCGACCAGCTACACGGATCGGATGAAGCAAGCGATCGATTCGGCGCGCGGGCGGGCACTGTACGGCGGGCGCTTTGCGACGGTAGAACCGGTGTTCGGCAATCTGCGCCACAACAAGCGGCTCAATCGCTTCACGCTGCGCGGGCAGCGCAAGGTCGATACGCAGTGGAAGCTCTATTGCCTGGTGCACAACATCGAGAAGCTGGCGCATCACGGGTATGCGCAATAGCGAGGGCAAAGGGGCGCTCGAGTGCCCCTTGTCGCGTGACTGTAGGACTGACGGAAGCTCGACCTGACAAATTCGGGTCGCGGGAATGAAAAATGGCGCGGACTTCTCCGCGCCATTTTTGTTGTCTCGCCGGCTGCGAAATGGGGTTTTTCTACAGCTTCAACGTTCAAGGTCAGGGGCCTGGCGCGGCTTTATGCGCCAGGTCCCCTGCACCGCAGGGTTGGGCCTCGCGGGCGCTTGCGATTGCGACTCGATGTCTTTAGCCAAAGAAGCACCCATATTCATCACGCTCTACGACAGACAGAAACGCGACAAGCGAAGCCGCTTCAGCGTTTGGCTCGTAACGATGCCATTTGCCATCTGCGCGGTGCCAATAGATTTTCCATGAATCTTCTTTCCGCACGTATGTCGCCTTTGCGACCGGCAATTCTGTCTTCTCGGCGGGTCGCTTCCAACGTGGGCGCACTTCGTAAATCTCCACGCTTTGCCCTTTGAGCCGATACTCGAAATCGAGTTTTTCTCGAACGTCTTCCGGTGGTCGAATTCGTTGAATGAACTCGTCCATGGTCTTGGTAATCCGTGTGACTTCGATTGCGGAGAGCGTCATGGTTGCGAGGCCCAACGTTCGAATTGAGCGGCCTGCGCGGCTTTTCGCGCAGGTCCGCTCGAATGAAGGGTTGGGGGACTGGTCACGGCTACGCGAAGTTTGGTGTGTAACTACTAGGCCACCACCCGAGACGAATGAACGTGCTGAGAGCTAACCGCGTAGCGCCATAGCTTAGCCAGGCAATAGGAACGAAGATGAAGACGGCAATGCCGCCTTGAGCACACCCCGCACCGTAACACGTTAGTTGTTCGTAATACTCCCCAACGAACACCACAAAGAAGAGAATTGCCCCGCTTGCGGGAACGAGAAGAGCGATGCTAAGGGCTATGACGCGAAATTTGTCTGAGGACTTCAACGCTCTGAACTTAGCTCCCAGCATAGCTCCGAAACCGCGGAGTATGGCAGCGAGCGGATATGCCCCTGCCCCGAAGAGCATGACTATAAAGCCAGGCGAAGAAATTTTAGATGCAGGTTGCGTAACCAATAAGGAAAAGATTGCCAGGACGAATAATGAACTCGCAGGATGGCGCAGCGCCCACATCATCACTTCCATCGGAACAGTCTGACGTTCCGTGGAAGGTTTCGTCGTATCCGGTGGCGGCTCTGCAGGATCAGCCATCAGTCCCCCAACGTTAAGTGTGGCGCCTAAACGACGGAAAATAATCCATCATGCCGTTGCCATATTCGCGATATTGGCATATCTTCGCAATGCATTCAAAGCGTTCGATCATTTTGCCGGGGCCCAATATGGTGGGGAAAGGATCATCCGTGGCAGAACCCAAACTGCTGGATCAGGTGCGGGGAAAGATTCGTCTCAAGCACTACAGCTTGCGAACCGAGCAGGCTTATCTGGAGTGGATTAAACGATTTGTCCTGCATTTTGGCAAGCGCCATCCGCGCGCCATGGGCGGGGTGGAGGTCGAGGCGTTCTTGACCCATCTGGCGGTGGCCGGCAAGGTGGCGTCCTCGACGCAGAACCAGGCCAAGAGCGCCCTCCTCTTTCTCTACCGCGAGGTGCTCGAGATCGAGCTGCCGTGGCTCGACCGCGTCGAGGCGGCGAAGGCGCCCAAGCGGCTGCCGGTGGTGCTGACGCGCGCCGAGGTGCAGGCGTTGCTGACGCGCCTGGAGGGGACTTCCTGGCTGATCGCCAACCTGCTCTACGGCGCGGGCCTGCGCATCATGGAGGCGCTGCGGCTGCGGGTGAAGGACATCGATTTCGCGCGCCGCGAAATCCTCGTGCGCGACGGCAAGGGCTTCAAGGATCGCGTGACGATGCTGCCGGCGCTGCTGGCCGAACCTTTGCAGGCGCACCTGCAGCGCATCGAGGCGCTGCACCGGCAGGACCTCGCCGCCGGCTTGGGCGCCGTGCATCTGCCCTACGCGCTGGAGCGCAAGTATCCCAACGCGGCGACGGAGTGGGCCTGGCAGTTCGTGTTTCCGTCGGCGCGGCTGGCGGTCGATCCGCGCTCGGGCGCGCTGCGCCGCCATCACGTGCAGGACCAGGCGATCCAGCGCGCGCTCAAGCGCGCCGTGCGGGATGCCGGGCTGACGAAGCCGGCGACGCCGCATACCCTGCGCCATTCCTTCGCCACGCATCTGCTCGACAGCGGCTACGACATCCGCACCGTGCAGGAACTGCTCGGCCACGCCGACGTCAAGACCACCATGATCTACACCCACGTCCTCAATCGCGGCGGCCGCGGCGTCGTGAGTCCGCTGGACCGGCTTTAGCGCCTTCCTGTAGCGAACACGCCCTTGGCATCGAGCGCCCGGCGCACGCGCGCATTGAGCGCGGCGAGCGCCGGCGGCAGCGGGTGGAAGACGCCGGCGGATTTGTCGCCGCCGCGGAACAGCGTGGCGTGGCCGCCGAGCTTGGCGGCGACGGCGCGGATTTGCGCGGCCGGCGCGCCGCTGCGCAGCCAGCGCTGGCCGCCGCCCCATTCGATCAGCGTGGCGCCGGGCAGATCGGCCGGCGCGGCGGTGGTGGGCAGCGCCAGGCGCCACAGCGGTTCGGCGCCGGCGAAAAATGCCGCGCGCTGGTCGCGCAGTGCGGCCCAGAAGCGGGCGGCGGCGGCGTCATCGAGCGTTTCGCCGCCGAGCCTGGCAGCCGCCTCGGCGACGCCGGCGGCGGCGCCGGATAGGCGCACGGTCAGCATGCCGTCGTGCCAGGCGCTGGCGGAAATCGGCAGCGGCTTGCCGCCCCACTGGTTCATCGTCGCCAGCGCTTCCGCCTGCGCCAGGTCGAAACGCAGGGTTGCGGCGGCGGCGGGCCTGGGCAACACCTTGAGCGAGACGTCGAGGATCAGGCCGAGCGTGCCGAGGCTGCCGGCGATCAGGCGCGAGACATCGTAGCCGGCGACGTTCTTCATCACCTGGCCGCCAAAGCGCAGGACATGGCCTTCGCCGTCGAGCAGCTTGACGCCGAGCACATAGTCGCGCACGGCACCGGCCGCGGCGCGGCGCGGGCCGGAAAGTCCCGCGGCGACGGCGCCGCCGATGGTCGCGGTCGAGGTCTCCGCCGCGGGGCCGGCGCCGAAATACGGCGGCTCGAAGGCGAGCATCTGGCCGTGTTCGGCGAGCGCCGCTTCGAGCTCGGCGAGCGGCGTGCCGGCGCGCGCGGTGACGACGAGTTCGGTCGGCTCGTAGGCGATGATGCCGGCGTGGTCGCGCGTGTCGACAATCTCGCCCTCGAGCGCGTTGCCGTAGAAATCCTTGCTGCCGCCGCCGCGGATGCGCAGCGGGCCGGCGGCGCCGTGCAGGCGCGCGATGAAGTCGCTGGTGAGGTCGTTCATGCGGGCGGCAGGCCGCGGGCGCTGCCCGTCAGCCGGTATTCGGAGCAATGGCGCGGCGTCGGCACGGCCTTGCCGGGGTTGAGCAGGCGTTGCGGATCGAAGGCGGCTTTCAGCGCGTGGAAGGCGGCGAGCTCGTCGGCGCTGAACTGCACGCACATCTGGCGCACTTTCTCGATGCCGACGCCATGCTCGCCGGTGATGGTGCCGCCGACTTCGACCGAAAGCTCGAGGATGCGGCCGCCGAATTCGGTGGCGCACCGCAGCTCGTCGGGGACGTTGGCGTCGAACATGATGAGCGGATGCAGGTTGCCGTCGCCGGCGTGGAAGACGTTGGCGCAGCGCAGGCCGTATTCGCGCGACAGCTCGGCGATGCGCGTCAGCACGCGCGCCAGGTGCTTCCTCGGAATGGTGCCATCCATGCACAGGTAGTCGGGCGTGATGCGGCCGACGGCGGGAAAGGCGGCCTTGCGCCCGGCCCAGAACTTGAGCCGCTCGGCTTCGTCGCGGGAAATGCGCAGCTGGCTGGCGCCGGCCTTTTCGAGCAGCGCGCACATGGCGGCGATTTCCGCCGCGACTTCGGCCGGCGTGCCGTCGGATTCGGCGAGCAATATGGCGGCGGCCTGCAGGTCGTAGCCGGCATGGACGAAGTCCTCGACGGCGGCGGTGGCCTCGCGGTCCATCATTTCGAGGCCGGCGGGAATGATGCCGGCGGCGATGATGGCGGCGACGGCGTCGGCGGCGTGGACCACGTCGGCGAAGGAGGCCATCACCACTTGCGCCATCTGCGGCTTGGGCGTGAGCTTGACGGTGGCTTCGAGGACGACGCCGAGCATGCCCTCGGAGCCGATCAGCAAGGCCAGCAGGTCGTAGCCCGGCGCGTCGGGCGCGGCCGTGCCGATGTCGAGCACTGCGCCGTCGATCAGCGCGACGCGCAGGGCGAGCACGTTATGCACGGTGAGGCCGTACTTGAGGCAATGCACGCCGCCGGAATTCTCGGCGACGTTGCCGCCGATGGTGCAGGCGAGCTGCGAGCTCGGGTCGGGCGCGTAGTAGAGCCCGTAGGGCGCGGCGGCCTCGCTGATGGCAAGGTTGCGCACGCCGGGCTGCACGCGCGCGGTGCGCGCCGCGGCGTCGATCTCGATGATGCGCATGAACTTGGCAAGCGAGAGCACGACGCCATCGGTGACCGGCGTGGCGCCGCCGGAGAGCCCGGTGCCGGCGCCGCGCGCCACCACAGGCACGCAATGGCGGTGACAAGCCTTGAGCACGGCGACGACCTGCGCCTCGTCGGCCGGCAGCGCCACTGCCAGCGGCAGCTGCCGGTAGGCGGTGAGGCCGTCGCACTCGTAGGGCCGGGTGTCCTCTTCATCGACGCGCAACGCCTCGGCCGGCAAGATGGCCGCCAGCTCGGCGAGCAGCGCCGAGCGCGCGTCTTCGCTGACCGGGTGCGGAACGTAATGATGGTTCGCGGGCATGACGATAATTCTAAGCGCGGCCGTCGATCAGGATGGCGCGAAAGTCGTTCACGTTGGTGCGCGTCGGCCCGGTGACGACGAGGTCATCGATGCCGGCGAAAAAGCCGTAGGCGTCGTTGTCGGCGAGGTGCGCGCGGGCGTCGAGGCCGCGGGCGGCGGCGCGCGCCAGGGTGTCGGCGGTCATCACGGCGCCGGCGTTGTCTTCGGAACCGTCGATGCCGTCGGTGTCGCAGGCGATGGCGTGGAGGCGCGGATGCGCGCGCAGCGCCAGGGCCAGGGCGAGCAGGAACTCGGCGTTGCGCCCGCCGCGGCCGCCGCCTTTCACCGTCACCGTCGTCTCGCCGCCGGAGAGCAGCACGCAGGGCGCGGCAACGGGGATGCCCGCCGCCGCGCAGGAAAGCGCGATGCCGCCGAGCACGCGCGCCGCTTCGCGCGCTTCGCCTTCGATGGCGTCGCCGAGGATCAGCGGCGTCACGCCCGAGGCGCGCGCCACGTCGCCGGCGGCGGCCAGCGCCGCGCGCGCCGAAGCGACGATGCGCGCGTCGTTGTGCAGGAAGCGCCGGTCGCCGGGCTTGGGCGTTTCGCCGGCGCCGCTTTCCAGCAGCGCGCGCACCGCCGCCGGAGCGGCGATGCCGTAGCGGTCGAGGATGTCGAGCGCGTCGGCGCAGCGGGTCGGATCGGCCAGCGTCGGCCCCGAGGCGATGACGGCGAGGTCGTCGCCGGGCACGTCGGAAATCGCCAGCGTGGTCACCGGCGCCGGCCAGGCGGCGAGCGCGAGGCGGCCGCCCTTGATGGCGGAAAGGTGTTTCCTGACGCAGTTGATTTCGTCGATGGCGGCGCCGCATTTCAGCAGCGCGCGCGTGACCATCTGCTTGTCGGCCAGCGTGATGCCCGCCGCCGGCAGCGCCAGCAGCGCCGAGCCGCCGCCCGAGAGCAGCGCCAGCACGCGGTCGTCGGCGCCCAGGCCGGCGACGGCGTCGAGCATGCGCTGCGCCGCCGACATGCCGGCGTCATCCGGCACAGGATGCGCGGCCTCGATGACGTCGATGCGCTCGCAGGGCACGCCGTGGCCGTAGCGCGTGACGACGCAGCCGGAGAGCTTGGCCGGATCGCCGCGCCAGTGCGCCTCGACGGCCTGCGCCATCGCCGCGGCGCCTTTGCCGGCGCCAACGACGATCAGGCGCCCGGCCGGCGGCGCGGCGTTCAGCGCCTGCAGGTAGGGCGGCAGGCAGCGCGCCGGCGCGACGGCGGCGACGGCGGCGTCGAACATGCGCCGCAGCAGCGCGCGCTGCTCGGCATAAAGGCGCCCCGCCTCATCCGCCATAGGCCGGCGCCTTGTTGTAGAAGGCGAAGATCTCGGCGAGGCGGTCGCGCTGCGTCGGCGTCGGGTTGAGGAATTCCAGGCCGCACACCGGCCGGCCATTCTCCTGGCGCTGCCAGCAGACTTTCGCCTGCACCGACAGCGGCGCCTGGTTCTGGTAGCGGCTGAGCGAATCGGCCGGCATCTGGATTTGCAGCGTGACGGGCCGATCGGCCTGCAGCGGCCGCGGCACGATCAGGCGCATGCCGGATAAGCTCAGGTCGGAGGCCAGCGCCTCGATGCGCTGCGCGCCGTCCTGGCTCACCAGCGCCAGGACGCCGCGCGGCAGGCGCGGGAAGCGGCGCTTCTCGCCGGCCGGCCTGGCGGGCGCGACTTCGATCATGCGCTGGAACTGGAAGCCGGACATCACTTCGTTGAGCTGCTCGGTGACGCGATGCAGGTCGTTGCCGATGGCGGCAGTGGTCTCGACCTTGGTCGAGCTTTCGTTGAGCGTGGCGAACAAGCGCTCCAGCGTGGCTTCGAGATGCGCCAGCTGTTCCATTTGACGGCGGCTGGCCTCGACGATGGCGTCGTTGCCCTGCGCCGCTTGGGAGACGCCGCTGGCCATCGCCGACATGACGGCCGCGGTCTCGCCGGCCACCGCCTGGCCGGCGTGGACGCGCTCGACGACGGCGCTCATGGTGGCGCGCAGCTGCTGCACGCGGCCGTTGATGGTGGCGACGATGCCGGTCACTTCCGTGGCGGAGAGCGTCGTGCGCTCGGCGAGTTTCCTCACCTCGTCGGCGACCACCGCGAAGCCGCGGCCCTGCTCGCCGGCGCGCGCCGCTTCGATGGCGGCGTTGAGCGCCAGCAGGTTGGTCTGGTTGGCGATCTCCTTGATGGTGTCGATGATGCGCGTGATTTCCTCGGCCGCGCCCGCCAGCTCGACGACTTCGCCGGAGACGCGATTGACTTCGCCGACGGTCGCTTCCATCTCGGCGATATTGCGCTGCACGGTGGTAACGCCCTGCGTGCCCTTGGCCTGCACCTCGCGCGTCAGCGCCGCCGCGCTGCCGGCCTGTTCCTCGACGCTGCGCGCCACTTGCGACAGCGACTTCGCCTCCGCCACCACCTCGGCCGAGCGCGCCTCTTCCTGGCGGCTGACTTCGGCCGTCTCCTTGGCGATGGTGGCGATCTGGAAGGCTGACTGGCCCATCTGGCGCCCGCTGTCCTCGACGTTGCCGAGGATGCGCGAGAGCTTGCCGATGACGTCGTTGAAAATGCGCTGCAGGACGCCGACCTCGTCGTGGGCGGTGATGTCGACGCCGCGCGTGAGGTCGCCCTGCTCCACCGCCTTGAGGGCCTCGCACAGCCCCAGGATGGGCTTGAGGAAGAGCTTGGCGACGAGGCCGATGAGCATGAACTGGAGGGCGAACTCGACGCCCGATTCCCAGACCGAGTTGAAGTGATAGGCGGCGCGGTTGTCGACCATCGCCTGCAGCGCCGCCGCCGGCGCGCCTTCCTGGCGCGCGAGGTCGATCATCTTCTGCAGTTCGTGCGAGGCGAGCAGGCGGTTGTAGATGGTCGTCACCATGGTGACGACGAAAAAGCCGATCTGGAATTTCCAGCGGATGCTCAGATTGATGAACCAGTTCATGGTGAGTCCAGTCGAGAAAATCGGCGCGAAAATCGGCACGCAGCCATGGCGGCGCGCACCAACCGGTTCACGGCCGGCGCACGAGCGCCCGCGGGCGCGGTCGGCTAGTAGTCGTCGCCGATCAGCGGCGGCGCCTCGCGCGCCTGGGACAGCAGGTCTTCCGCCTCCAGCTCGTTCTCGGCGAAGACGACCTTGACGGCGCCGGCGTAGGTGCCGGCGGAGCGCAGGCGCTTGGCTTCGGCGCCGGCTTCCTTGAAGCTTGGATGGGCACCGATCTTTTTCACCAGCCGGATCGGCTGTTCGACGAGTTCGTAAAGATAGTAGGGCATGGCGTGAGGTCTCCTATTCGACGTAGCGTTTCGTCGCCTTGCGGCGGCCGGGCTTGGATTTCTGGATGATGACGCCGCGCACCGGCGCCAGGTCGGCAATGGCGATGGCGGCATAAGCGGGGTTCAGCGCCGCCAGCTGCCAGCCGGCGCCGTCGCGCCGCAGCTGGCGGAATATCCATTCGTCATTGACATGGGCAAGCACGTAGGAGCCGTCGTGGGCGGCGCCGGCGGGTTCGATGATGACGATCTCGCCCTCGACGAATTCCGGCGCCATGCTGTCGCCGAGCACCATCAGCGCGAAGGCCTCGGCGTCGTCGCAGGCGGAGGCCGCGGTGTCGGCGGCCGGGGCGATGGGGAAGATTTTCTTCATGGTGTCGGGGCTAGACCAGCGGCCAGCGCATGTTGTCGCCGAGTTCGATTTCCGGCCGGCCGATGTAGTAGCCCTGCGCCATCTCGATGCCCATGGCGCGCAGTTCGGCCAGCACGTCCTCGCTCTCGACGTGCTCGGCGATGACCTGGATGCCGAGGTCGGCGGCGAGCTGGTGGATGGTCTGGACGAAGGACTTGTCCTTCTGGTTCTCGAGGATCTTGACGATGAAGTCGCCCTCGATCTTGAGGAAGTCCACGGGGAAGCGCCGCAGGTACTGGAAGGAGGAAAAGCCGGAGCCGAAATCGTCGATGGCGAGCTTGAAGCCCGACAGCTTCAATTCGGCGATCAGCTTCTCCAGCACGACGATGTTCTTGACGGTGTCGCGCTCGGTGATCTCGAAGACGATCTGGCCGGGCGCGATGCCGCAGGCGGCGACGATGCGCTTCAACGTGGCGACGAAGTCGGACAGCGCCAGCGCGCGCGGCGACAGGTTGATGAAGACGAAGCCGCGAAAGCCGATGTCGACCACCGTGCGCAGCGCCTTTTCCATCACCATGGAATCGAGGCGGTGGATGACGCCGGCCTTCTCGGCGAATTCGATGAAGCGCGACGCCTCCATGTGCGCCTCGCCTTCGATGGCGATGCGCGACAGCACTTCGAAGCCGACGATGCGGCCGGCCTGCAGGTCCATGATCGGCTGGAAGAAGGGCACGACGCGGCCCTCGTTGATGGCGGCGACGACCTGCACCGTGGTCTGCGTCATGTCGCGGAACACCGCGGCGACTTCCTCCTCGCTGGGCACGCCGACCTGATGCTTGCCGGAACTCTTGGCCTTGTACATCATGTTGTCGGCGAAGAGGAAAAGATCCTTGGCATTGTCGGCGTGCAGCGGATAGAGCGCGAGGCCGATCGAGGCGCTGCCGTTCACCTTGACTCCGGTCGGCGTCTCGATCTCCAGCGCGAACACGGCATCCAGCACGCGCTGCGCCACCGCCACCGCCGTGCCCTGCGTGACGTCGGGCAGCAGCACGACGAACTCGTCGCCGCCGTAGCGGGCGAAGATGTCGCCGGGACGCAGCATCTTCTTCACCGCCGGGGCGAAGGCCTGCAGATAGCGGTCGCCGACGGCGTGGCCGTGGCCGTCGTTGATGAGCTTGAAGTTGTCGAGGTCGAGCACCAGCAGCGCGAAGTGGTAGCCGTGGCGCTCGGCGCGCGCCACTTCGTACTCGAACAGCTCCCAGAACACGCGCCGGTTGTAGATGTCGGTGAGCGGATCGCGCGTCGCGTAGTACTCCATGTCGCGCGTGTATTTGTGGATCGCCTTGACCGAGCCGACGACGTTGAGCATCGTCGACAAAATGCTGT
>JAQTNK010000045.1 GCA_028713915.1 Rhodocyclaceae bacterium | reverse complement strand
CCGCCGGTGGTGCCGGCCGTGCCGCCCGCCGCCCCCGGGCCGGCGTCGGGCACGTTCGGCCCCGCCGCGGAATCGCAGCCCGTGCCTGCGGCGCCGCCGCCTGAATTCGGTCCCGCGCAGGCGCCGGCGCCCGAACTGGCGCCGCCGCCGCCGGCGCCGACGCCGGCGCCCGAGCCGCCATGACGCCGCGCCGCGCGCACGGCTTCACCCTGATCGAGCTGATGGTGTCGCTCGCCCTCATCGCGCTGTTCTCGACGCTGGCGCTGCCGCTGCAGGAACTCGCCGCCAAGCGCAGCCAGGAAGCGGATCTGCACGCCGCGCTGCGCGAGATACGCACGGCGCTCGATGCCTACAAGCAGGCGGTGGACGACGGCCGCATCGTCGTCGCCGCCGGCGCCTCCGGCTATCCGCAGAACTTGATGCTGCTGGTGACGGGCGTCAAGGACGCGAAGAGTCCGACGGGCGCGCCGCTTCATTTCCTGCGCCGCATTCCGCGCGATCCTTTCGCCGATCCGAAGCTCAAGCCCGAAGACAGCTGGGGACTGCGCAGCTACCTGAGCCCGTACGACGAGCCGCAGCCCGGCGACGACGTCTATGACGTCTACTCGCGCAGTCCGGGCATCGGCATCAACGGCGTTCCCTACAAGGAATGGTGAGCGGCCATGAATCGCTCCTGCCGCCCGGGCTTCACGCTGATCGAACTGCTGGTGACCATGGCGATCATCGCCGTGCTCATGACGCTCGCGGTGCCGGCCTACTTCGGCCGCATCGAGGCGGCGAACGAAGCCGTGCTGCACGAGAACCTGCACCAGATGCGCGACGCCCTCGACAAGTACTACGGCGACAACAACCGCTATCCGGAGACGCTGGAAGACCTCGTCACGCGCCGCTACCTGCGGCGCATTCCCCCCGACCCGATCACCGGCAGCGACAAGACCTGGGTCGTCGTCAAGCCGACCGATCCGCTCCAGGGCGGCGTCGCCGACGTCAAGAGCGGGGCCGAGGGCAACGGCAGGGACGGCACGCCCTACAGCAGCTGGTAGGGCGGCGCGAGCGAGCGAATTCAACGGGAGAGCCACAGCATGAGCACCAGGACCATGGACGACGACTGCCGCACGCCGGAACAACTGCGCGAGCATTACGAAATCGAGAAGGAACTGGCGAACCGGCTGCGCCGGGCTTCGCGGCAGGAGCGCCGCAGCCTCTATTCCTCGCTCTACGACGAACTGTTCCGGCGCGTGCCGCACCATCCGCAGCTGACGCGCAAGGCCTCGCCGCAGGCGGCGCAGCGGAACATCCGCGCGCAGATGAGTTTTCTGCGCCGTTTCGTCGGCAGCGATGCCCGCTTCCTCGAAGTCGGGCCGGGCGACTGCGGGCTGTCGTTCGAAGTCGCCAAGATCGCCCGCCAGGTCTTCGCCGTCGATGTCTCCGACGAGATCACGCGCGCCGCGGCGACGCCGGCCAATTTCGCGCTCATCCTGTCCGACGGCTGCAGCGTTCCGGTCCCGCGCGACAGCATCGACGTCGCCTACAGCAACCAGCTGATGGAGCACCTGCATCCCGACGACGCGCTCGAACAACTGGGCAATATCCACGCCGCCCTCGTCCGCAACGGCGCCTACATCTGCATCACGCCCAACGCCCTGACCGGGCCGCACGACGTCTCGAAACATTTCGACGCGCAGGCGACGGGATTCCACCTCAAGGAATTCACGGTGTCGGAACTGAGCGCGTTGTTCAGGCAGGCCGGCTTCTCGCGGCTGCGGGCCTATTCCGGCGCCCGCGGCTTCTACGTGCGTTGCCCGGTGCGCCTGCTGACGTGGTGCGAGACGCTGCTGGCCGCGCTGCCGGCCGCCGTCGGCAGGACCATCGCGCACAGCGCGCCCTTCCGACTGCTGTTCAACGTCCGCCTGGTCGGCATCAAGTAATGCCAATGCAGCGCGGCGCCGGCCAGCGGCCGCGGGGCTTCGCCCTGCTGGCCGTGCTGATTGTCGTCGCCGCCATGGGTGCCAGTTTGGCCGCGACCGGCACCGTCTGGCACCAGGTCCAGCGCCGCGCCAACGAACGCGAACTGTTGTTCGTCGGCATGCAATACCGCAACGCCATCGGCCGCTACTACAACAACTCGACCACGCACGCCTATCCGCCGACGCTGGCGGCGCTGCTGCGCGACGAGCGCTTGCCGAGCGTGCAGCGCTACCTGCGCCGCCCTTACCGCGATCCGCTGACGAACTCGACGACCTGGGGCCTGGTGCCGGCGCCAGGCGGCGGCATCATGGGCGTCTATAGCCTCGCCAAGGGCCGGCCGCTCAAGCAGGCGAACTTTCCCTTCGAGCTCGGCTGGCCCGGCGGCAAGGCGAGCTATGCCGACTGGCAGTTCGTCTACGTGCCGCCGAGCGGCTGATCAATGCTGCGCGACGCCGGCGACGACGATGCGATTGCCTCCGCCGCCGGGCTTGGACTGGAACAGCGCGGCGTCGGCCATCTGCAGGATCGTGTAGGCGCTGTTGCCGTTGTCGGGAAAGATCGCCAGCGCGATGGACAAGGTCACCGGGCCGATGGCGCGCCTGTCGTGCTCGACGCGCAGCTTGGGCGCGCCGGCGCGCAGCGCGTCGGCGCGCTGCCACAGCGTGGCCGGTGCGGTGTTGGTCATCACCAGGGCAAATTTTTCGCCGCCGTAGCGGCACAGGATGTCCTCGCTGCGCGCCAGCGATTCCATGCAGCGGCCGACGGCGCGCAGCACCTCGTCGCCGGCGGCGTGGCCGAAGGTGTCGTTGCAGCGCTTGAAGTCGTCGACGTCGACCATCATCATCGAAAGCGGCCGGCCGCTGCGCTTGGCGCGGCTTTCCTCGCGGGCGAGGGATTCCTCGAGATAGCGGCGGTTGTAAAGCCCCGTCAGCGGATCGCGCAGGGCATGCGCGCGCAGCCGCTGGTTTTCGCGGTTCATGTCCTCTTCGGTCCACAGGCGCTTGACGACTTCGCGGTCGAGGGCGGAACGCGCCACTTCGAGCTGCGCCGTGCGCATGGCCGAATTGCGTTGCAGCTGGGCGTTGTAGGTTTCGAGTTCGGCGACGCGGCCGCAAAGGCGGCTCACCAGCGGGTAGAGGCGGTCGTCGCCGGCCGCCGGCCGCGCGGCGAGCGCCGCGGGCGGCGGGCGCGAGAGGGCGTCGTCGATGGTTGCCCGCAGCGCGCCGCTGTCGGCGCTGTCGACGACCTGGCCGGCAAAGCCGCTGGCCTGCGCCAGCAGGCGGGCTTCGCTGGCCATGTGGGGCGGCGCGAGATAGAGCAGGCGCGGCAGCGCCAGTTCCGCTTGGGCATGCAATTCGCGCAGGAACTGGTAGCCGCCGGGATGCGGCATCAGGATGTCGATCAGCAGCAGGTCCGGGCCGGCGGCGCGAATCGCGGCCAGCGCCTGTTCGCCGCTGGCCGCCTCCTCGGTGCGGTGGCCCATGCGTCCGAGCAGCAGCGCCAGTTGGCGGCGCCGCGGAACGCGATCGTCGACGATCAGGATCGTGGCCATGGCGGTCGGTGCGGCGCGCTCAGGCGATGACGAAATCGCCGGCACCGACGGCCAGCGGCAGCGCCGGCTCCGGCTGGCCCAGCAGCAGGCCGCGGCCGCTCGGACCCTGGGTGAACAGCAGGTCGACGGCCGACAGGCCGGCGACGAAGTCGCCGCCGCCGCATTGCGCATAGCGCGGATGACGGAAGTCCTGCCACACGATTTCGATGCCGGCGCGGGCGAAGGCTTCGCGGTCGAGATAATGGCGCGAGCCGCCCAGGCCGGCGAGATAGGCGTCGGCGCCGACGGCGCGGCAGAGGTTGAGGATGAGTTCGGACTTGCTGCCGGCGACGTCCAGCGCGGAACTGCGCACCAGGGGCGTGCTGATGCACAGCGCGTCGCGCAGGAAATCGAGCATGGCCTGGTCGAGATCGACGAGGTATTCCCAGCGCGATTCGAGGATGCGGCGCAGCTCGGGCGCGTAGCGGTCGAGATAGGCGGCGTCGCGGTAGGCGTGGCGCAGCGTCGCGTAAAGGTTGGCGCCCCAGGAGCGCGCGTCCGGCGGCGCGTTGTCGATGCGCTTGTCGATGATGCGCTCCTGTTGCGAATGCTGCTGCACGGGCACGGTCAGCCAGTGGGTGCGGCCGTCGAGCTTGATGTGCGTGCGGTTCTGGTAGTTGCGGCGCTCGAACTGCACGTGGTCGAGAAGGATGAACAAGTCGGCCCGGACCATGCGGTTCAGATAACCGAGCCACGGCAGGAAATGCGGTTGGTGCACGGCGACTATCATCAGGTTTCTCCTGCTGGGGCGCGGCTAAAGCTGGCCATGGAAGATTGGCGCAGTATATGTTTGCGTCGCGCGCATCAATATGTGGCGGCCATGAGCCGAATGGAACTGGAACGCGGCGGCGGGGCGGCCGGCGGCGTTCGGCGGCGAGCCGGGCCGCCGCGGACTTTGCGCCATACGGACTATGTCGCGTTTCATGCGCCGACTACGATTTTCCTTTCTGCCGCGTAGATTCTGCAGCGTCGGCAATCCCGCCTCATTCGAGGGTCATCGGCCATGCCTTCCTTCAGCTATCGATCCGGCTGGGCCGACGAAGGCGTGCAGCGGTTCCGCAAGACGGCGCGCCAGTTCATCCGCAACGAATTCGCGCCGCAGCAGGCGCGCTGGCAACGGCAGCGGCGTCCCGACGCCGCGGCGTGGACGGCGGCGGGGCGCGCCGGCCTCCTGCTGCCGGACATTCCGACGGAGTACGGCGGCGGCGGCGGCAGCTTCGCCCACGCCTGCGTCGTGCTCGAGGAACTCGCCCTGGCCGGCGTGCACTTCGGCTGCAGCCTCCACGGCATCGTCGCGCACTATCTGCTCGCCTACGGCAGCGAGGAGCAGAAGCGCCGCTGGCTGCCGCGCATGGCGCGCGGCGAACTGGTCGGCGCCGTCGCCCTGAGCGAAGCCAATGCCGGGTCGGACTTGCAGGGCATCCGGACCGCCGCCCGCCGCGACGCCGACAGCTACGTCGTCAACGGCGCCAAGGCCTTCGTCACCAACGGCGCCCATGCCGGCATCATTTGCCTGGCCGTCAAGACCGACAGCCGCGTGCCGGGCATGAAGGGCATCTCCCTGCTCATCGTCGAAGCGCCGGGCCTTGCCGGCTATCGCGTCGGCCGCACGCTCGAAAAGGTCGGCATGCACGCGCAGGACACCTGCGAGCTGTTCTTCGACGACGTGCGCGTGCCGGCCGCCAATCTCCTCGGTCCCGCCGAAGGCAAGGGCTTCGCCCAGATCATGGAGCAGGCGCCCTACGAGCGGCTCACCGTCGGCGTCGGCGCGGTGGCCATGATCGAACGGGCGCTGGCCGTGACGACACGCCACGTCAAGGGGCGCTCGGCATTCAACAAGCAGCTGATCGAATTCCAGAACACGCGCTTCAAGCTGGCCGAGTGCAAGACCGAAGCCCATATCGGCCGCGTTTTCCTCGACGACTGCATCGAGCGCTTCATCGCCGGCGAACTCGACGACATCGCCACCGCCATGGCGAAGTACTGGCTGACCGAACGCCAGTGCCGCATCGTCGACGCCTGCCTGCAGCTGCACGGCGGCCAAGGCTACCTGGCCGAGTCCCCGATCGCCGGCATGTGGATCGACAGCCGCGTGCAGCGCATCTGCGCCGGCACCAGCGAAATCATGAAGGAGATGATCGGCTGGTCGCTGTGAAGGCCGCCGCGCGCGAACGACAAGTCGTTTCTACCTGTCGATGCGTAGTCCGAATGGCGCATGCGCCGTATTACCTTGATTCAGTTGGCCGCCTAGCATGGCGCTTGGAACACGACCCCGTTCCATCCACGAGGAGAGCCAACATGACGCAGGCGACAATCGACGCGCCGCCGGAAAACACCCGGCACTATGCGGCCGGACAACAAGCGGAACAGGCGGGCCGTCCCAGCCACCCAGGACGCGCCATCATCACCATCGACATCTCGGGACTGCCGTGCCCTGCGCCTTTGCTCGGCGCCAAGAAGATCCTCGACGATCTTCAGCCGGGCCAGAGCATGTGTCTCGTCTCGGACTGCCCGGGCACATTCGACGATCTCTCGGCCTGGTGCCGATTCACCGGTCACACGCTGGTGTCGCCGACGACGCGAAGCAATGGCCCGACGGTCTACCTGCTGCGCAAGTCGGGCAAGGAGCACGTGTCGCCGATTCCCCACGTGACGCTCGACATGCGCGGCGTCGCCTGCCCGGGGCCGATTCTCGAGGCGAAGAAGCTGCTCAAGGGCATGCAGGCCGGCGAGGTGCTGCAGCTCACGACCGACTGCACCGCAGCCATCGACGAGGTGCCGGCGTGGAGCCGGGAAGCCGCCATCGACGTGCTGCTGGCATTGGAATTGGCCGGCGGAGTGCGGGAGTTCTATCTGAAGAAGACGTGACTGCCCGGCGGGCCGAATCGGCCCGGCGGGCGCGCCGCCGCATGCGCCACACGGCGCATCCGTGCGACGACGAGGGCCGCTCTTCGGCACCCATACTGCGCTCACCAACCCGCCAGGTCCCGATGGACTGCGACCAATGAGGTGCCCGAGGGGAAGCCATGGATACAGAAGTCACATTGAATACCGACGCCGCGCTGGAGGGGATCGCGGATGCGCCCGCCCCCGAGTGGAACACCGCCGCCACCGCCGCCGCCGTCACGCTTCACGTCCGCCAGGGCCTGGCCGGATTGACGGCGTTGCGCGAGGAGTGGACCGCGCTGGCGCAAGCCCTGCCGGATGGGCGCTTCCATCATCAGTACGCCTGGTACCTGAGCTATCTGCGCCACCTGGAGCCGGACCCGTCGTCGGTCCACTTCTTTTGCTTCTCCCGCGACGGCCGGCCGCTGGCGATTTTTCCCTTGCGCTGGGCGCGCGGCGCGGTGTCGGGCATCAAGCTGCGGCTGTGGGAACTGCCGTTCCATCCGCACATGGATTTGTGCGACGCCCTGGTGGCGCCCGAGGCGGATGCTGCCACGCTGCTGCCGCAGCTCATCGGCGCGCTGAGCCGCCGCATCGGCCGTCCCTGGGATGCCATCCACCTGCCCCGGCTGCTCGACGACGCGATGGCGCTGCGCGCCGTGCGCGCTGCGCCGTTGCCGCGCGTGCGCATCGTCCGCAGCGGTCAGAGCATGTATTTCCCCTGCGACGACATGGACGCCGCGATGCAAAACGCCAGCAAGGAATTCAAGCGGAACCTGCGCCGGCAGCGCCGCAAGCTCGAGCAGCGCGGGCGCGTCGAGGTCTCGCTGATGCAGGAGGGCGACGCGCTGCACGACGCCTTTTCGCACTTCCTGAAAGTCGAGGCATCGGGCTGGAAAGGCGACGGCGGACGCGGCAGCGCCATCCGGCTGCATCCGCACCTGGTCGACTTCTATCGCGACATGCTCGCCGAGCCGGGCGCCGCGAACCGCTGTGCCGTCAATCTGGTGAAGCTCGACGGCAAGGCCATCGCCGCACAGTACTGCCTGGTCTGCGGCCCGCGCGCCAGCCTGCTGAAAATCGCCTACGACGAAGCCTTCAGCGCCGAAGCGCCGGGACAGCAATTGCTGCACGACGTGCTGGCGCATTGCTGCGCCTCCGCGTCGATAAGCGAACTGAGCCTGGTCACCGGGCCAGCGTGGGCCGTCGGGCGCTGGAATCCCCAATCGCATGGCGTCTGGACGGCGCACGTCTTCAACCTCACCCCGCGCGCACTCGCCGCACTTGCCTTGGCGCGCCTCAAGGCGGCCTCCGTCGGCGCCAGGAAGTGGTTCAACTCCGTTCGCAAATAAAGAAAGGTCATTTCCATGAACATCGCAATGATCGGCTGTCCCTTTCGCACCTCGTATGGTGCGTACATCAAGTCCCTGAGCGCGGCGATCGGGCGAAGGACCGGCAGCAAAGTCGAATGGATAGGATCGAATTGCGGTTGCGACGATCCGGTCGAGCGCAGCCGCAGTTTCGAGAGTTCGGACATCGACTACTTCGAACTGCCGATCATCGGCGAATCGGCGTCCGCGCATCCGTTGAAGCGCTGGCTGCGCAACAGCGCCAACGACCTCGATTGCTCGATTCGCGCCCGGCGTTTCATGGGTCGGCATGGGGCGGCGCAAGTCGTGCACTTCCAGCAGGTATTGAACGCCTACGGTTCGAACGTCGCGTTTCGCTGGCTGCAGCAGCCGGCGACGGCGGCACGCTTCGTCACCGTTCACGAACTCGATGCCTACCAGATCGCGCATCGCCAAGCCAACTCGATCTACAACCGCGCCGACGGCGTGCTGGTTCATGCGCAGGAATTGAAGGAGCGCATGACCGAGCTCGGCGTGCGCGCCGACCTGATCCACGTCGTGCGCCACGGCGTCGATATTCCGTCGCAGCCGGTGGAGCAAGCGCGTCAGGACCTGATCTTCTACGGCGGCCACAAGCTGATGACCGGCAAAGGCCTCGACATCCTGTTCGAGGCCATGTCGATGGTCGTAAAAGAGTTCGGCAGCGCCGCGCCGCGCCTGAAGATCCACGGCCACTACGGCACGACCGTGCCCGGCGAAGCCCTCGCGCTGGCCCAGTCCTACGGCGTGGCCGATCGCATCGACTGGCTGAACCAGATCTCGGTGGAGGAAATTTGCGACGCCTATCAACGCGCGCTGATGTGCCTGCTGCCCTACGCCGGAAGCTTTGCCGGCTTGCCGGCCGCGATCGCGGCGGCGCACGGCCTGCCGGTCGTCGCCACGAGAAAGGCCGGCATTCCCGAGCATCTGGGCGAACTCGCGTTCTGGATCGACGAGCGCAATCCGCAGCAATTGGCCGACACCATCGCCTTGCTGCTGCGGCGCCCGGACCTGCGCGCCGAGCGCGGCGCCGCGCTGCGTCTGCATGCCAAGAACGTCCTCGGCTGGGACGTGATCGCCAAGCAAACCGTCGACATCTACGAGCAGGCGCTGGCGTCGCGCAGCGGTACCCCGCGGCAGGTGCCGCTGCGGTCGCCCGAGGCGGCGGACGCGGCCGTGGAACGCTGAACGGACATGGAGATGGCCGCACGGAGAAAGCGCGATGCAACGCGTTTCAAATGGTGGCGATCTCTACTAGTGCCGGAATAGCGAGGTCAGGTGGCGATGCTGAACGACCAAGTCCTCCTCATTACGGGAGCCAGTCGCGGAATTGGCGCGGCGAGTGCGATTTGCTTTGCCCAAGCAGGGGCAAAGGTCGTCGCCGCGGCACGCAGCCGCGACGCGCTTGAAGATGTTGCCGCACGGATCGGCGCGCTTCACGGTACCTGCTTGCCGATACCTGCCGATGTCACCGACGAGGCCAGCGTGCGCCACTTGGTGGCGCATGCCTTGGCGCGATTCGGGCGCATCGATCTCCTGATAAACAACGCCGGTGTCGGCGTTTGCGGGCCAACCGAGCGCACGACGCTGGATGATTGGAACGTGGTGATCGGGACGAACTTGAAGGGGGCATTCCTCTGTGCCCGGGAGATCATTCCCGTCATGGTGCGTCAGGGGGGCGGACACATCATCAATGTGGCGTCGCAGGCGGGTCGTTTCGGCTTTCCGCGTCTGGCCCTGTATTGCGCATCGAAATACGGCCTCATCGGAATGTCCGAGTCGCTGGGCCGCGAGCTGGCCGCCTCGAACATCCGCGTTTCGTATCTTTGTCCCGGATGGGTCGACACGGCGTTCCTGGAAATATTTCAGGACGACATCGTGCGCAAGGCGATCAAGGCCTCGCCGCATGCGATTGCGCGGGAAATCCTGGATCTTGCGACGAAGCCGCGAATCGCCTCGCGTCCGACATTCGTCGGCAAGGTGGCGCGACTCCTGAAGCGTCGCCTGCAAGGAGCTGCTACCCAATGCGAGACCTACAGTTCTTTTTGATGGCGGCAGCCAAAGGCGGACGTTGCATGGATTGGCGCCGGGAACCCCGGCGGCACCGCCTGCGCCGAATGGACCAGGACCGCGGCGGCACCGATCGCTTTCGGTTGATGCAAGCTGGGTAACCACGAAACTGCAGGACCAGGGAACGGCGTCCAGGGCGACCGGCCGTTGATTCACCAGACACTTGTCGGAGGAACGCGACATGACCGAATCGAAAGACTCCCCGAAGAACATCCTCGTCTTTGGCGCTCATCCCGACGATGTCGAAATCGGCATGGCGGGAACCGTGTGCCGCCTGGCGGCTTGCGGCCACCACGTGTATTCCGTCATCGCCACGATTCCCGACGAGCGCGAAATGCGCCTGCGCGAGGCGCGCGAAGCGGCGCGGATTCTCGGCATCAAGGAAGTCATCGTGCTGCCGCTGCGGGCGTCGCAGCTTGGCTACAATCGCTCCACCATCGGCGCCATCGACCTGGTGATCCGCCAGTTCGCGCCGCATTCGGTGTTTACGCACTGGAACGAGGATTCGCATCAGGACCATGTCAATGTCACGCGCTGCATCATCGCCGCGACGCGCAAGAACAGCTTCAACGTCTATATGTACGAACAGACCATTCCCGGCGGCATCACGCCCGCCGGCTTTCGCGCCCAGTACCTGGTCGACATCTCGCGCTTCATCGACCACAAGGTCGCCAGCATCGAGGCGCACGCCAGCCAGATCCGGCGCAACGGCGAATGGTGGTCGGAAGGCGTGCGCGGCCGCGCCATGTATCGCGGCTACCAGATTCGCACCCGCTACGCGGAAGCGTTCGAGATCATCAAGATCAACGGCGACACCAACCTTTTCGCCAACGAAGACCACACGGCCGCGCCGGTCGCCGAGGCCGCCGCGCCGCGCGCGGTACTGGGGCTGGCGGCGCAGCCGCCGGCATGAGGCCGGCGGCGCGCAGCGACAGGGAAGCCGGCGGATAAATTGTTACCAAGTGTGTACGAGCGGAATTTCGCGTCTTCGTGCTTCTAAACTGAGCGCCCTCGACTACCACGATACGGTTTCCGATCTGTTGCAGAATGATTATGAAAGAGGAATACACGGTGCCGGACCAGCGCGACCTGGTCGCTTTTGTCCATATTCCCAAGACTGCCGGAACGACGCTCAACGCGATCCTGGCGCACCAATATGCCGCCGACGAAACGCATGAGGTCATGATGCGGGGCATGAGCTGGATCATGCCGGGGCCGCGGCTTCTTCCCCGGCCCCTGGTGTCGTTTTCGAAGCTGCGGCGCCTGAAGGCCGCGCTCGAACGGCATGCGGTGCGCTTGGTCCGCGGCCACTTCGACATGTCGCTCGCCAAGCGGCTGCCGGCCGACACGCGCTATTTCACTTTCCTGCGCGACCCCGTCGAGCGCGCGGTTTCGCATTACTGGCATTACCGCAGGCTGACCGCCGATCCCATCCATGCGCTGGCGATGCGCTGCACGCTGGCGGAATGGGTCAGCGCCGCCGGCCTGGTGGAAATGGACAACGGCCAGACGCGCCGCCTGGCCGGCGCCATGGACCTGCCCTGCGGGCGCGTGACGGCGCCGATACTCGAGCGCGCCAAGGCCAACCTGGCGGGCAAGTTCGCCGTCGTCGGGCTGACCGAGCGCTTCGAGGAATCGCTGGTTCTGCTGCAGCGCCAGTTCGGCTGGCCGCTTTGCCGGGCCGCCGCGCTGAACGTCGGCGATGGCCGCCCGCAGCGGGCCGACGTCGGCGCCGATGCGCTGAAAGTCGTCGCCGACTGCAACCGCTTCGATGCGGAGTTGTACCGGTTTGCCGCCGCGCTTTTCGAGCAGGCCGCGAGCAGGATCGACATGGCCGGCGAGCTGGCCCGGCTGCGCGCCGCGCCGAGCGCGCCGCGACCGCCGCGGGCGGCGCCGGCCGACGCCGTCGATGCCGCCATGGGTCATCGTCCGGCGCTGGGAACCTGACCGGCCGCGCGCGCCTGGCCTGCCCTGGCGGGGCGGGCGCTGGCGGCGGTCGCACTTGACGCCTGGCGCCGGCGGCAGTGGGCCGCGGCCTATTCGCTGCGGCGCCGCCGGCCGCTTCGCCGATAATGGCGCATGCCCATCGACCGCACAAAGCCACCGCCCAGCCCGCGCCGCCTGTCGGCGCTGAAAGGCCTGTGGCCGTTCCTGCGCCCCCACCGGGCGCGCATCGCGCTGGCGTTCGTCCTCCTGTGCCTCGGTTCCGCCACGATACTGCTGGTGCCGCTGGCCTTTCGCGACCTCATTGATTTCGGCTTCGGCGGACGCGAGGCCGCCAACAGCGGCCTGCTCGACGGCTTGAGCCTGAACGGCCATTTCGTCGCCCTGTTCGGCCTCGCCGGCTTCTGGGCGCTGGCCGTCGCGGCGCGCTATTACACCGTGTCATGGATCGGCGAGCGGGCGACGGCGGACCTGCGCAGCGCCGTCTATGCGCGCGTGTTGTCGCAGTCGCCGCAATTCTTCGAGACCTTGCAGACCGGCGAAGTGCTGTCGCGGCTGACGGGCGACACGACGCTGATCCAGACCGTCGTCGGCAGCTCGATTTCGATGGGCCTGCGCAGCCTGTTCCAGTTCGTCGGCGGCATGGCCATGCTGGCCGTCACCAGCTTCTACCTGTTCTCGCTGAACCTCGGCCTGATGGCCTTGCTGACGCTGCCCATCCTCGCCATCGGCCGCAAGGTGAAGAAGCTCTCGCGCGAATCCCAGGACCGCATCGCCGACGCCTCGGCGCTGGCCGGCGAAATCCTCAACGCCATGCCGACGGTGCAGGCGTACACGCAGGAAGCCGAGGAAACCGGCCGCTTCGCCGCGCGCACGGAAACCAGCTTCGCCACCGCCGTCAGGCGCACGCGCGTGCGCGCCGCGCTGACGGCGCTGATCATCACCGCGGTGATGGGCACCATCATCTTCGTGCTCTGGATCGGCGCGCGCCAGGTGCATGACGGCACGCTCACCGGCGGCCAGCTGGCGTCGTTCGTCCTTTACGCCGCGCTGGTGGCCGGCGGCGTCGGCACCCTGTCGGAAGTGTGGGGCGACGTCATGCGCGCGGCCGGGGCGACCGAGCGCCTGCTCGATCTGCTGCACGCCGAATCCGCCATCCGCGAGGTCGCCCGGCCGCTGCCGCCGGCCCATCCGGCGCAGGCGGCCATCCGCATCGACGAGGTGACGTTCTGCTATCCGGCGCGCCCGCAGACGCGCGCCCTCGACGACATCAGCCTCGCCATCGCCGCCGGCGAGAGCGTCGCCCTGGTCGGCCCGTCCGGCGCCGGCAAGACCAGCCTGTTCCAGCTCCTGCTGCGCTACTACGACGTCTCCGCCGGCGCCATCCGGCTCAACGGCCAGGACATCCGCCAGTTGAGCCTGCACGACCTGCGCCGCGGCATCGCCATCGTGCCGCAGGACGCCGTCATATTTTCCGCCAACGCCCTGGAAAACATCCGCTACGGCCGCGCCGACGCGACGGACGAGGAAGTGCTGCGGGCGGCCAAGGCCGCGCTGGTCGATGAGTTCATCGAACGCTTGCCCGACGGCTACCAGACCTTCCTCGGCGAACGCGGCACGCGCCTGTCGGGCGGCCAGCGCCAGCGCATCGCCATCGCCCGCGCCATCCTCAAGGGCGCGCCCTTGCTGCTGCTCGACGAAGCCACCAGCGCCCTTGACGCCGAATCCGAAATCCTCGTGCAGGCCGGCTTGAGCGCCGCGATGCAGGGGCGCACGACGCTGATCATCGCCCATCGGCTGGCGACGGTGCAGAAGGTGGACCGCATCGTCGTCATGGCAGGCGGGCGCATCGTCGAAACCGGCACGCCGGACGACTTGCGCAACCAGGGCGGCCTCTACGCGCGGCTGGCGGCGCTGCAGCTCGACCTGTGACGGCCGCGCCCGGCGGCGCAGCAGCCACAATCCGGGTAGAACCTAAGCCGGCGCTCCGGGTCTCATGGCTGGGTCGGGATTCGTCGCGACTGCAGCCGAGGGTTGGCAGATGAAACGCAATCTCCAGAAGTCGCTGGCAAGACCGCTGCCGCGCGAGCGGGTCAGGGCGGAGGCACGGGCGCGGCTGGTTGGACGCGCGCCCGCGCATGTGCCGGCCGACAGCGCCGAGAAGCTCCTGCACGAGCTGCAGATTCATCAGATGGAACTCGAGATGCAGAACGAACAGTTGCGTGCCGACCAGCTGGCGCTCGAGGAAGCCCGCGACCGCTATATCGACTTGTACGAATTCGCGCCCGTCGGCTACGCGACGCTGACCGCCGAGGGTCAGATCGCCGACATCAACTTCGCCGGCGCCAGGCTGCTCGGTCTCGAGCGCGAGCACTTGAAGCTGCGCCGCTTCGACGATTTCGTCGCGCCCTCGGACCTCGAACGCTGGCGGCGCCTGTTCATCGACTTGAAGACCTGCGACGAGCCGCATGTGGAAGAACTGGGCCTCAAGTGCCAGGACGGCGCCGTCTTCCCCGCCCAGCTCGATTGCCGGCGCAAGCGCTTTCCCGGCGTCCAGCTGCCGACGGTGCGCATGGTGCTCATCGACCTTTCCGCGACCAAGCTCGCGTTCTACGATCCGCTGACCAACCTGCCCAACCGCCGGCTCATGGCCGACCGCCTCCATCACGCCATGGCCGGCATCGCCCGCAGCCAGAAGTATTGCGGACTGCTGTTCCTCGACCTGGACAAGTTCAAGACCCTCAACGACACCCTCGGCCACGACGTCGGCGACCAGCTGCTGGTGCAGGTGGCGCAGCGCCTGGCGCACGGCCTGCGCGAAGGCGACACGGTGGCCCGCCTCGGCGGCGACGAATTCGTCGTGCTGCTGGAAAACCTGAGCGAATGTCCCAACGAATCGGCCAACCAGGCGCGCGCCATCGGCGAGAAGATCGCCCAGGCGCTCGACCGGCCCTACCGCCTGGCCGGGCAGGAGTGCCGCAGTTCGGCGAGCATCGGCGCCGTGGTGTTCAACGATCCGCGCGAGCGCGCCGAGGAACTGCTCAAGCGCGCCGACATGGCGATGTACGAAGCCAAGGCGGCGGGCCGCAACGCGCTGCGCTTTTTCGACCGCGCCATGCAGGAGGTCGTCACCGCGCGCGCCGCCCTGGAAGCGGACATGCGCGGCGCGCTGGCGGGGCGGCAACTGCAGTGTCATTACCAGCTGCAGATCGACGATGCCGGCAGCATCCGCGGCGCGGAAGTGCTGCTGCGCTGGCAGCACCCGGCGCGCGGCCTGATGGCGCCGGCGGCGTTCATTCGCGTGGCCGAGCAATCCGGGCTGGCGGTGGCCATCGGCCAGTGGGTGCTCGAAACCGCCTGCGCGCGGCTGCAGGCCTGGCAGGCGCGGCTGCCCGAGCGGCGCCTGCGTCTGGCCGTGAATATCGGCGCGCGCCAGTTCCATGGGCCGAATTTCGTCGAGCAGGTGCGCGCGGCGCTCGATGCGAGCGGCATCGATCCGGGGTGCCTGACGCTCGAATTCAAGGAGAAGCTGGCCATCGCCGACCTCGACGACGGCGGCGCCAGGATGGCGGCGCTCAAGAAGCTCGGCGTGCGTCTCGCCATCGACGACTTCGGCATGGGCAGTTCGTCCTGCTCGCAGTTGTCGAGGCTGCCGCTCGACCAGCTCAAGATCGACCGGTCGCTGGTGCGGGGCATCGGCGTGACGCCGAGCGACAACGCCATCGCGCAAACCCTCATCGCGGCGACCCGGCATTTGGGCATGGAACTCGTCGCCGAAGGCGTGGAGACCGAGGCTCAGCGCGCCTTCCTCGAACGCCATGGCTGCCGCGCCTTCCAGGGCTACCTGTTTGGCAGGCCGGTGCCGGGGCAGGAGTTCGAGCAGTTGCTGACGCGCCACTAGCGCCGCCTCTTGCCGCTGCCGGCGCCGCGCCGATGCCGATCGGCTGAACGGATCAGCCGGCCCGAATCGACGTCGCGGTGCGCCCGCGGTATCATGCGCGGACGCGCTCCTGCCTGTCGTCATCGCGTCCGGGCGCTCCGGCACAACGCGAAAAGGGATCCCGTGGCCACCAGGAAGACCAGCAAAAAAACAGCGGCCGCCACGGCCGCCGTCGACGCCGCGGCCGCGCCGCCAGCCGTGCCCGCCGCCTTTCCCGTCGTCGGCATCGGCGCCTCGGCCGGCGGGCTCGAAGCCTTCGAACAGTTCTTCCGCCACGTCGCGCCCGACAGCGGCATGGCCTTCGTGCTGGTTCCCCACCTCGATCCGGGGCATGCCAGCATCCTCACCGAAATCCTGCAGCGCACCACGGCCATGCCGGTGGTCGAGGCGCAGGACCAGATGACCGTGGCGCCCGACCACGTGTATGTCATTCCGCCCAACCGCGACATGGCGATTTTCCGCGGCGCGCTGCAGCTCGCCGTGCCCGAGGTGCCGCGCGGGCAGCGCATGCCCATCGATGCCTTCCTGCGCTCGCTGGCGGAGGATCAGGGCGAGCATGCCATAGGCATCGTTCTCTCGGGCACCGGCACCGACGGCACGCTGGGCCTGCGGGCCATTCTCGGCGGCGGCGGCATTGCGCTGGTGCAGGACCCGGCCACCGCCAAGTTCGACGGCATGCCGGGCAGCGCCATCCGCGCCGGCTACGCCACCCAGGTCATCGCCCCCGAGAAGATGCCCGCGGCGCTGCGCGCCGACATGCGCACGCTGGCCGCGCGCCCGCCGGCGGCGCTGGCGCCGGCCGCGGCGAGCGGCCTGAACCGCATCCTGATGCTCCTGCGCGGCGCCACCGGGCACGATTTCTCGCTCTACAAGAAGAGCACCATCGGACGCCGCATCGAGCGGCGCATGTCGCAGCACGACATCGCCGATACCGAGGTGTACGGGCGCTACCTCAAGGAAAATCCGGCCGAGATCCATACCCTGTTCAAGGAACTGCTGATCAACGTCACCAGCTTTTTCCGCGACCCCGAAGCCTTCGCCGCGCTCAAGGATGACATCCTGCCGCTGCTGCGCCAGGGCCAGGCCGAGGACAACGTCTTCCGCGCCTGGGTGGCGGGCTGCGCCAGTGGCGAGGAAGCCTATTCCATTGCCATCGTCCTGCGCGAGTTCATGGACGAGACGCGGCAGGAGTTCAAGGTCCAGCTCTACGCCACCGACCTCGACGACGATGCCATCGCCATCGCGCGCGCCGGCGTCTATCCGCCCAACATCGCCCAGGATGTCGCGCCCGAGCGCCTGCGCCGCTTCTTCACCAAGGACGACGGCGGCTATCGGGTGAAGAAGGAAATCCGCGAGATGGTGGTGTTCGCCGTGCAGAACGTCATCAAGGATCCGCCCTTCACCAAGCTCGACCTGCTCAGCTGCCGCAATCTCATGATCTACCTGGAACCGGAACTGCAGAACCGCCTGATTCCGGCCTTCCACTACGCCCTGAAGCCGGGCGGGGTGCTGTTGCTGTCGCCCTCGGAGAGCATCGGCAACCATCCCGAGCTGTTCGCCGTGCAGAACCGCAAGTGGAAGTTCTACCGCGCCGTCCATGCGCGCGCCTCGACGCGCGCCGTCATGACGGGCGGCACGGCCTGGATCGCGGACCGCGGCGACAAGGCGCCGGAGGAGGCGATGAAGAAGACCAAGGAAACCAATTTCGCCGATCTCGCCCGCCGCATGCTGCTCCAGTCCTACGCGCCCGCCTCGGTGGTGACCGACGCCAAGGGCAGCATCCTCTACGTGCATGGCGACACCGGCCGCTACCTGCGTCCGGCGCCGGGCCAGGCCTCGCTCAACGTCGTCGACATGGCGCGCGAAGGCCTGCAGCTGGAACTGCGCGGCGCCGTGCATGCCGCCGCGCAGGGCGGGCCGACGACGAACCGGGAAGTCGCGCTCAACAGCAACGGCGAGCTCCACGTCGTGAGCCTCAGCGTGCGCCCGCTGCCCGACGCGGACGCCGCCGCCGGCCTGCTGCTGGTGAGCTTCCAGGAAGTGCCGCGCCAGGCGCCGGCGCAGCCGCGCGGCGGCAAGCGCCTGGCCGGCCTGGCCGCCTCGCGCCGCGTCGAGGAACTCGAGCGCGAGCTGGCCTATACGAAGGAAAACCTGCAGGCCACCATCGAGGAGCAGCAGGCGTCCAACGAGGAACTGAAATCCGCCAACGAAGAAATGCAGTCGACCAACGAGGAACTCCAGTCGACCAACGAGGAGCTGGAGACGTCGAAGGAAGAGCTGCAATCCGTGAACGAGGAGCTCGTCACGGTGAACGCCGAGCTGCAGTCCAAGATCGAGCAGCTGGCCGGCATGCAGAACGACATGAAGAACCTGCTCGACAACATCAGCGTCGGCACCGTCTTCCTCGACGAGCAACTGGTCATCCGCCGCTTCACGCGCGAGGCGGCGCGCGTCTATCGCCTGGTCGCCACGGACGTCGGCCGCCCGCTCGCCGACATCAAGTCCGACATCGAGGGCCGCGATTTGCTGGCCGAGGCCGCCGCCGTGCTCGACACCCTGGTGCCCTGCGAGTGCGAGGTGCGCAGCGCCGGCGGCAGCTGGTACCTGGCGCGCATCCAGCCCTACCGGACGGTGGACAACGTCATCGAAGGCGTCGTCCTCACCTTGACGGACATCACCAAGCGCGTCGTCGCCGAGGCGGCCATCAGTGCGGCGCGCGCACTGGCCGAGGAAATCGTCGACACCGTGCGCGAGCCGCTCATCGTGCTGGACGCCAACATGCAGGTCGTCGCGGCCGGGCGCGCGTTCTTTCGCAAGTTCGGCGTCACGGCGCAGGAAACGCTGGGCCGCACGATCTACGAGCTCGGCAACCGGCAATGGGACATTCCGGCATTGCGGGAATTGCTGGAGACCATTCTGCCGCGCAACCAGGGCTTCGACGGTTACGAGGTCGACCACGAATTCCCCGGCATCGGCCGCTGCCATTTGCTGCTGAATGCCCGCCGCCTGGCCGGGCGAGCAGGCGAAACGCCGCTGATCCTTTTGGCGATGGAAGATGCATCGAACGGCAAATGACGCCCGATATCGTGTAGCCTGCGGCGTGGGACTATTGGGCTGGCTATGGAAATTCAGGACGTGCCTGCGAATTCGGCAATTGACCGGAGCGACGGCGATGAGACGGGAATGCCGGTCGACCCCAGGCTGAGGGCGGCGGCGGAAGCCAGGCTGCCGCGCGCGGCAGCGGGCGCGGTGCCGGCGCGTCCGGCCGAGGAAGTGCTGCACGAACTCCAGGTGCACCAGATCGAGCTGGAAATGCAGAACGAGACGCTGCGGCAGACGCAGATCGCCCTCGAGGAATCCCGCGACCGCTATGTCGATCTCTACGAATTCGCCCCGGTCGGCTACCTCACCCTCAGCGCCGAGGGACTGATCGCGCAGATCAACCTCACCGGCGCGACCCTGCTCGGCATGGATCGCCGGAAACTGCCGCAGCGCCGCTTCGATGCCTTCGTCGCCCGCGCCGATCGCGACCGCTGGAACCAGCTGTTCGTGGGCGCCTTGCACAGCGAGGCGCGGGCGCAAATCGAGCTGGCGCTGCAGCGCCACGACGGCGAAGTCTGGCAGGCCCACGTCGACTGCCTGCGCGTGGCGGCGGCGGCGCCGCTGCTGCGCGTGACGCTGGCCGACATCACGGCGCGCACGCGGCTCGAACGCGAACTGGCCGCTTCCTACCAGCGCGTCAAGGACTTGTCGCGGCGCATGGTCGACCTGCAGGAAGATGCGCGCCGCCTGCTGTCCGCCGAATTGCACGACCGCACCAGCCCGAATCTCGCCGCCATCAAGATCAACCTCGACATCCTCGCGGCGCTGCCGCCCGAAGCGGGCGAGGAACGCGCTGCGCGCCTCACGGACACGCGCGCCCTGGTCGCCGATACCGATGCCAGCATCCGGCAGATCGCCGCCGACTTGCGCCCGCCGGTGTTCGACTACGCCGGCCTCAATGCGGCCGTGGCGGCGTACGCCCGCCAGTTCGCCAAGCGCACCGGCATTGCCGTGAAGGTCGATTGCGCGCCGGTGCAGACGCGGCTGGCGCCGGCCATCGAATCGCTGCTGTTCCGCATATTCCAGGAAGCGCTGACAAATTGCGCCAAGCATGCGCACACCGGGTCGATCGCCGTCGCACTGAACTGCGCCGCTCGTCCTGCCATCCTCATCATCAATGACAACGGCATCGGCTTCGATGTGGCGGCGGCGGTGGGAAGCGAACATGGCGGCGGCCTCGGGTTGCTCAACATGAAGGAAATGGCCGAGTTCGCCGGCGGCCGCTTCGCCATCGAATCGCAGCCCGGCCGCGGCACGCGCATCGAAGTCAAGGTCTAGTGCCGGCCGGCGCCCAGGGCTGCGGCGCGCGCCCTTGGCCGGGCAGCCGCAGCCAGTCGGCGTGCCAGAGCAGGCGGCAGCTGCGATCGCACGGGCCGTCGTCGCCCAGCGCGGCGCCGCCGCAATAGAGGTCGGCGAGCATGTAGATCGGCTGCGCGGCCGGCACGTAGCGGCCGCTTTCCAGCACGCGGTCGACCTTGCGCAGGACGCGAAAGTCCTTGCCGGCATGCTGGTACATCTCGGGCATGAACATGAGGCCGCCGCGGCTGCCGTGCGCGTCCAGGGTGCGGCGGATTTCCTCGGCGCTGCGCACGGTGGCCTGGATGCCGCCGGCGCCCGGCGCCGCGTCGGCCGCATCCGGCGGCGACGCTTCCTCCAGCCAGTCGTCGCGGAACATCAGCGGACATTCGCGGCCGCAGCCGTGGATGTCGAGCGGCCCGCCGCAAGGCGCCGTCGCCAGCAGGACGGTGCCGGAGACGGCGCGCACCTGGCGCGAATCGTCCATCATGCGGCGCACCGGCTTCAACACGCGATGGACGGTGCCGCAATAAGGCCATTGCTGCCAGATCCAGAGCAGTCCGCGCAGCTGCTTTCTTGCGTTCAGCGTGGCGAAGACGTCCTTGGCCTCGCGTACGCGCACCCAGGAACCGGCGGCGAAGCGCGAGGGCGCCCCCAGGCGCGCCGCCGGCGGCGGCGGGCCGGAACGCAGCCGGCGCCAGCGCGTGCGCAGCCGGATGCGCGTGCGCAGGGCGGCGGCGAACTGCTGCAGCCAGCGCCAGACCGTGGGCCGGGAAAGCGGGTTGTGCAGCTGGCAGCGCGGCGGTTCGATGATCATGGCGTCCCCCTCGGCGCGAGCGCGCCCGGCGCCAGGCCGAAATCCTGCGGCAGCCCGGCTTCGCCCAGGCGCGACAGCAGGCTCTTCGCCCTGGCGGCGTAGCGCCGCAGCCGCGTCATGGCGTAGGCGGCGAGGCCGAGCGGACGGGTGTTGAAGACGTGGGCATCCCAGACGTCCTGGGCGTCGGGTTTCCAGCGCAGGGCCCAGGGCGGGCCGGTGACCAGGCTCAGTTCCGCGAGCGACGCCGATTTGCCGCAATGGGAGAGGACGTCGTGCAGCAACTGGTTGCCCGGCGACGCCGCCCAGTAGGCTTCGTCGTAGGCGATCTTGAGGAGGTTGAGGCGCTTGCCGCAGACGAGGCCGAACAGCGCGGCGATGACCTTGCCGTCGAGCTTCAGCAGGTTGATCGCACAGCGCTTCTCGGCGCCGAACTCGATCATCAGGTCACGGTAGAACGCTTCGAGGTCGCGATGCAGCATGATCGCGCTGCCATGCTTGCCTTTCCATCCCGAGGCCTCGACCTGGAGAAACTCGACGAGGGCGGCGTCCAGCGCTTGCTGCTCGCGCACCACCGTCAGTTCGACGCGGCCGCGCTGGTCGAGCTTCTTGCGCTGCCGGCGCAACTTGCGCTTGAACTGTCCGGTGGCGTTGCGCAGGGCGACATCCAGGCTGGCGCAGGGGAAGTACATGCTTTGGCCGCTGCGGACGAGGCGGATGAAGCGCAGCGGCGCCGCCTGCAGCGCCCGCAGCGCCACCGAGTCGTCGAGCAGGTTGGGCAGGTACAGCGCATCCCAGGGCAGGTCCGTGCGCTGCTTCAAGACGCGCACCAGTTCGCAGAGCAGCGCGGCGCTGTTCTCGGCGCGCGCGACCAGGATGTCGCAAAGGTTCATGTGCGGGCTGAACGGCAGTTCCCAGACCCGCAGGGGAATGCCGGCGACGGTGCGCCTGGTCCGGCGCAGCGAGAAAATCGCCACCGGCCGCGCGGCGCGGTAGAAGGAAAAGAAGTGCACCGCGGCCTCCTCGCGCTCGAGGTTGCGCAAGTAGCTCAGGGTCCACGCGAATTGATGATGGAAGCGGGCGTCGGGCAGTTCCTGCACCAGGGCGCTCCAAGCGTCGCGCAGCGCCAGCAATCCGGGGATGCCCTGGCCGCAGCGCACGTCGAGGCGTGCCTCGGGATGGCTCGGTACCGCGTCGTCGCTGCCTAGGTCTTCGCTGGTCATCCTTCCTCCTGAACTGGGCCCGGCATGGCCGGTCCCGACGCGGGCAGTCGCGCCGCCGCCATGTCGCCCATCCTGCGCGAGCAGCATGGGCATGCGCGTCATGCGGCAAGTCGCCGCGGGCAGGCGCCCGATATGCACGCCTCAGGGCCCTGCCTGGGCGGCGTGGTCGCCCAGGTGCCTGGCGAATTCGCCGCAGACGTGATCGGCGATCTGCTTCTTGAGCCTTCGCTTGGCATTGGTCCGGGCGCGGTGATTCTGCTTGATCTGGGTGATGGGCTTCTCCGGCAGCGGCAGTTCGACGTGGAAGAAAGTGCCGTGCAGCGGCCGTGCGCCGAGACTGGTCCAGAAATCGTCATAGGTGGAGGCGCGGGCGACTTTCTTCGCCACCTGTTCTTCGGCGCCGATGCTCACCATGTCCTTGATGTCCAGGGCTTCCGCCATGCCCGCCAGCGCGGCGACCAGCATGGCGGCCGGAGAGACGTCGTCGACGATGCGGCTGATCTCCCGGATCTTGTCGTTGCAGCCCTTGCTGCCTTGCAGGCGGCTGACCAGGAAGGCCTGCTCGGCCTCGATGCCCAGCACGCGGCCGGGGCTGATCGTGAAGGACAGGGTGAAGACGTCGGTGGCGTTGGCGTGGAAGATCAGCGACAGTTCGCCTTCGCGGTCGTCGGGATGGGAGAAGGCGAGGTAGATGCCGAGGTCGAGGGATTCGCGCGAGGCCTGCCAGAGCGGCAGCGCGTCGAACAGGATCTTCGTCAGGGAGGCCGCGGCGATGCGGCGATTCAGATAGCTGTAGTGGTGCGCCAGGATGGCCGCGCGGTCCGTCACCGAAAGGCTGCGCGCAAGGTGGGTGCCCAGGTACTTGAAGGCCGTGCGCGGATAGGTCTTGGCCAGGTTGGTCGGCGCCAGGGCGCGGCGAACGCTCAGGTGCAGCCGCGGGTTGAGCACCAGGCGGCACATGCGCAGGACCCGCACGGCGAGAAGGCCGGGGTCCCAGCTGTCGGTTTGCCGGGCGGCGCCGACGACTTGGCGGAATATTTCCATGCTGTCCTCACTCCGATTGACCGCGGCTGCGCTGCGCCATGCCGCTCAGGTGATGCGCGCCAGCGCCCGCCGCGGCGATGTCGACGGCCACAGCGAAGCGTAGGCCGCCAGCAGCTTGGGCGCCTCGTAGTCCCAGGCCAGTTCGTTCACCACGCGGGCGCGGCCGACGGCGCCCATGCGGCGGCGGCGGGCGGCGTCGTCGAGCAGCAGCAGGATCTTGTCGGCGAGGTCGTCGGCATCGTTGCGTCGCGCGTAGAGCGAGGCGTCGCCGGCCGAATAGCGGCCCTCGGTAAGGTCGAACTGGACGATGGGCTTGCCCAGCGCCATGTATTCCATGATCTTGTTCATGGTCGACTTGTCGTTCATGTCGTTGGCGACGTCGGGGTTGACGCAGACGTCGGCGGTATTCAGCCAGGCCAGCAGTTCGGCGTCGGGCACGCGGCCGGTAAAGGTGACGTGGTCGGCGATGCCCAGCGTCGCCGCCAGCGCCTTCAGCTCGGCGAGCGAAGTGCCGCCGCCGACCAGGCCGAAATGGACGTCGTCGCGGCCGCGGACCTTGACGATGCGCTGCGCCGCGCGCAGCAGGTAGTCGACGCCTTCCTGCCGACCCATGACGCCGACATAGCCGACGAGATGCGCGCGCCCGTGCCGGAGCGACGGCTGCGGCGGCAGGATGCGCATGCGCTCGAGGCTGGGGCCGCTGCGCACCACATGCACGCGCTGCGGCGCCATGCCGCCGCGCTCGATGGCGATCTTGCGGTAGGAGCCGTTGGTGGCGATCGACAGGTCGGCGGCGCGGAACGTCCAGCGCTCCAGGCGCAGCAGCAGCCGATAGAAGAAGTCGCGGCGGCCGAACTTGGCTTCGTAGAGCTCCGGGTTGAGGTCGTGGTGGTCGAAGACGAACTTCTTGCCGAAGAGCTTGAAGAAGCCGCCGATGAGAAAGAACAGGTCGGGCGGATTGCAGGCGTGGATGACGTCGAAGCCGCGCGTCAGCAGCACCTTGCCGACGAGCAGCGAGGTCTTCGCCAGCGCCGTCGCGTATTCGAGCGCATAGCCGGCGGCGCCGGCCGCTTCGAGCGGCAGGCGGTAGCGGTGGATGTCGATGCCGTCGATGACCTCGTGGCGGCGCTCGCAGCCGTGGCCGGTGGGGCAGATGATGGTCACCGCGTAGCCGGCGGCGCGCAGCGTGGTGGCCTCCTGCCAGACGCGGCGGTCGAAGGGGCTCGGCAGGTTCTCGACCAGGATCAGCACGCGCCGCGGCTGTTCGCGGCAAATATCCCGCGGCGCGGCGTCGGGCAGCGGATCGCCGGGCGGCGCCGCTTCCGGGCCGCCGCGACAGACGATGCCGGGCTCGGTGTGTCGGGCGATGGCGGGCACGGGGAGCTACCAGCAGATGCCTTCGTAGACGCCGGAAATGCTGCGCGTGTCGCGGATGCGGACGAAGTCGACGATGGCCTGCCCGAACTCCAGCCGCTTGGGCACGTCGCGGAACTCTTCGGCGGCGTTGCCGATGACGATGATGCGCGCATGGTTGAGGACGTCGTCGATGCTCGACACCATCAGCCGCGAAATGTGCGGGATGTGGTTGAGGATGTAGTCGCGGTTGGCGCCGCGAATGCTGGCGATGCTGACGCTGCGATCGTAGATGCGCAAGTCGTAGCCCTTGCCGACCAGGCGCTCGGCGAGTTCCACCACCGGGCTTTCGCGCAGGTCGTCGGTGCCGGCCTTGAAGCTCAGGCCGAGGATGCCGACGCGCTTCTGGCCGCGGTCGATCACCGCCTGCAGGCCGCGTTCGATCTGCAGCTGGTTGCTCGGCAGGATCGACCCCAGGATCGGCAGCGACAGGTCGAGCGAACGGGTCTTGTAGAGCATCGCGCGCAAGTCCTTGGGCAGGCAGGAGCCGCCGAAGGCGAAGCCGGGCTTCAGGTAGTTGCTGGAGATGTTGAGCTTGGTGTCCTGGCAGAAGATGTCCATGACGTTGTGCCCGTCCACGCCCAGCCCCTTGCAGAAGTTGCCGATTTCGTTGGCGAAGCCCACCTTCAGCGCATGCCAGGCGTTGTCGACGTACTTGACCATTTCGGCGGTCTCGATGTCGGTGCGGATCAGCGGGCCGGGCGTGGCGGCGTAAAGGCTCGCCAGGACGTCGCCGCTGGGCTGGCCGAGTTCGCCGATCACCGTCTTCGGCGGCTGGTAGTAGTCGGCGACGGCCGAGCCTTCGCGCAGGAACTCGGGGTTGATGCAGACGCCGAAATCGGCGCCGGCGCGCCTGCCGGAATGGGCTTCGAGCGTGGGAATCACGACCTCGCGCATCGATCCGGGCAGCATCGTGCTGCGCATGACGACGACCGGCGCGCCCGGATGGTTCTTCAGCACGGCGCCGATCTGCTCGCAGACGCGCCGCACGTAGGTCAGGTCGATGCCGCCGTTGGCCCGGCTCGGCGTGCCGACGCAGACGAAGTACATGTCGCAGACGGCGACCCCGGCATCGGCCATGTCCGTGGTGGCGCGCAGGCGGCCGCAGGCGACCTGCTCCTGGATGATGCCGCCGATGTCCTTTTCGACGATCGGCGAATGGCGCGAGTTGATGAGGTCGACCTTGACCGCCTCGGGATCGATGCCGATGACATCGTGACCGGACTTGGCGAGGCAGGCGGCGGAAACGACGCCGACATAGCCGAGCCCCAGTACGCTGATTTTCATGTTGCTTCTCCTGTAGGGCGAAAGCCGCGAACTGCTTCGCGAATGAAGCAACGATAGAGGCTGAGCCGCGATGGCTTGGCGAAACTGGTCGGCATAGGGCTAGTCCGATCGGCGCAGCGCCGCCGCTCAGCAGGCGATTTCGCTGCGCAGCACGGTGGCGCCGGAAAGCCGCGCGTGCCAGTGCAGCGTCGGCGCCGGCTGCCGCACGTCGAAGCGCGGCGAGACCCAGCCGGCGATCGGTTCGAGGCTGCCGACATGCACGCGCACGGCGCCGGCGGCGGCCGCCGGCAGCGCCAGGCGGATGCTGCGGCCGCCGCGGCTCAAGCGGTAGCCGTCGCCGTCGGCGGCGACGCGGCAATCGGCGCCGCAGTGGAAGAACAGCTCGACGTCGTGCTCGCCTGTCATGTGCAGGTCGTCCTCGATGACGATGCGGCGGTGCAGCTTGTCGAGGGCGATGTGGCGGCTGTGCATCACCGGATCGGCGAGCCGCATGTAGCCGTCGTGCCAGCCTTCGAACAGGTCGAGGGCCGCCGAGGCGCGCCACAGGCGGCAGGCGGTGTCGGCCTTGGCGAGCCACATGAAGTTGCCGCCCTGCTCGGACTGGTCGCAGCCGTCGACGCGCAAGGTGTTGTGCGCGGCGGTGCTGCGAAAGTAGGCGCGCCACTCGCCCTCGGTGTGATAGGCATAGGTGCCGGGGTCGATGAGGAAGGGGATGCCGCCGACCGAGAGCGTGAACGACAGCGCGTCGGCGTGGCCGTGCGCGGCGATGCTGCGGTAGCCGAGCGGGCCGGCGTCGGCGACGAGGCGGATCTCGGCGCTGGTCTCGAAGTCGCTGCCGAGGATGTAGTAGCCGCCGTCGGGAAACGCCCGCCGCACCGGCAGCACGGCGCCGGCCGTCGGCAGGGCGCGGTAGGCCTGGGCGGCGCCCGCGCCGAGCAGCCAGGCGGTCTTGTCGTCGAGCGCGCCGGCCTTGGCCTTGAAGTCGCCGCGCCCGAACAGCAGCGCGCCGGTGGCCAGCAGCGAGCGGTAGCGGCAGCCGTTGCCGCCCGCGGTGAGATTGACCACCGCGCCGTCGTCGTCGTCGCCGAACATCGGCAGGTTGCCGCCGGCGTCCATGATC
>JAQTNK010000044.1 GCA_028713915.1 Rhodocyclaceae bacterium | reverse complement strand
TGATGATCTGCAGCAGGTGGCGGGAAGCCTCGGCGATCTTGCCGAGCCGGTCGCGCTGCTCGGGGTCGCGGCTGGCGCGCAGGGCGAGGTTGGCGAAGCCCATGATGACGTTCATGGGGGTGCGGATCTCGTGGCTCATGTTGGCGAGGAAAGTGCTCTTGGCGCGCGTCGCCGCCTCGGCATCGACGGCGCGCCGCTCCAGCTGGCGGTTGAGTTCCTCGATCTGCCGCGTGCGCTCGTCGACCATGGTCTCGAGATGTTCGCGGTAGTCTTGCAGTTCGGCCGCCACGCGCAGGGTGCCCAGGCCGAAGGCGAGGTCGCCGGCGAGTTCGCAGAGCAGCTTGACTTCCTCGGCCGCGGCGAAAGCCTCGGGCTCCGCGGCGTAAAGGGTCAGCGTGCCGATGAGGCGTTGCCTGTCGATGAGCGGAATCGCGATGCTCGAACGGTAGCCTTGCCGGATCGCCGATTCGCGCCAGGGGGCCATCAGCGGGTTGGTCAGCGAGTCGGGGTTGATCTGCACCTGGCCGGTGCGGATGGCGGTGCCGGTGGGACCGCGGCCGAATTCCGTATCGGCCCAGGTAATGCGCGCGCCGGCGAGATAGTCCTTCTCGAAGCCTTGTTCGGCGACGACGCGCACGGTCTTGCCGGCGTCGTCCAGCGGGAAGCCGACCCAGGCCATGCGATAGCCGCCGCTGTCGACGATCAGGCGGCAGATGCTGTCGAGCAAGGCCTGCTCCTCGCGCGCATGGACGAGGACGGCGTCGCATTCGCTGCGCAGCCGCAAGGCGCGGTTCAAGCGCTGCAGGGTGGCTTCGGCGCGCTTGCGTTCCGTGATGTCGATGCGGTTGCCGACGATGTAGCCGCCCGGCGTCCGGTGTTCGATGACGAGCAGCCAGCGGCCGTCGTCGAGCAGCTGCTCGTGCTGGCGCCCGTCCGCCGCCTGGTGGCGCCTGACGCGGTTCTCGACCCAGCCTTCGATGTCGCCGGCGGCTTCGCGATATTGGCCGCGGCGGGCGCCCTCGCGGACGATGTCGGCGAAGGCCGCGCCGGGCACGAGCAAGTCGCGGCTGGTGGCGTAGAAATCGCGATAGGCCTCGTTGCAGACGACCAGCCGGTCGTCGCGGTCGTAGATCGTGAAGCCCGAGGAAATGCTGCGGACGGCCTCCTGCAGCAGCGTGTTGGCGACGTCGGCCGAGGCGTCGGCCTGGCGCAGCGCCTCGTCCTGGCGCAGCAGCGATTGAATCGCGGCGTGCTGGCGCTGCCAGGCGCGCAGGGCCAGCCAGGACAGCCACCCGCAGACGAGGACGAATAGCGCGACCAGCAGCGCCGTCTTGACGGCTTCGTCGCGCCAGCCGGCCAGATAGTCGTCGGTCGCCAGGCCGACCTGGACGACGAACGGATAGCGGTCGAGGCGGCTGAACGACACGGTGCGTGCGACGCCGTCGCCGGCCGCGGCGGTGGCGATGCCGCTGCGGGCGCCGCCGGCAAGCAGTTCCTGCAGGCGCGGCGCGATATCCGTCGCGGCGCCGGGCGCGGCGTCGCCCGCCGCGACGTGGTAGGCGATAACGTTCAAGGCGCCGTCGCGCAGCATGACGCGGCCGTGCGCGCCGACGTCGAGCGAGGCGAAGGTGCGGGAAAATTGATCGAGCGGAATCGGCGCATAGACCATGCCGGCAAAGCTGCCGTCGGGGCGCTCGATGCGCCGCGCCAGGGCCATCATCGGCTTGCCGCTGATCTTGCCTAGCAGCGGCGGCGAGAACACCAGGCCGGCCCGGGCGTCGTCGCGCAGGCGGATGAAATAGCCGCGGTCGCCATGACCGACGGCGGGCAGTCTCGGATCGACGCCGACGCCGTAGCGCGTGACGCCGGCGGCGTCGGTGACGCGCAGGCTTTCGCTGGCGGGGAGGCGGCCATGCTGGCGGGCGATGAAGGCGTTGAAGGTGCGCGCATCGATCGGCCCCGCCGCCAGCTGCCGCGCCGCCTCGTCGGCGACGGCGAGCAGCGCCAGGTCGATCTGGTCGAAGGTGCCGGCGATGTTCTGGTTGAGCATCTGCGCCAGATTCCGCGTCGTCACCGCCGCGCGCTCCTGGTACTGCAGGCGGCTGGCCGCCAGCGACAGTCCCGCCAGCGCGGCGACGAACAGAATGACGAAGGCGAAGGCGAAGCCGAACGCCAGGCGCCGGCGCGCGGCGGCCATCGCGGCGGGAGACACGGCGAGGGCGGATGCGGGAGCCATCGGCTGGGCGGCGCCGGCGATCAGGCGCTTACGGCAGCGCCAGCTGGCGCAGTTCCGCCGCCAGGTGTTCGAGCTGTTCCGTCACCGCGTGGCCGAACCGGAGGGTGGCGCCGATGCGGTCGACGTAATGCTTGACGAGGTCGATCTGGGCATTCTCCTGGCTTTCGGTCAGGCCGAGGCGGACGAAGGACTTCACCATGTTTTCCTCGATCTCCACCATCAGCTGCGCAATCTGCCGATGTTCGCTGCGGTGGCCGCTGCGCACGCCGTCGAGCGCGGCATGGAGCTTCGCCAGGGCGTTGCGGATGCCGGTCTGGGTGCGGCTGTTGGTCTGCTCGATTTCGATGGCCTGGCGCCGGCCGTCGGCCCCTTCGGCGAGAATTGCCAGGTTGTCGCGGATGCGGCCGCAGCACTCGGCGTCCGCGCGCGGCATGTCGTTCACCAGCACGGTGATGCCGCCGTAGTTGAAGGCGGCGCGTTCCTTGGCTTCGAAAATGCGGCCGAGGCCGCGCACGTAGTCGAGCACGGCAACTTCGAGGGGCAGGTTGGAGCCGTGCGGGCTGACGCTGTCGGCGATGCCGCCGAGGCGCACTTGCACGGCGCCGTGCAGGCCGTATTGCTCGAGCACGGCGAGGATGGCGGCGGCCAGCTCGCGCCCCGTCGTGCAGGCGAAAGTCTTGCGCAGGAAGTCGATGACGATGCCGAGTTCGCCCATGCTGGTCATGGCCGACATGGCGGTGCGTTCCGCGTAGCGCGCCTGTTCGCGCAATTGCCGGTGCTCTTCGGCGATGCGCCTGGCGATCTGCACTTTGCTCAGCAGTTCGTCGGCTTCGATGGGCTTGACGATGAAGTCCTCGCCGCCGGCCTCGTAGCCCCTGAGCTTCGCTTCGATGGTGTCGTGGCCGGAGATGAAGGTCACCGGTATCGCGGCCCAGTCGGGGTTGTCCTTGATCGTGCGGCACAAGGCGTAGCCGTCCATGCCGGGCAGGCCGACGTCCATCAGGAACAAATCCGGCGGCTGCGCCGCGAGCCGCCGCAGGCATGCTTCGGCACAAGTGAAGACCTCGACCGCATGGTCGGCGGCGAGGATCGCCACCAGCAGGTCGAGCATCATCGGTTCGTCGTCGATGATGAAAATTGTGAACGGCTGTGTCATTGGACGCCCTTGAATTATCGTCGACGATCACGGCCAGACGCTTTCGTGGTCTGGCCGCGCAGCTTGCAACCGCGCCGAATATACCAGCGTTCTCGCGAATCGGGGCGCGCCGCCGCAGCGCCGCGCAGACGGCCGGGCCGTCGCGCCGCGGGCGACGCCGTCAGTGGGCGATTCTGCCTTGCCGCAGGGCCGCCGCCGCGGCAAGCATCGACAGCGGGCGGTAGAAGTAGTTGCCCTGCGCGTAGGGGCAGGCCATGGCCTGGAGCAGGCGGACTTCGTCGGCAGTTTCGGTGCCTTCTGCGACGACGTCCATCTTCAAGGCCTGCGCCAGGTTCAGGATGACGCGGACGATCTCCACCGCTTGCGGCGACCGCATCATGTTGCGGATGAAGGACTGGTCGACCTTCAGCGTGTTGACCGGGAAGCGGTGCAGGTAGGCCAGCGACGAGTAGCCGGTGCCGAAATCGTCCATGCTGATCTGCACGCCGGTTTCGGTGAGCTGCCTGAGCTTGCGGCTTGCCGCGTCGATGTCGGCCATGACGATGCTTTCGGTGATTTCGAGCTTCAGGCTGGCGGGCGCGAGGCCGGTCTCGCGCAGGATGCTGTTGATATTGGCGACGAGGTCCTTCTCGGTAAACTGCCGGCTCGAAAGATTCACGCTCATGGTGATGCGGCCGTCGTCCGTCGCCAGTTTCTGCCAGGCGCGCAATTGGCGGCAGGCTTCGAACAGCACCCAGCGGCCGAGCGGCACGATGAGCCCGGTCTCCTCGGCCAGCGGGATGAAGTCGGCCGGCGCGATGGCGCCGCGCTCGTCGTGGGTCCAGCGCAGCAGCGCCTCGAAGCCGGTGATCCTGCCGCTCGGCATGGCGATCACGGGCTGGTATTCGAGAAAGAAGGCTTCGCGCTCGAAGGCGCGGCGCATGTCCGACTCCATGCGCAAATGGGCCATCGCCTTGGCGTGCATGGGCGCGTCGAACACCGAATAGCAGGCCTTGCCCAGCGTCTTGGCCTTGTACATCGCGGTGTCGGCGTCGCGCAGCAGTTCTTCCGGCAGCGTGTAGCGCGGCGAACTCAAGGCGACGCCGATGCTGCCCGACATGTACAGCTCGTGATCAAAAATGGTGAAGGCGTCGCCGAACAGCACTTGCACGCGCTCGGCGACGCGGATGGCGTCGGCTTCGCCGGAGATGTCCTCAAGCAGCAGGATGAACTCATCGCCGCCCAGCCGCGCCAGCGTATCCGCCGGCCGGCAGCAGAGCGCCAGGCGCCGCGCGCATTCGATGAGGAACTTGTCGCCGGCCTCATGGCCGAGGCTGTCGTTCACGTTCTTGAAGCGGTCGAGATCGATGAAGAGCACGGCGAAAATGCTTTCCGGACTGCGCTGCGCCCGGTCCATGGCGCGTTGCAGGCGTTCGAGCAGCAAGGCGCGATTGGGCAGGCCGGTCAGGGAATCGTGCAGGGCGTCGTGCAGCAGCTGCTCGGCGGCGGTCTTGCGCTCGTGGATGTCGCTCTGCGAGCCCGCCAGGCGCAAGGCGATGCCGTGGCTGTCGTGGATGGCGATGCCGCGGCTGAGCATCCAGCGATAGCTGCCGTCGGCATGGCGGATGCGGTATTCGGTTTCGAGATGGTGGTCGCGGCCTTGCAGGCAGCGCGCCAGGTGCTCGCGCACCGCCGGGAGGTCGTCGGGATGGATGCGCAGCAGCCAGTCGTCGGGTTTGGCGCCGACGTCGCCGTCGGCCAGGCCGAGCATGGCTTTCCAGCGCGGCGAAAAATAGATGCGCTGCTCCTGCAGCTGCCAGTCCCAGAGGCCGTCGTTGGCGCCGGCCGCCGCCAGCGCATAGCGCTCCTCGCTCGCGCGCAGGGCGTTTTCCGCCTCCTTGCGCTCCATGGCGTAGCGCATCGCCCGCTGCAGCAGCTGGCTGTCGACCTGGCTCTTCACGAGGTAGTCCTGGGCGCCGGTCTTGACGGCGGACAGCGCCAGCATCTCGTCGTCGTTGCCGGTGAGGACGATGATCGGCAGCTGCGGCGCCTGCGCAAAGACCTTGCGGAACGTCTCCATGCCGAGGCTGTCCGGCAGGCTCAAGTCCAGCAGCACCATGCCGATGTCGCCCTCGGCCAGGCAGTCGAGGCCCGACGACAGGCGGTCGGCCTTGCGCCAGAGCCGGAAATGATTGTCCGCCGCCATCATCTCCTGGATCAGGCGCGCATCGCCTGGATTGTCCTCGACCAGGAGCACGTTCGCCGCGAAGTTCATGCATGGGCTCCCGGCGGCAGCGTGACGATGGACAGCCAGAACGAATCGATGCCCTTGACGACATCGGTGAACTTGTTGAAATCGACCGGCTTGGTGATGAAGCAGCTGGCCTGCAGGACATACGACTTGACGACATCCTGCTCGGCTTTCGAGGTGGTCAGCACGACGACGGGAATGAACTTCAGGCGCGGGTCGGCCTTGATCGCCGCCAGCACTTCGCGGCCGTCCATGCGCGGCAGATTGAGGTCGAGCAGGATCAGGTCGGGCAGCGGCTTGTCGCGGTAGGCGCCTTCCCGGCGCAGATAGGCAAGGGCTTCGACGCCGTCGCGGACGACGTCCATCGGGTTGTCCATCTTGCCGTCCTTGAAAGCTTCCAGGGTGAGACGAACGTCGCCCGGATTGTCCTCGACCAGCAGGATCCTAATCGGGTGCGTCTGGGGATTGGGCGGTGGATTCATGGCGTGCCTCCTCTTTGTCGGGCAGCGTGAAGCTGAAGCGGGTGCCGCGGCCCGGCGCCGGCGTGACCCAGATCCTGCCGCCGTGGCGCTCGACGATCTTCTTGCAGATGGCCAAGCCGATGCCCGTGCCGGGGTAGTCGGCGGTCGTGTGCAGCCGCTGGAAAATGACGAAAATGCGTTCAGCATATTGCGGGTCGATGCCGATGCCGCGGTCGCTGACATCGATCTGCCAGGCGGCGTCCTGATGCGTGGCCGCGATGTCGATCTGCGGCGGCTCGTCGCCGCGAAACTTGATAGCATTGCTGACCAGGTTTTGCAGCAGCAGTTCCATTTGCATCTCGTCGGCCCAGACCGTCGGCAGTTCGCCGACGCGAATCTGCGCGCCGCTTTCCTCGATGGCCGCCCGCAAGCTGACGCGCAGACGCTCCACCACCGCCGCCAGCGGCGTCGGCGCGAATTCCTTGCCGCGCGTGCCGACGCGCGAGAAGGCCAGCAGGTCGTTGATCAGGCGCTGCATGCGCATGGCGCCGTCGACGGCGTACTGCATGAACTCGTCGGCATCGGCATCGAGGCGGCCGCCGTAGCGCTTCACCAGCAGTTGGGTGTAGCTGGCGATCATGCGCAGCGGCTCCTGCAGGTCGTGCGAGGCGACCGAGGCGAACTGCTCGAGGTCGGCGTTGGAGCGCGCCAGCTCGCGGGCCTGATGGGCGAGCAGGCGGTTCTTCTCGGTCAATTCCGCGGTGCGCTCGGCGACGCGGATCTCGAGTTCGTCGTGGGCCTTCTGCAAGGCCTGCTCGGCGGCCTTGCGGTCGCTGATGTCGCGCAGGATGACGGTGAACACCAGGCCGTCGGCCGTGGCCAGCTTCGAGATCGAGGCTTCGGCCGGAAACTCCGTGCCATCCTTGCGGCAACCGACGATCTCGCCGCGCTTGGCCATCACGCGCGCCGTTTCCGCGGCGGCGCCGAAGTCGCGGACGTGGGCCTCGTGGCGGTGCCGGAGGCGTTCGGGCAGCAGCAGCTCGAGAGGCTGGCCGAGCGCCTCGTCGGCGCGATAGCCGAAGATGCGTTCGGCGCTGTGGTTGAAGAGGAGGATTTTCCGCGCCGCGTCCGTCGAGATGATGGCGTCGTCGGCGATGTTGAGAATCTCGGCGAAGTGGCGATCGGCCGTGCCGACGGCGTCGGCCGCGGCGGCAATCCGCTCGCCGTGGCCAGAGGGTGGCGTTTCCGTTTCCTTTTCCGATGCCATGACCATCTCTCTGCGGCAAAGAAGGTGATTACGGCGTCGCGGCAGGTTCGCTGCAGCCGCCGCCGGCAGAGTCTCGACGATGGGAGTTGTTGTTACGCGCTGATGTCCGACGCTTCATGATCGACTGCCGTATTGCATGGGTTCCGGGGTGGAACGCCGCAACTTGCCACGGTCTCAAGATGCGCTCAATCGCCGGCGATATCAACCCTAACTTGATCGGGGTCGCGGCGCGCCGGCGCCTTCAGGCGGCGCCGACTTCGCTGTGGCGGGGGCAATCGACGAGATGGTCGTTGACCAGCCCGACGGCCTGCATGTGGGCGTAGCAGATGGTGGAGCCGACGAACTTGAAGCCGCGCCGCTGGAGGTCTTTCGACAGGGCGTCCGACAGCGGCGAAGACGCCGGGACTTCGGCCGGCGAGCGCCACGCGTTGCGCACCGGCCGACCATCGACGAAACGCCATTGATAGGCGTCGAAGGAGCCGAACTCGCGCTGCACTTCGAGGAACGCCCGGGCGTTGGCGATGCTCGCCGCGATCTTCAGGCGGTTCCTGACGATGCCGGCATCGTTCAGCAGCCGCGCGACGTCGTCGGCGCCGTAATTCGCCACGGTTTGCGGGTCGAAGCCGGCGAAGGCGCGGCGGTAGTTCTCGCGCTTCCTCAGGATGGTCAGCCAGGACAGGCCTGCCTGCGCGCCCTCGAGAATCAGGAACTCGAACAGCTTGCGGTCGTCGTGCTGCGGCACGCCCCATTCGCTGTCGTGGTAGGCGACATAGAGCGGATCGTCGCCGCACCACGGGCAGCGCGCCATGTCAGTTCAGCACGAGCACGCCGCGCTTCAGGCCGGGATCGTCGGGATGCGCCGAAATCGCGAAGCCGAGGCTGGAGACGAAGGCGATCATGCGCGAATTCTCGGCGAGGAAATCGCCGTTCATGTACTTGAGGCCGCGGCTGCTGGCGGCGTCGATGAGCACGCCCATCAGGCGCCGCGCCAGGCCTTTGCCCTGCCAGTTGTCGGCGACGACGATGGCGAATTCGCAGGATTCGCCGTCCGGGTTGGTGGCGTAGCGGGCGACGCCGACTTCCGTCGCCACCTCGTCCTGCTCGGCCATGGCGACGAAGGCCATCTCGCGGTCGTAGTCGATTTGGGTGAGCCGCGTCAGTTGCGAAATCGACAATTCGCGGATGGTGTTCATGAAGCGGTAGTACTTGGTTTCCGGCGACAGGTGCTTGACGAAGTCCTGCTCCATGTCGGCGTCTTCGGGCCGGATCGGGCGGATCGACACGATGGTGCCGTCGGACGTCTGGTACTTCATGGCCAGGTGCGACGGATAGGGATGGATCGCCATGTGGTCGTAGCGGCCGGCTGTCAGCGCCAGGTTCTCGATGGCGATGCGGGCATCGACGGCGACGGCGCCGTTCTCGTCCACGATCAGCGGATTGATGTCCATCTCGCGGATCCACGGCAGTTCGCAGACCATTTCCGAGACCCGCAGCAGCACGGCTTCCAGGGCTTCCATGCTGACCGCCGGCATGTTGCGGAATTCGCCGAGGCGCGCCGAGGTGTGCGTCGAGGCCAGCATGTCGGCGACGAGGAAGCGGTTGAGCGGCGGCAGGGCGACGGCGCGGTCCTTGCCGGAGGCCTCGATGCCGACGCCGCCGGGGCCGAAGATGATGGTCGGGCCGAAGATCTCGTCGCGGATCATGCCGACGATGAGTTCGCGGCCGTTGGCCTTCTGGATCATCGGCTCGATGGCGACGCCGTGGATGATGGCGTCGGGGCGGTTCTTCTTCACCTCCTCGATGATCTCGGGATAGGCGTCGCGCACCGCGGCGAGCGTGTTGAGGTTGAGGCGCACGCCGCCCGAATCGGTCTTGTGCGTGATGGTCGGCGAATCGATCTTCATCACCACCGGCAGGCCGATTTCCTCGGCCAGCACCATGGCTTCGGAGGGCGAGCGGGCGACGACGGTCTGCGCGATGGGAATGCGGAAGGCCGCCAGCAGCGCCTTCGATTCCATCTCGTTCAAGGTCTTGCGGCCTTCGGACAGGGCCGTCTCGATGACCAGCTTGGCCGACTCCAGGCGCGGCGCGACGTGGTCGGAAATCGCCGCCGGCGTCTGCATCAAGAGCTTCTGGTTGCGGTAGTAGGCGGAGATGTGCGAGAACAGTTCGACCGCCGGTTCGGGCGTGCGGAAGGTCGGCACGCCGGCGCCGCGGAACAGCAGGCGCGCTTCGCGCACCTGTTCCTCGCCCATCCAGCAGGTGACGATGGGCTTGTCGGTCTTGTGGGCGATCTCGATGACGGCGCGCGCCGCCTGGGTCGGGTCGGTCATCGCCTGCGGCGTGAGGATGACGAGGATGCCGTCGACGAGATCGTCGTCGAGGCAGGCCTGCAGGGCGGCGCCGTAGCGCGCCGGGTCGGCGTCGCCGACGAGGTCGATTGGATTGGTCTTCGACCAGGTGGCCGGCAGCACTTCGGTGAGCTTGAGCACCGTGGCCGGCGACAGCTTCGCCAGCGGTATGCCGATGTCCTCGGCGTGGTCGGCGGCCATGACGCCGGGGCCGCCGCCGTTGGTGATGATGGCGAGGTGGTTGCCGCGCGGGTGGAAGTGCGAGAACAGCGCCTGCGCCGCGGCGTACATCTGCGCCACGGTGCCCAGGCGCACGACGCCGGCGCGGCGCAGGGCGGCATCGAAGACGTCGTCGGCGCCGACGACGGCGCCGGTATGCGACAGCGCGGCCTGCTCGCCGGCCGGGTGGCGGCCGACCTTGATCAGCAGCACCGGCTTGCAGCGCGCGGCGGCGCGCAGCGCGCTCATGAAGCGGCGCGAATTCTTGATGCCTTCGATGTAGAGGAAGATGTTCTCGGTGCGCGGGTCGGCGACCATGTAGTCGAGCACTTCGCCGAAATCGACGTCGCTTTCGGCGCCGAGCGAGACGACGGTCGAGAAGCCGACATTGTAGGGCAGCGCCCAGTCGAGGATGGCGGTGCACAGCGCGCCCGACTGCGAGATGAGGCCGATGGTGCCGGGCACGGCGCTGCCGTGGGCGAAGGTCAGGTTGATGCCGGCCGACGGCCGCATCAAGCCCAGGCAGTTCGGGCCGAGCAGGCGCATGCGATGGCGGCGCGCGCTGTCCAGGGCCGAGCGCTCGAGCGCGGCGCCGCGCGGGCCGGCCTCGGAAAAGCCGCCGGCGATGATGATGGCATTGCGGCAGCCGGCGCGGCCGCAGGCGTCGACGATCGCCGGCACGGTCTGCGCCTTGGTGCAGATGACGGCCAGGTCGAGCCGCTGCGGAATGGTCTCGACCGAATCGTAGCTGGGCAGGCCGAAGACGGCGTCATGCTTGGGGTTGACGAAGAACACCTTGCCCTTGTAGCCGACGTTGATGTTGTCGAGCATGTTGCGGGCAAGCGTCGCGCCGATGGAGCCGGGCGTTTCGGAAGCGCCGATGATGGCGACCGACTTGGGTTCGAAGAGGGGGGTTAGGTAGTGTTGTTCGTAATGCATGACCGACCTCTTGAGCGATGCTGCAATGCAACAAGAATACCACCAATGTCACAACGAGGCTAGCCGCCGGGAGGTCGGAAAACCGGCGGCAATAACCCTCATTCCCCCGCCATGGGGCAGGGGCGGACGAGACGCGACGCGCCTCAGGCGATGCGCGTGCCCAGCACGGCGAGGAACTGCGCGAGCCAGGCCGGATGGGCGGGCCAAGCCGGCGCCGAGACCAGCATGCCGTCGGTGATGGCGGCGTCGATGGCGATGTCGGCGTAGCGGCCGCCCGACTGCTCCACGTCGCAACGGCAGGCCGGATAGGCGGCGCAGCGCTTGCCTTCCAGCACCTTGGCCGCCGCCAGCAGTTGCGCGCCGTGGCAGATGCAGGCCACCGGCTTGTTGGCGACGAAGAAGTGGCGCACCGCGTCGATCACTTTCGGATTCAGGCGCAGGTATTCCGGGGCGCGCCCGCCGGGGACGACGAGGGCGTCGTACTGCTCCGCCTTCAGTTCGGCGAAGGTGGCGTTCAGCGTGAAGTTGTGGCCGCGTTTTTCGGAATAGGTCTGCTGGCCTTCGAAGTCGTGCACCGCGGTGGCGATGGTCTCGCCGGCCTTCTTGTCGGGACAGGCGGCATGGACCGTATGGCCCACGGCTTGCAGCGCCTGGAAGGGAACCATGATTTCGTAATCCTCGCCGAAATCGCCGGCGAGCATCAGGATGCGTTTGCTGGCCATTTCATTCTCCTTGCAGCAACAACTCCCCAAGGCAGGATGAGACCGTCATGCCGCGACAAAATTCCGCGCGCCGGGCCCGCAGCAAAAGGCGCTGCTGCGCCGCTCAGGCCCGCGCCACGGTCCTTTTCAGGAAATTGCCGAGGGCGCGGTCGGACTTCTGGGCGTGGTCGATGAGCCAGTCGGCGACCACGCACTGGCAGGAGAAGGCGAGGTAGCGGTAGTCGTCCGCGCCGCCCGCCACCTTGGCGGCGAATTGCTGGTACGACAGGCGCAGGCGGCGGTGCTCGCGCGCGTGTTCGAGCAGCAGCGGGTAGCCCGCTTCCTCCATGAGATTCTCCTCGACGACGAAATGGGCGTCGAGCGCATCGCCGAGCTTGGCCAGCGCCGCGCCGACGCCGTCGTTGCGGTTGGCGAGCAGCTTCCCGATCAGGGCGTTGGCGGCGGCCAGCAGCTGGCGATGGTCGGCGTCGACCGGCTCGACGCCGACCAGGTAGTCGTCGCTCCACGGCCGCAGGATGTCGGCCGCGTTCTGGGCGATGCCGTGGCAGCGTTCGAGATAAAGCCGCGCCGGCCGGTCTTCGGGCGCGAGGGCGAGGCATTCCTGCAGCATGACGGCGGCATCGTCCGGGTAGCCGAGGTGGACGCAGGCGAGCGCCGTCTCGAACAGCTTGCGCGACTTGCGCTTGGCGGCGCGCAGCGCCGGCGGGTCGGCGTCGAAGACTTCGTAGATCGACTGGATTTCCTGCTTGCCGCGGACCTGGGGGCGGTCGATGAAGCGGATGCCGAAAGGCGCGGGATCGTTGAGCGACAGCAGCGTGTGCTCGCTGATGAGCAGCGAGACGTCCCATTCGCGCGTGATGCGCTCGAGGCGCGCGGCGAGATTCACGGCGTCGCCGATGACGGTGACGTCCATGCGCGAGGCCGAGCCGACGGTGCCGAGCATGACGGTGCCGGTATTGACGCCGATGCCGATGCGGATGGAGACGTAGCCGGCGCGGTGGCGGCCGGCGTTGTAGATGTCGAGCTGGTTGAGGATCGACACCGCGCCGCGCAGCGCATCGTCGGCCGAGGCCGGGAACAGCGCCAGGATGGCGTCGCCGACGTACTTGTCGATGACGCCGCCGTTGGCGGCGATGGCCGGCTGCATCTGGGAGAGGTAGGAATTGAGGAAGTTGAAGTTCTCCTGCGGCGAGATCGACTCCGACAGGTTGGTGAAGTCGCAGATGTCGGCGAAGAGAATGGTCATCGGCTGCTCGACCTGGTCGCCCAGGCGCACTTCGCGGATGTCCTCGAAACCCATCAGTTGCAGGAACTGGCGCGGCACGAAGCGCTCGTAAGCATCCTCCACGCTCTTGAGGCGCTCCAGCGTCGCCTCATGTGCGGTGACCTCGTCGAGCAGGGTACGTCGCGGTGTCGACGCACCCGGGTTGTCGTGCCTTGAATTCATGAAGTGGTTGGAGCCTTCCCAAGTAAAATCATACAGGAATGGAACCCGCACTGCCTCGATTGCCAAGCCACGACGAGCCTTCCGCCTGGGTCAGGCGCTTCGCCCCCCTGATTCCGGCGGGCGGCGCGGTGCTCGATCTCGCCTGCGGCAAGGGCCGCCACGCGCGTTTCCTGGCGTCGCTCGGGCATGCGGTCGAAGCCGTCGATCGCGATGCCGACGCCTTGGCGACGCTCGCCGGCACGACCGGCATCGCCGTGCGCCAGGCGGATCTCGAAGGCGGCCCGTGGCCTTACTACGGCCATGCCTTCGACGGCATCGTCGTCACGAACTATCTGTTCCGGCCGCTGCTGCCGCACCTCGCGGTGGCCCTGGCCGAGGGCGGCGTGCTGATCTACGAGACATTCATGGTCGGCAACGAGCGCTTCGGCAAGCCCGCCGCGCCCGCGCATCTGCTGCGCGTCGGCGAACTGCTCGACCTGCTGGGCAAGCGCTTCACCGTCGTCGCCTTCGAGCAGGGCGAAGTGAGCCGCCCGCGGCCGGCGGTGGTTCAGCGCATCTGCGTGCGCCGCGGCAGCCGCTTCAGCCTGCCAGAATCCGCCTAGCGAGATCGTCGATGCCCGCCGGCGACAGGTCGTCGGTGGCATAGGCGCCGGCCTGCACGTAGCCGGCGTAGTTCTTCGCCTGCGAGCGCTGGTAGTGCAGGTCGTAATGGCGTTCCAGCAATTCGGTGACGAGGTTGCGGAAATCGCCCGCCGCGACTTGCGCCAGCCAGCGGTCGACCGTCTCGTGGCCCTGCAGGCTGCGCAGCAGCTGCAGCTTCGCGCTGAGCTGCGACGGGTCGGCGAGAAAGTAGTCGTAGTCGCGCAGCAGGAATTCGACGCGCGCCGCCAACGTCGCCTCGATGCGCAGGCACGGCGCCGCGCGGATCGCGGCGATCATCGCATTGGGCAGGTACACGGCGCCGATGCGGCGGCTCTCGGCTTCGGTGAACACCGGCCGCGCGGCATCGAAGCCGGCCAGCGCCGCATGCAGGCGCGACTCGAATTTCTTCTGCGAGGGTTGCGGCCCGTCCGGCAGGTTGCCGAGCACCGAGCCTTTGTGGGCGGCCAGTTCCTCGAGGTGGAGTACCTGCGCGCCGTGGGCGGCGAGCGCTTCGAGGACGCGGCTCTTGGCGCTGCCGGTGGCGCCCGAGACGACGTGGAAGCGCAAGCGTGCGGGCAGGACTTCGAGTTCGTCGAGCACCCGCCGGCGCCAGGACTTGTAGCCGCCGTCGAGGCGATGCGCGTTCCAGCCGATCTCGCGCAGGATGTGGGTGAACGCGCCGCTGCGCTGGCCGCCGCGCCAGCAATAGACGAGCGGACGCCAGTCCTTGGGCTTGTCGAGGAAGTTCTCCTCGATGTGGCGGGCGATGTTGCGGGCGATGAGCACGGCGCCAATCTTCTTCGCCTCGAACGGCGAAACCTGCTGGTGGAGCGTGCCGACGCGGGCGCGTTGGGCGTCGTCGAGCACCGGGCAGGAAACGGCGCGCGGCACGTGATCGTCGGCATATTCGGCGGGCGAGCGCGCGTCGATGATGTCGTCGAACTCCGCCAGTTGTGCTACCGTTGCCAGCCCTTTGGGAAGTCGTTCGGACATTGCATCGATGGAAAAAATTCGCTTGACCCAATTCTCTCACGGCGGCGGCTGCGGCTGCAAAATCGCGCCGTCCGTGCTCTCGCGCATCATCGCCGAATCGGCGCTGAAGACCATGCCGGCCGACTTGCTGGTCGGCATCGAGACGTCCGACGATGCCGCCGTCTATCGCCTCAACGACGAGCAGGCGATCGTCGCCACCACCGATTTCTTCATGCCCATCGTCGACGATGCGCGCGACTTCGGCCGCATCGCCGCGACCAATGCGCTCTCCGACGTCTATGCCATGGGCGGCAAGCCGATCTTCGCCCTCGCCATCGTCGGCATGCCGGTGGACAAGCTGCCCGAGAGCGTCATCCGCGACATCCTCGCCGGCGGCGATGCGGTCTGCGCGCAGGCCGGCATTCCGATCGCCGGCGGCCATTCCATCGACACCGTCGAGCCGATCTACGGCCTGGTCGGCCTCGGCGTCGTGCATCCGCGGCGCGTCAAGAAGAACAGCGGCGCGCGCGCCGGCGACGTGCTGATCCTCGGCAAGCCGCTCGGCATCGGCATCCTGTCCGCGGCGCTGAAGAAAGGCCTGCTCTCGGCCGCCGGCTACGACGAGATGCTGCGCTGGACGACGCAGCTCAACGTCACCGGCGTGGCGCTATCGCAAATGGACGCCGTGCATGCCGTGACCGACGTCACCGGCTTCGGGCTGGCCGGCCACTTGCTCGAAATCTGCCGCGGCTCGACGCTGGCGGCGACGGTCGACTTCGCCAGGCTGCCGCTGATCGCCGAGGCCGCCCTCCATGTCCAGGCCGGCATCGCCACCGGCGCCTCGACGCGCAACTGGACCGCCTACGGCGCCGAGGTGAGCATAGGCGGCGAGGAATGGCGGCAGAAGCTGATCACCGATCCGCAGACCAGCGGCGGCTTGCTGGTCGCCTGCGCGGCGGATGCCGCCGACGCGGTGCTGGCGGCGTTTCGCGCCGATGGTTTCGGCAGCGCGGCCGTGATCGGAAGCTTCGCGGCCGGCGTGCCGCACGTCACGGTCGTTTGAGCAAGGGGCGCAGCGCCTTCCAGACGTGGTCGAGGATCTTCGGCTCGGCGGCGGCGACCGGATGCAGGCCGTCGGCTTGAAAGGCGGCGGCGTCCAGCGCGATGGGTTCGAGCAGGAAAGGCAGCAGGGCGGTCTTCTCCTGTTTCGCCACTTGGCGGTAGACGGCTGCGAAGCCGGCGGTATAGTCGGGGCCATAGTTCGGCGGCAGGCGGATGCCGACCAGCAGCACGCGGGCGCTGTGCTGCCGCGCGGCGCGGATCATCGCCTGCAGGTTGGCGCGCATTTCCGCCACGGGCAGGCCGCGCAGGCCGTCGTTGGCGCCGAGCGCGATGACGACGACGGCGGGCTTGAAGCGCGCGAGCGCGGCGGGCAGGCGGCTCGCGCCGCCGGCGGTGGTTTCGCCGCTGATGCTGGCATTGGCGACGGTGTAGGGCAGCTTCTCGGCTTCCAGGCGCTTGGCGAGCAGCGTCGGCCAGCTTTGTTCGATGCCGATGCCGTAGCCGGCGGAGAGGCTGTCGCCGAAGATCAGGATGGTCTCAGCCGCGAAGGCGGCTGGTGAGAACAAAGCGAGCAAGAGGACGAGACGCAGCATGACGGCGGCAATCGAAGTAGTCGGCTTGGGCAAGGAAGTGCGAAGCGGCGACGGCATGCTTGCGATTCTGCACGAGATTTCGTTCGCGGTCGCGCCGGGCGAAGCCGTCGCCATCGTCGGCGCCTCGGGTTCGGGCAAGTCGACGCTGCTGGGGCTTTTGGCCGGGCTCGACCTGCCGAGCGCCGGCACGGTGCGGCTGGCCGGCCAGGACCTCGCCGCGCTCGACGAAGACGCGCGCGCCGCCCTGCGCGGCCGGCTGCTGGGCTTCGTCTTCCAGTCCTTTCACCTGCTGCCGGCGCTGACCGCGCTGGAGAACGCGATGCTGCCGCTCGAACTGCTCGGGCTGCCGGCGGCGCGGGAAACCGCGATCGCCATGCTGGCGCGCGTCGGCCTGGCGCAACGCCTCGGCCACTACCCGAAGCACCTCTCCGGCGGCGAACAGCAGCGCGTCGCGCTGGCCCGCGCCTTCGCCGTGAAGCCCAAGCTGCTGCTGGCCGACGAGCCGACCGGCAATCTCGACGCCGCCACCGGCGAACAAGTCATCGAGCTGATGTTCGAAATGAACCGCGAAGCCGGCACCACGCTGATGCTCGTCACCCACGACGAGGCGCTGGCGCGGCGCTGCGGGCGCGTGCTGCGGCTGGCGGGCGGGCGCCTGGTTTAAGGGTTGGCGTGCCTCGATCCGCCAAGATCACGCGGCGATTATTTCGTTACGTGGTAGAGATGAACGGGAGCGTCCTTCTCGGCATCCGAGCCGGAAACCCAGTACTTGTCGCCCTGTTGGAACCAGAATCCGCACTTGTCGAACGTCCCGTTGAACTTCGCGTTCGCATAGTCCAACTTGAGGCAGAGACGGCCGTCGTCGGTAATCTTCCAGCTGCCTGATCCATCCGCGCTTATCTTGGGGTAACGCACTTGCCCCCAAAGCGCGCCGCCTTCCTTGGGTTGAAAGAGGAACTGCGCTGTCGGCGACCCTGCCTCGACGCGGCTGCCGACGACCAAGCTCCGAATTTGGTCCGCCGTGAGTTTCGTCGCTCCGGCGCTCAGCACCGTGCCGAGGTTGTCCTCGGCATTGGCCGACAAAGGGATCGCACAAACGGCGGCAAACAGAAAAATCGCATTTTTGAACACGGTTATCTCCTTCGTCGACATTCAGATGCAGTCAATAACGGCCAGCCAGCCAATGGCAGCACGCATGGACGACCTGCCCGACGAGAACTTTAGCAGCAATCGGCGCGGACCTCAGGACCCTGCGCCGGCGCTTACCCGAGGATCGCCCGCGCCGCGCGCACGCCGCTCCTGACCGCAGCTTCGAGGGTCGCCGGATAATCGCCGGCGACGTAATCGCCGGCCAGGTACAGGCCGGGCAGGGCGGTCGCCGTGGCCGGGCGCGCCATGCCCGGCGTGCAGGCGAAGGTGGCGCGCTTCTCGACGATCACGCGCGTCCACAGCGCTGCCGGCAAGTGCGGCACGACGCCGGCGATTTCGCCGTGGATGCGCTGCGCCAGCGCGGCGTGGCCGAGGTCTTCGTGGCGGCCGTGGGCGCTGATGACGGCGGCGATGAGGCCGGGCTGGCCGCACAGGCTGCCGCGGTCGAACAGCCATTGCGCGCAGCCAGCGGCGACGCCGATCATCGGCCAGGGCAGGCGCACGCCGGCCGCATAGGCGAGATAGGCGGTGACGATGGGCTCCCAGACGAAGCCGCCGACGGCGTCGCTCAGGGCCGCGAGTTGCGGCAGTCCGGCGATCAGCCGCGGCAGGTGGTAGGGGGCGACGGCGATAATGACATTGTCGTATTCGCGGCCGCCGGCCTCGACGGTGTAGCGGCCGTCATGACGGCGGACCGCGGCGATGCGCGCGCCGCGCTGCACGCTGCCGCCGTGCGCGGCCAGCCAGGCGGCGGCGGGCTCCGGGAACAGCTGCGAAAAGTCCGTCGCCGGCAGCAGCAGGTCGCTGGCGGCGCGGTCGGCGGCGAGGCTGTCGCGCAGGACGTTGAGGAATACCTGCGCCGAGGCGCGTTCGATTTCGGTGTTCAGCGCGGCGACGCAGAGCGGTTCCCACAGGTAGCGGCGCAGCCGCGCGCCCTGGCCGTGCGCGGCGAGCAGCTCGGCGGCGGAAATGTCTTGCGCCAGCGTGAAGCCTTGCGCCTTGATCGCGCGCATGAAGCGCATCGCCGCGAATTTTTCGGCCGGCGCCAGGCCGCGCGCGGTCAGCAGCGCCCAGGCCAGGTGCAGCGGCGCCGGCGCCGGGATGCGATGCGGCGGCGCCGCGATGCGCAGTTCGCCGGGATATTCGAGCCGCAGCGGCCGGCGCTGCAATACGCGCCGCGGCTCGGCGCCGACGCGCGCCATCAGGCGCAGCGTCTCGCGGTAGGCGCCGACGAGGATGTGGGCGCCGTTGTCGAGCGTCATGCCCTGGACGTCGATGCTGCGGGCGCGGCCGCCGAGCGTGCGCGACGCTTCGAAGACATCCACGGCGATGCCGCCGCTCGCGAGCTCGACCGCGGCGGCGAGCCCGGCGTAGCCCGCGCCGATGATGGCTACGCGGCGAGCCAAGTCTTGCCCGCGATCCAGAGCTTGCGCAGCGGCGGCAGCGAGAGGCGATGCGTCAGCACGCGGCAGCCGTCCTTGACGATTTCTTCGAGCGTGGTGCGGTAGATCGCGGCCATGACGAGGCCGGCCACCTGCTTCCTGCGGTCGACGGGCGGCAGTTGCGCCAGGGCGCGTTCGTAGAATTCGCGGGCGCGGGCGACCTGGAATTCCATCAGGGCGCGGAAGCCTTCGGTGGGGCGGCTTTCCAGGATGTCCGCCGCCGTGACGCCGAAGCGCGCAAGTTCGTCCTGGGGCAGGTAAATGCGGCCGCGGCGCGCATCTTCGCCGACGTCGCGGATGATGTTGGTGAGCTGGAACGCCAAGCCGAGGTCGTGCGCGTATTTCAGCGTGCGGCGGTCGTCGTAGCCGAAGATTTCGGCGGCGAGCAGGCCGACGACGCTGGCGACGCGGTAGCAGTAGAGGTGCAGCGCCTTGAAATCGGCGTAGCGCACGGTGTCGAGGTCCATCTCCATGCCGTCGATGATCTCGTTCAGCTGTTCCTGCGGCAGCGCGAAGCGCGCAATGGCGACGGCCAGCGCCTGCGTCACCGGATGGGTCGGATGGCCGGCGTAGAGCGCGGCCACTTCGCCGCGCCACCACGCGAGCTTCATGCGCGCGACGCCGGCGTCGGAACATTCGTCGACGGCATCGTCGACTTCGCGGCAGAAGGCGTAGAGGGCGGTGATGGCCTGGCGCCGCCGGCGCGGCAGGAACAGGAAGCTGTAGTAGAAGCTCGAGCCGCTGGCGGAGGCCTTCTGCTGGCAATATTCGTCGGGCGTCATAGGGCTCTCGCCAGCAGCAGCGGCCAATCCCATGCGGTGAGGACCGGCCGGCGGCGGAAAATGTCGTAATTCACGGCCTCGATTTTATCCAGAATGCGCAGGCCGCCGGCGACGATGACGCGGATTTCGAGGCCGATGCGGCCGGGCAGCTCGCGCCCGAGCGGCGCGCCTTCGCGCATCAGGTCTCGCGCCCGCTCGACCTCGAAGCGCATCAGCGCGCGCCAGCGGTCGTCGCAGCGCGCGGCGGCGATCTGCGCGTGCGTCACGCCGAAGCGGTCGAGGTCTTCCTGCGGCAGGTAGAGGCGCGGCTTGCCCCAGTCGATGGCGACGTCCTGCCAGTGGTTGATGAGCTGCAGTGCCGAGCAGACGCAGTCGGAGCGGGAAAGGTTTTGCGGCGTCGCGGCGCGGAACAGGTGCAGCAGCAGCCTGCCGACGGGATCGGCCGAGCGGCGGCAATAGTCGAGGAGTTCGGCGTAGGTCGCGTAGCGCGTCTTGCTCACGTCCTGGGAGAAGGCGTCGAGCAGGTCGCGGAAGAGTTGCAGCGGCAGGCCGTGGGCGGCGATGACCGGGCGCAGGCGCCGGAAGATCGGGTGCGCGGTGCCGCGGCCGGCGGCGATGGCGTCGAGTTCGGCCTGGTAGCCGTCCAGCAGGCGCGTGCGCTCGGCGGCGGTGCGGCTGCCCTCGTCGGCGAAGTCGTCGGCGCTGCGGGCGAAGGCGTAGATCGCCGCCACCGGTTCGCGCAGCGGCGCCGGCAGCAGGATCGAGGCGACGGGGAAGTTCTCGTAATGATCGACGGGCATGAACGCCGCGCAAGCGCGGGCCGGGTTGGGGGCTTCGGCCGCAGCGGCAGGCGTGCGGCAGCGCGCACTATAGCGTCATGGGCGCCGATGCTCAACCGCCGGCGGCCGTCGCCATCGGCGGAAGATGACGGCTGCAAAGGAGGCGGAAGCGCGATATTCTGGCGGCCGTCGGCGGCGGGCAATGGCCGCGGTTTGCAGGGAGGGTTGTTGCATGCGGCGTCTCTGGGGCTTGTTCCTCGTCCTCCCCGGCCTGTGCTGGGCCGGGGCGTACGACTACTACGAATGCGTCGGGCCGGACGGCAGCGCGACCTACTCCGTCGAGCGCTGCGCCAAGGGCGAGAAGCAGCGCCGCGTCGAGGACGATGCGGCGCCCGTCAATCGCAGCCTCGGCGCGGCTGCCGGCGGCATCGTGCGCCTGGCGAGCGGGCCCGGCGGACATTTCTTCGCGACCATCGCCATCAACGGCGTGCCGGCGCGCGTGATGGTCGACACCGGCGCGACGACGGTGGCCATCTCGCCATCGGCGGCGCACCGCATCGGACTGGATCTGCAGCGCGGCAGGCGGGTGCGGAACCAGACCGCCAACGGCGTCGCCGAAGCCACGGCGGTGGTCTTGAACTCCGTCGAACTGGGCGGCAACGTCGTGCGCAACGTCGTCGGCGTGGTCATGTCCCAGGACATGGGCAAGGATTTCGACGTGCTGCTCGGCATGAACTTCCTGAAGCACTTCGAGGTGAATTCGGACGGCTACGTCATGACCCTGCGGCCGAAATAGCCGCGGGCCACGGTTGCCCGCGCGGCTGCCGACCGCTCGTGGCCGTCAAGCCCGGCCGAGGCGCTGAACGAAGGCGGCGACGGCGTCGATCACCGCCTGGGGTTGGTCCCGGTGCGGCGAATGGCGACAATCGGCGAGCTTCAGCGTTTCCACGTCACGGGCGCAGCGGGCGACGCGCTCGAGTTGCGCCATCGTGCCGTATTCGTCGTCCAGGCCCTGGATCGCCAGCACGGGCACGTCGATGCGCGGCAGGAATTCCTCGATGTTCCAGGCGCGGAACGCCGGGTCCAGCCAGATGTCGTTCCAGCCGCGAAACGCCGAATCCACGTCGTCGTGGTAGCGCGCCAGACGGTCCTTGAAATCGCCGGTTTCATAAGCGCGCCTGGCGGCCTCGATGCTGGCGATGGCGACGTCCTCGACCATGACGTGGGGCGCCATGGCGATGACGCCGGCGAGCGGCCGGCCGGCGCCGCCGGCATGGATCAGCGCGATGGACGCGCCGTCGCTGTGGCCGATCAGGACGGGCCGCGCGATCGCCAGGCCGTCGAGGAGTTCGGGCAGGGCGCGCAAGCCTTCCGCGTGCATGAAGTCGGGCCGCCGCGGCGCCGTCAGCGGGTCCGAGCGGCCGTAGCCGTAGCGCGAATAGACGAGCGCGGTGCAGCCGGTGGCGGCCACCAGCCGCCGCGGAAAGTCCCGCCACATGGCCACCGACCCCAGGCCTTCGTGCAGGAATACCAGCGTCGGGGCGGCCGCTTCGGTGCCGTGGATGAAGACATATTCGAGCCGGTGCCCCTGGGCCGCGATGAACTCGACGCTCAAGCGTTGATCTCCGCGATGGCGCCGATGGCGGCAGGCGCGCTGGCCGGGAACGTCATGGCTGCTTGCCGCAGGCGATGCGCAGGAAGGCGTCGTTCATGCTGTCCGGGTCGATCGGGTTCCATTCGCCCGGATGGTCGTCGTCGGCCACGGTTTCTCCGGCGCCCATCGGAGCGGCGTAGAGCGCGATGGCGCGCATCCGCACGCGCCGCTCGGTGCAGTCATATTCCAGCTGCGCCCGTTGCGAGCGGTAAGCCTTGCCCGCCAGCGACGCCGGCGACTTGAGGTCGCGCAATTGCCAAAGTGTCGCCCGCTGGCCATCCTTGCGGACGGTGGCCGCGTCGTAATAGGACGTGTAGCCGGCGCTCGCGTAGGCCTGCGTCCACGCCGCCAGGGCCGCCGTGGACGAGCCCGCCAGCAGCAAAGCCGCGGCGGCCAGTCGTGTTCTCATCGTGCCCAACCCTTCGATCTTCGCGGACGCGCCACTCTAGCAGATCGCTGTCCGCGCGACGAAGACCAGCGCGCTCAGTCGCCCTGGGAGAGAATCCACCGCACGAGGTTTCTCAGTTCCGCGGGGTTGGCGTTCTGGATGACCTTGTGGTTTTCCTTGTGGCCGTCGGAGAGCTTGACCAGTTCTCCCGACGTGATGTGCTTGATGAGCTTTTCCTCGGCGCCGGGCTTGCCCTCGTAGCGGGCGGCGAGGAATGCGTAGCTCGGACCTTCCTTTTTCTTGTCCACGCCATGGCAGCGCAGGCAGTGGTCTTGTCTCGCCAGGCGGATTGCCGCGCCGGCGTCGACGTCGGAAGCGGCATGCGCCACCGCCGGCAACGATGCCGCGATCATCGCGGCGACGAGGCAATGCAGGTTTCTGCTGCTCGATCGATAGTCCATTCTTCACCTCCAGAGGGTCCGCCAAGCTGGATCAGGAACGGATGCCAATGCGCCAACGGAAAGGGCCTTGGGGACCTGTTGTAGCCGTTGCAGATAATCATAGTGGCAGCCGCCCGACGATCGATCGGAAGTACTGCGGCAACGATAGCGGCGACTAATATATTTTCTTGCTTATATTTTAATCTGCTTATGTGGCATGACAACAACATACTCTGCATGGCGCCGACATGCCTCGCGATGGCCCTGGCCGGCAGCGCGTCATGCGCGCCGACGCGACCGGAAAACTTCTCGCTGGCCGGCTCGCCGCAGTCGTCGGCAGCGGCGCCCATGCGACTGCTACGGGCCTTGAAGAAATTATCTGCGCCATAGGAATTCTCTTACACCTTTGGTATTATAGGCCGGTCCGCAGCATGGGTATTGGCAATTCCGTCGAGGATGGCGCCTGTCTTCCTCGTTTTGTTCGTCGCCTCGGGAGATCGTAGTGGCGCCTCTGATGGGCTATCGGCCGCATGAAAATAATGCTTCAGTCATCGAGCGCCGAGGGCCCGCCTGCCTGATCTTTCCCTCGAGCCAGCGGCATATCTAGCCCGGGCGATCTCCTGTGCGTACCGCCAAAAGCATTGCGTGGAAAAGCCTGGAGCGCGTTGCCGTCGTCAGCAAGAGCTGGACCGGCGACACGAAGTTGCCGGCTTCGCTTCGTCATATGTCGCTTCACCTTTACCGGCTGACGATGGGGGTGTTGCGCAGCAAGCAGCCGTTGCCGGCATCGGTCAGGAATGTCGAATCCATGTTTTGCTCGATGTGCCAGCGCATCAAGGCGGGGCCCTGCGGCTGCGACGCCCAGTCGCTCGATTACTGCCCGGTGTTGAAGACGGTCGCCGCGCCGGCCGGAACGGAGAAAGTCGTGGATATCAGGCGGTCGCCGACGCTGCCGGATTCCGTGTGCGACTTTGCCGCCTATCGGCTTTGCACCGACCGCCGCCATGTCGCCGACGGCGCTTGCCGAATCCCGGCGATGCCCGCGAACTAGCGACATTGCACGCGCCAGGCGCCGGCGTGGCGCCGCCAGCCAACGCACGAGGAGGGTTATGTTCCGTAAGGGATCCAGCAAGCAAAGCAGCCAGATCGGCAGCCTGATCGGCGTCGGCACCACGATCATCGGCGACGTCAGATTTGCCGGCGGCATGCGCGTCGACGGCGAGATCAAGGGCAACGTCAGCGCCGCCGACGCCCAGGACAGCACCTTGGTGCTGGGCGAGCATGCCCGCGTGGAGGGGGAACTCAGCGTCTCCCGCCTGTTCATCAACGGCACGGTCATCGGCTCGACCATCTCCAGCGAGTTTCTCGAACTCCAGTCCCAGGCGCAGGTTCTCGGCGATGTTCATTACAACGTCATAGAGATTCATGGCGGCGCGGTGGTGCAGGGAGAACTGGTTTGCCGTGGCGGGCAAACGGCCGACGCGCAACCGGCAACGGCGGTCGCCAAGGCCGATGTCAAGATGCCGGCGTCGAATTGGTCGGCCGCCGCATGCGCGGGTGACTATTGACCCAGGTTGCCGTGCCGGCGCCGGCACGGGGCCGGCGTGCCCCTGCCGGCGCATTCAGTCGTTCTAGCCGCCTTCGGCAAGGTTGCGAAACAAGACCAGGACGCCGCAGCTGCGTTCTCCTCGCCGCAGCGGGACTGTCTGGTAGGCCACGGGAAACCAGGTTCGGTTCTTGCGCCAGAACAGATCGGCGCCGACCCGCCGCGTGACGCCGTCCTGGATCGTCTTGTGCATCGGGCAATCCTCGGCGGCGTAAGGCTTGCCGCTGACGGTCGTGTGATGGCTCGAGGCATGGAAGGACTTGCCGGTCAGTTCGCCCCGGGCGTAGCCGAGCATGCCTAACGCGATATCGTTGATGAAGGTCAGATTGCCGTCGCGGTCCAGGCCGACGATGCCCTCGGTCGCCGCATCCAATATCGCCTCGTAACGGGCCTTGATTTCGTAGAACTGGGTCAGCGAGAACTGCCCGGCGTCGAGCGCGTGGCGCAGCTTGAGTTGTCGTTCGCGGCTGAATATCCGCAGCAGGCGGCCGACGGCGGCGGCGATCAATACGGCGCAGGCGGCGCGCAGCAGCTGCACCGGGACCTGGAATGTCGCCAGGAAACTGTCTTCGTTGATCGCCGCCGCCGGAAACCAGTCGGCGCGCGGGCCGACGAGGCCGCCGCAGATGCCGTAGGCGATGAAGGCCGCCGCGGCGACGTAGCAGGCGCCGTGGAGTCCGGTGAATTCCGCGGTCGCGGCATCGTCGCCGATCCGGTTGTGGCAGTAGAGATAGCAGCCGGCGCCGGCCAGGCAGGAGCCGAGGAATCCCGGCAGGTAGCGCGACCAGATCGCCAGTTCCAACCAGGGCTGATCGGCGGCGGCCACGGCGGCCAGGATGCCGCCGACCATCGGCACATAGACCACGGGACTCAGCAGCCGGCCGGCACGGCTAGCCTGCGCCGCGGCCGACAGCGAAGTCCGCACGAGGCGGCGGCCGAACTCGAACAGCAGCAAGAACGAGACGAGCAGGACGACGGGCCGTGCGGCCGCCAACGCCGGCGTATCGCCATGCACCACTTGCCACAGGTCCATCCATTCGAGAAAGCCATGGATGAAGCCGAAGGCGGCCAGGAGCCACAAGACGCGCGACAGGTTCAGCGTGCTGCCGCGTTCGTTGCGCAGGACGATGACCAGGCCCAGCGCCAGAAAGGCGAGGCCATACACGAGGTATATGACATCCATGTAGCCGGAGGGCGGGAAGGAAGGTGGCGCCATGAGGCTCAGTTGCCGTTCGCTTCGACCAGGCTGTGCCGCCAGAGGCTGCCATCGCGGCACAGCCCGTCGGCGGCGAAGAGCGACGCCAGCAGGTGCTCGCCGCTGGACTCCCAGGCGCGCTTGTAGGTTTCCATGAACCTGTCGATGTTCATTGCCGGGACTCCTGCCGAGGGCTCCGATGGCGGCGGGAAGCCGTGCTCGGAAGGCGGCAGTGTAATACAGGAAGACTCCGGCCATGCGCTCGGGATGAGCTGCACCTTGGACCGCCGGCGAAGCCATGGACCGACACTTAGATTGAACCCTTTTCGCGCCGTCTTCGATTAAGAACAAGTCGGCTCGATGCGGCGCTTCATGCTGTGCGACGACAGCGCCGCCGTGGCGATGCACTATTACCAAAGGCGTAGTCTAATTCCTATGTCGGTCAGGGTAGTGGATTTGAATATAACTTAATACAATCAATGAATAAGGATCGATGAAGAAGAGCCTTGCGGTGGGATGGCTTTCGACATATGCTGTCGCGCCATTACAAGAATGAAAAACCACAAAGCGGCTCGGGGCTTGGAAGTAAGGTTGACACTGCGGGGGAGGCTAGGGAGTGGTGTTTTCAGGATTTGTCGTAAGGCGCATCGCCGGTTGGCGCATGCGTTGCCCGGATGGTTTGCGTAGCGGTCGTCTACCGGGATTTCGCGTCTTGTCAGTCATCGCCATTTGGCTTGTGGCCCAGTCGGCATGCGCCGAGGGCCTGACGCTGAACGCGGCATTCCGCCTGGCGCTCGATGGGCACCCGCTGCGGCAGCAGAAGTTGAGCGGCATCGCGGCGGCAGGCGACGACGTCAAGGCCGCCGAGTGGAAACGCTATCCGACCGTGACGGGGGAAAACTCCCATAACGTCCAGCAAAGCAGCAATGCCGCCAACCTGCCGCAGAATGGCACGAACTGGCGCCTGGAACAGCCGCTGTGGACTGGCGGGCGCATCTCCTCGGAAATCGGCGGCGCCGAAAGCCGGCAGCGGATCGCCGAATTCTCGCTGGGGGAGACCGAGCAGGATCTGCTGCTGCGCGTCGCCCAGTCGTTTTCCGATTGCCTGCGGCTCAAGGAACGACTCGATGTCGCGAAGGACAATGTCGCCGAACACGAGCGCCTGTTCGCCCTGATCGACCGCCGCCGCCTGCAGCAAGTGGGCTCCGAAGCCGATGTCGCGCTTGCCCACGCCCGGCTGCAGCAGGCGCGCACCGAACTGATGACGTTGAAAGCGACCTTGGCCAGCGCCCGCACCACGCTCGGGCAACTGGTCGGTGCCGAGATCCAGGACGATTTCGTCCCCGCCGCGGCGCCGGACGGCGGCCGGCCGGATGCCGCCGCGGTCGCGGCCGCGGCGCGCGCCTATTCGCCGACGCTGCATCGCCTCGAAGCCGAGCTCCAGCAAGCCAAGACCGACGTCGATAGCCGCAAGTCCGCCCTCATGCCGCAGTTGTCGGCGCGCTACGAGCGCCTCGGCGGTTCGGACTCGACGACGAACATCCCTTACGATCGCGTGATGCTGGTGGTCGCTTTCCAGCCCGGCGCCGGGCTGTCGTCGGTGTCGCAGATGGACGCCTCGATGAAGCGCGTCCAGGCCGCCCAAAGCGCCATCGAGGCCGGCGAGCGCGACGCCACCGAGCGCGCCCTGAATCAGCTCAACGAAGCCAACTCGTTTGCCGAGCAACTGGCGCCGACGCTGGACTACGCGCAGGCCACGCGCGACGTCATGGCCTCCTACCTGCGCCAATACACGGCGGGCCGCAAGAGCTGGCTCGACGTCCTCAACACCCAGCGCGAGCTGGCGCAGGCCCGCTACGCCGCGGCCGACGTCAATGCCGGCGTACTGGTTTCTTCCCTCAAGCTCGACGCGCTCACCGGCCGCCTCACCCGCGCCAGCGTGCTCGAAGGCTATCCCGGCAATCAGCCCATTTCTCGATGATTCCCAAGCCACCGTCGTCGCCGAACGCCCTCAAGCATTTCCTCGATGCCATCTATGCCCATCGCCGCGTCTTCATGGAGGCCATGGTCGGCACCTTCGTGGTGAACCTGATCGGGCTCGCCAGCTCCTTGTACAGCATGCAGGTGTATGACCGCGTCATTCCGAACAACGGCCTTTCGACGCTCTGGGTGCTCACCGTCGGCGTGCTGCTGGCCATGCTGTTCGAGCTGACGATGAAGCAGGTGCGCGCCGTCATGGTCGATCGCGCCTGCAAGGCCATCGACCTCGAGCTCTCCGACTTGTTTTTCGGTCATGCCATGGGCATCCGCATGGATAAGCGGCCGCGCACCATCGGCACCTTCGCCGCGCAGATCCGCCTGTTCGAGTCGGTGCGCAACTTCCTCACCTCGACGACGCTGTTCGTGCTGGCGGACATTCCCTTCGCCTTCGTCTTCGTCGCCGTCATCGGCTGGATCGCCGGCCCGGTGGCCCTGGTGCCGCTGCTGCTGATCCCCGTTTCGATCGTCGCCGGGCTGCTGTTCATGCGTCCCATTGCCCGCCTGACCAACCAGAACATCCTCGAATCGACGCTCAAGAACGGCCTCTTGATCGAGTCCATCGACGCCATCGAATCGATCAAGGCGCTCGCCGCCGAGCCTTCGTTCCGCGGGCGCTGGCACGACCTGACCTTGCGCATGGGCGACGGCGAACTGTCGTTGAAAGCCTACTCCGGCCTTTCCGCCAACCTCACCCAGCTGATCCAGCAGCTGTCCTATGTCGGCATGGTGGCGGCGGGGGTCTATGCGATCACCTCGGGCAACCTGACCATGGGCGGACTCATCGCCTGCTCGATCATCAGCGGGCGCGCCCTGGCGCCCATCGCGCAGATTTCCGGCCTCTTC
>JAQTNK010000043.1 GCA_028713915.1 Rhodocyclaceae bacterium | reverse complement strand
GGCCTGGATCTCCGTGACCAACTGCAGAACGCTGTGTTCAAGACCGGGAATCGTGGTTCGGCGAAATCGTGTCTCACACTGGCGGCAAACGCCGATCACACCGGAAGGGACATTCACGCCGCCCGTTTGATCGGGGCCTACATAAACATAATGCTGTTGGCACTCGGGACACAGGTTGGTCAGCAATCCGTGTTCGGGGCAGACCGGATGGAATCCATAGCGCCAATGCTTTCGATAATACGGAACCTTGTCCGTGGCTAGGCAGGACGGACAGAACGGTAGGGACGCCCGCCGCCTTCCTTTGTCCATAATTGACAGAGGCGCAATCCACTCCAGATTGTTGAACACCAACCGCGAATATACCCGTCCCTCATCCGACACGAATCCGGTGCGCCGCGCTTGGTCGGCGGTTATGCCTGCGCCCCTTGAGAGTGCTTCGAAGAAGTCTGGGTTGGTGATCTGATCGATGTCCGACGACTCGCCAACTGTCTTGGGGAGGCAAAGCTTTCGGAATTGGTACAAGGAAAGGCCAAGGCCGTCGCCGATTCGGCTCAGCCAAGATGAGAGGATCTCACCGTCAAAAGGCTTCGGGTGGATTGGCCAAAGCGATGTTTGGGCGCTGAACATTGAGAAGGTCAAATTTAGTTGTCAGACCATAACTGACGAGAACCTAGATGCAGTAGGGCTGTTACTCAATAGTTATTCTCAAATACTTGTGGTTCTTTATCATCCTCTTGGAGTTGTTATCATTCACTTGGGGTCGTTCACACTAAGCGACCCCCGCCTGATGCGCCTGCATGTCCGCGTGGTATGACGACCGCACCAGCGGCGCGCAGGCCGCATTGGTAAATCCCATTTTCCGCGCCTCCTCCTCGTACATCCGGAACACATCCGGATGCACGTAGCGCGTCACCGGCAGGTGATGGCCCGAGGGTGCGAGATACTGGCCGATGGTCAGCATCTCGACGTCGTGTGCGCGCAGGTCGCGCAGCGTGGCGAGGATTTCGTCGTCGGTCTCGCCGATGCCGACCATGAGGCCGGACTTGGTCGCCACTTCAGGATGGCGCGCCTTGAAGTCCTGCAGCAGCTTCAGCGAATGCGCGTAGTCGGCGCCGGGGCGGGCCTGTTTGTAGAGGCGCGGCACGGTCTCGAGATTGTGGTTCATGACGTCGGGCAGGAAGCCTTCGAAGGCGTCGAGCGCCGTCTCCAGGCGGCCGCGGAAGTCGGGCACCAGCACTTCGATGCGCGTGCCCGGCGCGAGCTCGCGCAGGCGGGCGATGCAGGCGGCGAAGTGGGCGGCGCCGCCGTCCTTGAGGTCGTCGCGGTCGACGCTGGTGACGACGACGTACTTGAGCTTGAGGGCGGCGACGGTTTCGGCGAGCTTCCTCGGCTCGTCGGCATCCGGCGGCAGCGGCTTGCCGTGGCCGACGTCGCAGAACGGGCAGCGCCGCGTGCACAGATCGCCGAGGATCATGAAGGTGGCCGTGCCCTTGCCGAAGCATTCGCCGATGTTCGGGCAGGTCGCTTCCTCGCAGACGGTGTGCAGCTGATGGTCGCGCAGGATGGCCTTGACGTCGGCGAACTTGGTCGCGCTCGAGCCGGCCTTGACGCGGATCCAGTCGGGCTTCTTCAACACGGTTTGCGCCGGCACGATCTTGATCGGGATGCGCGCGGTCTTGGCTTCGCCTTTCTGTTTTTCGCTCATGGCTGGAGTGCGGCTTGCAAATGGGCGAGCAGGCGCCCGGAAACGGATGGAAGGTCGATGATGCCGCAAAGTTCCCGCATCTGGGTGACCGGCATGCCCTCGTAGCCGCAGGGGTTGATGGCGGCGAAGGGGGCGAGGTCCATGTCGACGTTGAGCGCGAGGCCGTGGTAGCAGCAGCCGTTCTTCACGCGCAGGCCGAGGGCGCCGATCTTGGCGCCGCCGACATAGACGCCGGGGGCGCCCGGCAGCCGCTCGGCGTTGATCTCGTATTCGGCCAGCAGGTCGATCAGCGCCTGCTCCATGCGATTGACCAGGTCGCGCACGCCAAGCTTGCGGCGGCGCAGGTCGAGCAGCAGGTAGGCGACGATCTGGCCGGGACCGTGGTAAGTGATCTGGCCGCCGCGGTCGATCTTGACGACGGGAATGCCGATGTCGCGCAGCAGGTGTTCGGGCTTGCCGGCCAGCCCCAGGGTGAACACCGGCGGATGCTCGCACAGCCAGATCTCGTCGGGCGTGGCCTCGCTGCGGGCGGCGTTGAAGTCCTGCATCGCCTGCCAGGTCGGCGCGTAGTCGACGCTTCCCAGGCGGCGGACGACGGCATCCACGCTTACAGCACCACCTTGACCAGCGGATGGCGCGACAGCTCGACGTAGAGGGCGTCGAGCTGGGCCTTGGATGTCGCGCGCACGGTGCAGGTCAAGGAGAGGTAATTGCCGCCTTTCGACGCGCGCATTTCCATCGTGGCCGCGTCGAAGTCCGGCGCGTGGCGGACCACCACGGCGCAGATCGTCTGCGCGAAGCCCTCCTGCGCCGCGCCCATGACCTTGATGGGAAAGTCGCAGGGAAACTCGAGGAGCGTGTCGTCAGCCACGGCGCATGACGTTCTGCTTGAAGTCCTGGTACCAGCCGTACATCCGCGCGAAGACGGGACCGGGCTTGCCGCTGCCGACGGGACGGCCGTCGAGCGCGACGATGGCCAGCACTTCCTTCGTCGAGGAGGTCATCCAGAGCTCGTCGGCGTCGGTCACTTCGGCCGCGAGCACGTCGCGCACCTCGCACGGCAGGCCGTGCGCGGCGGCGAGTTCGAGCACGACGTCGTAGGTGATGCCGGGCAGCATCAGATGGTTCTTCGGCGGCGCCAGCAGGCGGCCGGCCTTGACGACGAAGATGTTCGAGGCCGCGCCTTCGGTCAGGAAGCCGTCGCGCAGCAGCACGGTCTCGGCGCAGCCGGCGTCGACGGCGAGCTGGCGCAGCAGGCAGTTCGCCAGCAGCGACGTGGCCTTGAGGTCGCAGCGCAGCCAGCGGAAATCGGCCGCCGCGACGGCGGCGACGCCCGTCGCGCGCAGTTCCGGTGAAGGCGTGACGAGCGGCTCGGTCATGGCGAAGACGGTCGGCGTCACGGTCTTCGGGAAGGCGTGGTTGCGCGCCGCCATCGGCCCGCGCGTGACCTGCAGGTAGACCGATTGGTCGTCCCACTCGGCGGCGGCGACGACGCGGCCGATCAGCGACTTCCATTCGTCGGCGGTGTGCGGATTGTCGAGGCGGATGCCGGCGAGGCTTTTTTGCAGGCGCGCGAGGTGCTCGTCGAGCCGGAACGGCCGCCGCGAATAGACGGGGATCACCTCGTAGACGCCGTCGCCGAAGAGGAAGCCGCGGTCCATCGCCGGCACGCGCGCTGCGGCCAGCGGCAGGAATTCGCCGTTGAGATAGGCGAGGCTCATTGGAAGAACAGGCGGATGCTGTCCCAGGCGCGGCCGACGATGCCGGCCACGGGGACGTCTTCCAGCGCCACCACCGGGTACTCGCCCCACAGCTTCGTCTCGCCGCCGACGGCGACGGAAATGCGCAGCGTGCCGACGCGCTGGCCCTGCTGCAGGGGCGCCAGCAGCGGCTGCACGCTGACGAGCTCGACCTTGATCTTGTCCGCCATGCCCTTCGGCAGCGAGAGCACGAAGTCCTCGGCGAAGCCCGCCTTGACGGTGTTCTTGGCGCCCTTGAACACCTTCGGCTGCGAGACGGCCTGGCCCTTGTCGTAGAGCTTGACGCCGTCGAAAGCCTGGAAGCCGAAGTTGAGCAGCTTCTGCGATTCCTGCGCGCGCAGCGCATCCGAGGCGGTGCCGAGCACGACCGCGAGCAGCCGGCGCGAGCCGCGCCTGGCCGAGGCGATCAGGCAATAGCCGGCGGTCTCGGTGTGCCCGGTCTTGAGCCCATCGACGGTGGGATCGAGCCAGAGCAGGCGGTTGCGGTTGGGCTGGGTGATGTTGTCGTAGCGGAATTCCTTCATCGAGAAGATCGGGTAGAACTCGGGGAAGTCGCGGATCAGCGTCGCGGCGAGCCGCGCCAGGTCGGCCGCGGTCGTGTAGTGCTGGGGATCGGGCAGGCCCGTGGCGTTCACGAAGTGCGTGTTCTTGAGGCCCATGCGCGCGGCCTCGTGATTCATCATCCGGACGAAGCCGGCCTCGGAGCCGGCGACGGTCTCGGCCAGCGCTATGCAGGCGTCATTGCCCGACTGGACGATCATGCCGCGGATCAGGTCGCTGACGGCGACCGGCTTGTTCGGCTCGATGAACATGCGCGAACCCGGCGCCTTCCAGGCTTTCGCCGAGACGGCGACCTGCTGGTCGAGCTTGAGGCTGCCCTGCTTGATGGCGCTGAAGACGACGTAGGCCGTCATCAGCTTGGTCAGCGAGGCGGGCTCGATGCGCTCGTCGGGATTGAGGGCGGCGAGCGTCTGGCCCGAGGTCTGGTCGAGCAGCAGCCAGGCGCGGGCGTCCACCGTGGGCGGCGTCGGCATCAACTGGGCCTGGGCGGCAAGCGCCAGCAGGGCGGCGAAGAGGAAGGCAAGAAGACGCATGGTCATGGCCGGGAAACGACTTTCGATTATACGGTCAGCGCTGGACGACGACCGGCGCAAACTCCAGGGTTTCGCGAATGCGCTCGGCGACGCGGCGCGCTTCCTGGGCATCCGCCCAGGGGCCCAGCTGCAGCCGGAAGAGCTTGCCCGCGGCCTGGACGACGAGCTTGTCGCCGAGGCTGCCGAGCTCGCGCGCCAGCCGCGACTTGAGGGCGTCGGCGTTGTCGCGGTTGCCGAAGGCGCCCAGTTGCAGGTAGTGGCCGTGGGCGTCGGCGACTTCGGGCAGGGGCTGCGGCGCCGGCTCGGGCGCCGTCGCGAACTGGGCGATCGGGTCCGCCGCTTCGGCCGGCGGCGCCGCGGCGAGCAGCGTCTCCTGGCCGGGCTCGATGCTTTCCACTTCGACCGGCGTGCTGCCGTTGCCGATATAGCCGAGCTTCCACGCCGCCGTGTAGGACAGGTCGATCAGGCGCCCGGCATGGAACGGGCCGCGGTCGTTGATGCGCACGACCACCGACTTGCCGTTGGCGGGATTGGTAACGCGCGCATAGGAAGGAATCGGCAGCGTCGCATGCGCCGCCGTCATGCCGTACATGTCGTAGATTTCGCCGGACGACGTCTTCTGGCCGTTGAACTTGCGCCCGTACCAGCTGGCGACGCCGCGCGCCCGATACGGCGTGCCCGCCTTCAGCGGCACATAGTCGCGGCCCAGCACCGAATAGGGATTGTTGGCGAAGCGGTGCGGCGGCTCGATTTTCGGCACGGCATCGGGAATGGCGTCGAGATCCTCGGGCGGATTGTCGCCGGGGCCGTCGTCCTGGTAGTAGCCGCCGCCTTTCTTCAGCACCCACGCCGGCGGCTTCTGTATCGCGGCCTTCGCTGCGGGTGCGCTCGCCGGGGCGGCGACGGGCGCGGTGGGCTCGGCGTCGGGCCGCGGCGCCGGGGTGCCGCAGGCGGCCAGCAGCGATAGGGCAAGCCAAGCGCCGAGACGCCGCGACGCCGCGAAAAAACAAAAGCTCTCTTGCTCCTGCCGTGCTCGGCGCCTCTGCGCCTCGGCGGTTCCGGTCACCGCCGAACTCACTTCTGCACCAGCATGCGATGCTTGTGTATCGACATCAGGATGCCGACGCCGACGGACAGCGTCACCATCGCCGTGCCGCCGTAGCTGATGAACGGCAGCGGCACGCCCACCACCGGCAGGATGCCGCTGACCATGCCCATGTTGACGAAGGCATAGGTGAAGAAGATCAGCGTGATCGAGCCGGCGAGGAGACGCGTGAATACCGTCGGCGCATTCGCCGCGATCATCAGGCCGCGGGCGATCAGCAGCGAGTAAAGCACCAGCAGCACGGTGTTGCCGATGAGGCCGAGCTCTTCCGACATGACGGCGAAAATGAAGTCGGTGTGGCGTTCCGGGATGAACTCGAGCTGCGCCTGCGTGCCCTGCCCCCAGCCCTTGCCGAAGATGCCGCCGGAGCCGATGGCGATGGTCGACTGGATGATGTGGAAGCCCTTGCCGAGCGGGTCCTTCTCGGGATCGAGCAGCGTCAGGATGCGCGCGCGCTGGTAGTCGTGGAGGAAGGTCCAGGCCAGCGGCGCCGCCGCGATGGCGGAGACGATGAGGCCGACGATGATCTTCCACGACAGGCCGGCGAGGAAGATGACGTAGAAGCCGGCGGCCAGCACCAGGATGGCCGTGCCGAGGTCGGGCTGCTTGGCGATGAGGCCGACCGGCAGCGCCAGCAGCAGCACGGCGACGGCGTAGTCGCGCAGCCGCAGCAGGGCTTCGTGCTTCTGGAAATACCAGGCCAGCATCAGCGGCATGGCGATCTTCATGATCTCGGAAGGCTGCAGGCGCATGAAGCCGAAATTCAGCCAGCGCCGCGCGCCCTTGGAGACGTCGCCGAACAGCGCCACGGCGATCAGCAGGATGATGCCGATGGCATAGGTGGGCAGCGCCAGGTGCATCAGGCGCTGCGGCGGCACCTGCGCCATCAGGCGCATGAAGAACAGCGCCGCGGCCATGTTGAGAATCTGCGCCGGGACGCGCTCGGGCGAGGCGCTGGCGACGACGATGAAGGCGTACAGCAGCAGCAGGCCGGCGATGGCCATCAGCGGCTGGTCGATGGGATCGATCAGTTTGAACCACAGGCGGTGCAGCATCAGTCTCCCTCCGGTTCGTTCTCGTCGGCCGGCGCGGCCTCCTTGGGCAGCTTGCCGAGCAGGTAGTAGTCGAAGACCTGGCGGGCGATCGGCGCCGCGGCCTGGGCGCCGAAGCCGCCGTTCTCCACCAGCACCGCCAGCGCGATCTTCGGCTGGTCGGCGGGAGCGAAGGCGATGAACAGCGCGTGGTCGCGCAGCTCCTGCTTGACGTGGCCCTCGGCGTACTTTTCGCCCTTCAGCGAATAGACCTGGGCGGTGCCGGTCTTGCCGGCCGATTCGTAGCCCGCCCCGGCGAAGGCGCGCGCCCCGGTGCCTTCCTTGTTGACGCCGACCATGGCGCGCTTGATGATGTCGATGTTCTCCTGCTTCAACGGAATGGTGCGCAGCGGCGTCGGTTCGATCGGGGTCTTGGCGCCGGTCTTGCTGTCGGTGATGTACTGCACCAGGTGCGGGCGGAACATGACGCCGTTGTTGGCGAGCGTGGCCACCGCCTGGGCGAGCTGGATCGGCGTATAGGCGTTGTAGCCCTGGCCGATGCCGATGGAAATCGTTTCGCCGGCATACCACTTCTGCTGCTCGGGCTTGCGGAAGCGCTTGTGCTTCCATTCCGGCGACGGCAGCACGCCTTCCGACTCGCCGTCGATGTCCACGCCGGTGCGCTGGCCGAAGCCGAACTGGCGCATGAAGTTGGCGATGTTGTCGATGCCCATGTCATTGGCGAGCATGTAGTAGTAGGTGTCGCACGACTCGACGATCGAGCGGTACATGTCGACCGAGCCGTGGCCGCCCTTCTTGTCGTCGTGGAAGGTGTGGTTGCCGAAGTTGAAGTAGCCCGGATCGAAAATCGTCTGCTCCGGCCGCCGCTTGCCCAGCGTCAGCGCGCCCAGCGCCATGTAGGGCTTGAAGGTCGAGCCGGGCGGATAGGCGCCGTTCAGCGCGCGGTTGATCATCGGCTTGTCGGGCGAATTGTTGAGCTGGTCCCAGCTGCTCGGATCGATGCCGTCGACGAACAGGTTGGGGTCGTAGTTGGGCATCGACACCAGGGCGAGGATGCCGCCGGTGGACGGCTCGATGGCGACGAGCGCGCCGCGGCGGTCGCCGAAGGCTTTCTCCGCCACTTCCTGCAGCTTGGCATCGACCGTGAGCGTGAGGTTGTTGCCGGCGATGGGCGCGGTGCTGGCCAGCGTGCGCACGGCGTGGCCGCCGGCATCGACCTCGACTTGCTCGAAGCCGGTCTGGCCGTGCAGGTCGAATTCGTAATGCTGTTCGAGGCCGGTCTTGCCGAAGTGCTCGGTGCCGCGATAGTTGGCCTCCTGGTCCTCCTCCTCCTCGATCTTGTCGAGGTCGCTGTCATTGACGCGGCCGATGTAGCCCAGCAGGTGCGAGGCGAAATCGCCCATCGGGTACTGGCGGAACAGGCGCGCCTTGATGTCGACGCCGGGGAAACGGTAACGGTGGGCGATGAACTTCGCCACTTCCTCGTCGGTGAGCCGGGTCCTGATCGGCAGCGACTCGAAGTTCTTGCTCTCCTCGAGCAGCTTCTTGAAGCGCCGGCGGTCCTTGGGCTGGATGTCGATGACCTGGCCGAGGTCGTCGATCAGCGCATCCATGTTCATCGCCTTCGACGGCGTGACTTCGAGCGTGTAGGCCGAGTAATTGCGCGCCAGGACGACGCCGTTGCGGTCGACGATGAGGCCGCGATTGGGCACGATGGGCACCAGCGAAATGCGGTTCTCCTCGGCGCGCGTCTGGTAGTAGTCGTGCTGGATGATCTGCAGCCAGACGAAGCGCGCGAACAGCACGGCGAAGCAGAACAGGACGAAGCCGCCGGCGAAGCCGAGGCGGCGCTGGAAGCGTTCGAGCTCTTCCTGGGGGTTCTTGAATTCCACGCTGGCTACGAATCAGATCGGACGGTTCTCGTCGCGCTCGACGGGGCGGTACTGCGGCAGCAGCAACAGATAGGTGAGGGGATACCAGATCCCGGCGGCGATGAAGCTGGAAAGAAAATACAGCAGGCCGGGGAACTCGCCGCCGCCGATCATGCGCGCCACGACCATGACGATCTGCGCCCCCAGCAGCATGGGCAAGACGTGCAGCGCCTGGTGGGCGAGCGGGAACCAGAGAATGCGCCGCGACAGGCCGCTGGCGGCGAAGGCCAGCGGCACGTACGCCAGCGCGTGCTGGCCCATGACGCTGCTGTCGACGATGTCCATCAGCAGGCCGAGCATGAAGGCCGAGCCCATGCCGATGCGCAGCGGCTGATGCACGCACCAGAACGCCAGCACCAGCGCCACCCAGTCGGGCACGCCGGGCAGGCGGCCGAACGGAATCAGGTTGAGCAGCAGCGCCAGGCTCAGCGACAGCCAGATGAACCAGCTGCGGGCCGGCAGCAGGATGCGGCGCGAGGAATGGGTCGGCTGGATCATGGCGCGAGGGGGGTCATGGCCGCAGCCGTTTCTTGAACTTCTTGCCCTTGGTCGACTTGTCCTTGTCGCTGGCGACTTCCTCGGGCGGCGGCGGCAGGTCTTCGCGCTTGCCGAGCACCAGCACCTGGCCGTGGCGCTCGACGCCGGCGAGCGGATCGCAATAGATGCGGGCGAAGGCGTAGGAGTTGTCGCGGTCGATGCTCGACACCCTGGCCACCGGCAAGCCGGCGAGATAGACGCCGTCGATGCCCGAGGTGACGAGCACGTCGCCCGGCTTGACGTCGGCGTTGGCGGCGAGGAAGCGCAGTTCCATCATGCCGGCGCCGGTGCCGTTGAGCACGGCGCGCAGGCCGTTGCGCTGGACTTCGACGGGGATCGCCTGGTCCTTGTCGGTAAGCAGCGTGACTTCGCTGGTCAAGGGGAAAGTGCGCGTCACCTGGCCGATGACGCCGATGTCGTCGATGACGGCCTGGCCGGCCTCGATGCCCGCCTGCAGGCCCTTGTCGACGATGACGCGGCGCGAGAAGGGATCGCGGGCGGCATAGAGGATTTCCGCGACGCGGCCGACGGCCGGCTGGCTCGCCCGCATGTCGAGCAGCGCCCGCAGGCGCTTGTTTTCGAGCTCCAGGTATTCCTGGCGCAGCAGCTGGTTGGCGGTGGCGAGCTGCTTCTTCTTGTAGGCGGCGTTTTCGGCCTGGAGCGTGGCGAGACTGGAGAAATACTGCGCGGTTTCGCCGGCTGCCTCGACCGGCATGCCGGCCAGCCGCTGCACCGGCCAGACCACGGTGGCGACGCCGAAGCGTACCCATTCGAGCGTATGGAAGCGCAGGTCGATGAACAACAGGGCGATTGCCAGGGTGACGAAGAAAATCAGCTGGGCAAGGGGCGCCGGACCCCGCTTGAAGAAGGGTGGTGGCGAATGACCGACGGCGGACATCACGGCGCGGGGGCCCCTTGGGAACGACGAAGCGGCGCATCCATTGCGCCGCCTTGCACACTAAAGGGAATCAGGATTATTCGTTCGCAAAGATACTGCCGAGTTTGTCCATCTTTTCGAGGGCGAGCCCCGAGCCGCGGACGACGCAGGTCAGCGGGTCGTCGGCGACGATCACCGGCAGGCCGGTTTCTTCCATCAGCAGGCGGTCGAGGTCGCGCAGCAGTGCGCCGCCGCCGGTGAGCACCATGCCCTTCTCGGCGATGTCGGCACCGAGTTCGGGCGGCGTCTGTTCCAGCGCGATCTTGACGGCGCCGACGATCTGGTTGAGCGGATCGGTCAGCGCTTCGAGGATTTCGTTGGAAGAGATCGTGAAGCTGCGCGGAATGCCTTCGGCGAGGTTGCGGCCCTTGACTTCCATTTCCTTGACCTCGGAACCCGGGAAGGCGGAGCCGATGTGCTTCTTGATCGATTCGGCGGTGGTCTCGCCGATCAGCATGCCGTAGTTGCGGCGGATGTAGTTGATGATGGCTTCGTCGAACTTGTCGCCGCCGACGCGCACCGAGCCGGAATAGACCATGCCGCCGAGCGAGATGACGCCGACTTCGGTGGTGCCGCCGCCGATGTCGACGACCATCGAGCCGGTGGCGTCGGAGACCGGCAGGCCGGCGCCGATGGCGGCCGCCATCGGCTCTTCGATCAGATAGACGTTGGAGGCGCCGGCGCCGAGCGCCGATTCGCGGATGGCGCGGCGCTCGACCTGGGTCGAGCCGCAGGGCACGCAGATGATGATGCGCGGGCTCGGGCTGAACAGCCGCGAGTCATGGACGCGCTTGATGAATTGCTTCAACATCTGCTCGGTGACGGTGAAGTCGGCGATGACGCCGTCCTTCATCGGGCGGATCGCCGTGATGTTGCCGGGCGTCTTGCCGAGCATCTGCTTGGCGGCGGCGCCGACGGCCTGGATCGTCTTCTTGGCGTTGGGGCCGCCTTCGGTGCGGATCGCCACGACGGAGGGTTCGTCGAGGACGATGCCTTTGCCGCGGACGTAGATCAGCGTGTTGGCCGTGCCGAGGTCGATAGCCAGATCGTTGGAGAAATAGGAGCGCAGAAAGCCGAACATCGATTATTCCGAATAAGTAATCCGCAGCCGTCCGGGTGGAATCGGCTTTGGCAAGAAATGGGCCTATGATACCCTATCGCGCTTTGTGAAATAAGCCTCTTTCGGTATCCCCCTATGTCCCTCACTCCCGACGACGTGCGCCGCATCGCCCGTTTGGCGCGCATCGAAGTTTCCCCCGCGGAAGTCGAGCGCACCCGCGGCCAGCTGAACGATATTCTCGGCTTCATCGAGCAGCTGCAGTCGGTCGACACCCGCGACATCGAGCCGATGAGCCACGCCGTCGACGTCGTCCAGCGGCTGCGCGAGGATCGCGTCACCGAAGCCGATCGCCACGTCGTCTTCCAGGCGATTGCGCCGGAAACCGAAGGCGGCCTGTACCTGGTCCCGAAGGTGATCGAATGATTCATTCTTCGCTGAAGGAACTGTCCGCCGCGCTGGCGGCCAGGAAGCTTTCCGCCGTCGAACTGGCGAGTCTGTATCTCGACCGCATCGACGCGCTCAACCCGACGCTGAACGCTTTCATCACCGTCGATCGCGACAAGACCCTGGCGATGGCGCGGGATGCCGACGCGCGTCGCGCCAAGGGCGAGAGCGGTCCGCTGCTGGGCGTGCCGCTCGCCCACAAGGACATCTTCTGCGCCGAAGGCTGGACGACGACCTGCGGCTCGAAGATGCTCGCCAACTTCGTCGCGCCTTACGACGCCTGCGTCGTCGAGCGCTTCAAGGCTGCCGGCGCGGTGACGCTGGGCAAGTGCAACATGGACGAGTTCGCCATGGGCTCGTCGAACGAAACGTCCTTCTTCGGCGCGGTGAAGAACCCGTGGGACACGGCGCGCGTGCCCGGCGGCTCGTCCGGCGGCTCGGCCGCGGCCATCGCCGCGCGCCTGGCGCCGGCCGCCACCGGCACCGACACCGGCGGCTCGATCCGCCAGCCGGCGGCGCTGTGCGGCTTCACCGGCCTCAAGCCGACGTACGGCGTGGTGTCGCGCTACGGCATGATCGCCTTCGCCTCGTCGCTCGACCAGGGCGGGCCGATGGCCAAGAGCGCGGAAGACTGCGCGCTGCTCTTGAACGCCATGGCCGGCTTCGACGCGCGCGACTCGACCTCCCTCGAGCGTGCCGTCGAGGACTACACGCGCGCGCTGGACAAGCCGCTCGCCGGCCTGCGCATCGGCCTGCCCAAGGAATTCTTCGGCGCCGGCATGGACGCAGACGTGCGCAGCGCGGTCGAGGCCGCGCTGGCCGAGTACCGCAAGCTCGGCGCCGCGACCGTCGAGGTCAGCCTGCCGAACTCGGGGCTCTCGGTGCCGGCCTACTACGTCATCGCGCCGGCCGAAGCGTCGTCCAACCTGTCTCGCTTCGACGGCGTGCGCTACGGCCACCGCGCTGCCGCCTACGGCGACCTCAACGACCTGTATTGCAAGAGCCGCGCCGAAGGCTTCGGCGCCGAAGTGAAGCGCCGCATCCTCGTCGGCACCTACGTGCTGTCGCACGGCTACTACGACGCCTACTACCTGCAGGCGCAGAAGATCCGCCGCCTGATCGCCGCCGACTTCGCCGCGGCCTACGAGACCTGCGACGTCATCATGGGGCCGACCAGCCCGTCGACGGCTTTCCGCCTCGGCGAAAAGGCCGCCGACCCGGTGCAGATGTACCTGTCGGACATCTACACCATCGCCGTCAATCTCGCCGGCCTGCCGGGCATGTCGATTCCCTGCGGCTTCGACCGCGGCGGGCTGCCCGTCGGCCTGCAGCTCATCGGCGGCTGGTTCGACGAAGCGCGCATGCTGGGCATCGCCCACCAATATCAACTGGCCACCGACTGGCATCAGCGCCGGCCGGCACTGGCCGCATAAACAGGGAGCTGCTCATGAATAAAGTGCAAGGCTACGACATCGAAGATCTCGCGCCCGGCATGTCGGCGAGCTTCGCCAAGACCGTCACCGAAGGCGACATTCTCATGTATGCCGGCGTCTCCTGCGACATCAACGCCGTGCATCTGAACGAGGACTACGCCAAGACGACGATGTTCGGCGGCCGCATCGCCCACGGCATGCTGACGGCCGGCTTCATCTCCGCCGTGCTCGCCAACAAGCTGCCCGGCCCCGGCACCATCTACCTCGCCCAGACGCTCAAGTTCAAGGCGCCCGTGCGCGCCGGCGACACCGTCACCGCCACCGTGACCGTCAGGGAAGTCCTGGTCGCCAAGAAGCGCGTGATTCTCGATGCCGTATGCACCGTCGCCGGCAAGGTCGTGCTCGAAGGCGAGTCGATCATGCTGTGCACTTCGTCGAAGGATTGAAATGAGTCAGTGGGAGGTCGTCATCGGGCTGGAAACCCACGCCCAGCTGAAAACGCAGTCGAAGATTTTTTCCGGCGCGGCGACCGCCTTCGGCGCCGCGCCCAACGCCCAGGCCTGCGCGGTGGATATCGCGCTGCCCGGCGTGCTGCCGGTGCTCAACCGCGAGGCGGCGGTGTGCGCCATCAAGTTCGGCCTGGCGGTGGGCGGCAGCATCGCGCCGCGCTCGGTCTTCGCGCGCAAGAACTACTTCTACCCCGACTTGCCCAAGGGCTACCAGATCAGCCAGTTCGAGACGCCGGTGGTCGCCGGCGGCGCGCTGGTCATCCGCGTCGGCGATGCGGAAAAGACCGTGCACCTGACGCGCGCCCATCTCGAGGAAGACGCCGGCAAGTCGCTGCATGAGGATTTCGACGGCCGCACGGGCATCGACCTGAATCGTGCCGGCACGCCGCTGCTGGAAATCGTCACCGAGCCCGACATGCGTTCGAGCGAGGAAGCCGTCGCCTACGCCAAGGCCTTGCACGCGCTGGTGCAGTGGATCGGCATCTGCGACGGCAACATGCAGGAAGGCTCGTTCCGCTGCGACGCCAATGTTTCCGTGCGCCGCCCCGGCGCCCCGCTCGGCACGCGGCGCGAGATCAAGAACTTGAACTCCTTCCGCTTCCTGCAGCAGGCCATCGACTACGAGATCAAGTGGCAGATCGAGACCATCGAGGACGGCGGCAAGATCCAGCAGGCCACCGTGCTGTTCGATCCCGACACGGGCGAGACCCGCGCCATGCGCTCGAAAGAGGACGCCCACGACTACCGCTACTTCCCCGATCCCGACCTCTTGCCGCTGGAAATCAAGGCGGACTGGATCGCGGAAGTGAAGCGCGGCATGCCGGAACTGCCGGCCGCCATGAAGGCGCGCTTCGAGCGCGACTTCGGCCTGTCGCCCTACGATGCCGCGGCGCTGACGGCGACGCTCGCCACCGCCCGCTACTTCGAGAGCTGCGTCGCGGCTGCCGGCGCGGCGAACGCCAAGTCCTGCGCCAACTGGGTGATGGGCGAAGTGGCGGCGCGGCTCAACAAGGACGGGCTCGACATCGCCGCCGCGCCGGTGTCGGCCGCGCAGCTCGCCGGCGTCGTCACGCGCATCGCCGACAATACCATATCGCACAAGATCGGCCGCGATGTCTTCGATGCGCTGTGGGCCGGTGCAGGCGCGGATGCCGACGCCGTCATCGCCGCCAAGGGCCTCCGGCAGATCACCGACAGCGGCGCCATCGAGGCGATGGTCGACGCCGTGCTCGCCGCCAATCCGAAGTCCGTCGAGGAATTCCGCGCCGGCAAGGACAAGGCGTTCAATGCCCTGGTCGGCCAGGTGATGAAGGCGGCCAAGGGCAAGGCCAACCCGCAGCAGGTCAACGACTTGCTGAAAAAGAAACTCGCGGGTTGATGGCGCCCGGGCCGCCGGCGGCGGCCCGGCGCGGGACGCTACTTGCCGGCGGCGCCGCGCGTCAGTTCGCGGTAGCGCTTGCGGTCTTCCTCGAAGCGCAGGCGCGTCGCCGCGACGTCCTTCTTCCGGTCGTCGATGGCCTTCTTCTGCGCCTCGATCTCGACCTCGTTGTCCTTGATCTGCGCCTTCAGCGACGGCGGCACCGGCTTCTTGGTGTAGAACTCGAGTTCCTTCGCCAACTGCTGCTTGCGCGCGATGGCGGCGTCGTATTTCTCCTGCGTCTGCCGGCCGGCCGATTCCAGGTCGGCGATGGCGCGGTCGCGCAGCACGTCGATGTCCTTTTCGCTGGCGTAGGTGTTGAGCAGCGCGCGGTCCTTGCGCCGCTGCTCGGCGACGGAGCGCTCCTCGTCCTTCTGGCGCGCCGCCTCGGCTTCGCGCTGGGCCTTCTGTTCGGCGGTCAGCGGCGCCTCGACGTTGCGCACGCCCTTGGCGCCGAACTCCTTGTAGGCGCGATCTTCGCACTGCTCGGGAAAAGTGTCGGCGCAGATGCGATGGCCGCTCTTGTCGGTGCAGCAATAGGTCTTCGCGGCCGCCGGCAGGGCCAGCGCCGCGCCGAGCGCCAGGGCGGCGCACAGCGGCGCCAGATTGCGCTTATTCGACACCGTATTCCTCCCGATAGCGGCGCACCGCCGCGAGGTTGCGGTCCAGCTCCGGCGCGCCGGCCAGATAGGCGATGAGGTCGGCGAGCGTCGCCACCGGCACCACCGGGATGCCGTAGGTCTGTTCGACTTCCTGCACCGCCGACAAGTGGCCCTGGCCGCGCTCCTGGCGATCCAGCGCGATGACGACGCCGGCCGGCTCGGCGCCGGCGGCGGCGATCAGCGCCACCGACTCGCGCACCGACGTGCCGGCGGAGATGACGTCGTCGATGATGAGCACGCGCCCCACCAGCGGCGCGCCGATCAGCGTGCCGCCCTCGCCGTGGTCCTTGGCTTCCTTGCGGTTGTAGCAGAACGGCGTGTCGCGGCCCAGCCGCGCCAGGGCGATGGCGGTGCCGGCGGCGAGCGGGATGCCCTTGTAGGCCGGGCCGAAGAGGACGTCGAAGTCGGGCGCCGTCGCCAGTATGGCATCGGCATAAAAGTCGCAGAGCCGTCCGAGCGAAGCGCCGTCGTTGAACAGGCCGGCGTTGAAGAAGTAGGGCGACAGCCGTCCGGCCTTGGTCTTGAACTCGCCGAAGCGCAGCACGCCGCAGGCGCAGGCGAAAGCGATGAAGTCCTGGCTGAAGCGTCGTTCCGTTTCAGCGGCGGGCGATGCCGGGCCAAGGCCGGCGCTAGAATCGCGGTTTGTCATGGACGCGAATTCTACATGCTTCGGATTACCTCGCTGAACCTCAACGGCGTCCGCTCGGCGGCGAACAAGGGCTTCTACGACTGGCTGGCGCAGCAGCGCGCCGACATCGTCTGCCTGCAGGAACTCAAGGCCCAACGGGGCGACCTGACCGACGCCGTTCTCCGGCCGGCCGGCTACCACGGCTGGTTTCACTGCGCCGAAAAGAAAGGCTACAGCGGCGTCGGCCTGTATGCGCGCACGCCGCCCGAACGCGTCGTCGAAGGCGTCGGCAACGCCGAGTTCGACGCCGAAGGCCGCTACTTGCGCGCCGATTGGGGAACCCTGTCCGTAATCTCGCTCTACCTGCCGTCGGGATCGAGTTCGCCCGAGCGCCAGGAGGCCAAGTTTCGCTTCATGGACGTCTTCCTGCCGCATCTCGCCGCCCTGCGCGCCGAGGGCCGCGAGATCGTCCTGTGCGGCGACTGGAACATCGCCCACAAGGAAATCGATCTGAAGAACTGGAAGTCGAACCAGAAGAATTCCGGCTTCCTGCCTGAAGAGCGCGCCTGGCTGACGCGGGTGTTCGACGACCAGGGCTGGGTCGACGTCTACCGCCGCCTGCATCCCGAGGCCGCGGGCGATGCCTACACCTGGTGGTCGAACCGCGGTCAGGCCTGGGCGAAGAACGTCGGCTGGCGCATCGACTATCACGTGGCATCGCCTGGCATCGCGGCAAAGGCGTTGCGGGCCGGCGTGTTCAAGGAGCGGCGCTTCAGCGATCACGCGCCGTTGACCGTCGATTACGACTGGAACTTGTAGCGGCATTGATCGTTAAAGGCCCGCTCACAGCCCGCCGCTCGGTGCTTACCCGTTACGTCTCTTCCTTGCCCGTTGCGGCCATTGCTCTCCGAATCGGAGATCGGCAAGGCGCGCCCAAGTCGGATCCGATCAATCCCTGATTTCAGCCGACGCAAATCGCTGGGGGATGACTACGCCCGGTATGTAGCGCTGGCCCCATTGCCCCATGGCTTTCAAGACAGGGCCAAGATCCGCGCCTTTGCGTGTGAGGAAGTATTCCGCTCGTGGCGGATTGTCCTGATAGAACTCCTTCTTGACGAGGCCGGCCGCTTCCAGGCGCTTCAAGCGGTCCGCCAGGATATTCGTTGGTATTGACTCGGGCGAATTCTGAAACTCGCCGTAACGGCGCTTGCCCAGCATGAGCAGGTCGCGCACCACGAGCAAAGTCCATTTGTCCCCCACGATGTCCAGCACGTTCGCAATCGGACAGGTCGAGCGATAGCCCTCGGGACAGGAAGCGTTTGCTTTGGTCTTCTTCATGGAAACGAATCTTAGCCTGGTCGCTTGCATTTCGCAAGTCGCTGGCGTAGGATGTGACTTGCGTATTGCAAGCCACATGACAAGTGCGATGTCCAAGCGGTCAGGAGGAACAGGAATGAATGGAGATATGCGATGAATGATTCAGCTCCCGACAGTCGTGCGACACGAGCGGCCGCCAAACACGGCCGCCACGCGCGCTCCCTCGAAACCAGGATTCCGCCGCCAATCGTGGCCGCATTGATTTGTGCCGCAATGTGGTGGCTCTCGCCGGCTTCGCCGATGCTGCAACTGCCTGCCAGCGTGCGTGTGGTAGTGGCGCTCGCAATCGCTTCGTTCGGTGGCGTGGTCGCGATGGGGGCCAGCATCCGGTTCCGCCGCGCGAAGACCACCGTCAATCCGCTGAAACCGCAGAACGCGTCGTCCCTGGTGACGGCAGGCATCTACCGCTACACGCGAAACCCGATGTACCTGGGTCTCCTGTTCCTCGTGGTCGCATGGGCCATGCTCTTGTCGTCGCCGTTCGCACTGTTGGGTCCGGTGGCGTTCGTGTCATACATAGGTCGCTTCCAAATCGTCCCGGAAGAGCGCGTGCTTTCCGCTCTTTTCGGCGCCGAATACTCGGCCTATCAGTCGCAGGTTCGTCGGTGGCTCTGATGCTGCCCAAACCGCTCCTGGGTATGGAACCTTCGGCGACCTCAGCGCCGCTCAATCGCACGTCACTCTCCGCCCTCTGCCGGGCGGCTGGCGCGGACGACGTCGGCTTCGTGGAGTTGGAACGCGACAGCTTGGCCGAGCAGCGCCCTGCCGTATTGCGAGCGTTGCCATGGGCCAAGTCCTTCATCGTGTTCGTGCGCCGGATCAACCGGCATGCTCTCCGCGCTCCGCTTCACAGTCTGTCGTCGCTCGAATGCGCCGCAGGCGAACAGGGCCTGAAGTCCATCATTCATCGCGCGACGGGCGATCTCGACCGCCACGGCATCCGGGCAGTGGGCATCTCCGGCTCCTTTCCGATGGAAATCGGACGCAAAGGCGAGCCGCCCTTCAGCGTTTCCCTGAAGCATCTCGCGCAAGCGTCGGGGCTTGGGGTCATGGGAAAGAACCGCATCGTCCTGCATCCGAAGTTCGGTGCCGACATCTATCTGGGCGCGATTGTCATCGATCGCCCCATTGACGACTACGACCAACCTCTTGCCGAGTCTCCTTGCCTGAACTGCAACCTGTGCGCCGTTGCCTGTCCCACGGGCGCCATCGCCCGGGACGGCCACTTCAGCATCCCCAACTGCATGACTCATAACTATCGGGAAAAGCTCTATGGCTTCGTGGAGTGGGTTCATACCCTGGCCGACAGCCGCAGTCGACGCGATTACCGCCGCCGCGTCGGCGACGAGGAGACGCTTTCGTGGTGGCAAAGCCTGGGCTATGAGGCCAACACCCATTGCAACTACTGTGTCGCGGTCTGCCCGTCCGGCGACGAGGCGGCGTCCTTCCTGACGGATCGCAAGAGACATTTCCGGGAGGTCGTTCGCCCGCTGCGTCGAAGCCGGGCTCAACGGCAAAGCGGACCTGGCAGCCCGGGCCGATAGCGAAGCGTGGCTGGGATTTCTCGGCAGGGACCGCCACCTTGCGTGGGAAATGCTCCGCGGCCGAATCCGCCTCAAGGGCTCGCCGAGACTGCTGCGCGATTTCGGTAAGTGCTTTCCCTCTTAGCTCACCCGTTTCCAAACATCACAAGAAAGGAACCGCCATGTCAGAGACTTCAGTTGTCGTCGTTACCGGGGTATCGTCCGGCATTGGACGTACCGCCGCCGAACAATTTGCCAAGCGCGGGTGCCGGGTATTCGGTACGGTTCGCGGTGTTGCCAGAACCAAGCCCTTGCCGGGGGTGGAACTGGTGGAAATGGACGTGCGCGACGAGACATCCGTAAAGCGCGGCATCCAGTCGATCATCGACAAGGCCAAACGCATCGACGTCCTCGTCAACAATGCCGGTGTTACCTTGCTCGGTGCCGTGGAGGAGACGTCGGTTACGGAGGCGCAGGCCCTGTTCGACACCAACGTGTTCGGCATCCTCCGTACCACCCAAGCCGTGCTGCCGCAGATGCGGGCCCAGCGTTCCGGTCGAATCGTCAATATCAGCTCGGTTCTCGGATTCATACCGGCGCCATACATGGGACTCTATGCGGCCTCCAAGCATGCCGTGGAGGGGCTGTCGGAAAGTCTGGATCATGAAGTGCGGAAGTTTGGCATCCGCGTCGTACTCGTGGAACCGGCCTATACCAGGACGAATCTCGACATCAATGCGCCGCGCACCAACACCAAACTTTCGGCGTACGACGCCGAACGCAATCTGGTCGAGGGCAAGATCAGCCAAAACGTGAATGGCGCACCCGAGCCGGAAGGCGTGGCGAACACCATCGTCGCTGCCGCCTTGTGCCGGTGGAAGATGCGTCGCCCACCCAAGGGACAGGCGGCACTGTTGAGCAAACTGCGACGCTTCATGCCCGCCGGACCGGTCGATGCCAGCATCCGAAAGGATTTTGGCCTCGCCTGAGCCGACCACCACGAAAGCGAGCCTATCCTCATGACCATTGCGACCGCCGCCAAGACACCCTGCTATCTCGAAGACCTGAGCATCGGTCAGCGCTTCGTCAGCGCAGAGCATGCCCTGGACGACGAGCAGATCATTGCCTTCGCCCGCCAGTTTGACCCCCAACCTTTTCATCTCGACCATGCCGCCGCGGCCAACTCCTTGTTTGGTGGCCTGGTGGCAAGCGGCTGGCATGTGGCGTCGCTCACCATGCGTCTCATCGTCGGAGATCGAGCGCCCTTTGCCGGTGGCGTCATCGGCGCCGGCGTCGAGTTGTCATGGCCGCGGCCGACGCGGCCGGGCGACGTGCTACGGGTCGACACGTCGGTTATCGATATTGCTCCAAGCCGATCCAAGCCCGACCGCGGCATCGTGACCGTGCGCAGCGAGACGAGCAACCAGGCGGACGAGGTCGTTCAGATCATGACCTCCCGTTTGGTGGTACCAAGCCGAATCGCGAAAATAGCCTCACAAAGCCAGGCACCCCGGGCCGCAGATTCAAAGGGCTGTTAAGGGCTAGGGGCAGACGTCGCACTGCAAGGCCGAAGGCCCGCTAGGGCCGGGCCTGGTTTCGAGCTGCTGAGGCGATGCAGGCATTTTGTGTGACCGACTACCAGATCGCCACGCCGGGCATCGCGGCGCGCGCCCGCCATGCCGCCGTCTTCAAGAAGCGCCGCTTCAGCGACCATGCGCCGCTGACGGTCGACTACGACGTCGCCTTGCCGCGCTGATCCCGCACGCCCGTGCACGCCGGTGGACGCCGGTGGACGCCGGTGGACGCCGGCGCGGTGCCGTGGCAAAATCGTTGCCTAGTCAATCATGGCCGAGGCAATCGATGGACCGTTCGCCGGCGGCGCGCGCCGCCGCCCTGCCGCAGGATTTCCGCCAGAAGCTGTTCGCCATGCTGGGGCTGTGCTTCGTGCTCATCATGGTGGCGCTGGACCAGACCGTGATCGGCACGGCGCTGCCGACGGTGGTGGCCGAACTCAACGGCTTCGACCTCTATGCCTGGGTCGGCACCGCCTATCTGCTGACGTCCGTTATCGCCGTGCCGATCTTCGGCAAGCTTGGCGACGAGCACGGCCGCAAGCCGTTCGTGCTCGCCGCCATCGTCTTGTTCACCCTGGCGTCGATGCTCTGCGGCATGGCGCAGAGCATGCTGCAGCTGGTCCTGGCGCGCGGGCTGCAGGGCGTCGGCGGCGGCATGCTGGTGGCGACGACGTTCGCCAGCGTTCCCGACCTGTTCGTCGATGCCCGTGCGCGCCTGCGCTGGCAAGTGCTGTTCAGCAGCGCTTTCGGCCTGGCCAACGCCGTCGGCCCGTCGCTGGGCGGCTACCTGACCGAGTATTGGGGTTGGCGCTGGATCTTCTTCGTCAATCTGCCGGTCGGCATCGCCAGCCTGGGTTTCGTCTGGCGCTGGCTGCCGCGTATCCGCCACACCGAGGGCGCGCCGTCGCGCCTCGACTGGGCAGGCTCCATGCTGCTGGCGCTGACGCTCGGCAGCCTGCAGCTGCTGGTGGAATGGCTGCCGCAGCACAAGCCGCTGCCGCTGCTGGCCGCCCTCGGCGCCGCCGGCGCGGCCGCCGCCGCCGCGCTGATCTGGTGGGAGCGGCGTTGCGCCAATCCGGTGCTGCCGCTCGACATGTTCGCGCACCGCAGCCTGGCGCCGCTGTTTGCGCTGTCGCTGACGATGGGCTTTTGCATGTTCGCGGTGACCTACTACGCGCCGCTGATGTTCCAGGGCGGCTTCGGCCTGTCGCCCAACCAGGCCGGCCTGCTGGTGACGCCGCTGGCGGTCTGCATCACCATCGGCAGCATCGCCAACGGGCGCATCGTCACGCGCCTGCGCTCGCCGAACGCCATGCTCTACGTCGGCCTCGTGTTCTACTGGCTGGCCGCCCTGGCACTGACCCAGACCACCATCGCCACGCCGCACGCGCAGATCGCCGCCGTCATGATGCTCGGCGGACTGGGCCTTGGCACGCTGCTGCCGAACGTCACGCTGTTCGCGCAGGCCAGCGCGCCGCGGCCGCAGCTGGGCGTCGCCACTGCCATGATCCAGTCCATGCGCATGATCGGCGGCATGCTGGGAACGGCGCTGGTCGGCACGCTGGTTTCGCATCTGTATGCCCACCAGGTGCATGCCATGCTGCTGGCGCACGACGGCGCGCAATGGTCGGCCTGGCTCGACGAGCCCCAGGTCCTCGTCGACCATGCGCTGGCAGCGCGCTTCGCCGCCGCGGCGCTGCACGCCGGCCAGGATGCGGCGAGCCTGCTGGCCGGCGCGCGCGGCAGCCTGGTCGACGCCATCCACGGCAGCCAGTGGCTGGTCGTCGCGGTCATGCTGCTGGCACTCTGGGGGGTGCGCCGCATCCCGCCGCTCAGCCTCCATCACCCCGTCGCCGGCAAGGAAGAAGACCGCCATGAATGAGCAGGAACGCAACCTGTTGCAGCAGATCGGCCGCACCGGACGGGCGATGTACGCGGCGTTCGAGGCCGAGGTCGGCCAGCCCCTGCCGCGCTGGCGCATCCTGCAGGCGCTGCGCGAGAAGACCTGCGCGACGCAGAAGGAACTGGCGCGCCATCTGCTGCTCGATCCCGGCGCGCTGACGCGGCAAATGAAGGCCCTGGAAGCGGAAGGGCTGGTGACGCGGCAAAGCGCGCCGCAAGACAACCGCCTGACGGCGGTGGCGCTGACGCCCGCCGGCGCCGCGCTGATCGCCGCTGCGCACCCGCTGCGCCAGGCATTTTCGCGCAAGGCGCTGCGCGGCCTGCCGGCGGCTGAACTGGCGACGACGATGGCCGTCCTCAAGCGCCTCGAAGAGCGCTTCCGCGGCATGCATGGGCAATAACCGCGTTGCCGTTATGCCGCTGGCAGGCCGGACATTCCATTGCGCTAGCGCAGCGAAAGCGGTACGCTTGGAACTCGAATTCGTCGATCCCCAGGACCCAAGGAGCAACTTCATGAACGACATCGTCAACAAAGAAAAACTCGTCGCCGACCTCAAGGTCGTCGTTGCCGACACCGAAGAACTGCTGCGCGCCACCGCCGGCCAGGCCGGCGAAAAAGTCTCCGTGATCCGCGATCGCCTGCAGGACCAGCTCGCCAGCGCCAAGGCCAGCCTCGCCGAAGCCCAGGCCGCCGTGGTCGATCGCGCCAAGCAGGTCGGCCGCTACACCGACGATTATGTCCATGACAACCCCTGGCGCTCGGTCGGCGTTGCGGCCGGCTTCGGCTTCATCGTCGGCCTGCTGATCGGCCGCCGCTGATCCGTGGCCGATAAGCCGCGCGCGCGCGGCCTTTACTTCTCGCTGCGCGGGCTGGTGGCCACGGGCATCGAGTTGCTGGAGACGCGCCTGGAACTGCTGTCGACGGAGGTGCAGGAAGAGAAGGCGCGCCTGCTCAGCCTGTTCCTCTATGCCATCGGCGCGCTGATCCTGCTGGCCGTCGGCCTGATCTTCCTGGCCGTCTTCTTCGCCGTCCTGCTCTGGGAAACCGACCGTCTGCTGGCGCTGGGCATCTGCGCCGTCTTGTTCCTCGGCGTCGGCGCGCTGGCGCTGACCATGGCGCTGCGCCTGGCGCGTGCGCAGCCGCAGTTTCTGGCGGCGAGCCTGGCCGAACTCGCGCAGGATCGCGCCGCGCTGAAGCGGCGCGAGTGAAAACCAAGTTTCGGCGCCGGCCAACGTGAGCGCAGCGAACGTCAAGCAAGCGCAGGCTGCGGCCCGAGGCAACGCGGACATCGAATTCGCGCTCAAGAAGCAGCGCCTGCAACTCAGGAGCGCGGCCTTGCGCGCGCAATTCGCCGAGCATGCCGCGGCGTTCGTGCCGGTGTTTGCGGCCGGCGACAGGCTGCGCGACGGCGTGTTGTGGCTGCGGCGCCATCCCGAGGTGACCGTCGCCGCCGGCGTGGCGCTGGCCGTGGTGCGGCCGCGCGTCGCCTTCCGATGGGCGCGCCGCGGCGTCGTGGCGTGGCAGGCCTGGAGCCGGGCCAACGCCTGGCTCGAAAGCCACCGCCACGAGCGATGACGCCGCGCTTTCCCGACCGCGCCGAGCGCGCGCAGACGCCGGCCGCGTCGCACCGCAGCGCCGCCGCCGGCACGCGCGTGCCGCCCCGCATCGCGCACAAGATCCTCGCCGCGCAGCGGCGCGAGCAGATGGCGATCCTCGCCGAGCTCGTCAAGATTCGCGGCTTCATGCCGCTGCTGATGAAGCACCGCAACGGCGCCGTCTGGTCGCGCGCCGAGCGCGTCGAATTGCACGAGCAGCTGCGCGCCATGGCCCACCTGTCACCCTATTTGTTCATCATGATCCTGCCGGGATCCTTCGTGCTGCTGCCGGTCTTCGCCTGGTGGCTGGATCGCCGCCGCCAGGACCGCGCTGGCCGCGTGGCGGCGGAAGGCTGAGACGGATTCAGCGGGCGTCGACGTAGGCGCGCGACAGCTGGCGCAGCCGTTCGCGGGCTTCGCCCTGCAGGAATGGCGAGGCCAGCGCCATGACCTGGAAGACGCCGCGGTCGAAGTCGTTGCCGGCATCGCGGCGGCGCGGATCGCAGACGTAATCGAACGCCGGCCAGTAGGTCGCGATGACAATGACATTGATCGCCAGCGTGCCGATCTCCTCCTTGCTGGCGCGCATGTCGCCGCGGGCGACGAGACCGTCGCAGATCGCCGCCGCGGCCTTGACCTGGTAGCCGATGATCTTCTTGAAGTGCGTCTCGACGATGCGATAGCGCGTGACGAGATCGGCGAGGTCGCGGTAGATGAAGCGGTACTGGCGCACGATCTCGAACAGCAGGTGCAGGAAGCGCCAGATGTCCTCGACATGCACGGCATGCTGCGTCGGCGATGCCAACTTTTCCGCCATTTCGCGCTCGAACTGTTCGAACAGCGCGCCGACGATCTCGTCCTTGCTGTGGAAATGGTAGTAGAGATTGCCGGGGCTGATGTCGAGCTGGTCGGCGACGGCGGACGTCGTGACGTTCGGCTCGCCCAGTTCGTTGAACAGCGCGAGGCTCGCCTCGAGGATGCGTTCGCGGGTCCTGCGCTTGGGTTTCCTTTCCATGCCGGGCGCCCCAGACGATGAACGCATCAGCTTAGCATTTGGACGATCGCGTTTCCAAGGAAAAGCCATGAGACCCCGACCCGGCGACCCCGCCCCCGACTTCACCGCCGTCGCCACCGACGGCAGCATCGTTCGCCTCGCCGATTTTCGCGGCCGGCAGCTCGTGCTCTACTTCTATCCGCGCGACGACACGCCCGGCTGCACGGCGCAAGCGTGCAGCCTGCGCGACTTCAATGCCGAGATCGCCGCGGCGGGCGCGGCGGTGCTCGGCGTTTCGGCGCAGGACGTGGCCTCGCACCGGCGCTTCGCCGCCAGGCACCGGCTGAACTTCCCGCTGCTCGCCGATGCCGACCGCGCCATCGGCAAGGCCTACGGCGTCGCCGGCGCGGGGCTCTCCGGCCTCGTCCGCCGCCTCTTCGGCGCGCATCAGCGCGTCACCTTCATCATCGACGGCGCGGGCCGCATCGCCCATGTGCTGGATGCGCCCGACTGCGCGCATCACGCCGCAGAGGTGCTGAAGCTACTCTGACGCGCCCGCCAGTTCCGCCAGCAGGAACTGCGTGACCGCCGGCGAGAACGCCATCGCCAGATGCCCGACCGCGCCGATGGCGACGTTGCGCGCGCCGTCCAGCACGGCGCTGTCCTGCGGCATCACGTAGTTGTCGTACGGGCTCATGGCGGCGACCGTCGCGGCCGGCAGCGGCACCGCGTTGGGCGCGTTCAGCGCCGCCAGCCACGGGCTTGCGGGCTCCATCTGCCGCGCGTTGGCGCCGGGACCCAGCAGCGCCAGCCGGCTGCCGTGATGCGGCGAGCCGAGCGTGACGAGCCGGGCGATGCGGGCCGTGCCGTGGGCGCGCAAATAGGCGCGCGCCGCCAGTCCGCCCATGCTGTGGCCGACGAGCACGACTCGATCGGCACCGGTCGCCGCGCAGACTTCCTCGATGCGCTCGCGCAGCCGCGCGGCGTAGTCGTCGATGGCGGCGAAGACCGGATTCAGATTCACCGTCGCCACCGTCCAGCCGGCCTGTTCCAGGCGCCGGCGCTGCCAGCGCCAGAAGCCGCGGTTGCACTGGTAGCCGTGCACCAGCAGCACCGGCGGGCGTCCCGGGCGGTTGGGCGCCAGCCTGTCGGCGCCGAGAAAGCTGCGCTCGAAAGGCTGCACGACGCTGAACAGCGCAATGAAGGCGACATATTCGGCGAGCGCCATGCGCAAAAAGCCGAGCGCGCCGACGCGCTGGTCCGGCGGCACCGGGCTGCGATACCGGTGCGCCCAGGCGTAGGTGGTGAAGATGACGCAGGCGCGGCCGCCCAGCGCCATGGCGACGACGACGAAGAGGATCGCCGTCGCGGGCCAGTCGAGCCCGCAGAGCCAACGCGCCACCAGTGCGTAGAACAGGGTTTCCGCGGCCAGCAGCCGCCGCAGCATCGTCGTTGCCGTCATCTCGATCCTTGTGTCGCCGCTAGGGCCGCCGCAATTTGCGCGCAACGGCCTGCGATCAGCGCCGGGCGCCGCCCGGCCGGCTATGGCTTCGCTTTGGCCGCCTGGACGACGCCCTTGAAGAAATCGTAGATGCCGCCCTCGCCCATGCGTCGCGCGTCGGCCAGTTCGCCGGCCCGCGTCGCATACAGCACGCGGTTGTCCGGCGCCAGCACCACCGCCGCGGGAATGCCTTTCTTGATCGGATTGCCGTACGCCGCGGCGAGGTCGAGGTTGCGGTCGAAGTTGCCGACGTCGACTTTGACCAGCTTGAATTCCCGCGCCACGAGTTCGGCGTTCTTGCCGCTCTTGAGCGCGGCATCCAGCGCGCGGCAGTCCTCGCACCAGTTGGCGCCGAAGATGACCAGGACCGGCATCCTGCTCGCGCGGGCGGCGCTCAGCGCCTGCTGCACGGCGGCCTTGGCGTCGGCCGCTTCGTCATAGGGCAGCGGCGCCGCGCTGGCGAACGCGGCGACGAAGGCGGCAAGCAGGAAGAGGCGTCGATGCATGGCGAAGGAGCTCCGGCGAAGAGTGTTCGGTTCTGGACATCAATGATACCCAAGCGGCGAGCGGGCGTCCCGGCGCCAGCGCCGGCCTACTCCCCGAGATAGGCCGCCCGCACGCGCGAGTCGGCCAGCAGGTTGGCCGCGCTGTCCGCCAGCGTGATCTTGCCGCTCTCCATGACATAGCCGCGCCCGCAGACCTCGAGCGCGAGCTTGGCGTTCTGTTCGACCAGCAGGATGGTGACGCCTTGCGCGGCGACGCTGCGAACGACTTCGAAGACCTTCTGCACCATTAGCGGCGCCAGGCCCATCGAGGGCTCGTCGAGCAGCAGCAGCCTGGGGCGGCCCATCAGGGCGCGGCCGATGGCGAGCATCTGCTGTTCGCCGCCGGAGAGCGTGCCGGCAAGCTGCCGTTCGCGTTCCTTGAGGCGCGGCAGCAGGTCGTAGATGCGGTCGCGGTCGGCGGCGATCTCGTGGTCGTCGCGATGGTAGGCGCCCATCGCCAGGTTCTCGGCGACGCTGAGGCGCGCGAAGACGCCGCGCCCTTCGGGCACCAGCGCGAGGCCGCGGCCGATCAGCGCGTGCGACGGCAGCCGGTCGAGGCGCTCGCCGCGGTAGAGCATCTCGCCGTGCGCCGGGATCATGCGCGCGATGGCCTTCAGCGTCGTCGTCTTGCCGGCGCCGTTGGCGCCGAGCAGGCAGACCAGTTCGCCTTCGTCGACGGCAAACGAAATGCCCTTGACGGCGGCGATGCCGCCGTAATGCACCTTGAGGTCGCGGATGTCGAGCAAGGGCATCAGGCGAGTGCTCCGCCGAGATACGCGGCGATGACTTTCGGATCCTTCTGCACCGCCGCCGGCACGCCTTCGGCGATCTTCTCGCCGTAGTCGAGCACGGCGACGCGGTCGCACAGGCCCATGACCAGCCGGACGTCGTGCTCGATCAGCAGCACGGTGAGGCCGTCGTTGCGCAGGCCGACGATGAGCGCCCGCAGGGCCGCGGTCTCGGTGGCGTTCATGCCGGCGGCCGGCTCGTCGAGCGCCAGCAGCTTCGGCTCGGTGGCCAGCGCGCGGGCGATTTCCAGGCGGCGCTGGTCGCCGTAGGACAGATGCCGCGCGACGTCGCCGGCGCGGTCGGCGATGCCGACGTAATGGAGGAGCTCGAGGGCGCGGCGGCGGATGGCGGTTTCCTCGTTGCGCGTGGCGCGGTTGCGCAAGACCGCGCCGATGGCGTTGGCGTGCGTGCGGGCATGGCGGCCGACCATGACGTTCTCCAGCGCCGTCATGTTGGCGAAGAGGCGGATGTTCTGGAACGTGCGGGCGATGCCCGCGCGCGTCACGTCGTGCGGACTGCCCAGCGGCAGCGGCTTGCCGGCGAAGACGACGTCGCCGGCGTCGCGCGTGTAGAGGCCGGTCAGCACGTTGAAGAAAGTCGTCTTGCCGGCGCCGTTGGGGCCGATGAGGCCGTAGATCTCGCGCTGCCTGATGACCAGGGAAACGTCCTTGAGGGCGGTGACGCCGCCGAACTGTTTGCCCACGCCGCGCGCTTCGAGCAGCGCCGTCATTCCTTCCTCGCCGCCAGTTCGCGCCGATGCCGCGGATCGGGCCAGAGGCCGGCCGGGCGGTAGAGCATGACGGCGATCAGGGCGACGCCGAACAGCAGCATGCGCAGCGATTCGGGATCGAGCACGACCTTGCCGAACAGCGCCATCTGCGCCGGACCGGCGGCGTTGCGGAAGATTTCCGGCAGGATGGTCAAGAGCGCGCCGCCGAAGATGACGCCCGGAATGTGGCCCATGCCGCCGATCACCACCATGCACAGCACCATCACCGATTCCATGAGGCCGAAGCTCTCGGGCGAAACGAATTCCTGGAAGCCGGCGAACAGCCCGCCGGCGACGCCGCCGAACGATGCGCCCATGGCGAAGGCCAGCAGCTTGACGTTGCGCGTGTTGATGCCGCAGGACTTGGCGGCGATCTCGTCCTCGCGGATCGCCACCCAGGCGCGGCCGATGCGCGAATCCTGCAAGCGGATGGTGACGAAGACGATGCCGAGCGCCAATATGACAAGCAAGTAATAGTAGAGGTAGGTGCCGGGAATTGAGACGCCGAAGACGTCGACGGTCTTCGACAAGGGATGGCCGCCGACGGCGATCGGGTCGATGCGGGCGATGCCCTGCGGGCCGTTGGTGATGTTCACCGGCGCATTCAGGTTGTTGAGGAAGATGCGGATGATCTCGCCGAAGCCGAGCGTGACGATGGCGAGGTAGTCGCCGCGCAGCCGCAGCG
>JAQTNK010000042.1 GCA_028713915.1 Rhodocyclaceae bacterium | reverse complement strand
GCCCTCTACGATCCGCAGAGCGGGGCGTGCCTCGGCGGCCGTTGCGAGGGCAAGGGCTTGCGGCCGTTGGCCGTGGTCGAAAGGGACGGTTGGGTTTATCTCATAGAAAGCGAATGACGTGTCTGACAACAATAACGATCCCGCCTGGGAACGAAAACTCATCGAGAAACTGGTGCTTGATACCGTCACCGAGCAGCGCCGGCGGCGACGCTGGGGCATCTTCTTCAAGCTCGTTGGCTTCGCCTGTCTGATCGCCGTATTTGTCGTCGCGGTGGACTGGGGCGGCGGCGATCACATCGGCGACGGCAAGCCGCATACGGCCATGGTGCAGCTCAGCGGCGTAATCCGCGACAAGGGCGACGCCAATGCCGAGCACGTGCTCAGCGGACTCGAGTCGGCTTTCGAAGACAAGGGTACGGAAGGCGTGATCCTGCTCATCAACAGCCCGGGCGGCAGCCCGGTGCAGGCCGGCATCATCAATGACGAGATCTACCGCCTGCGCGCCAAGTACCCGAAGATTCCGCTTTACGCGGTGGTCGAGGACGTCTGCGCCTCGGGCGGCTATTACGTGGCCGTCGCCGCGGACAAGATATTCGTCGACAAGGCGAGCATCGTCGGTTCCATCGGCGTGTTGATGGATGGCTTCGGCTTCGTCGGTACCATGGACAAGCTCGGCGTCGAACGGCGCCTGTTGACCGCCGGCGCCAACAAGGGCTTCCTTGACCCGTTCTCGCCGCAAAATGCCGAGCATAAGGCGCATGCGCAGGAGATGCTCAACGAAATCCACCAGCAGTTCATCGACGTCGTGCGCAAGGGCCGGGGCAAGCGCCTCAAGGAGACGCCGGACATGTTCTCGGGCCTGATGTGGACGGGCGCGAAGAGCATCGAAATGGGCTTGGCCGACGGACTGGGCAATGTCGATTCCGTCGCCCGCGACGTCATCAAGGCTGAAGAAGTGCGCGACTACACGGTGAAGCCGAATATTGCCGAGAAGTTCGCCAAGCAGTTCGGCGCCGACATGGCCGAAGGCGCCGTCGGTATGCTGTCGCGGTTCAGTTTGCGCTGAGCAGCAGGAACACGGTCGGCCGCTTGTCGAGTGCGGGAGGCGGCGCCTTGCGCCAATCGGCGACGCTGCGCGTGGCGACGGTTTCGGTCGCCGACGTCAGGTCGGAAGCGACGCAAAGCAGCGTCGTCGGTCGGCAGGTCGCCAGCAGCGCCTGGAACATCGGCACGTTTCGGTAAGGGGTTTCGATGAAGAGCTGCGTCTGGTTCTGCCGCGCCGATTCCTTTTCCAGTTCGGCGATCTTTCGCGAGCGCTCGGGCTCCCGCGGCGGCAAGTAGCCGTGGAAGGCGAAGCGCTGGCCATCGAGTCCTGAAGCCATCAGCGCCAGCAGCAGCGAAGACGGGCCGACCAACGGCTTGACGATAATGCCCAGTGCATGGGCGCGGCGCACCAGCAAGGCGCCGGGATCGGCGACGCCGGGGCAGCCGGCTTCGGACATCAGGCCGACGTCGTGGCCGGCCGCCAGCGGCGCCAGCAGGCGTTCCGTCTCGGCGGCAGTGAGCTTCTCGGGCAGCTGCTCGATGGCGAGTTCGCGCAGGGGCTGCGGATGGCCGAGGCGCTTGAGCTCGGCACGAGCGGTCTTGGCGTTTTCGGCGATGAAATGACTCAGGCGGCACGCCGCGTCGTGGGTTTCCTGCGGCAGGTAGGCCTGCCAGGCGATGTCGCCGAGCGCGCTGGGCAGCAGGTAGAGAACGCCCCGCGTCAAGGCAGCGCGATGCCTTCGGCGCGCAGCATGTCGCACAGCGCGATCAGGGGCAGGCCGACCAGGGCGTTGGGGTCGTCGCCGCGCAAGTACTCGAGCAGTGCGATGCCCAGGCCTTCGGAGCGGGCGCTGCCGGCGCAGTTGAGGGCGTCTTCGCGATCGAGATAATTGGCGATTTCAGTGTCGGAAAGTTCGCGGAAGCGCACTTCAGTCGGGATGCCGCGCAAATGGACGCGGCCCGTCGCGGCGTTGAGCAGGCAAAGTCCGGTGTGAAAGATGACGCACTTTCCGCTCATGGTGCGCAACTGCGCTACAGCGTTGGGGCGGTTGCCCGGCTTGCCGAAGCGCCGTTCGCCTATGTGGGCGACTTGGTCGCTGCCGATGATGAGGCAGTCGGGGAAGCTGGCGGCGACGGCCCGTGCCTTGGCTTCCGCCAGCCGCTCGGCGGTCTCGGCCGGCGTTTCGCCGGCCAGGGGGAGTTCATCGACGTCTGGAGCGACGGTCTCGAACGGGACCTGCAGCCGGGTGAGCAATTCACGCCGGTAAGGGGAAGTCGAGGCAAGGATAAGGCGGGGCATGACTGGTTTTCCCTAGGTATTTCTTTGACTTGGAGGTGCCCGGCATGATAGCATTCACCGTTTATGTCGCGCCACGAAGACCAGGCAATTGTCAGCGTAAATGCAAAGACTGTGATCGACAGCCTCGAATTTGCGCGCCAGGGCAGGAAACTTGATGGACGCGTGGCAGTGGCGCAGTTGGAGCGATTAGCCGACCTGCTCGCCAATCAGGCGGGTTCGCTGGTTTTCGAGTTGCTCGGCGAGCGCGACGCAGAAGGCAACAACTGCCTGAGGCTGCGCGTGGCCGGTAGCCTGAACCTGCGTTGCCAGCGCTGCTTGTCGCCATTGCCCTATGCGGTGGATATCGACAGCCGATTGATGCTGGTGGCGCCGGGCGGCGAATGGCCCGACGAGGAACTGGCGGACGACGGAACGGATGCCATCGAGGCGAGCCGCGAACTGGCGGTGCTGCCGCTGGTGGAGGAAGAAGTCCTGCTGGACGTGCCGGTCGTGCCACGACACGAGATTTGCGGATTGCCGGCGGCAACCGAAACGGAACATCGGCCGTCGCCGTTCGCGGTGCTGGCTAAGTTAAAGAATCATTGAGCAAGGAGTAGCAACATGGCTGTTCAGCAGAACAAGAAGTCGCCGTCCAAGCGCGGCATGCATCGTGCCCACGATTTCCTGACCGCGCCGGCGCTGGCCGTCGAGCCGAACACGGGTGAAGTGCACCTGCGTCACCACATTTCCCCGTCCGGCGTGTATCGGGGCAAGAAAGTACTGAAGACCAAGGGCGAGTGACACTTTCGCCCGCCTGCGGCCGGTTGCGATAAGCGCATCCGGCCGTTTTCACGATGGCAGTTACCATCGCCGTAGATTGCATGGGCGGTGACCACGGTCCCAAGGTCACCCTGCCGGCGGTCTTCGAGTTCCTACGACGCGACAAGGATTGCGCCACCATCCTGGTAGGCCGCGAGGAAGCGTTACGCCCCTTGCTCGGCCAGGCCGATGAGGAATTCGGCGAGCGTCTGCGATTGCGTCATGCCAGCGAAGTCGTCGCGATGGACGAGCCGGTGGCCAGCGCGCTGCGCAACAAGAAGGACTCGTCGATGCGTGTCGTCGCCAACCTCGTGAAGGAGGGCGCGGCGGACGCCGCCATTTCCGCCGGCAATACCGGCGCGCTGATGGCGGTTTCGCGCTTCGTCCTCAAGACCTTGCCGGGCATCGATCGTCCCGCCATCGCCGGCATCCTGCCGACGGCCAAGGGCTATACGTACATGCTCGATCTCGGCGCCAACGTCGATTGCCAGCCCGAGCATCTGCTGCAATTCGGTATCATGGGCGCCATGCTGGTTTCCGCGCTCGACCACAAGGAGCGCCCCAGCGTCGGGCTGCTGAATATCGGCGAGGAAGATATCAAAGGCAGCGACGTCGTCAAGCGCGCCGCCGAGTTGCTGCGCGACAGCGGCCTCAACTTCTACGGCAACGTCGAAGGCAACGACATCTTCAAGGGCACTACGGACGTCGTCATTTGCGACGGCTTCGTCGGCAACGTCGTACTCAAGGCTTCGGAGGGCCTGGCGCAGATGATCGGCAACAGCCTGAAGGAGGAGTTCTCCCGCAATGCGTTTACCAAGTTGGGCGCCTTGATGGCATTGCCCGCCATTCGCGCCTTCAAGCGCCGCTTCGATCACCGCCGCTACAACGGCGCGAGCCTGCTGGGCCTCAATGGCATCGTCGTCAAGAGCCATGGCTCGGCAGATGTCCTCGCCTTCTTCACCGCGTTGGAACGTGCCGCCGAGGCTGCGCGGCAACGCCTGCCCGAAAAAATCGCATCGCGCATGGCCCAGGCCATGCCAGCCGCCGCATGATCCAGACACCTAAATTCTCCCGCATTACCGGCACCGGCAGCGCGCTGCCCGGCGCTCCCATCGGCAACGCCGAACTGATCGCTGCGCGCGGTCTCGATTCGTCGGACGAGTGGATCGTCGAGCGCACCGGCATACGCTCCCGCCATCTTGCCGCACCCGGCGTCACCGCCAGCGAACTCGCACTGCCGGCCTGCCGCCATGCGCTCGAAGCGGCGGGGCGGACGCCTGCAGACGTCGATCTGGTCATCGTCGCCACGTCGACGCCGGACTACGTCTTTCCGAGCACGGCGGCCTTGCTGCAGGCCAAGCTCGGCATCGCCAACGGCGCTGCCGCCTTCGACCTTCAGGCCGTGTGCAGCGGTTTCGTCTATGCCTTGTCGGTGGCCGAAAAATTCATCCGCTCCGGATCGCATCGCTGCGCGCTGATCGTCGGCAGCGAAGTGTTTTCGCGCATTCTCGACTGGAGCGACCGCGGCACTTGCGTGCTGTTCGGCGACGGCGCCGGGGCCGTGGTGCTGGAAGCCAGCGACGAGCCCGGCATCCTGGCCACCGCCCTGCATGCCGACGGCAGCCACCACGGCATGCTCTCCGTGCCCGGACAGGTCGGCGGCGGCCAGGTGACCGGCGATCCCTTCTTGCGCATGGACGGCCAGGCCGTCTTCAAGTTTGCCGTGAAAGTGCTGGCGGACGTCGCCAACGAGGTGCTGGAAACGGCAGGCGTGTCAGTTGACCAATTGGACTGGCTGATCCCGCATCAGGCCAATGTCCGCATCCTCTCGGCGACGGCGAAGAAGCTGCACGTGCCGGCCGGGAAGTGCATCGTCAGCGTCGATCGCCATGGCAATACCTCGGCGGCATCGATTCCGCTGGCGCTGGACGAGGCCGTGCGCCAGGGCACCATCAAGCGCGGCGAGACGGTGTTGCTCGAAGGCGTCGGCGGCGGCTTCACCTGGGGCGCCGCGCTCCTGAAATTCTAGGTTCGACAGATATGAAATTTGCACTCGTCTTTCCCGGTCAGGGTTCCCAATCCGTCGGCATGATGGCCGCCTACGGCGACAGCCCGGTCATTCGCGCAACATTCGACGAAGCGTCGGCGGCCCTTGGGCGCGACCTCTGGCAACTCGTGACCGCAGGGCCGGCCGAGGCGCTCAGCCAGACGGTGACGACCCAGCCGCTGATGCTGACGGCCGGTATTGCCGTCTATCGGCTGTGGCTGGAACGCGGCGGCCCGCTGCCGGCGATGGTCGCCGGCCACAGCCTCGGCGAATACTCGGCGCTCGTTGCCGCCGGCGTGCTGCCGCTGGCCGTGGCCGTGCCGCTGGTCGAACTGCGCGCCAAGGCGATGCAGGAAGCGGTGCCTGCCGGAGAAGGCGCCATGGCGGCGATTCTCGGCCTCGATGCCGCGAGCGTCATCGCTGCGTGTGACGAAGCGGCGCAAGGACAAGTCGTACAGGCCGTCAACTTCAATGCGCCCGAACAGACCGTCATCGCCGGCCACCAGGCCGCCGTCGAGCGCGCCGCCGACGCCTGCAAGGCCAAGGGCGCCAAGCGCGCCGTGATGCTGCCGGTGTCGGCGCCTTTCCATTGCGCATTGATGCAGCCTGCCGCCGAAAAGCTCAAGCGGCGCCTGGCGGAACTTGAGTTCGCTGCGCCGACCATGGCGGTGGTCAACAACGTCGACGTCGCCACGCCCGGCGATCCGGTCGCGATCAAGGACGCGCTCGGCCGCCAGGCTGCCGCACCGGTGCGCTGGGTCGATACCATGCGGGCGATGCAGGCGGCGGGCGTGAGCCAGGTGTTCGAATGCGGCCCCGGCAAGGTGTTGGCGGGATTGGTCAAGCGCTGCGCCGACGGACTGGCCGGCGGCGCCATGGCCGATCTGGCCGGCATCGAGGCGGCGCTGGCCGTCGTGAAAGGTTGAACATGGATTCGCTCCAGGGACAAGTCGCGCTGGTTACCGGCGCCACGCGCGGCATCGGTCGCGCCATTGCCGCGGCGTTGGGCGCCGCCGGGGCCAAGGTGGTCGGCACCGCCACGTCGGCCGCCGGCGCTGCCGAGATCCAGCAAGTCATGGATGCCGCCGGCATCGTCGGCTGGGGCGCGGTGCTCGACGTCACCGACGCGGCTGCCTGCGAGGCGCTGATCGCCGCGGTCGAAAAGAAATTCGGCGCCGTCGCCATTCTCGTGAACAATGCCGGCATCACCAAGGACAACCTCTCGATGCGCATGAAGGAAGAGGAATGGGACGCCGTGATGGATACCAACCTCAAGGCCGTGTTCCGCCTCTCCAAACTCGTCATGCGGGGCATGATGAAGGCCCGCGTCGGCCGCATCATCAACATCACGTCGGTGGTCGGCGCGGCCGGCAATCCGGGGCAAGCCAACTATTGCGCGGCCAAAGCCGGCGTCGCCGGCATGAGCCGCGCCCTGGCGCAGGAACTGGGCAGCCGCAACATCACCGTCAATTGCATCGCCCCGGGCCTCATCGATACGGATATGACGAGAGCATTGCCGGAGACGCAACGCGATGCGATTTTGCAGAAGGTGCCGTTGAATCGTTTCGGCCAGGCGGACGAGGTCGCTGCCGCCGTGGTTTTTCTCGCCGGCCCCAAGGCCGGCTACATCACCGGAACGACGCTGCATATCAACGGCGGCATGTATATGGTTTGACCAACGTCGGACTGTCCCGATTTTGGTAGACTACGCAGGTTTCACCATCACACCCGATAATCAGGGAAGGAGCAATAAATGGAGAACATCGAACAACGCGTCAAGAAAATCGTCGCCGAGCAACTGGGCGTCAATGAGGCCGACATCAAGATCGAATCCTCGTTCGTCGACGACCTGGGCGCCGATTCGCTCGACACGGTCGAATTGGTGATGGCGCTCGAAGAAGAGTTCGAGTGCGAGATCCCGGACGAGGAAGCCGAGAAGATCACCACGGTTCAGCAGGCCGTCGACTACATCAACAAGAACCTCAAGAAGTAAGCGGCGACAGCCGTCGCCGTACAAACCCCGTCATCGCTGGAGATCACCTTGTCGCGTCGTAGAGTCGTCGTGACCGGATTGGGCGTTGTCTCACCGGTCGGCAATACTGTGCCTGAAGCCTGGGCAAACATCGTCGCCGGCAAGAGCGGCATCGGTACCATCACCCGTTTCGATGCCATCGCCTTCAAGTCGCGGGTCGCCGGCGAGGTCAAGGGTTTCGATGTGTCGGCCTATCTGTCGCCCAAGGAAGCGCGCCGCATGGATACCTTCATCCATTACGGCATGGCGGCGGGCATCCAGGCCATCCGCGACTCGGGTCTGGCGGTGACGGCGGACAATGCCGATCGCATCGGCGTGAATATCGGCTCCGGCATCGGCGGATTGCAAATGATCGAGGAGACGCACAACGACTACCTCGGCGGCGGTCCGCGCAAGATCTCGCCCTTCTTCATTCCGGGCACGATCATCAACATGATCTCCGGCAACCTGTCGATCATGTTCGGCCTCAAGGGACCGAACCTCGCGGTGGTGACGGCCTGCACGACGGGCTTGCACGCCATCGGCACGAGCTATCGCATGATCCAGTACGGCGATGCCGACGCCATGGTCTGTGGCGGTGCCGAATCGACCGTGACGCCGCTGGCCATCGGCGGCTTCGCTTCGGCGCAGGCGCTATCGACGCGCAACGACGACCCGGCCACCGCCAGCCGTCCCTGGGACAAGGACCGCGACGGCTTCGTGCTCGGCGAAGGTTCCGGCGTCATGGTGATCGAGGAGTACGAACACGCCAAGCAGCGCGGGGCGAAAATCTACGCCGAACTCGTCGGCTTCGGCATGAGCGGCGATGCCTACCACATGACGGCGCCGGATACCGACGGTCCACGCCGCAGCATGGTCAATGCACTGAAGGACGCCGGCCTCAACGCCGACCAGGTGCAGTACGTCAATGCCCACGGCACCTCGACGCCGCTGGGCGACAAGAACGAAACCGAGGCCATCAAGCTCGCCTTCGGCGACGCCGCCAAGAAACTGGTCGTGAACTCCACCAAGTCCATGACCGGCCATTTGCTCGGCGGCGCCGGCGGCCTCGAATCGGTGCTGACGGTACTCGCCGTACACCATCAGATTTCGCCGCCGACCATCAACATCTTCGCCCAGGATCCGGAGTGCGATCTCGACTACTGCGCCAACACGGCGCGGCAGATGAAGATCGATGTCGCCATGAAGAACAACTTCGGCTTCGGCGGCACCAACGGCACGCTGGCGTTTCGCCGCGCGTAGCGGGATAGGGCAGTGCAGCTGCCCGTCACGCTGCGACTGAAGCCGTCTCCGGCGCTGGCCGGCGCGCTTGTGCTCGCGCACGGCGTCGTGGCGTTCGGCGCCGTGGCCACCGCTCTGCCCGGCGCGCTCATGCTGCCGTCACTGCTGCTGCTTGCGCTGTCGCTGGCGATCACGCTGCGGCGGCACGTGTTGCGCCCGCCCTTGCAGGCGCTGACGCTCAAGGCCGATGGCGAACTGGAAGTCCAGTGCAGCGACGGCCGTTGCGGCGCCGCCGCGATTCATCCCCAGACGGCGGTGTTTTCGTGGCTCGTGACCTTGCAGTTGCGGATCGACGGCCGCAATGTCGCGCTGGCGCTGCCGCCCGATGCGTTGGAAGCCGAAGGCCATCGGCAACTGCGCCTGTGGCTGCGCTGGAAAGCTAGCGCAGCGACGGCTTGAGGACGCTGTCCTTGGCCGTCGGCAGCATGTCGGGATAGTCGCGGCTGAAGTGCAGGCCCCGGCTTTCCTTGCGCTGCTGGGCGCTCCTGACGATCAGGTGGGCGGTGAGCACGAGGTTGCGCAGTTCGATCAAGTCGTTGCTGACGCGGAAGTTGGCGTAGTAGTCGTCGATTTCGCGCTCCAGCAGCTTGATGCGGTGGCTGGCCCGCTCCAGGCGTTTGTTGGTGCGCACGATGCCGACGTAGTCCCACATGAAGCGCCGCAATTCGTCCCAGTTGTGGGAAATGACGATTTCCTCGTCGGCGTCGGAGACGCGGCTTTCATCCCATTCCGGCAGCTTCGGGCTCTTCGCCGGCTTGTCGGCGAGGATGTCCCGCGCCGCCGCTTCGGCAAACACCACGCACTCGAGCAAGGAGTTGCTGGCCAGACGGTTGGCGCCGTGCAGGCCGGTGCAGGCCGTCTCGCCGATGGCGTAGAGGCCGGGCACGTCGGTGCGCGCCGCCAGGTCGACGACGACGCCGCCGCACGTGTAATGGGCGGCGGGGACGACCGGGATCGGCATGCGCGATATGTCGATGCCGAGCTTCTGGCAGCGCGCATAGATGTTGGGGAAGTGGTGGGCGATGAAGACCGGCGACTTGTGCGTCACGTCGAGGAAGACGCAGTCGATGCCGTGCTTCTTCATTTCGAAGTCGATGGCGCGGGCGACGATGTCGCGCGGCGCGAGTTCGGCGCGCTCGTCGTGTTCGGGCATGAAGCGCGTGCCGTCGGGCAGGCGCAGGATGGCGCCTTCGCCGCGCATGGCCTCGGTGATGAGAAACGACTTGGCGTGCTGGTGATAGAGGCAGGTCGGATGGAACTGGATGAATTCCATGTCGGCGACGCGGCAGCCGGCGCGCCACGCCATGGCGATGCCGTCGCCGGTGGCCGTGTCCGGGTTGGTCGTGTAGAGATAGACCTTGCCGGCGCCGCCGGTGGCGAGCACGGTGTGCTGGGCGCCGACGGTCAGGATGCGGTCGTTGTCGATATCGAGCAGATAGGCGCCCCAGCAGCGCTGCGCCTTCAAGCCGAGCTTGGCGCCAGTGATGAGGTCGACGCCGATGTGCCGTTCGAGCACCGTGATGTTGGGGTGCTTGCGGACTTTCTCCGTCAGCGTTTCCTGCACGGCGGCACCGGTGGCGTCGTCGGCATGGATGATGCGCCGGTGGCTATGGCCGCCCTCGCGCGTCAGGTGGTAGCCGAAAGCCGAACCGTCACGCGTGAACGGCACGCCCTGGGCGATCAGCCAGTCGATGGCGGCATGGCCGTGTTCGACGACGAAGCGCGTCGCCTCGACATTGCAAAGGCCGGCGCCGGCGGTGATGGTGTCCTGGATGTGGGCGTCGACGGAATCGGCGGCATCGAGCACGGCGGCAATGCCGCCTTGCGCCCACGCCGTCGCCGTTTCTTCCAGGGAACGTTTGGTGACGAGGGCCACGCGACGCGATTCCGCGAGGCGCAACGCCAAGGACTGGCCAGCCAGTCCGCTGCCGATGACGAGAACGTCGTAGTGGCGAAGGTAGTCGCGTGCCATAGGAGCGCGAATATAGCATGCGCATTAGCCACTATTGTCCCTTAACCATGTGGAACTATTCGCAAGTCGCTTTGTCTTTTATGCAGCGGAAAGACGCTGTGGAAGCGGAATTCCCGAGTACCCTGTTCAGGTATACTGAGTAACCTATACGGCAGCTTGGACAAGAACAGGGCACATGGGAGACCGCGAAGCAGATCAGGCGCTCGTCGAGCGCGTACAAGCGGGCGATAAACAGGCGTATGGCCTGTTGGTCGCCAAGTATCAGCGCAAGCTGGTGCGGCTCTTGTCGCGCTTGATTCGGGACACTGCGGAAGTGGAAGATGTGGCTCAAGAGACATTCATCAAAGCGTATCGTGCCTTGCCGAATTTCCGAGGCGACAGTGCCTTTTACACGTGGCTGTACCGCATCGGCGTCAATACCGCGAAGAATTGGCTGGTTGCCAACGGCCGCCGGGCGCCGACTTCCACGGAAGTCGATAGCGAGGAAGCGGAGTCTTATGCCGAAGGCGACTTGCTGCGCGATGCCGATACGCCGGAGCATCTGCTGATGTCGAAGCAGATCGCCGACACGGTGAACGCCGCGATGGAGAAATTGCCGGAAGATTTGCGTACGGCGATTACCTTGCGGGAGATTGAAGGCTTGTCGTACGAAGAGATTGCGCAAGTGATGGATTGTCCGATCGGTACGGTGCGTTCGCGGATCTTTCGTGCGCGCGATGCGATTGCGGATAAACTGCGGCCCCTATTGGATACTGGGCCGGATCGACGGTGGTGACGAGGTGGTGAGATCATGAAAACCAGGCTTTCGGGACTCATGGATGGCGAACTCGCCGAGCATGAGGCACAGGTCTTGTTCGCGGCTCTACGGCAGGACGACGAACTGCGCGGCCGATGGCTGGAGTATCAGTTGATCGGCGATACGCTGAAAGGCGAAAAGGACCTCAGCACCGAGATGACGGCGCGCGTCATGGGCGCACTCGATGCCGAGCCGACGGTGCTGGCGCCGCGCTCATCGCTTCGCCCCGAGCCGTGGCATCGGTCCGCCCTCGCCCTGGCGGCGACGCTTGCCGGAGTCGCCGTGGTGGGTTGGCTGGCGCTGGGTACCGGGCAGTCGGTCAAACCGGAAACCGTGGCACAAGTGACTGCGCCGCAACGCGAAGCCAGTGCGGTTTCAGCCGTGCAGCCGGTGCGCGAAGCTTCGCTCGACATGCAGGAATATTTGATGTCGCATGAGGCGCAATCCAGTTCTCTCCAGTTCCGTGGCGGCGCTGAACATATTCGCACCGTATCGGTCATCGAGACGGCGAATTCCAAATGAGGGCGCGGCGGCTGGCTGCCGCGCTGGTCGTGCTTTGCCTGGCGCTGCCGGCGTGGGCGGAGGCACCGCCGGACGCCCTGCAATGGCTTTATCGCGTTGCCGATGCGGCGAGGAAGCTCACCTATACGGGCACCTTCATCTACCAAAGCGGTGCCCGTACCGAAACGTCGCGCATCACCCACCTGGTCGAAGCGGGCAACGAACTGGAACGCATCGAGGTGCTCGACGGCAGCCCGCGCGAAGTCTTGCGCCATAATGACGAGGTCAAGTGCTTCCTGCCGGAGACCCATCTCCTGATCGTCGAGCAGCGCAGCACGAACCGCCAATCGTTCCCCGCGCTGCTGCCCACCAGCCTCGTCGGCCTGACCGAGCATTACACGATACGCAAGGGAGCGACCAGCCGCGTCGCCGGTTTCGAGAGCCAGGCGATCATCATCGAGCCCAAGGACGATCTGCGCTACGGACACCAATTCTGGATCGACCGGCGGACCGGCATGTTGCTGAAGGCGGAGCTCATCGGCGAGCATGGCGATACGATCGAGACTTTCGCCTTTACCGAATTGCGCATCGGCGGCCCGGTCGACAGGCAGGCGCTGCAGTCGCGTCCGGACAAGGCCGGCGGCGACTGGAAGGTGGTCAACATCCGCACCACGCGCGGCGACGATAATCAGTGGCTGTTCAATGCCCCGTTGGCGGGCTTTCGCAAGGTCATGGGCATGCGGCGGCAGATGCGCCCGGACGTGCCGGAAATGAACCACATCGTGTTCTCCGACGGCTTGGCCGCATTTTCGGTGTTCATCGAACCGTTGGCCGGCAGCAAGCCCGAGACCGGCCAGTTCGCCATGGGCACCATCAACGTCTATAAGCGCATCGCCGCCGACCATTTGCTCGTCGTCATGGGCGATCTGCCGCCGGCGAGCTTGAAGAAGCTTGCAGACGGCATGGAGATGAAGCAGAAATGACCATGCGCTCGCGCGAAATTGCGGCGCAGGCCGACTTGGGCGAAGCGACGATCAAGGGCTGCAGTTCCGCCGCCGGCAACGAGAGCGAGGGCGTCGTCACCGGCGTTGTCGGCGACTTCGCCGAGGTCGAAGTGGCGGCGTTGCCGTCGGCCTGCGGCAAATGCGGCGACAAGGGCGGCTGCGGCAAGCCGCAGGCGGGGCCGCGGCGCTATGCGGTTCGCAACGCCGTCGGCGCCCGCGTCGGCGACCGCGTGCTGCTGTCGGTGCCGCACGGCGCCGTGCTGAAGGCGGCGATGCTGTCGTACTTGATGCCGCTGGTGTTCGTCATCGGCGGCGCGGCGGTCGCCGCGGCGTGGCTCGGCGATGGGCTGCCGGCAGTCGCCGGCGCGGTGCTGGGCCTCGCGGCGGGGCTCGTGTTCCTGCGTATTTTGCATACGCAATTGGCAACGAGGCGGGAACCCTGGCTGCGCCTGACGCTCAAACGTTGATTTAACTCCATCGACAAGGAAGCCCGAGCATGTCCAAGCGACTTTTCGTATCTTTTTTGCTGATCGTCTTTCCGCTGTTCGCCGCGGCGCAGGCCAAGGAATTGCCCGATTTCACCGATCTGGTGGAGAAGCAGGGGCCGGCCGTCGTCAATATCAGCACGACGCAGATCGTCAAGCAGAACCGCATGATGCCGCAGTTTCCGTTCGACGAGGACGATCCGGCCTTCGACATGTTTCGCCGCTTCATGCCGCACTCGATGCCGAATACGCCGCCGCACGAATTCAAGAACCAATCGCTCGGATCGGGTTTCATCATCAGTGCCGACGGCCTCATTCTCACCAATGCGCATGTCGTCGAGGGCGCCGACGAGGTGCTCGTCAGGCTGACCGACAAGCGCGAGTTCAAGGCCAAGGTGCTGGGTGCGGACTTGCGCACCGACGTGGCGCTGATTCGCATCGACGCGAACGGCTTGCCGGTCGTCAAGATCGGCGATCCCAACCGGCTCAGGGTTGGCGAATGGGTCATTGCCATCGGCTCGCCCTTCGGCTTCGATGCCAGCGTCACGGCCGGCATCGTCAGCGCCAAGGGCCGCGCGCTGCCGCAAGAAAACTACGTGCCCTTCATCCAGACCGATGTCGCCATCAACCCCGGCAACTCGGGCGGTCCGCTATTCAACATGAAAGGCGAAGTGGTCGGCATCAACTCCCAGATCTACAGCCGTTCCGGCGGCTACCAGGGCATTGCCTTCGCCATCCCCATCGACGTCGCGATGGACATCCAGGCGCAGCTCAAGGCTTCCGGCCACGTCAGCCGCGGCCGCTTGGGCGTCGTCATCCAGGAAGTGACGAAGGAACTCGCCGATTCCTTCGGCCTGCAAAAGCCCGTCGGCGCCCTGGTGACGAGCGTCGAGAAGGGCAGTCCGGCGGAGAAGGCGGGCATCGTCGCCGGCGACATCATCCTAAAGTTCGACGGCAAGACGGTGAACCAGTCCAGCGACTTGCCGCGCATCGTCGGCGCCACCCGCCCCGGCAACAAGTCGGTGATGCAGGTGTGGCGCAAGGGCGCGACCAAGGACATGGCCATCGCCGTCGGCGAGATGCAGGAGGACAAGGTCGCGGCACGCGGGGCGCGACAGGGCAAGCCGGCGGATGCGGCGACGGTGAATAAGCTGGGGCTCGTGCTGGTCGAGCCGACGGCGGAGCAGCGGCGGCAATTGGGCATCCCGAACGGCCTGGTGGTCGAGGATGTCAGGAACGGCGGCATGCGCACCGACCTGCGGTCCGGCGACATCATCCTGGCGCTGATCGACAAGGGCGTGCAGTCGGAGATCAAGACGGTCGATCAATTCAACGGGCTGATCGCCAAGCTCGACAAGAGTTCGACGATCACGCTGCTGGTGCGGCGGGGCGAAGGCCAGACCTTCATCACGATCAAAGGCGTCGGTGACAAGTAGGGCGCAGCTCAGGCTGTACGGCAGGACCTACTGCCATTTATGCGACGACATGCTCGCCGCGCTGGAAGCGTTGCGCGGCGAGTTTTCCTTCACCGTCGAGGTCATCGACGTCGATGCCGATCCCGCGCTCGCGGCGAAATTCGACGAGTTGGTTCCCGTGCTGGAAGCCGCAGGACAGGAGCTTTGCCATTACTTTCTCGATGAGGCGAAAGTACGTGAGTATTTGGGCGCTTTCCGCTAAAATCCGGGCCTCGTTTGCCCGCCCAAGGTGCTGAATAAGCACCTTTTTTGTTCCCGCCCATGCAACACATCCGCAACTTTTCGATCATCGCCCATATCGACCACGGCAAGTCCACGCTGGCCGATCGCATCATCCAGCGCTGCGGCGGCTTGTCCGACCGCGAAATGGAGGCGCAGGTGCTCGACTCGATGGACCTCGAGCGCGAGCGCGGCATCACCATCAAGGCGCAGACCGCGGCGCTCACCTACGTCGCGCGCGACGGCCAGCGCTACAACCTGAATCTGATCGACACGCCGGGACACGTCGATTTCTCCTACGAGGTGAGCCGCTCGCTGTCGGCCTGCGAGGGCGCGCTGCTGGTCGTCGACGCCTCGCAAGGCGTCGAGGCGCAGACGGTGGCGAACTGCTACACGGCGATCGAACTGGGCGTCGACGTGGTGCCGGTGCTGAACAAGATGGACCTGCCGCAGGCCGATCCCGAAGGCGCGCGGCAGGAGATCGAGGATGTCATCGGCATCGACGCGAGCGAGGCCGTGCCGTGCTCGGCCAAGACCGGCATGGGCATCGACGATATCCTCGAGGCGGTAATCACGCGCATTCCGCCGCCCAAGGGGAATCCGAACGCGCCGTTGAAGGCGTTGATCATCGACTCCTGGTTCGATAACTACGTCGGCGTCGTCATGCTGGTGCGCGTCGTCGATGGCAGCCTGCGCGCCAAGGAAAAGATCCGCCTGATGTCCAACGGCGCCGTGCATCTGTGCGACGAAGTCGGCGTGTTCACGCCCAAGTCGACGACGCGCGATGTTCTTGCGGCCGGGCAGGTGGGTTTCATTATCTCCGGCATCAAGGAGCTCAAGTCGGCGAAGGTCGGCGACACGGTAACGACGGTCGACAACCCGGCCGCCGCGCCGCTTCCCGGCTTCAAGGAAATCAAGCCGCAAGTGTTCGCCGGTCTTTATCCGATCGAGTCGAACCAGTACGACGGCCTGCGCGATGCGCTCGAAAAGCTGCATCTCAACGACGCCTCGCTGCAATACGAACCCGAGGTCTCGCAGGCGCTCGGCTTCGGCTTCCGCTGCGGCTTCCTCGGCCTCCTGCACATGGAAATCGTGCAGGAACGCCTCGAGCGCGAATTCGACCAGGACCTGATCACCACGGCGCCGACGGTCGTCTATCAAGTGCTGCTGCGCGACGGCAGCGTCATCGAGGTCGAGAACCCGTCGAAGCTGCCGGACGTGCAGAAGATCGAGGAAATCCGCGAGCCGATCATCACCACCAAGATCTTCGTGCCGCAGGACTATCTCGGCGCCGTCATCGTGTTGTGCGAACAGAAGCGCGGCTCGCAGGTGAATATGGCCTACCACGGCCGCCAGGTGCAGCTGACCTACGACATGCCGATGGCCGAAGTGGTGATGGACTTCTTCGACAAGCTGAAGTCCGTTTCGCGCGGCTACGCTTCGCTCGACTACGACTTCAAGGAATATCGCGCCGCCGACGTCGTCAAGCTCGACGTCCTCATCAACAGCGAAAAGGTCGATGCCCTGTCGGTGATCGTGCATCGGGCCAACGCCCCGTACCGCGGCCGCGAACTGGCGGCGAAGATGCGCGAGCTGATTCCGCGCCAGATGTACGACGTCGCCATCCAGGCGGCGATCGGCTCGACCATCGTCGCCCGCGAGAACGTCAAGGCGATGCGCAAGGATGTGTTGGCCAAGTGCTACGGCGGCGACATTTCGCGCAAGAAGAAGCTGCTGGAAAAGCAGAAGGCCGGCAAGAAGCGCATGAAGCAGGTCGGCAGCGTCGAGATTCCCCAAGAAGCCTTCCTCGCTGTGTTGCGGGTCGGCGACAAGTAGCGTAGCCCGAGGAATGAGCATGAATTTCGCCCTGATACTTTTCCTGTTGCTGGTCGCCACCGCCGTGCTGTGGGTCGCCGACCGCTTTGTCTTCCGCAAGCGGCGGGCGCCCGGCGCCAAGGAACCGCTGTGGGTCGAATACGGCGCCAGCTTCTTCCCGGTGATCCTGGTCGTCTTCTTCCTGCGTTCCTTCATCGTCGAGCCGTTCAAGATTCCTTCGGGCTCGATGATTCCGACGCTGCTGGTCGGCGACTTCATCGTCGTCAACAAATTCACCTACGGCATCCGCCTGCCGGTCATCAACAAGAAGATCATCGACGTGAATTCGCCGCAGCGCGGCGACGTCATGGTCTTCCGCTGGCCGGTGGACCCGTCGCTCGACTACATCAAGCGCGTGGTCGGCTTGCCCGGCGACAAGGTCGCCTACCAAAACAAGCGGCTGACCATCAACGGCCAGCCCCAGCCGGTAACGCGGATCGAGGACTACAAGGACAAGGATCGCATGATCGTGACGCCGCGTTTCCGCGAGACCCTGGGAACGGTCCAGCACGACATCCTGCTCGAGGACGAAGCGCCGACCTATGTCGCGCAGACCATGCAGTTCCCGTTCCGCGACGATTGTCACTACAATAGCGAAGGCTTCATTTGCACGGTGCCGCCCGGAAATTATCTGGTCATGGGCGACAACCGCGACAATTCGCAGGATAGCCGGGTGTGGGGATTCGTGCCCGACGAGAACATTGTCGGCAAGGCTTTCTTCATCTGGTTCAACTTCAGCGACCTGCAACGCATAGGATCGTTTCGATGAATGGTAGGGATATGGCGGGACAGCGCGGCCTGACCTTGATCAGCATGATCGTCGTCTGCGTGCTGCTCATCCTGGTGGCGCTGCTGGGCATCAAGGTGGCGCCCGACCTGATCGAATATTATGCCATCGTCAAGTCCGTCAAGGCGACCGCCCAGGACCCGGCCACGCGCGGCGCCAGCGTTGCCGAGATCCGCCGCAACTTCGACAAGCGCAAGTCGATCGACAACATCACGGCGATCAGCGGCGCCGACCTCGACATCACCAAGGAAGGCGACGATGTCGTCATCGCGTTTTCGTATTCGCAGAAGATTCCGCTCACCGGCCCCGTCAGCCTGGTGATCGATTTCGAGGGTTCCTCGGCGCAGTGATGCCCGTCGGACGCCTGGCATCGGCGATCGGGCACCAGTTCTCGAAGCCGGAACTGCTGCTGCAAGCCTTGACGCATCGCAGTTTCGGCTCGCCGCATAACGAGCGGCTGGAGTTCCTCGGCGATTCCGTGCTCAATTGCGTCATCGCCACGGTGCTATACCAACGCTTCGGCAAGCTCAATGAAGGCGAACTTTCCCGCCAGCGCGCCAATCTCGTGCGCCAGGAGTCGCTGGCGCAGATCGCTCAGCGGCTGGACCTCGGCAACTTCCTGCGCCTTGGCGAAGGCGAGCTGAAGAGCGGCGGCTTTCGTCGGCCGTCCATTCTCGCCGACGGCCTCGAGGCGATATTCGGCGCCATCTACCTCGATGCCGGATTCGATGCGGCGCGGGCGGCCATCGAAGGCCTCTACCAACCGCTGCTCGACCAGGTCGATCCCAAGCATTCCGGCAAGGATGCGAAGACGAGCCTGCAGGAGTTGCTGCAGGGACGCAAGCTGCCATTGCCCGCGTATGCGCTGGTGGCGACGCGCGGCGAGGCGCACCTGCAGGAATTCGAGGTCGAATGCGCGATACCGGCGTTGGCAATTCGCGTCCACGGCCACGGCGGCAGCCGCCGCGCCGCGGAGCAGGCGGCGGCACGCGCAGCCCTTGATCAGCTAACGGAGGCAAAATGACTTTCCGCACCGGTACGCTCGCCGTCATCGGCCGGCCCAACGTCGGCAAATCGACGCTGACCAATCGCCTCGTGGGCGCCAAGATCAGCATCACCTCGAGAAAGGCGCAGACCACGCGCCATCAGGTGCGCGGCATCCTGACGACCGAGGTCGGCGGCGACGACTGCCAATTCGTCTTCGTCGATACGCCGGGCTTCCAGTCCACGCACAAGAACGCGTTGAACCGCCTGATGAACCGCAGCGTCACCACGGCGCTCGCGGATGTCGACGTGGTGCTGTTCCTGATCGACGGCTGCCGCTGGGGCGCCGGCGAACGCGAAATCGTGCGCCTGCTGCCGCAGGGACATCCGGTGCTGCTGGTCATCAACAAGGTCGACCAGCTGGCCGACAAGGCGCTGCTGCTGCCCTTCATCGAGAAGACGGCCAAGGAATACGAGTTCGCCGAAATCGTTCCCCTCAGCGCCGAAAAGGGACGCGGCATCGAGGAGTTGCTGAAGGCGACGGCGCGCTACCTGCCTGAAGGACCGCACATCTTCGCCGCCGACGACATCACCGACCGGCCCGAGCGCTTCCTTGCCGCCGAACTGCTGCGCGAAAAGCTTTTCCGCAATCTCGGCGAGGAACTGCCTTACGGCATCGCCGTCGAAATCGAGAAGTTCGAACAGGAGGGCGAGTTGCGCCGCATCCACGCCGCGGTCGTCGTCGACAAGGCCGCCCACAAGGCCATCGTCATCGGCAAGGGCGGTGAACGGCTGAAGCGCATGTCCTCGGATGCCCGCAAGGACATGGAAACCCTGTTCGGCGGCAAGGTCTGGCTCGAAACCTGGGTCAAGGTGAAAAGCGGCTGGGCCGACGACGAACGGGCGCTGAAGACTCTTGGCTACGAGTGATGTCCGGCAAGCAGCGCATCGACGGTGCGGCGGCTTTTCTGCTGCACGTCCATCCGTATAGCGAAACGAGCCTGATCCTCGACGTCTTCGCGCGCGACCACGGCCGCCTGGCGCTCTTGGCGCGCGGTGCGCGGCGTCCGCGCTCGGCGTTGCGCGGCGTCTTGATGAGCTTCCAGCCGCTCGAACTGTCGTGGTTCGGCGGCGGCGAAGTGAAGACGCTGGCGAAGGCCGAATGGCTGGGCGGCCTGCCGCTGCTGACCGGCAAATGCCTGCTGCTCGGCTATTATCTGAACGAATTGCTGCTCAAGCTGATGCCGCGCGAAGACGCGCATGCGGCGCTCTACGACGCCTATGGCGATGCGCTCGCGGCCTTGTCGCGCGGCGGTGCCGAAGCCGCGGAATTGCGCCGCTTCGAGAAGACGCTGCTGCGGGAACTCGGCTACGGTCTGGCGCTGGATCGCGAAGCCGGCAACGGCGAGCCGGTGCGGCCGGACCGCCAATACGTGTATCAGGTCGAGCGCGGCGCGGTCCTCGCCCACGGCGACGAAACGGCGTCGACGATTTCAGGCAAGACGCTGCTCGACCTGGCCGCCGACGATTACGCCGATCCGCGCACGCTGGCCGAGAGCAAGGGGCTGATGCGTCAGCTGGTGGCCCATTACCTGGGCGGGCAGCCGCTGCAGTCGCGGCGGGTGTTCGTCGAATTGCAGGAACTTTGAATACGGGAGCGTTCGCATGATCGAACTGGGAGTGAACATCGACCACGTCGCCACGATCCGGCAGGCGCGGCGCACCTACGAGCCCGACCCGGTCTGGGCGGCGGTGGAAGCGCAGCTGGGCGGCGCCGACGGCATCACCGTCCATTTGCGCGAAGACCGGCGCCACATCCAGGACGACGACGTGCGGCGCCTGCGCGAGCTCACGCACATCAAGCTCAACCTCGAAATGGCGGCCACGGCGGAGATGGTCGGCATCGCCTGCGCACTGAAGCCGGAAATGGCCATGCTGGTGCCGGAAGGCCGCCATGAGATCACCACCGAAGGCGGACTCGACGTCGTCGGCGCGGAAGCCAAGCTCAAGGAGGCCGTGGCGCGCCTGGCCGACGCCGGCATCGTCACCAGCGTCTTCATCGACGCCGATCTGCCGCAAGTCGAGGCGGCGGCGCGCATCGGCGCCCGCGTCTGCGAAATCCACACCGGCCCGTATGCCCACGCGTTCTTCGAGCGCGGACGCGATGCCGAAAGCGCGGCCGTGCTGGCGGAAGTTGAAAAGATACGCGCCGCCGGCAAGGCCATCCGCGAACTCGGCATGCGCTTCAACGCCGGCCATGCGCTCAACTACTTCAACGTCCAGCCCATCGCGCGCCTGCCCGGCATACGCGAACTGCATATCGGCCACGCCATCGTCAGCCGCGCCGTCTTCGTCGGCATGCGCGAAGCGGTGAAGGAGATGAAGCGGCTGATGCGCGAAGCGGCTGGCCAGCCCGCATGATCTACGGCGTCGGCACCGACATCGTGGCGGTGGTCCGGCTGGTCGAGCTCTATTCCCGCCACGGCGAGAAGGGCGTGGGCAAGCTGCTGGCGCCCGAAGAGCGCGCCGACTGCCTCGCCAGCGCCGATCCCGGCCGTTTCCTCGCCAAGCGCTTCGCCGCCAAGGAAGCGCTCGGCAAGGCGCTCGGACTCGGCGTGCGCGCGCCGGCCACGCTGCCCGCCATTGCCGTCGGCCACGATGCGCACGGCAAGCCGGAGTTCCGCTATGCGCCGGAGTTGGCCGCGTACCTCGCGGCGCGCGGACTCAGCGCCCACCTTTCAATCAGCGACGAGCGCGACTATGCCGTCGCCTTCGTCGTCGTGGAGAAGACATGAATACCTTGGGTCCCTTGATGATCGACGTCGCCGGCACGCTGCTCAGCGACCTCGACCGCGAAAGGCTGCGCCATCCGCTGGTCGGCGGCGTGATCCTGTTCAGCCGCAACTACGAGTCGCCGGCGCAGCTGGAAGCGCTGTGCGCTGAAATTCACGTCTTGCGTCGGCTGCCGATCGCCGTCGATCACGAAGGCGGCCGCGTGCAGCGCTTTCGCGAGGGCTTCACGCGGCTGCCGGCGATGCGCCGCCTTGGCGCCTGGTGGGACGACGAGCCCCAGGCGGCTTGCGCCGCCGCGCAGGCGATCGGCTTTGTCCTCGCCGCCGAATTGCGGGCGCTGGGCGTCGATCTGTCGTTCGCTCCCGTGCTCGACCTCGACTGGGAACGCAGCGGCGTCATCGGCGACCGCGCTTTTCATCGCGACCCGCGAGCGGTGATCGCCCTGGCCGGCAGCCTGATCGCCGGCCTGCGCGCGGCCGGCATGGCCTGCTGCGGCAAACATTTTCCCGGCCACGGCTGGGTCGAAGCCGATTCGCACGTGGCAATCCCGGTCGACGAGCGCCGCCTCGGCGACATGGCGGCCGACATGCAGCCCTACCGTGAACTGCAGCTCGATGCCGTGATGCCGGCCCACGTCATCTATGCGCAGGTCGATTCCCGGCCGGCGGGTTTTTCGCCGCTCTGGATCGAAAAACTCAGGCAGGAACTGGGTTTCGAGGGCGTCATTTTCAGCGACGACTTGTCGATGGCGGGAGCCAGCGTCGCCGGCGACATCGTGGCGCGCGCCGAGGCGGCCTGGGGCGCCGGCTGCGACATGCTGCTGGTCTGCAATGCGCCGGATGCCGTCGGCGAATTGCTCGAGCGCTGGCATCCCGCGCCGGACCCGCTGCGCAGCCGGCGGACCGCCTGCCTGTTGCCGTCGCGGCCGGCGCCGGATCGTCAAGAACTCGAACGCCATGCGGCGTACCAGGCCGGTCGTGCGGCAATCGCGCAGCTGATCGCTCGCCAAGCCTAGAAAAACGAAGGGCAGCCGAAGCTGCCCTTGGTCGTCGCTTGCGCCCGCTTACTTGACGCGGTTCTTGTATTCGCCGGTGCGCGTGTCGATTTCGATCTTGTCGCCGATTTCGACGAACAGCGGCACGGGAAGTTCGAAGCCCGTCGTGATCTTGGCCGGCTTCATCACTTTGCCGGAGGTGTCGCCCTTGACGGCGGGTTCCGTGTAGCTGACTTCGCGCACCACGGCATTGGACATTTCGACCGAGATCGCCTTGCCGTCGTAGAACACGACTTCCAGCGGCATGCCGTCCTCGAGGTAGTTGAGCGCGTCGCCCATGCTGTCGGCTTCGACTTCGTACTGGTTGTACTCGGCATCCATGAAGACGTACATCGGGTCGGCGAAGTAGGAATAGGTGCATTCCTTGCGGTCGGGCATGACTTGCTCGAACTTGTCGTCGGCCTTGTAGACGGCCTCCGAGGGCGTGCCGGTGAGCAAGTTCTTGAACTTGAACTTGACGACCGCGGAGTTGCGGCCGGACTTGTTGTACTCGGCCTTCTGTATCACCAGCGGGTCGTTGCCGACCATGATGACGTTGCCGACGCGGAGTTCCTGTGAGGTTTTCATGATGCGTCCTGGGGCGAAAATCGGGAAACGCGGGATTATATCCGCTCACGGCAGAATTGCGCCAGGTTCTCCGCGAGATTTCCCGGCAGGGCGATTTGCCGCGCCCAGGGCGCGCCGTGGGCCGCCAGTTGCGGCAAGGCTCGGCGCAGCGCCGGCCAGGCCGCCGCGACGTTCCCGCCGCCGTTCCAGGCCCGCGAGAAAGCGCAGACGGCCTGCCGTGCGTCGCTATCGAGGCTGGCCGCATAGAGCGCCAGGAAGGCCTCCAGCTTTTCGGCGTGCGCGTTGCCGTCTTGGCGGTAGATGTGCCAGACGAAAGGCCGCTGCGCCCACTGCGCCCGGACGAAGGAATCCTCGCCGCGCACGAAGTTGAGGTCGCAGCCGCCGAGCAGCCGGTCGTACTCGGGCTGCGGCAGGAAGGGCAGGGCTGTCAGTGCGAGCGCACCGCGCCGCGTTTCGTCGCCGGGCGCGAAGGGTTCGTTCAACCACGCCTCGACTTGTCGCCGCGGCAAGCCGTCGGCGACGCGGCAGGTGATCGGCTCGGCGCCCGTCGCCCAGGTGTCGAGCAGCGCGGGCAGGGCGGGATTGTCGTAGCAGAACAGCGAGACGGCGAAGGCGGGGCCGGAGCGGCGCGCGCCGAAGTCGGCGTCCTGCTCGCGGATCAGGCCGCCGGTGCCGGCCGTAAAGCCGGGGAAGAAGAAATGCTTGACCAGCGGCAGCGTCGGGTGCGGCGACGCCATGCGATGGCAGCCGGCCACCCATCTTTCGGCGCAGAGGTATTCGAGGTTGAGCCACACCGGCGGACGTTGCGCCATCGCGGCCAGGTAGCTTGCGGGCAGTTCGCAGGCGAACGCTTCGATGACCACCTGGGCCGGTTCGACGGCGGGAAACGGCGACGTCCAGCGGCAAATCTCGACGCCGTCGATGACCTGGCGGTCGAGCGCGGCGTCGACGCCGGGCCGCAGGCCGCACAGCGCGGCGCTATCGTCGATCCAGAGCCGCATCGCCCAGCCCTGCTCGCGCGCCAGTTGACGGGCGAGGCGCCAGCAGACGCCGGCATCGCCGAAATTGTCGACAACCGCACAGAAAAGATCGCAGGAAATGTTCATGGTTCGCTCATTGACCATTATCCTATCGCAATGTCCGATCTTCATCGTTGTACCGCCTGCCCGCGGCTCGCCGGATTCCTCGCCGACGTCCGCCAGCGCCACCCCGACTACTTTGCGCATCCGGTCGCTCCTTTCGGCGACGCCCGGGCGCGGCTGCTGATCGTCGGCCTGGCGCCCGGCATGCACGGCGCCAACCGCACCGGCCGGCCGTTCACCGGCGACTTCGCCGGCATCCTGCTCTACGACACGCTGCACCGCTTCGGCTTCGCCAACCAGGCGGAATCCGTGGCGCGCGGCGACGGCCTCGAACTCCAGGACTGCCGCATCAGCAATGCCGTCAAATGCCTGCCGCCGGAGAACAAGCCCGAACCGGCGGAGATCAAGACCTGCAATTCCTATCTCGCCGCGGAACTGGGCGCATCGCCCGATGTGCGCGTGATGCTCGCGCTCGGCCTGGTCGCCCACAAGGCCGTGCTGATGGCGCTGGGCCTGAAGCAGAGCGCTTGCGTCTTCGGCCACGGTGCGCGCCACGAACTGCCCGACGGCCGCGTCCTGATCGACAGCTACCATTGCAGCCGCTACAACACGCAGACGCGGCGCCTGACCGCCGCAGGTTTCCACGATGTCTTCCGCGCCATCCGCGCCGAACTCGGCTGAGACGCCGGCGGCGTCGTTCGATGCCAAGACCTTTCTCGAGACGCTGACCGAGGCGCCGGGCGTCTATCGCTTCCTCGACGCGGCAGGGCAGGTGCTCTACGTCGGCAAGGCGAAGAACCTGAAGAAGCGCGTCGGCACCTATTTCCAGAAGTCGGGACACAGCCCGCGCATTGCCCTGATGCTGCAGCAAGTGGCGAGCGTCGATATCACCGCGACGCGCTCGGAAGCCGAAGCCCTGATCCTCGAGAACACGCTGATCAAGAAACTCGCGCCGAAGTACAACATCCTTTTTCGCGACGACAAGTCCTATCCCTACATCATGCTGAGCGGCGACGCGGTGCCGCGCCTTGCGTTCCATCGCGGCGCCTTCGACAAGAAGGGTCGCTACTTCGGGCCTTTCCCCAGCGGCGGCGCCGTGCGCGAGAGCCTGCTGCTGCTGCAGAAGACCTTTCTGCTGCGCACTTGCGAGAACGCCGTGTTCGCGCACCGCTCGCGGCCGTGCCTGCTGCATCAGATCCATCTGTGCAAGGGGCCGTGCGTGGGCCTGGTATCGCCGGAAGAATATGCGCGCGACGTGCGCATGGCCGAATTGTTCCTGCGCGGCCGCCACGGCGAGGTCGTCGAGCGCCTGACGGCGCAGATGCAGGAAGCCGCCGCGGCGCTGCGCTTCGAGGAAGCCGCCGCTCTGCGCGACCAGGTGCGCGCGCTGCAGGCGGTGCTGCACCGGCAATACGTCAGCTCGACACGCGAGGAGGATGCCGACATTCTCGCCGCGGTGGTCGTGCACGGCGAACTGTGCGTGAACCTGGCGATGGTGCGCGGCGGCCTGCATCTGGGCGACCGCGCCTTTTTTCCCAAGGCGGGCGAAGGCCAGGCGGAGGCGGCGGAAGGCCTGGCGGCGTTCATCGTCCAGCATTACCTCGAGCACCCGCCGCCGGCGCGGCTGATCCTCGGGCTCGACATCGGCGACGACAGCGCGGCAGTCTTCGCCGACAAGAAAGTCGCCGTCGGCGCACCGAGGAACGAAATGGAGCGCGCCTGGCTAACCATGGCGGAAAAGAACGCAGAGCTCGCCATCGTCTCGCGCCGCCATGCCAAGGTGCGTGCCGGCGGCCGCCTGGAAGCCTTGCGCGCGGCGCTCGATCTGCCCGAAGCGCCCGCGCGCATCGAATGCTTCGACATCAGCCACACGATGGGCGAGGGCACGGTGGCGTCGTGCGTCGTCTGCGTCGACGGCGCCATGAAGAAGAGCGACTACCGCCGCTTCAACATCGCCGGCATCGAGCCCGGCGACGACTATGCCGCCATGCGTCAGGCGCTGACGCGGCGCTACGAGAAGGTGGCGACCGGCGAGAGCGTCGCGCCCGACCTCATTCTCATCGACGGCGGCAAAGGCCAGCACCGCGTCGCGCGCGAAGTGCTCGCCGAACTCAACCTCGACCATCTCGCCACGGTCGGTGTCGCCAAGGGCGAGGAAAGAAGGCCCGGCCTGGAAACGCTTTTCGTCCATGGCCGCGCGGAGCCGCTACAATTGGCCCCGGACAACGTCGGCTTCCACCTGATCCAGGAGATCCGCGACGAAGCGCATCGTTTCGCCATTGCCGGACACCGCGCGCGGCGCGCCAAGGCGCGCGGACGCTCGAAGCTCGAGGACGTGCCCGGCATCGGGCCGGCGCGCCGCCGCAAGCTCCTGGCGCACTTCGGCGGCCTGGACGGGGTCATGGCGGCGACGGTGGACGATATGCGCCGTGTCGAGGGGATCAGCCGGAAACTGGCTGAAGATATTTACACTGCATTGCACTAACACGACACCGAGACGATGTTGTTCAGCCTTCCCAACCAGCTCACGTGGGCGCGCATCCTGATGATTCCGCTCGTCGTCGGCGTCTTCTATTTGCCGGCGGCGTGGTTGTCGGCGTCGGAGCGGAATCTCGCCGCGACGGTGTTCTTCACCATCGCCGCCGTGACCGACTGGTTCGACGGCTGGCTCGCGCGCAAGTTGGGTCAGACCACGGCCTTCGGCGCCTTCCTCGACCCCGTCGCCGACAAGCTGATGGTGGCCGCCGCCCTGGCCGTGCTGTTGCAGCTCGAGCGCGTCGATGCGGTGATCGCCTTCATCATCATCGGCCGCGAGATCACCATCTCGGCATTGCGCGAGTGGATGGCCAAGATCGGCGCCGCGCGCAGCGTCGCCGTGTCGTTCATCGGCAAGCTCAAGACGACGGCGCAGATGGTCGCGATTCCGCTGCTGCTGTTCCACGATCCGCTCGGTCCGCTGGCGCCGCAGATTCTCGGCACCTGGCTGATTTATGCCGCCGCCATACTGACGCTATGGTCGATGGGCTACTACTTGCGCCGCGCCTGGCCGGCCATCCTGGCGCGCGCCAACGAGCAGCATTGATGACAATGGAGTAATGTGAAGAAAAGCGCGCGAAAGCGTTGACACGAAACGGCGAGCCGCTATAATTCGGCTCCGTTCTGCGGGAGTAGCTCAGTTGGTAGAGCGCAACCTTGCCAAGGTTGAGGTCGAGAGTTCGAGACTCTTCTCCCGCTCCAGAATACAAAGGGGGGTAGCAAAGCGCTACCCCCTTTTTGCTGAAATGCAGAAGTAGCGACAATGGTTTTGGCGCGATCGCATAGTGGCCGTGCAACGGATTGCAAATCCGTCTACCCCAGTTCGATTCTGGGTCGCGCCTCCAGAGCCTTGAGTGCCGGTGCTACGCTCGTGATGGCTGCCGTGTAAATCTGGGATTCCGGCTCGATCATTCAGTGAATTCGAGCCCGGATGGTGAAATTGGTAGACACAAGGGACTTAAAATCCCTCGGCCTCGCGGCCATACCGGTTCGATTCCGGTTCCGGGCACCAGTCATTCCGATCTGATTCGCCCGTTCCATGACAAAAGCATGGCAAGGCGGCGGCCGTGATGTTGCTCGGCAGCGTGCGCGTGGCAACAGCGCAGCGCAGCAGCCATCGGCGCGGCGGCAAAATCCGACTGAAAGCGACGAAGGCCACGGCGCGACCTTCCATTTCACCTTGCCGGAACCCCAACTATTCGCCGCGGCCGCGCTATCATGGCAAGGTAGATGTGGCGGCCGCGATTTCCGGCTGCATTCGAGCGCGCAGAAAGAGTCCCGCCAATATGATCGTCCTCAATCTCCTTTGCCGGCACCAGCACCGCTTCGAAGGCTGGTTTGCGTCCGCTGAAGCGTTCGGCGACCAGCAGGAACGCGGGCTGGTGACCTGTCCCGTCTGCAACAACGCGGAAGTGAGCCGCCTGCCGTCGGGGCCGCGCGTGATTTCTTCATCGGCGGCGAAAGACGCGGCGGAACATGAAAGCGTGGCCGCCGTCCAGGCGCAATTGCGCGATGCCATCAAGGCCTACGTGCGCGAGAGCGAAAATGTCGGGCCGCGTTTTCCCAACGAGGCGCGCAAGATCCACTACAAGGAGGCGCCGGCGCGGAACATTCGCGGCATCGCCACGCTCGAGGAAACACGCGACCTGCTCGACGAAGGCATCGTCGTCGTGCCGCTGATGGTGCCGCCGAGCGAGGAGACGCACTGACCGGCGGCGCCGAGGACACACGTTCATGCGCATCGAGGAAGAACTCAAGCTCGACTTCAAGGATGTCCTGATCCGGCCCAAGCGTTCGACGCTGACGTCCCGCTCCGAGGTCGACATTTCGCGCGATTTCGTCTTCCGCCATTCCGGCGGCAAGTACCGCGGCATTCCCATCATCGCCGCCAACATGGACACGGTCGGCACTTTCGAAATGGCGCAGGCGCTGGCCAAGCACCAGTTGGCGGCGGCGCTGCACAAGCATTACGAAGAACGCGACCTGACGGCCTTCTTCAGGGCCGCGGCGACGGCGACGGTGTTCTACTCGATGGGCATCACCAAGGCGGATTACGACAAGTTCCGCCGCGTCAAGGAAGAGGCCGGCGACGCCGTCGCCTACGTCTGCATCGACGTCGCCAACGGCTATACCAAATCCTTCGTCGATTTCCTGCGCAAGCTGCGCGATGCCTATCCGCACATCACCATCATGGCCGGCAACGTCGTCACCGGCGAGATGACCGAGGAACTGATCCTCGACGGCGCCGACATCGTCAAGGTCGGCATCGGCCCCGGCTCGGTCTGCACGACGCGCAAGATGGCCGGCGTCGGCTATCCGCAGCTGTCCGCCATCATCGAATGCGCCGATGCGGCGCACGGGCTGGGCGGCCTGATTTGCGCCGACGGCGGCTGCGCTTCGCCCGGCGACCTGGCCAAGGCATTCGGCGGCGGCGCCGACTTCGTCATGCTGGGCGGCATGCTCGCGGGGCACGACGAGTGCGCCGGCGAGGTCGTCGAGCGCGACGGCAAGCGCAAGGTGCGCTTCTACGGCATGAGTTCGCGCACGGCGATGGAAAAATACGACGGCGTCGTCGCGGATTATCGCGCCGCGGAGGGCAAGGAAGTCCTGCTCGACTATCGCGGGCCGGTGGACGGCGCCCTGCGCGACATCCTCGGCGGCGTGCGTTCGGCCTGCACTTACGTCGGCGCCCGCAAGCTCAAGGAACTGTCCAAGCGCACCACGTTCATCCGCGTCGCGCGGCAGCTGAACGAAGTCTTCGGAGCCTAGCGCGCATGCTGATCGGCATTCCCAAGGAAATCAAGAATAACGAGTACCGCGTCGGCATGACGCCGGAGGGCGTGCGCGAGCTCGTCAAGCACGGCCACCAAGTGCTGGTCCAGGCCGGCGCGGGCAGCGCGATCGGACTTGGCGACGAGCAATACCGGCGGGTCGGCGCGGAAGTCGTGGACGCGCCCGAAGAAATCTTTGCCCGCGCCGAACTCATCGTCAAGATCAAGGAGCCGCAGCCGACCGAATGCAAGCTGCTGCGTCCGGGGCAATTGCTCTTCGCCTATCTCCATCTCGCGCCCGATCCGGTGCAGGCGCGCCTGCTGGTGGAGTCCGACGCCATCGCCATCGCTTACGAGACGGTGACGGATCGCGCCGGCGGTTTGCCGCTGCTGGCGCCGATGAGCGAAGTCGCGGGGCGCATGTCGATCCAGGCGGGCGCCACCTGCCTGCAGAAGTCGAACGGCGGATCGGGCTTGCTGCTGGGCGGCGTTGCCGGCGTGCCCGCGGCCAAGGTCGCGGTGCTCGGCGGCGGCGTCGTCGGCTACAACGCGACGCGCATTGCCGTCGGCATGGGCGCGCAGGTGGCCGTTCTCGACCGCTCGCTGGCGCGGCTGGAGTACCTGGACACCGTGTTCGGCAACCGCATCCGCACGATCTATTCGACCGACGCCGCCCTCGAGGAATACGTCCTCGACGCCGACCTGGTGATCGGCGCGGTGCTGATCCCCGGTGCCGCCGCGCCGAAGCTGATTTCCCGCGACATGCTCAAGCGCATGCGGAGCGGCTCGGTGCTGGTCGACGTATCGATCGACCAGGGCGGCTGCTTCGCCACCAGCCGGCCGACGACCCACGCCGATCCGACCTATGTCGTCGATGGCATCGTGCATTACTGCGTCGCCAACATGCCCGGCGCGGTCGCGCGGACGTCGACGTTCGCGCTGAACCATGCGACGCTGCCCTTCGTCCTGCGGCTGGCGGACGATTGGCAGAAGGCGTTGAAGGAGGACGCGCATTTCCGCGACGGCCTGAACGTCTATCGCGGTTCGATTACGTGCGCGCCGGTCGCCGCGGCGCTCGGCTACAAATATGCGTCAGCGCATCAAATCGTTCAGTCGTTTGCATAGCGTGCATCGGAAATCGGAGGAGTTCCGGCCATGAACCTTGCAGCAGGGCAGGAAGCTATCGTCCATCTGGTCGACGACGACCCG
>JAQTNK010000041.1 GCA_028713915.1 Rhodocyclaceae bacterium | reverse complement strand
GTTCGAGGAAGCGCGGAATGGCCGGCGTCAGCTGGTGCATGCCGAACGCCGAGCCGCAGCGCATGCGCAACAGACCGCGCGGGCCGGCGGAGGCGACGCTGAGCTCGGCTTCCGCATCGTCGATGGCTGTCAGGATCGGGCGCACCCGGTTGTAGAAGGCCTCGCCATCGGCGGTGAGTTGCAGGCGCCGGGTGGTCCGGTGCAGCAGCCGCACGCCGAGACGGTCCTCGAGGCGGGTGACCAGTTTCGACAAGGCGGACGGCGTCAAGCCGAGTTTCCGCGCTGCAGCAGAAAAACCGCCGGTCTCAACGGCGTAGGCAAAGGCGGCCATTTCTGCAGCGCGATTCATAGCCAAATTATGGACGCTAATTCACAAATGTCGTGAAGATAAGACGTATTGTATTCGCGGGGCAATGCAGTAGAGTTCTGGCATGCGGTGTTGCACCGCACCAAATGGAGTGAAATCATGGCCCCCATCGACATCCCCGCCCTCGAACAGAGAGCCCGCGACATGCGCGCCGAGGAACTGCGCCGGCTCGAGGGTGTTTTCCTGGAACGGATGCGCGTCTACGCCCGCTTGTTGGGCGCTAGTTTGCTGTTGCTGCTGGAGTTCGTCAGCGAGGCGTTGCGTCCGCTGTTCTCCTGGACCGGGCGCCGGCCCAGCGCCCGCTGATCCGGGACCGGCCGCTTTAGAAGTCGAACTCGCGCAGGCGGCGCAGGTCGGCGATGCCGATCTGCTTGCCGCGCACCTCGATCAGGCCCGACTGGTCGAGATCGTGGAGAATGCGCGAAAACGTTTCCGGCGTCAGGTTGAGCAGCGAGGCGATGAGTTGTTTCGGAATCGGCAAGGCGACCTCGACCGTACCTTCTCCCTCGGGCGGACACAGCTGCAGCAAATAGCCGATGACGCGCTGCGAACTCGAGCGCAGCGAATAGGATTCGACGTCCTGCACCAGGGAATGCAGTCGTATCGACAATCCCGCCAGCATGGCAAGGGCGAACGAGCGATCGCGCTCGATCAGGTCGGTGACCGTCTGGCGCGGGATATGGAGCACCACCGTATCGGTCGTCGCCTCGGCGAAGACGGGATAGGGGCGGTCCATGAACATCACTGCCTCGCCGAAGCTGTGCCGCGGCCCGATGATCTCGACCACTTTCTCCTGGCCCTGCGGCGACGACATGGCGAGCTTCATCTGGCCGCTGACGACGACGAAGAATCCGCGTGGCCGGTCGCCGCGCTGGAAAAGCATTTCGCCTTTGGCGACGCGCTTCTCGCGACAGGCGGCGGCCACCTGCTCGATCTGGGCCGTGGCGAGCTGCGCGAACATCGGCAACACTCTGAGGAGGCCGGCGATGGTCGGCTCCGGCCGAATTTGCTCCGTCATGCGGCGTCCGTGGCTCGGGTGCGCTGCGCCTAGCCGCCGTTGCCGGCCTTGGCCATGGTCTGTTCGATCTGCGCCGCCGGAATGAAGCCGGGAACGCGGCTGCCGTCGGTGAAGAAGATGGTCGGCGTGCCGCGGACGTTGAGCCTGCGGCCCAGCGCCACGACCTTGTCGGTCGGCGCGTCGCACTTCGCGGCAGCCGGTTCCACGCCATTCAGCATCCAGTCGTTCCAGGCCTTCGCCTTGTCGTGCGCGCACCAGATGTTCCGCGCCTTCTCGCTGGAATCGGGCGAGAGGATCGGGAAGAGGAACGTGTAGATGGTGACGTCGGTCATGCCCTGGAGTTCGTGCGCCAGCTTCTTGCAATAGCCGCAATGCGGGTCCTCGAAGGTGGCGAAGATGCGCTTGCCGTTGCCGCGCACCTGCTTCACCGCCATGTCGAACGGCAGGTCGGAGAACTTGATCTGCGCCAGCTTGTTCTTGCGCTCTTCCGTCAGGTTCTTGCGGGACTTGGCGTCGATGACGTCGCCGAGCAGGAAGTAGTTGGCCTTCTTGTCCGTATAGAGCACGTCGCCGCCGACGACGACTTCGTAGAGGCCAAGGAAACCGGCATCGCGCACGCTGTCGACCTTGGTGCCCTTGCCGAACGAGGCTTCGACGACTTTCTTGATTTCCGCGGTATCGCCGTTCTCGGCGTGGGCGGCGAAAAAGCAGAGGGCAGCGAGGCCACCCAGCAGGGCACGTTTGATCATTGGGCCTCCAGTGTCGTGTTAGTCAGCCCATCGCGTAGCGGACGAGCGCGTCGCGTAGGACAGGCAGGTGGTTGGTCAGGTTCAAACCGAAATTGCGCAGCACGGAAAGCGGCAGACCGCGATGGGCAAATAGCTTATGCAAGCCGTCGGTCACCAATTGTAGCGCGACGACCTCTTCCTTGCGGCTGCGCTCGTAGCGGCGCAGCCACCGCTCGTCGCCGCAATCGACATGATCGGGACGCGCCGCCAGGACTTCGGCGAGGACGCGCGCATCCTGGAAGCCGAGGTTGATGCCGTGGCCCGAGAGCGGATGGATGGCATGCGCGGCGTCGCCGATCAGCGCCAGGCGCGGCGCCACGACATGCGGCGCGCGCATCAGGCGCAGCGGGAAGGCGGCCGGCGCCGTCACCAGTTCCAGCGCACCGAGGCGGTGCTGGCCGGCCTCGGCTACGCGCGCGCTCAGCGCGGCGCCGTCGAGCGCCAGCAGTTCCGCGGCATGCGCCGGCGGCGTCGCCCAGACGATGGAGATGAGCTGGCCGGGCAGCGGCAGGTAGGCCAGCACGCCGTCGGCGCGGAACCACTGGCAGGCGGTGTCGCGGTGCGGCTGTGCGCAGGCGAAGTTGGCGACGACGCCATGCTGGTCGTAGGGATGGAATGCAGCGTCTATGCCGGCGGCATGGCGCGTCCAGGAGTCGGCGCCGTCGGCGGCGACGACCAGTTTCGCGGCGAGCGTGCGGCCGTCGGCCAGCCGCAGCGTCGCGCATTCCGGCGCGAACGACAGGGCGCTCGGTCGGGCCGGGCACAGCAGCGTCAAGTTGGCCTGGCGCTTGGCCGATTCGAGAAGTTCGCGCTGCAGCAGCGACGCCTCGGCGATCCACGCAAGTTCGCCGACGCCGCTGTCGTAGGCGGAAAAATCGAGACGCCCGCCGCCGTCGCCATGGATCTCCATCGCGTGCACGGGCGCGATGCGGCCGGCGTCGAGATGGCGCCAGACGCCGATGCTATCGAGGAAGCGCGCATTGGCGGGGCTGACGGCGTAAATCCGCGCATCCCAGCCGGCCGGCGCGACCGGCGCCTGGCCTTCGACGATGGCGACGTTGAGGTGGCTGGCGCGCAATGCCACCGCCAGCGCGAGACCCGCCAAGCCGCCGCCGACAATGACGACATCGAAATCCATCGCTATAGGCGCCAATCAAGCAGCCTCAAGCTCGATATGCACGCGCTTGCCCAGTGCTGCCGCAATGTTGACGAGCGCATCGAGCGAGAAGCGCGAGATGCGTCCGCGCAGCAAATCGTTAATGCGCGGTTGGGTCACCCCGCAATGCTTTGCGGCGTCCGCCTGTGTCCAGCCGCTCTCCAGGATGACCAAAGTAATCTTGTCCATCAGTTCGGAACGCACACGAAGATTAACGGCTTCGGCGGGCGTGTCCGCGATGGCATCCCACACGCTGTTGTAGCTTTCGACTTTCGCTGCCTTCTTCATCGCTAGCCTCTCACCAGTTGGGCGAAGCGCGCTTTGGCTATTTCAATGTCGCGCTTCGATGTCGTTTGTGTCTTCTTCTGGAAGGCGTGCAGCACATGCACCGCGTCCGCCAACCGTGCCGTGTAAATCACTCGAAAAGTACCCGTCGTCCCACGGTCGAATTTCCTCAACACCTTTCCCGATCGACGGCATCGGCTTGACGTCGTTCGGTTGCTTGCCCCGCTGCACCAAGTCGAGCTGCCTGCCCGCATCTTGTCGCGCATCGTCCGGGAAATCACGCAGGCACTTGAGCGAGTCGCCGTGGAATCGAATGGGTTTCATGAGTCGCAAGTATATCAATACGGATATAACTTGCAACCTCGCAGCCGCGAGGTATTTCACCAGCGCTAATGTCTGTAGGCTGCGGGCGCAGAAATGCCGCGCCCACCGCCATACTCAGCGTACCGGCCTCTCCTCTCCACGGCGTCAAGGGTTCACTTCGCCAGTCCGCAGAAGACGTGGCCTGCCCTTGACTCCGCTCCGAGGCCAACCGAGCGCTCGTCGATTAAGCCCGAGCGAGTACACAGCGCTTACATTTCAGGATTCTTGGTACAAAGAAAAACGGCTTTCCGCCCGGAAAGCCGCTTATCTCTTGGTGGTGATGGGGGGACTTGAACCCTCGACCTACGGATTATGAATCCGTCGCTCTAACCAGCTGAGCTACATCACCGAAATTTGGTAGGGGCAGTAGGATTCGAACCTACGACCAACTGATTAAGAGTCAGCTGCTCTACCAACTGAGCTATACCCCCGAAGATCGGCGTGGTGGGTGGTACAGGATTTGAACCTGTGACCAACTGGTTAAAAGCCAGCTGCTCTACCAACTGAGCTAACCACCCGACGAAAGGGCGCGATTATAGCGGTGCTCGAAAGGTAGTGCAACCAGTTCGATAGCAGTCGTCCGACGTATCGATCATGCGTCCCGCATCATACGCCAGTACTGGACCTTCATGGCGGCGGCAGCGCCGGCGACGATGGCGACGAAAGTCAGGATCGAGCCGACCGCCAGGGTCGATACGCCGGTGATGGCCTGGCCGACGGTGCAGCCCATCGAGAGGACGCCGCCGACGCCCATCAGCGCGGCGCCGACCGCGTGGTTGGCGAAATCGCCGAAGCCGGCGAACCATTCGAGGCGCAAGCGGCGGGTGAACAAGGCGAAGAGGAAGGACCCGGCGATCACGCCGACCAGCGCGGCGATGCCGAAATTGATCAGCGAGAAGTTGGTCGGCTCCATCAGGTAATGGACCATGTCGCCCATCGGGCTGATGAAAGTGAAGGACTGCACTTCGACGCGCGAAGGCGGCATGTCGGCCATCTCGGCCCACTCCTTCCATTGCGCGCCGAGCGCGCTGCCGGTCAGGTACCAGCCGGCCACCACGGCGAGGCCGACGACGGTGCCGCCGAGCATGTTGTCGGCGCTGCCGCGAAAATCGGCGGACTTGAAGACGTAGGCCAGCAGCGCTGCGACGATCAGCGCGCCGACGATGACGTGAAGCGAAGCGGCGTCCATGCCGAGGAGGCCGCCGAGCATGCCGTGCACGGTCTGGTTCTTGATGCCCAGGCTGCCGAGGTTGACCATCAGCGGCGACATCCAGCTATCGAAGACGATGCCGTAGAAGTTGGTCCAGAGCATCAGATAGGCCATCACGGAAGCAATGCCGAGGACGACCAAAGACTTCAGGTTGCCGCCGCCGAGGCGCACCAGGGTCTTGTTGCCGCAGCCCGAACCCAGGGTCATGCCGACGCCGAACATCAGGCCGCCGAGCAGATGGCGCAGCCAGGCGAAGTTGGCGGTGCGATAGGGCGGGAAGGTGGTGCCCGAGAGGTCGATCTTGCCCACGGTTTCGAGCACCAGCACGCCGGCCATCGCCACCGCCACGGCGAGCAGCCAGGCGCGCAAGCGCCCCTTGTCGTCCATGTTGATCCAGTCCGACACGGCGCCCATGGTGCAGAAATTGGTCTTGTTGGCTACCGCGCCCATGATCGCCGCGATGACGAACACCGACAGCAGAATCTGCTGATGAATAGCGAATTCCATTTTGTCTCCTCCAGTGGGCTCTGTGGCCCGATTTAGTGCGAGGATTTTAATGAATCGGCCATGCGCGCAAATCAATATTCCTTGACGCCGGATTATGCCGTTCGATGGTAGCGGGTGGGATCGGCGAGGCCGGCGGCGGCGAAACCGGCGCGGCGCAGGCGGCAGGAATCGCAGGTGCCGCAGGCGCGGCCGTCCGGGTCGGCCTGGTAGCAGGAAACGGTGAGCGCATAGTCGACGCCGAGCCGGGCGCCGCGGCGCACGATATCGGCCTTCGACAGTTCGATCAGCGGCGCGTGCAGGCGCAGCGGCCGGCCTTCGACGGCGGCCTTGGTGGCGAGGTTCGCCATGGCTTCGAAGGCGCGGATGAACTCGGGGCGGCAGTCGGGATAGCCGGAATAATCGACGGCATTGACGCCGACGAAAATGTCTCCGGCGCCCAGCACCTCGGCCCAGGCGAGCGCCAGCGAAAGCATGACGGTGTTGCGCGCCGGCACATAGGTCACTGGAATGCCCGGCGCGACGCCGCTCGTCGGCACGGCGATCGATGCATCGGTCAGCGCCGAGCCGCCGAACTGGCCCATGTCGATGTGCACGACGCGGTGTTCGCGCGCGCCGAGTGCGGCGGCGACGTGCGCCGCGGCGGCCAGTTCGGCGACATGGCGTTGGCCGTAGTCGATCGACAGGCAGTGACACTCAAAGCCGTCGGCATGCGCGATGGCGAGCGTGGTGGCGGAATCGAGACCGCCGGAGAGCAGGACGACAGCGCGTTTCATGACGCGAATTGTAGCGGGCTTAGCGCGCCCGCTCGTTGCCCCACAGCAGTTTGTGCAACTGCAGTTGGAAGCGCACCGGCAAGCGGTCGCGCAAGATCCATTCAGCCAGTTGCGCCGGGGCTAGCGAGCCTTGCACCGGCGAGAACAGCACGGTGCAGAGCTGGTCGAGCCGGCGCTCCTGCAGCACGTCCTTGGCCCATGCATAGTCGGCCGCTGAAGCCAGCACGAGCTTGAGTTCGTCGCGCGGCGTGAGCAGGGCGAGATTCTCCCAGCGGTTCTTGGCGGCCTCGCCGGAATCCGGGGCCTTGATATCGACGATGCGCGCGACGCGGGCATCGACGCCGCCGATGTCGAGCGCGCCGCTGGTTTCCAGCGATACCGCATAGCCCGCGTCGCAAAGAGCGGTCAGCAGCGGCAGGCAGGCCTTCTGCGCCAGCGGTTCGCCGCCGGTGACGCAGACCGTGGCGCAGCCGAAAGCGGCGACGCGGGCGATGACTGCGGCCAGCGGCAGCGCTTCGCCGCCGGCGAAGGCATAGGTGGTATCGCACCAGACGCAGCGCAACGGACAGCCGGTCAGGCGGACGAAGACGGTGGGCAGGCCGACCCGGGTGGATTCGCCCTGCAGGGAATGAAAGATTTCGCTGACGCGCAGCACTGCGGCGTCGCCAGCCGCGCTAGTGCCGTTCATGACGTCCGCCCGCGCCGGCGGCGGCCGGTGCCGAAAGCCGGCCACGCCTCGTGTTCACTTCCTTTTCGCGGCCTTCGCGACGGGCAGGCTCTTGAGGCGCGCCTTGGCCGAAGCGGCGGCATTGCTGGTCGGATACTTCGCGATCAGCGCTTCCAGCGTCTTGCGGCAAGTCTTGGCGTCGCCGCCTTCGAGCTGCGCATTGGCGGCGGCGAGCAGCGCGTCGGGCGCCTTGGCATCGCCGGGCCAGGTCGCGGCGAGCAGGTTGAACAACTCCGCGGCGTGCGGGTAGTCCTTGAGCTGGTAATAGCTGGACGCCGCCCAGTAGTGCGCGGAGGGCAGCAGGCTGCTGTCCGGATAGTTCTTGATGAAGGCCTGGAAGGCCGCCAGCGCTTCCGGGTACTTCGCGCTCTTGAGGGCCGTCAGCGCGGCTTCGTAATCGCGCGGCTCGTTCGCCGGATCGGGCTTCGATGCCTCCGGCGGGGTGTCGGCCTTGGCTTGCGTCGCGGCGGCCTCGATCTTGCGCAGCCGCGTGTCGAGGTCGACGTAGAAGTCCTTCTGGCGCTTTTGCGCCGCGTCGACTTCGTTGCCCATGACTTCGATCTGGCCGCGCAGCGTGGCCATGTCCGCCTTGAGCGCTTCGACCTGGTTGGCGAAGTCGATCTGGTTCTTCGCCGCCAGGTCGGTGCGCTGGGCGACTTCGTCGAACTCCTTGCGCAGCTGGTCGATGCGGGCGCGCGCCTCGTCGTCGTCGAACAGGCTCGCGCGCGCCGGCACGGCGGCCAGGCCGCAGGCGAGCGCCAGGAGAACGCTGGCTAAGGCGCGCTTCACGTCTTAGAACTCGTGGGCGGCGGAGTGGAGGATGTCGCTGCGGCGGTTCTTCGCCCAGCATTCTTCCGTCGATTCGGTGCACACCGGCTTCTCTTTGCCCAGGCTGACCGACTCGATCTGGTCTTCGTGCGCGCCGAGCAGCAACAGCGCCTTCTTGACGGCGTCGGCGCGTTTTTGCCCCAGCGCCAGGTTGTACTCGCGGCTGCCGCGTTCGTCGGCGTTGCCCTGGATCAGCACCTTGAAGCCGGGGTTGCTGACGAGGAACTTGGCATGGGCTTCGACCAGCGGCCGGAACTCGTCCTTGATGACATAGGCATCGTAGTCGAAATAGACGGAACGCTTGGAGAGGATGCTGCGCGGATCCTTCAGCCCGGCGATGCTGAAGGCGTCGAACGGCTGGGCCTCGGGCACCGGCTGCGTCGCCGCGTGGGGCGTGCGGTCCTCGACGCCGGCGGGGTTCTGTTCGGGGGCCGGCGGCTGCGAACCGCAAGCGCTCAGCAGCAGTGCGGCAAATAGGACGATGGCATAACGCATGATGCTTGGTCTCCGTGAGGGGTCTTACTTGATGAGCGGTCCCCAGGATGGTTCCCGCACGTCGGCGGCCTGGACCGAAAGTCGTTGCTTGACGCGGCCGTCGGACGATACCGCCGCCAGCACGCCGCGGTTGCCGATTTCCGTCGCATAAATGATCATGCGGCCGTTGGGGGCGAAGCTCGGCGATTCGTCCTTGGCGGAATCGGTGAGGATCTGCGTCTGCTTGGAGGCAAGGTCCATCAGCGTGAGCTGGAAGCGGCCGCTGTTGCGCGAGATGTAGGCCAGGCTCTTGCCGTCGGGCGAAGGCCGCGGCGTGACGTTGTAGTTGCCTTCGAAAGTGATGCGCTGCGCTTCGCCGCCGACGGCGGGGATGCGGTAGATCTGCGGACTGCCGCCGCGGTCCGAGGTGAAATAGATCGCCTGTCCATCCGGCGAGAATTGCGGCTCGGTGTCGATGCCGGCGGAGGTGGCGATGCGCGTGACGCCGCTGCCGTCGGCGTTCAGCAGGTAAAGCTGCGAGTTGCCGTCCTTGGTCAGCACCACGGCGAGCCGCTTGCCGTCGGGCGACCAGGCCGGCGCGGAGTTCGAACCCTTGAAGTTGGCGGCGACGTGACGCCGGCCCGAGGCGAGATCGTGCACATAGACGACCGGCTTCTTCGCCTCGAAGGAGACGTACGCCAGCTTGGTGCCGTCGGGCGACCAGGTCGGCGAAATGATCGGCTCGCGCGAGGCCAGCGCGGTCTGGGCGTTGCCGCCGTCGGCGTCGGCGATCTGCAGTTCGAAGCGGCCGGTGCTCTTGACGACGTAGGCGATGCGCGTGGCGAAAATGCCCGGCTCGCCCGTGAGCTTTTCGTAGACGAAATCGGCGATGCGGTGCGCCGTCGCGCGCAATTGGCCCGTCGTATGGACGAAGCCCTGGCCGCCGAGCGACGCCTGCTTCTGGATGTCGTAGAGGCGGAAACGGCTCTCGTAGCGGCCATCGGCGGCCGTCCCGACGCTGCCGACGACGAGCGCGTCGGCACCGCGCGCTTTCCAGTCGCCGAAGTTGACGGCGGCGGTGTCGGTTTGGGCTTGCCCCGCCGCATCCACCAGCGTGAACAGGCCGCTGCGTTCGAGATCGGCGCGCACGACGGAGGTGAGCGCCTGGGAAACGATGCGCTCGCCGGCGAAGTCGGCGATGGCGATCGGCATGCGGTTGGCGCCGGCGCCGGTGATCTCGACGGTGAGCTGCGCGTGGGCAGCGGTGGCGACGACCGCGAGGAAGCCGAGTAGATGGCGTAACTTCATAGGCGGACGATTATACCTTGTCACTCTTCGAGAGGCCGGAACTTGAGCAGCAGAATGCGCTGGAAGACGCTGGGGTCTTCAGGTTTCGGCAGCGGATCGGACTTGCGGATGGCGCGCTCGATGGCATTGTCCAGCGCCGCGTTGCCGGTCGATTGTTTGAGGCGCGGCTCGCCGACCAGGCTGCCGTCGGGCAACAGGGTGATCTCGAAGATGGCTTCCGGGTTGCCCGTCGCATTCGCCGGGCGGACGATGTTGCCCTTGATCTTTGCCGCGATCCGCTTCTCCCATCCCTTGCTGGCGCTGTCGTGCGCGGCGGCGGCCTGAGCGGCTTTCATCCGCGCCAGTTCGGCGTCGGCGGCGGCGGTGGTGTTGCGCTGCGTGAGCTGCGTAAGTTCGCGCTTCATCATTTCCATGGGGTTGAAGGCGGGCGCCTCCGGCTTCGGCGGCGGCTTCGGCTTTTCCTTCTCCTTGACGGCGATGTCGGGCTTCGGCGGCGCCGGCGCCGGCTTCGGCTCGACCTTCGGCGGGAGCTTGGGTTCGACGACCGGCGCGGGCTTTTGCGGCGGCGCCGGCGGCGGCTCGGCGGGCGCCGGTTCGGCGGCCGGCGGCGCGGGCACGGCCTGCACCAACTCGACCTCGACGGCTTCGGGGCGCTCGGATTGCCAGCGCACGCCATAGATCAGGAATATCGCCAGGCCGACATGCACGGCGACGGCCAGGACGATGGAAATCCGCCGCCCCGGTGCCTCGCGCTTTTTGGCCAGGGGGGCGTCGTTCATTGCTTGCGTCCCGGCTGCACCAGCAGTCCGATCTTCGCCACCTGCTGGCGCTGCAGTTCGTCCATGACGTTGAGCACCGCCTCGTAGCGCACGCTCTTGTCGGCGGCGATCAGCACCGGCTGCTGCGGATTCTTCGCCTGCGCTTCCTTGATCTTCGCCGCCAGTTCCATGCGCCCGATGGTGACTTCCTGGCCGCCGAGCGCGCGGTCGCGCACGGCGAGGCTCTGGTCGGGCTTGACGATGACTTCGAGCGGCGCCACCGGCGGCTGCGAGCTCTTGCCGACGCTGGGCAGGTCGACGCTGCCGGTCTGGATCATCGGCGCCGTGACCATGAAAATGACGAGCAGCACCAGCATCACGTCGATGTACGGCACGACGTTGATCTGGTTCATCTGTCGACGCTGGCGCATTACTTCAACTGCCTTTGCAGAATGTTGGAGAACTCTTCCATGAAGCTCTCGAAGCGCACCGCGAGCCGGTCGGCGTCGTGGACGAAGCGGTTGTAGGCGACCACCGCCGGGATCGCGGCGAAGAGGCCGATGGCCGTGGCGACCAGGGCCTCGGCGATGCCGGGCGCGACGGCGGCGAGCGTTGCCGACACCATGCTGGCGAGGCCGCGGAAGGAATGCATGATGCCCCACACGGTGCCGAACAGGCCGACATACGGGGACACCGAACCGACCGAGGCGAGGAAGGACAGATGCGCCTCGAGGTCGTCGATCTCGCGCTGGTAAGTGGCGCGCATGGCGCGGCGCACGCCGTCGATGATGGTGGCCGGGTCGAGCGTGCGCTGGCCGCGCAGCTTGGTGAATTCACGGTAGCCGGACTCGAAGATGTGTTCCAGCGCGCCGGTGTGATGGCGATCGTTGACCGCGCTTTGGTAAAGCGTGTCGAGGTTGCCGCCGCTCCAGAAGTCGCGCTCGAACTTGTCGGTCTTGGTGCGCGCGTCGCGGATCGCGAACCACTTGCGGAAGATGTAGTACCACGACATCACGGACACCAGCGTCAGCAAGGCCAGCACCAGCTTGACGACGAGGCTGGCGTTGGCGACCAATTCGATGATCGACAAGTCTTGAGTCACATTCATAGCAGCGCCCTGAGTTTTTCGTGGATTTCTCGCGGCATGGCAGTGGCCTTGCCGCGCACGGGATCGAAGCAGGCGACCCGGATTTTCGCCTCCAGCAGCAATTCTCCCTCGCGTTCCATGCGCTGGGCGAAGATCACCTGGGCGCGACCGAGGCTTTCGAGCGCCGAGACGACGATTAGTTCATCGTCCAGGCGCGCCGGCTTCAGATAGTCGGCCGCGACCGAGCGCACGGCGAAGGCGATGCCCTGCGTCAGCAGCGCCGCTTGCGAGAAGCCGAGCGCGCGCAGCCATTCCGTGCGCGCCCGTTCCAGGAAGCGCAGGTAGTTGGCGTAATAGACGACGCCGCCGGCGTCGGTGTCCTCGTAGTAGATGCGCACCGGCAGGCGGAAAGCGGCGTGCGCTGCGGGACGGGCCGTCATCGCCCGGCGTGCTCGCGTGACCATGCCATTGTCATGACGGCAAGCCTCGGCGCCCGTTGCCGCCCATCACTGCGCGGCATCCCACAAGTTGCCGCCGGCGTCGGGATGGTCGAGGCCGAAATGGCGCCAGATTGCCGCCGTGGCGATGCGTCCGCGCGGCGTGCGCTGCAGGTAGCCCTGCTGGATCAGATAGGGTTCGAGCACGTCCTCGATGGTGTCGCGAGCTTCGCCGATGGCGGCGGCGAGGTTGTCGACGCCGACCGGGCCGCCGCCGAACTTTTCCAGCATGGCGCCGAGCAGCTTGCGGTCCATGGTGTCGAGGCCGAGGTGGTCGACGTCGAGCATCGACAGCGCGGCGTCGGCGACGGCTTGCGTCACTTCGCCTTGCGCCTTGACCTCGGCGAAGTCGCGCACGCGCCGCAGCAGGCGGTTGGCGATGCGCGGCGTGCCGCGGGCGCGGCGCGCGATTTCGCTGGCGCCGGCGGCTGCGACCTCGCAATTGAGCAGCTGCGCCGAGCGGCGGACGATGTGGGTGAGTTCCTCGGGCGTGTAGAACTCCAGGCGCGCGACGATGCCGAAGCGGTCGCGCAGCGGATTGGTCAACATGCCGGCGCGCGTCGTCGCGCCCACCAGCGTGAAGGGCGGCAGGTCGAGCTTGACGGAGCGCGCCGCCGGACCTTCGCCGATCATGATGTCGATCTGGAAGTCTTCCAGCGCCGGGTAGAGGATTTCCTCGACACCGGCGAGAGGCGATGGATCTCGTCGATGAACAGCACGTCGTGCGGTTCGAGGTTGGTGAGGATGGCGGCGAGGTCGCCGGCGCGTTCGAGCACCGGACCCGAGGTCTGGCGCAGGCCGACGCCCATTTCGTGGGCGATGATGTGGGCCAGCGTGGTCTTGCCCAGGCCCGGCGGGCCGAACAGCAGGACGTGGTCGAGCGCTTCCTTGCGCCGCCGCGCCGCCTCGATGAAGATCTCGAGCTGGCCGCGAATCTTCTCCTGGCCGACGTACTCGGCCAGCTTCTTCGGCCGCAGGGCGCGCTCGATGACTTCTTCCTGGGGCGATTCCCTCTTGCCTTCGATGAGGCGCTCGCCGAAGGTATCCGTTTGTACTGTCATGGTGTTGGCAGTTTATCCGACGCCGGGACCTGCCGGATGTAAAGAGTTCTTTCAGCGCCGGCGCTCACCGTGCCGCCGTCATCGCCGCCGGCGGCCGCGTCGGCGCGCCTGGCGGACGGCAACCCCGGTCTCGCTGGAACGCCCACGGCGCCTAGGATTTCGACAGCGACTTCAACGCCTGCCGGATGCCGTCCGAAACGGCGACGCCGGCCGGCAGATTCTTCATCGCGCCGAGCGCCTCGCGCTCGTTGTAGCCGAGCGCCAGCAGGGCATTCAGGATGTCGCTGCCGGCGTCGGGCGCGGCGGCGCTGGCGACGGCGGAGACGAGCGTCGACTTCGGCAGCTTGTCCTTGAGTTCCAGCAGCAGCCGCTCGGCCGTCTTCTTGCCGATGCCGGGAATCTTCACGAAGCGGCCGGTTTCCTGCAGCGCCACGGCCTGGGCGAGTTCGGCGACCGACAGGCCGGAGAGCACCGCGAGCGCCGTGCGGGCGCCGACGCCGCTGATCTTGAGCAACTGGCGAAAGGCGGCGCGTTCGGCCTCGGCCAGGAAGCCATAGAGGCAATGCGCGTCTTCGCGCACCAGCAGGTGCGTGTGCAGCGATACCTTCTCGCCGGCGGCCGGCAGGTTGTAGAACGTGCTCATCGGCACATCGATTTCGTAGCCGATGCCATGCACGTCGACCGTGATCTGCGGCGGATTCTTTTCCAGCAGGATGCCGGTGAGTCTTCCAATCATGAGCGTGCTCCGGTAGCGACAATTTCGACGACGCGGGCCATCACACCAGCCGCCCGCCGCGCACCCGGAAGCCCGCCGTCGCCAGGGCGCCAAGTCCCTGCCCGCCGTGGGCGTGGCAGATGGCGCAGGCGAGCGCGTCGGCGGCGTCGGGCGAGGGCGTCCCGGGCAGGGCGAGCAGGCGCATCACCATGTTCTGCACCTGCTCCTTCGCCGCCTTGCCTTTGCCGACGACGGCCTGCTTGATTTGCAGGGCCGTGTATTCGGCCACCGGCAGGCCGTCGGTGACGAGGGCCGCGATCGCCGCGCCGCGCGCCTGGCCCAGCAGCAGCGTCGATTGCGGATTGACGTTGACGAACACTTTCTCGATCGCCGCCTGCTGCGGCGCGTGGGTGGCAATGACTTCGGCGAGGCCGTCGAGGATGGTCTTGATGCGTTCGGGCAAGGACAGCGCGTCGTTGGTCTTGACGCAGCCGCTGCTGACGTAGGCGAGCTTGGCGCCGCGCCGGTCGATGATCCCGAAGCCGGTGATCCTCAGGCCGGGGTCGATGCCGAGGATGCGGATCGCGGCCTCGGCCACCGGCCTCAGTCCTCCATCACGGCGGTGGTGTAGACCTCCTGCACGTCGTCCAGGCTTTCGAGGACGTCGAGCAGCTTCTGCATCCGCACAGCGTCTTCGCCGGTGAACTCGATCTCGTTCTGCGGCTTCATGGTTACTTCGGCGAACTCCGGCTTGAAGCCGGCTTTTTCCAAGGCGTCCTTGACGGCGAGGAAGTCGCCGGGACCGGAGATCACTTCGATGCTGCCGTCGTCGTTGGTCGTCACGTCCTCGGCGCCGGCTTCGATGGCGGCATCCATGAGCTTGGCCTCGTCGGTGCCGGGGGCGAAGATCATCTGGCCGCAATGCTTGAACATGAAGGCCACCGAACCGTCGGTGCCCATGTTGCCGCCGTACTTGTTGAAGGCGTGGCGCACTTCCGCGACGGTGCGCACCTTGTTGTCGGTCAGGCAGTCGACCATGATGGCGGCGCCATTGATGCCGTAGCCTTCATAGCGGATTTCCTCGTAGCTGACGCCTTCGAGTTCGCCGGTGCCCTTCTTGATGGCGTTCTCGATCTTGTCCTTGGGCATGTTCACGGCCTTGCCCTTGTCGATGGCAAGCCGCAGCCGCGGATTGAAGTTGGCATCGCCGCCGCCCATCTTGGCGGCGACGGTGATTTCCTTGGCGATCTTGGAAAAGGCGGCGCCGCGCTTTTCGTCCTGGCGCCCTTTGCGATGCTGAATGTTCGCCCATTTGGAATGGCCGGCCATGATGGTTCCCTTGGTTGCTGCGTAGAATGAAACCATTTTAGCATCCGGGGTTGGTTTGAATCCTTCGCGCTCAGGCGGCCTTTGGCTCGCCGTCCTCGCCGCCTTCGGCTTCTCGGTCAAGGCCATACTCATCAAGCTCGCCTACGCTTCCTATCCGGTGGCGCCGGTGACGCTGCTCGCCTTGCGCATGGCGTTCGCGCTGCCGGTCTTCGCCTGGGTCGGGCTGAGCGCGTCGCGCCATGCGCTGCCGCTGACGTTGCGCGACTGGGGCGCCGTGGCGGCGCTCGGCTGCCTCGGCTACTATGGCGCCAGCATATTCGACTTCGTCGGCCTGCAATACATTTCGGCCGGGCTGGAGCGCCTGATCCTGTTTACCTATCCGACGCTGACCATCCTCATTGCCGCGCTGTTTTTCGGCCATGCCGTCGGCCGCCGCGAGGCGGCGGCGCTGGCGCTGTGCTACGTCGGCATCGCCGCCGCCTTTGCCCACGACCTCGGCGTCAACGCCGATACGGCGGCGGTGTGGCTCGGCGGCGGCTTCGTCTTCGCGTCGTCGCTGTCGTATGCGGTGTACCTCGCCGGCAGTTCGCGCATGATCGCGCGTCTCGGCGCGGCGCGCTTCACGGCCCTGGCGATGCTGGTGTCGACGGCGGCGACGCTGGTCCATTTCGTCCTCACCCAGCCGCTGGCGCAGCTCGTGCAGCCGCTGCCCGTGTATGGCTATGGCCTGGGCATGGCGGTGGTGTCCACCGTCATCCCGGTATTCGCCCAATCGGCGGCGATTCGCCGCATCGGCGCCGGCCGTGCCGCGCTGATCGGCACCATCGGTCCGCTCGTCACCATCGCGCTCGGCTGGTGGGTGCTCGGCGAAGCCATGTCGGCCTGGCAAGGGCTCGGCGCGGCGCTGGTGGTGGCGGGCGTCGTGCTCGCCGGCCGGCGCTAAAACCCTTCCCCCTATAATGCCGTTTTCCTTAGTCGGTCCGATTCATGAACGCGTGCAAGCTGTCTTTCCTGCAATGCCTGGCCGCGGTTGCCGCCGTGAGCGCTACGGCCGGCGCAGCGGCCCAGACCGACGTCGCGCTGAGCGAGCGCGATTACCTCGAGGAACTGCCCGTGGTGTTGTCGGTGTCGCGCCTGGCGCAGCCGCTCGACGAGGCGCCGGGCGCGGTCACGGTGATCGACCGCGAGATGATCCGCCAGTCCGGCGCGCGGGACGTCTTCGAGCTGTTTCGCCTGGTGCCGGGCTTCCAGGTGGCGAAGCCGTCCAACAGCGCGGCGCTGGTCACCTATCACGGCCTCGCCGAAAGCTACCCGCGCGGCATGCAAGTGCTGCTGGACGGCCGCAGCATGTATTCGCCGCTGTTCTACAGCGGCGTGAACTGGGACTTGATCCCGGTCGCGCTCGACGACATCGAGCGCATCGAAGTCGTGCGCGGCTCGAATTCCGCCGCGTACGGCGCCAACGCCTTCCTCGGCATCGCGAACATCATTACGCGCCATGCCGCCGATACGCATGGCGCGACGGCGGAGGTGCGCGACGGCAATCAAGGTGTGCGTGACCGCTTCGTGCGCCTGGGCGGCGGCGACGGCACCGTCGATTTCCGCCTCAGCGCCCAGACGGAGCAGGATGACGGCATCGTCTCGATTCCCGACCAGACGCGCAAGCGCCTGCTGGACGGACGCGCCGACATTCGGCTTGGCCTGCGCGACGAGCTGCAGGTGCAGTTCGGCGCCATCGACACCGCCCTGGACGTCGGTACCGTGGGCAAGATCGGCGACCCTGCGCGCGTCCAGCAGCTGAGTCACCAATACGTCAGCGTCGGCTGGCGCCGCGCGCTCGACGATGCCGCGGAGCTCTCGGTGCGTTTCTACCATACCGAGGAGCGCGGCGTGGATGCCTTTTCCGCCATGCTCTACGATGCGCTGGTGCCGCCGGGCGATCCGCTGAAAGCGCTGAAGGAAGCCGTTCTGAAACTTCGCGGCATCAACAACTCCATCGTCACGGTGGATTACGGGTCGCGGACGCAGCGCGACAATCTCGAGCTGCAGCATACCTTCACGCCGTGGCCGAATGCGCGCCTGGTCTGGGGCGGCGAGTTGCGTTCCGATTCCGTGGTTGCGCCGCAGTTCTACGGCACCCCGCAGGCGGTGTCGGCCGGCGTTGCGCGCCTGTTCGGCAACCTCGAATGGCGCCTGACGCCCGCCTGGATCGCCAACGTCGGCGGCACCGTCGAACACGACAGCAACGCCGGGACCAGCAGCGCGCCGCGCGTGTCGCTCAACTGGCATGTCGTCCCCGGCCAGACGCTGCGGGCCGGCGTTTCGAGCGCGTTTCGCTCGCCGTCGCTGTTCGAGACCCGCGGCGACGCGGCGCTGGTCGCCGGCAACGGCTTCGTCCTCGGCAATGCCTTTCTGGCGACGAACCAGCCGCGTCCCGAACGCCTGCTCAGCCGCGAGCTGGGCTGGCTGGGCGAGTTCAAGGAAATCGGGCTGACGGCCGATGTGCGCGCCTTCGACGAACAGGTCACCGACCATATCGTCACCTTGCAGACCTACCTGGTGCCGCCCTATTGCCCAAGCTTTCCGCTTTCCTGCACGGCCACCGACAATAGCGCGAGCGCGCCCAGTTCCTACAATGCGCAGGACGTCGACATTCGCGGCATCGAGTACCAGTTGCGCTGGCAGCCCGCGGCGAAGACGCACCTGATCTTGAACCAGTCGTTCGTCAGGCTGTTCCAGCAATTCCATCTGCCCGACAATCCCCTCGCCATCACGCAGCAGTTGGCGATCACGCCGCTCACGCCGCGGGAGATCCTTCAGGCCGAGATTCAGGCCAACGCGTCCGCGCCGACGCGCAACACCACCGCGATGCTGATGCAGCAGCTGCCGGGAGGCTTCAACTTGTCGGCGATCTACAGTGCGGTGGGCGCCGTGCAATGGACGTCGAACACGCGCGTGCCGAGCTATACGCGCCTCGACTGGCGCCTGGCCTATCCTTTCCGCATCGGGCCGACGCGCGGCGAACTGGCTTTCGCCGTGCAGGGCGACGGCGCCCACCATGCCGAGTACCGTCCGGACGAGGTGCTCGCGCCGCGCGGCTACGTCACGCTGCGCCTCGAATACTGAAGCTGTGTTCCGCGCCCACCGAATCCTCGCCCTCGTTTGCCTGTGCCTGATGACATATACATCGGCGCTGCCGGCGGCGGTGGAGGATACGGTGTGGCTGGCGCTGTCCGACAACGGCAGCGCCTACGCCGAGACCGCCGAGGCGGCGCGGCGGGAAATTTTGCGCGGCGGCGTGGCGACGGTGGAGATCCAGACCTGGCAGCAGTTCCTGGCGTCGCCGCGCCCGCCGCCGCGGCTGGTGGTGGCCGTCGGCAGCGGCGCCTTCGCCGGCCTGGCCGAGAGCGACGTGCGTGCGCCGCTGCTGGCGACGCTGCTGCCGCGCGCCGCGTTCGAGCGTTCCGCCGACAAGGCCGGGCGCTTCGGCCGGGCGCGGTCGGCCATCTTTCTCGATCAGCCGGCGGCGCGCCAGCTCGACCTGCTGCGGCTGGCCCTGCCCGAGCGCCGCCGCGTCGGCGTGCTGCTCGGCCCCGAGTCGAAGGCGGCGGCGCCGCAACTGCGGCGCGCCGCCGCCGAGCGCGGCATGACGCTGGCGGCGGTCGAGGCCGGGGCCGACCGCAATCTGTTTCCGTTGCTGCAGGAACTGCTCGACGAGTCGGACGTCTTGCTGGCGCTGCCGGACCCGCAGGTCTTCAACGGCCTGACGATCCAGAACATCCTCACCACCACCTACCGGCGCGGCATTCCGCTGGTCGGCTTCTCGCCCGCCTACATCAAGGCCGGCGCGCTGCTGGCGCTGTATTCGACGCCCGCTCAGGTCGGCGCGCAGGCCGGCGAAATCGCGCGCGCCGTGCTCGCCGGCCGGCCGCTGCCGCCGCCGCAGGCACCGCGCGAGTTCGCGGTCGGCGTCAATGCGGACGTCGCCCGCTCGCTGGGAATCGCCGTCGACAACGATGCCGCGGAGAAGTGGACCGAGCTGTTGCGTTCGAAGGAGCATGCGCCATGAAGCGACCCGGATTGCGCGTCCGTCTGCTGACGGCCACCGTGCTGCCTGCCATCGTCGTGGCGCTGGCCCTGGCGGCCATCCTGCTCGACCGCCAGTACCGCGGCCTCGACGAAGCGCTGCAGGCGCGCGTTCGCGCCGATGCCCGGCAACTGGCGAGCGCCGCCGAGTTCGGCGTCTTTTCCGGCAGCCGCAAAGCCTTGCAGGCCATGACGCGCGCCACCCTGGCCGGCGATCCCGACGTCGTCGCGGCCACCGTCCTTGACGCCGCCGGCCATCCGCTCGCCAGCAGCGGCGCCTCGACCCTGGCGCTGCCGCCGGCCGTTTCCCGCGCCGAACGGCTGTTCCAGAGCGGCAGCATCACCGTCGCCGTGGTGCCGATCGGCCGGCCGCTGCTGGCGGTCGACGACATCTATTCCGACAGCGGCGCGCCGGACGCGGCGCCGCAGATCGACGGCTACGTCGTCATCGAAATGTCGCGGCAGCATCTCGACGCGGAGCGCACGCGGCAGCTCTTGATCGGCGTCGGCATCGCCCTCGGCGGCGCGCTGCTGGCGGCCTGGCTGGCGCTGGGCATCGCCGCCGGCGTCATCCGGCCGATCCTGCATATCGGCGACGTCGTCGACCGCATCGGCCGCGGCGACCTCGCGGCGCGCGTGCGGCCCGATGCTGCCGCCGTCATGCCGAATCTCGAGGACGGCATCAACAGCATGGCGCAGCGCATCGGCCTGGCGCAGGATTCCCTGATGCAGCAGATCGACGCCGCGACCGCCGAACTGCGCGCCCGCAAGGAGGAAGCCGAGCGCGCCAATGCCGCCAAGACGCGCTTCGTCGCCGCCGCCAGCCACGACCTGCGTCAGCCGCTGCATGCGCTGGGACTGTTCGTCTCGCGGCTCGCGCAGTTGCGGCACGGCCCCGACGTGCGGCCGCTGGTCGGCCACATCGACGCGTCGGTGCAGGCCTTGCAGGACTTGCTCGACACCTTGCTCGACATCTCCCGGCTCGATGCCGGCATGGTCGCCGTCAAGCCGGCCGATTTCGCCGCGGCCGACCTGTTCGCGCGCCTGGCGCTCGACCATGCCGGCCCCGCCGACGAGAAGCAGCTGCGGCTGCGCATCCGCCCGAGCGCGCTGTGGCTGCAGACCGATCCGGGCCTGCTGCTGCGCATCCTGGTCAACTTTGTCGCCAACGCCTTGCGCTACACGACGCAAGGCGGCGTGCTGGTGGCCTGCCGGCGGCGCGGCGACAAGGCGCGGCTGCAGGTCTGGGATACCGGCATGGGCATTCCGCCCGATCATCTGCGCGACGTCTTCAGCGAATACGTCCAGCTTGGCAATCCCGAGCGCAACCGGGACAAGGGACTCGGCCTGGGCCTGGCCATTTGCGAGCGCCTGTCGCAGCTGCTCGACTTGCCGCTCGGCCTGCGTTCCGTGCCCGGGCGCGGCTCGGTGTTCTGGGTCGACGTGCCGCTGGGCCGAGCGGAGGCGGCGGCGCTGGCCGACGTGCCCGAAGCGATGCCGAGCGGGCGCATCGACGGCACCGTCGTCGTGCTCGAGGACGATGTCCCGAATGCGGCCAGCATGATCGGCCTGCTCTCCGGCTGGGGTTGCCTGGTCGTCGGCGCGGCGTCTTCGGTCGAGGCCGTGCGCTTGTGCGAGGAGGCGGGCAAGGCGCCTGACCTGGTGATTTCCGACTACCGCCTGCCCGGAGACGAAGACGGCGTCGCCGCGGGCATGGCGCTACGCCGGCGCTTCGGGCCGGTGCCCGTGGTGCTCATCGGCGCCGACGCCGACGAACGCCTCGTCGAGGGGGCGGCCCGCCGCCGCTTCACCCTGCTGACCAAGCCGGTGCGGCCCGGCAAGCTGCGCGCCATCGTCCAGCAGACGCTGGCGCAGAGCCGGACGACCGCCGACGAAGGCTAGCTGCGGCCGTCCTGCCAGCCCAGTCGCTTGACGATTTCCGTGGTCAGCCCGGCCTGGTTGAGCGTGTAGAAGTGCAGGCCCGGCGCGCCGCGCGCGAGCAGGCGCTGGCACAGCTGCGTCACCACGTCGAGGCCGAAGGCGCGAATCGAATCGGCATCGTCGCCGTAGCTTTCGAACTTCCGGCGCATCCAGCGCGGGATGTCGGCGCCGCAGTTGTCGGCGAAGCGGGCGAGCTTGCTGAACGATGCGATCGGCATAATGCCGGGAACGATGGGCACGGCGACGCCGAGCGCGCGCGCCTCGGCGACGAAGTTCTCGTAGGCGTCGGCGCTGAAGAAGAACTGGGTGATCGCGGCATCGGCGCCGGCGTCGACCTTGCGCTTGAAGTTGCGCAAGTCCTCCTGCGGATTCTTCGCCTGCGGATGCCACTCGGGGTAGGCGGCGACCTCGATGCGGAACCAGTCGCCGGTCTCCTGGCGGATGAACTCGACCAGTTCGTTGGCATAGTGGAACTCGCCGGCGTCGGCCATGCCCGAGGGCAGGTCGCCGCGCAGCGCGACGATGCGGTCGATGCCGGCAGCGCGGTAGCGGTCGAGGATGGCGCGCACGCGTTCGCGCGTCGAGCCGATGCAGGAGATGTGCGGCGCCGCGGTGAGTCCGGCGGCGCGGATTTCCGCCACGGTCTCGAAGGTGCGGTCCTGCGTCGAGCCGCCGGCGCCGAAGGTGACGGAGAAGAACGCCGGCTTCAGCAGCGCCAGCTTGGCCCAGGTGGCGCGCAGCTTTTCGGCGCCTTCGGGCGTCTGCGGCGGGAAGAATTCGATGGAAAGTTCAGGTTTGTCCATGTTGGGCCCAAATGAAGAATTCGCGGTTGCCATCGCCGCCGACGATGGCGCTCTCGAACCAGTCGCGCACGTCCAGTTGCGCCGCCGCGCAGGCCGCGCGCAGCTTCGCTTCCACCTGCGGATAGTGCGCCGGATTGCGCACCACGCCGCCCTTGCCGACGGCCTGCGGGCTGCCCATCTCGAACTGCGGCTTGACCAGCAGCAGCATGTCGCCGCCGCGCGCCAGCAGCGCCGGCAATTGCGGCAGCACCAGCGTCAGCGAAATGAAGCTGATGTCGGCGACGACGAGGTCGAAGCCGGCCGCCGGGGAATGTTCGCCGAGCTCGTCGCGCGCCAGGGCGCGCGCGTTGATGCCTTCGATGCAGACCACGCGCGGATCGTCGCGCAGCTTCGCCCGCAACTGCGCGTGGCCGACATCGACGCCGATGACGCGCGCAGCACCGGCCTGCAACAGGCAGTCGGTGAAGCCGCCGGTGCTTTGGCCGACATCGAGGCAGCTGCGGCCGCGCACGTCCATGCCGGTATGCGCCAGCGCGCCGGCGAGCTTGAGGCCCCCGCGCGAAACGTAGCGGTCGTCGGCGTCGTCGCGCACTTGCAACGCGGCGTCGCCGGCGAGTTCGTGCGACGGCTTGTCGATGCGGCCGTCGGGTCCGCTGACGCGGCCGGCGGCAATCATGCGCTGCGCCACCGTGCGCGAGGGCGCGAGCCCGCGCGCCAGGAGCAGCGCGTCCGCGCGCATGAGGCCGTGGCGGTCGCGCGGCGGCGTCGGCGGCGTCGGCGCGACGCCTTCGTCGTCGCGTTCGCCTTTCGGCGTGCGGGCGTGGAACGACCTCATGGCCATGGCTCAGTACCGGTAGTGCTCGGCCTTGTAGGGACCGCTCACCGGCACGCCGATGTAGGCCGCCTGCTCGTCCGTCAGCGTCGATAGCTGGGCGTTGAGCTTCTTCAACTGCAGCCGCGCCACTTTCTCGTCCAGGTGCTTGGGCAGCGTATAGACGCCCACCGGATAGTCGGCATTGCGCGTGAACAGCTCGATCTGCGCGATGGTCTGGTTGGCGAAGGAGGACGACATGACGTAGCTCGGGTGGCCGGTGGCGCAGCCGAGGTTCACCAGGCGGCCCTTGGCGAGCAGGATGATGCGTTTGCCGTCAGGGAAGATGACGTGATCGACCTGCGGCTTGATTTCTTCCCACTGGTATTTCTCGATCGAGGCGACGTCGATCTCGGAATCGAAGTGGCCGATGTTGCAGACGATGGCCTGGTCCTTCATCTTCGCCATGTGGTCGTGGGTGATGACGTGATAGTTGCCGGTGCAGGTGACGAAGATGTCGGCCTTGTCGGCGGCATATTCCATGGTCACCACGCGGTAGCCTTCCATCGCCGCCTGCAAGGCGCAGATCGGATCGACTTCGGTGACCCAGACTTGCGCCGACAGCGCGCGCATGGCCTGCGCCGAGCCCTTGCCGACGTCGCCGTAGCCGGCGATCAGCGCGACCTTGCCGGCGATCATGACGTCGGTGGCGCGCTTGATGCCGTCGACCAGCGATTCGCGGCAGCCGTAGAGGTTGTCGAACTTGGACTTGGTGACGGAATCGTTGACGTTGATCGCCGGGATCTTCAGTTCGCCGCGCTCGTGCATCTGGTAGAGGCGGTGCACGCCGGTGGTGGTCTCTTCCGTGACGCCCTTGATCTGCGCCAGCCGCGTCGAGTACCAGGTCTTGTCGACGGCGAGCTTCGCCTTGATGCTGGCGTAAAGCACGGTGGCTTCTTCGCTGTCCGGCTTGTCCAGCACCGTGATGTCTTTCTCGGCGCGCGCGCCCAGGTGCAGCAGCAGCGTGGCGTCGCCGCCGTCGTCGAGGATCATGTTCGAGTAGCCGTGATCCGGCCACTCGAAGATGCGATGCGTGTAGTCCCAGTAGTCGACCAGCGATTCGCCCTTGACGGCGAAGACGGCGATGCCGTCCCTGGCGATGGCCGCGGCGGCGTGGTCCTGGGTCGAGAAGATGTTGCACGAGGCCCAGCGCACTTGCGCGCCGAGGGCGGTGAGCGTCTCGATCAGCACGGCGGTCTGGATGGTCATGTGCAAGGAACCGGTGATGCGCGCGCCCTTCAACGGCTGGCTCTTGGCGAACTCCTCGCGGATCGCCATCAGGCCCGGCATCTCGGTCTCCGCGATGCGGATTTCCTTGCGGCCCCAATCGGCCAGTTTCAGGTCGGCAACAATGAAGTCTTCGGTCACAGCGTTCATATGCAATCCTTGAACAGGTGTGACGGGCGGAAGGGGCAGACGGCCGCTGGGGCCTAGGCTCACCCGCTTCCCGTGCCCGGCACGGGTTGATCAGGTGAGCGCCGTTCTCATGAAACCGAGCCTGGGAGGGAACCCTCTTGCAGCGCTCCTCGGAATGCGCGGATTATACGGGTTCGCCCGGGCGGCGTCATCCGCCCTCGGCGCCATCGCTGCCGATCGTGTCGCGGGCCAGCGCGTAGGCGCAGTAGTGATGGACGACGTTCTCCAGGTCGTCGAAGTCGCCGGCGGCCTCGACTTCCTCGATCAGCTGGTTGCGCATGTTCAACATGCCGCACCGCATGCTCTCCGCGGGATCGGCGCCTGCGCCGCCGTCGCGGATGTTCCGGCACTCCGCCTGGATGGCGAGAATCTCTTCCAGCGTGGCGCGCTCGCGCACGGCCTGCGCTTCCTCCGGCGTCAGCTCGCAAAGATCGATGCATTGTTGCAGGCAAAGCATGGTGGGCCTCCTTGGCGACAGGGACTGGCGGCAAAAACTAGCGGCAATCCGGCCGGCAGTGGATGAAATTTTTTGCGGGTCGGCCGACCTCGGCACTAATGGGGGAAAGCGCGCGCCGCGGGAAATCGCTTGCAGTGAAAGCATTAAGCGGGAATCATGCGGCATTTTCTCAGCGAGAAATCTCATGTCCGACGACGCATCCGCCCTTGAACGCTTCTTTTCCGTCGCCAGCGGCGGGCTGCTGCTCTTGATCGCCACCTCGCTCCTGGGCTGGGATGCGCGCCTGATCGTCGCCGGCCTGCGCTCCGCCGCCGGCTGGCCGCCGGGCCTCGACCAGCTGCTGCTGCCGATCGCCGTCACCGCGGCGCTGGTCGGCTTCGGCGCCTGGCGCCTGCTGCTGCTCGGCCTGCCGGCGCGCGTCGGCGGCTATTCGCTGGGCCGCCTGGTGCTCGCGGCATTCGCCCTGGCGGCGGTGATCGGGGCGGCGTTATAAACATCGGCGGCGCTGCCGCGGCGCCCCGCAGTCGCCAGCGCCACCAAATCGTCGCGCCAGCTGCCGGCCGCGGCAAAACCGGGCTAACATTGCGCCTAATACCAAAGGGAGAGGCGGGGGAAACGATGCGCGCACTTCGGGCCGGGATGGCGACGGCAGCGCTCGTCGCCATCGCCGCGACGGCCTCGGCCGCCGACGATCTCGCGCGCATGTCCCTCGAGGACTTGCTGAACGTCGAAGTCACCGGCGCATCCCGCCACGACCAGCCGCTGTCCGAGACGCCGTCGACGGCCACCGTGATCACGGCCGACGACATTCGCCGCTTCGGCTTTCGCGACCTCGGCGAGGCGCTGCAAATGGCGCCCGGCGTCTATACGACCCACGATCGCACCTATACCTATCTGGGCGTGCGCGGCTTCGGCCGCACCGGCGACTACAACTCGCGCATCCTGCTGCTGCAGGACGGCGCGCGCACCAACGACCCGGTCTACGACCAGGCCATGATCGGCTACGAGGCGCCGCTGGAAATCGATTGGGTCAAGCGGCTGGAGTTCGTGCCCGGCCCGTCGTCCGCGTTATACGGCGGCAATGCGCTGTTCGGCATCGCCAACGCCGTGCTCTGGACGGGCGCCGATCTCGACGGCACGCGCGTCAGCTTCGACGCCGGCAGCGGCCGCCTGGCGCGCGCCAGCATCCTCAGCGGGCGGCTCGAAAGCAACGGCCTCGACTGGGTCGCGGGCCTGAGCGTGTACGGCCGCCGCGGCGACGACCTGCATTTCGCCGAGTTCGAAGGCCCGGGCGCCGACGGCGTCGCTCACCATCTCGACGGCGAGCGTTACGTCAAGGGGCTGCTCAAGGCCAGTTGGGAGAATTGGCGCGGCAGCTTGAGCTACTCCTGGCGCAGCAAGGACGTGCCGACCGCGTATTTCGGCACGGCCTTCGACACGCCGGGCAATTTCGCCCGCGACCAGAGCCTGCAGGCGGATCTCGCGCACAGCCGCGCGCTCGCCGCCGGCTGGGACGAGGAAGTCCGGCTGCATGGCGGCGGCTACCGCTACGATGCCGACTATCCGTTCGCCGGCGCGCCCACCAACCGCGACGTCACGCGCACCGTCTGGTGGGCGGCGGAATACCAGTTGCGCTATGCCGGCTGGCGCGATCATGCCTGGCTGTTCGGCGCCGAAGTGCGCCGCCAGCCGCTGCTCGAGCAGCGCAACTTCGACGTCGCGCCGGGGCCTGACAAGCTCGACGACAGCCACAAGGGCGGCGGCTTCGGCGCTTTCGTGCAGGACGAATGGCGCTTCGCTCCGCACTGGCTCGCCAATCTCGGCGCGCGTCTGGACGACCAGCAAGGCCAACCGGACATGGCATCGCCGCGCGTCGCCCTGATCTACCGGCCGACCTCCGCGGCGACGGCCAAGCTGATCTACGGCAAAGCCTTCCGGCCGGCCAACGACTACGAGCGCCACTATGGCGATGGCATAACGCAGAAAGGCAATCCCGACCTCAAGCCGGAGCGCATCACGACGCGCGAAGTCGCCGTCGACGTCACGCCGACGCCGACGCTGCGCCTGGGCATCGGCCGCTTCAGCAACACGCTGCACGATCTCATCGGCCAGGTGGTCGACCCGGCCGACAACCTGCTGGTGTTCCGCAATCAGCCGGGGGAGACGCAGGCGCGCGGCTGGGAGACGGAAGCGGAGACCCTGCTGACGGGCGGCTGGCGGCTGCGCGGCAACCTCGTCTGGCAGCGCGTGGAGCAGCCCGGCGGCGGCGAGCCGGCCAACTCGCCGCACCGTGTCGGCAAGCTGTTCGTCGACGGACCGCCGGCCGGCGGATGGTCGCTGGGCCTCAGCCTGCAGGGCCTGTCGGCACGACGCACGGTTGCGGATTCCGTGCCGGGCTACGTCACCGCGAACCTCACGCTGCGCCAGACGGACATGGGGCCGCGCGGCGCCTGGAGCGTCGGCCTCTACAACCTCGCGGGCAAACGCTACCTCGATCCGGCCGCTCCCGAGGATCGCCAGGACGCCCTGCAGTCGGATGGCCTGCAAGTGCGCGTGCGCTGGGAGATCGGGTTCCGATGAAGCGCCGGCTCTGCTGCGCGGCGATCGCCTGGGCTCTTTTCGCCGCCGTTGCCGTCCGCGCCGAACCCGAGCCGGCGGCGGAAGCGCCCGTCAAGGCCGCCGTCATCTACAACCTGCTGTTGTTCATCGATTGGCCGGCCGACGGCCCGGGCGGCGACTTCAGGCTTTGCCTGTTCGAGGGCGGAGCGCTGGCGTCCGCGCTGGAAGGCTTCGTCGACAAATCCGTCCACGGCCGGCGGCTGGCGCTGCAGCTCGTCGGCAATGCGCCGGAGAAGTTGTGGACTTGCGGGGCGGCCGTGGTGGAAGGCGGCAATCCCGCGGCCCTGGCCCGCGCCGCGGCGGCGGCCAAGACGCAGCCGCTGCTGGTCATCGGCGAGGGCGCGAGCGCCCTCGATCGCGGCGCGATGATCGGTCTCGCCACGGTCGGCTCGCGCATCGCCTTCGATATCGATCTCGCTGCGCTGCGCCGCGCGCGCTTGACGGCGAGTTCCAAGCTCCTGCGCCTGGCGCGGCAAGTCCTGGAGTAGCCGATGGATTCAGCCCACGGCCGCAAGTACGTGCTGCTCAATGTGCTCTCCATCGGGAGCGCTTTCCTCCTCGCCGTCATCGTCCTCGGCTTCGAGCATTGGTACGCGGAAAAGGAAGGCTTCGTCGACGATCTCGCCATCCAGGCGTCGATGCTGGGCACCAATGCCAGCGCCGTCCTCGCATTCGACGACGAGCGCGCGGGCCGCGAGATGGTGTCGATCGTCGCGCCTTCCCCGTCCGTGGTCGAAGCGGCGTTGTACCGGCAAGACGGCACGCTGCTGGCGGCGTTTCGCCGCCCCGGCGAAAACGGGCTCGGCGCGAAGGCGCCGGCGCCCGCGATCGTCTTCACCGGCCGCCATGTCGTCGTCGCCCAAACCGTGGCTATCGAAGGCCAGCCGGTCGGCACCATCGTGCTGCGGGCGACGCTCGACAGCGTCTATCGCAGCCAGATGAACTTCCTCGCCAGCCTGCTGCTGATCGCCGCCGTGGCCATGCTGGTGGGCCATTTCGCCAGCCGGCGCCTGCGCTGGCGCATGGCGGAGGCGGAGCGCCGGCTCGAGCATATGGCGCTCTATGACAACGTCACCGGGCTCGCCAATCGCCACGCCTTCGAACTGGCCTTGGAGCAGACCGTGCGTCGGCACCAGCGCGACGGCAGCGGCTCGGCGTTGTTGTTCATCGACGTCGATGGCTTCAAGAAGGTGAACGACATGCTCGGCCACAATATCGGCGATCGCGTCTTGCGCGGCATCGGCGAGCGCTTGCGCGCCACGCTGCGCGCCGCCGACGTGATCGCCCGCATCGGCGGCGACGAATTCGGCGCCATTCTCGTCGACGCGGTATCGCCCGGCGCTGCCGCCAGGATCGCGACCAACCTGATCGGCGCGATGGCGCAGCCGTTCAGCCCGGGCGGCACGCCGGTCTATGTCGGCCTCAGCATCGGCATCGCCATGGTGCCGCAGGACGGCACCGCCGCGGAGGACCTGCTGCACCATGCCGACCTGGCGATGTATCACGCCAAGCAGATGGGCAAGGGCAACCATCAATTCTTTTCCGACGAGATCGGCGACATGGTGCGGCGCCGCCTCGACATCGAAGCCGACCTGCGCCAGGCCATCGCGCACGGCGAGCTCTATGTCGTCTATCAGCCGCAGGTGGCGACGGCGACCGGCGCCATCGCCGGCCTCGAAGCGCTGGTGCGTTGGCGCCATGCCAGCCGCGGCATCATCCTGCCCGGCGAGTTCATTCCGGTGGCGGAGGAATCCGGCCTCATCATGGAAGTCGGCCGCGTCGTGCTGGCGCAGGTCTGCCGCGACATCGCCGAATTGCGCGGCCAGGGCCTGCGCGTGCCGGTCGTGGCGGTGAACGTCTCGGCGCGCCAGTTCATGCAGGGCGACGTCGCGGCCGAAACGGCGGCGGCGCTGCGGGACAACGGCCTGCGGCCCGCTGACGTCGAGATCGAACTGACCGAAAGCATGCTGATGGAACGGCTGGAAGACCGTCGCGCCGCGCTGGCGGGACTGGTCGACTCCGGCATCCGCATCGCCATCGACGATTTCGGCACCGGCTACTCGTCGCTGAATTACCTCAAGCGCCTGCCGGTCGACAAGCTCAAGATCGACATGAGCTTCGTCCGCGACCTGCCCGACAACGCCGAAAGTGTCGCCATCGTTGTCGGCATCGTCGGCATGGCGCACGCGATCGGCTTGCGCGTCGTCGCCGAGGGCGTCGAGACGCAGGCGCAGCGCGACTGCCTCAGCGCCTGCGGCTGCGACCTGCTGCAGGGGTACTTGACTGGGCGCCCGATGGAAAAGGCGGCGCTGGTTGCCTTGCTGCGCGACGCGCCGTGAATGACGTGCGCGAGGCGCATGGCGCCCCGCGCACAGCGGGCAGTTCTACAGCCCGGCATCGGCGCGCAGCGCCGCTGCTTTGTCGGTATTTTCCCAAGTGAATTCCGGCTCGTCGCGGCCGAAGTGGCCGTAGGCGGCGGTCTTTTCGTAGATCGGGCGCAGCAGGTCGAGCATCTGCACGATGCCTTTCGGGCGCAGGTCGAAGTGCTGCTTCACCAGTTCGGCGATCTTCTCGTCGGAGACCTTGCCGGTGCCCTGCGTCGTCACCCACACGCTGGTCGGTTCGGCGACGCCGATGGCGTAGGAGATCTGCACCTGGCACCGGCTGGCGAGCCCGGCGGCGACGATGTTCTTCGCCACGTAGCGCGCGGCGTAGGCGGCCGAGCGGTCGACCTTGGACGGGTCCTTGCCGGAGAAGGCGCCGCCGCCGTGGGGCGCTGCGCCGCCGTAGGTGTCGACGATGATCTTGCGGCCGGTCAGCCCGCAGTCGCCCTGCGGGCCGCCGACGACGAAGCGGCCGGTGGGGTTCACCAGGTACTTGATCTGGCCCTTGATGAGTTCCTTCGGCAGCACCGGCTTGATGATGTCCTCGATGACCGCTTCGATCGCCGAGGCCTTCATCTTCGGGCCGTCGGACATCTCGGGCGAATGCTGGGTCGACAGCACCACGGTGTCGATGGAGTCGGCCTTGCCGTCCTTGTAGCGGATGGTGACTTGCGACTTGGCGTCGGGGCGCAGCCAGGGCAGGCGGCCGTCGCGGCGCAGTTGCGACTGGCGCTCGACGAGGCGGTGCGACAGGTAGATCGGCAGCGGCATCAGCACGGGCGTTTCGTCGCAGGCGTAGCCGAACATCAGGCCCTGGTCGCCGGCGCCCTGGTTGAGGTTGTCGTCGTAGGCCTTGTTCACGCCCTGGGCGATGTCGGGACTTTGCTTGTCGTAGGCCACCAGCACGGCGCAGCCTTTGTAGTCGATGCCGTATTCGGTGTTGTCGTAGCCGATGCGCTTCAGCACGTTGCGCGCGACGTTGATGTAGTCGACGTTGGCCGTGGTGGTGATTTCGCCGGCCAGCACGACGAGGCCGGTGTTGCACAGCGTCTCGGCGGCGACGCGCGAGTGGGCGTCCTGCGCCAGGATGGCGTCGAGGATGGCGTCGGAAATCTGGTCGGCAACCTTGTCCGGGTGGCCTTCGGAAACGGATTCCGAGGTGAAGAAATGCTCTTGCGTCATGGTCCCTGCTCCTGTGTGTCCCCGTGGTTCGTCCGGCGTTACCGGCTCGGGGTGGAGCAGGCGACGCTTTAGCAGATTTTGTCGGCGCGCCTTGCGGCATCGCCTTCCCGCCCTGCAAGTTGTCCTGATTAACTCAGCGGAAGCGGTAATATTAGCGCTTTATCTTCGCGCCGGTCAAACCGGCTTGGCCACACGAAACATGGGGATTCTGTTCCGTCTTCTCGCGCGTCTGCCCCTGCCCGTGTTGCATAACCTGGGCGCGTTGCTCGGCTGGCTGGTGTGGCTGCTGTCGCCCACCTATCGCCGCCACCTGCGCGAGAACATCGCCCTGGCCGGGCTCGGCGAGGCCAAGGCGGCCGCCATCCCCGAAGCGGGCAAGGGCATCCTCGAACTGCCGAAGATCTGGCTGCGCCCGCACGCCGAGGTCGCCGGCCGCGTCGTCAAGGTCAGCGGCTGGGAACTGGTCGAGGGCGCCTGGGCCGACGGGCGCGGCATCCTCTTCCTGACCCCGCACCTGGGCTGCTTCGAGATCACCGCGCAGTACTACGCGCGCTACCGGCCCATGACCGTGCTCTACCGCCGTCCTCGGCAGGCCTGGCTGGCCTCGTTGATCGAGGATGGCCGCGGCGCCAACCTGCGCCTCGCTCCCGCCGATCTTTCCGGCGTGCGCCGGCTGATCAAGGCGCTGCGGACCGGCGAGGCCGCCGGCATGCTGCCCGACCAGGCGCCCGGCGCCGGCGAGGGCATCTGGGCGCCGTTCTTCGGCCGCCCGGCCTATACCATGACGCTGGCGGCGCGCTTGGCCGAGACCGGCGCCACGGTGCTGTTCGCCTACGCCGAGCGCCTCTACTACGGCGCCGGCTACCATCTCAAGCTCTTCCCGTTGTCGCGGCCGCTGACGGGCGACCTCGCCGCCCGCGTCGCGCAGATCAACGCCGAGCTCGAAAGCCTGATCCGCCATTGCCCCGAGCAGTACCTCTGGGGCTACAACCGCTACAAGGCGCCCGCCGGCGCTCCCCATCCCGCATGACACGAATCGCGCTATCCCTGATGTGGCTGTGCCACTGGCTGCCCTTGCGCCTGCTCGCGCCGCTCGGCCGCGGGCTGGGTTGCCTGATCTATTTCTTCGGCAGCAGCCGGCGCCATGTCGCGCTCACCAACCTGCGCCTGTGCTTCCCGCAGATGACGGAGCGCGAGCGCCGCACGCTGGCCTGCCGCCACTTCGCCGCCTTCGGCCGCAGCTTTCTCGAACGCGGCCTGCTGTGGTGGGCCTCCGCGGCTCGCATCCGCCGCATCGTGCGCTTCGACGGCCTCGAGCATCTCGACGCCGTCAAGGGCCGTCCCGTCATCCTGCTGGTGCCGCATTTCGTCGGTCTCGACATGGGCTGGACGCGCTTGACGCTCGAACTGGGCATGGTCAGCATCTACGCCAACCAGAAGAACCTCATGTTCAATGCCGCGCTCTATGACGGCCGCATGCGCTATGGCGAATCGCTGCTGCTGTCGCGCCAGGAAGGCACGCGCAAGGCGATCAAGGCGATGAAGGAGGGCAAGCCTTTCTACTACCTGCCCGACATGGACTACGGCGAGCGCGACACCATCTTCATGCCGTTCTTCGGCGTGCCCGCCGCGACCATCACCGGCCTCTCGCGGCTGACGCGCATGGCCGGCGCGGCGGTGCTGCCGGTCATCACGCGCATGGACGGCGACGGCTATGTCGTCGCCATCGGCGCGCCGTGGCAGGACTACCCGGGCGCGAGCATCGAGGCCGACACGCGGCGCATGAACGCCTTCATCGAAAGCGAAGTGCTGAAGATTCCCGAACAGTATTTCTGGCTGCACCGGCGCTTCAAAACCCGTCCGCCCGGCGAAAAAGGGGTCTATTGAGCCGCCTATTCGCGTACTGGCGGCGCCGCCCTCGGGTATGATTTTCCAATGTTCAAGAATCCTCCGCCCGAAGTCATCCGCGAAATCCTGCGCACGGTGAAGACCATCGCCGTCGTCGGTTTCTCGCCCAAGCCGAACCGCCCCAGCTACAACGTCAGCCGCGCGCTGCAGGACTTCGGTTACCGCATCATTCCCGTCCGGCCGCTGATCGCCGAAGGGCTCGGCGAAAAGGCGTATGCGCGGCTCACCGATCTGCCGGAGGTGCCCGACCTCGTGGACGTCTTTCGCGCGCCCGACGCCGTCGACGAAATCGTCGACGCGTGCATCGCCATCGGCGCCAAAAGGCTCTGGCTGCAGGAGACCGTGGTCAACGAGGCCGCCGCGCGCCGTGCCCAGGCGGCGGGCATCGTCGTCGTCATGGACCGCTGCATCTTCAAGGACTACCGCGCGTTGCTGGCATGAAAATCCGCTTCACCAAGATGCACGGCCTGGGCAACGACTTCGTCGTGCTCGATGCCATCAACCAGGCCTTCGTGCCGACGCCGGCGCAAGTGCGCTTCCTCGCCGACCGCCACTTCGGCGTCGGCTGCGACCAGCTGCTGGTGGTCGAAAAGCCGCAGCGCGCGGACGCCGACTTCCGCTATCGCATTTTCAACGCCGACGGCGGCGAGGTCGAGCAATGCGGCAACGGCGCGCGCTGCTTCGCCCGCTTCGTCCATGAGAAAGGCCTGACGGCCAAGCGCGAGATCCGCGTCGAAACGCTGCGCGGCCTCATCGCGCCGCGGCTGGAAGCCAACGGCGAAGTCACCGTCGACATGGGCGTGCCGCGCTTCCAGCCGGCCGAGATTCCCTTCGCCGGCACTTCGGATGCGCCGGTGCAGCAGCTGCGGGTCGGCGCGCGCGACATCGACATCGGCGTCGTCTCGATGGGCAATCCGCACGCAGTGCAAGTGGTCGACGACGTCGACACCGCGCCGGTGGCGGCACAGGGGCCGCTGATCGAAACCCACGAACGCTTCCCGCAGCGCGTGAATGCCGGCTTCATGCAGATCGCCGGCCGCCATGCGATTCGCCTGCGCGTCCATGAGCGCGGCGCCGGCGAAACGCTGGCCTGCGGCACCGGCGCCTGCGCCGCCGTCGTTTCCGGCATCCGCCGCGGCCTGCTCGACAGCCCGGTGGAGGTACAGACGCGCGGCGGCATGCTGGCCATCGCCTGGGCCGGCCCCGGCGCACCGGTGCTGATGACCGGCCCGGCCGTCACCGTCTTCGACGGCGAAATCGATATTCCCGAGGAAATCCAATGAAAGCCGACGAAGTCGCCCGCTACCTGCAAGACCATCCCCAGTTCTTCGACCACTACGCCGAACTCCTGACCCAGCTCGTCATTTCCAACCCCCACGGCGGCAAGGCGATCTCGATCACCGAGCGGCAGATGGGCGCGCTGCGCGACAAGGTCAAGCAGCTCGAAGCCAAGCTCGCCGAACTGATCCGCTTCGGCGAGGAGAACGACGGCATCGCCGCCAAGGTGCACAAGCTGGCCGTCTCGCTGCCCGCCGCCACCGACAACGCCGCCGTGCTGCATGCGCTGTATTCGCACCTCGGCGAATCCTTCGCCGTGCCGCACGTCCCGTTGCGCCTGTGGGGC
>JAQTNK010000040.1 GCA_028713915.1 Rhodocyclaceae bacterium | reverse complement strand
ACGCCGAGCGCCAGCACCAGGCGCGAGCGGTCGCGGTCGATGTCATCGGCATAGGTGCCGATCCTGGCGGCTTCCAGCAGCCACGACTCGCCGCCCACCGGCTCGATCTGCCGGTGCGCGTCGCTGGCGGCGGTGCGCGGCACGTTCGGCAGCGAATCGTAGAGCACGCGCTCGGCGCCGCGCCGGGACGCGCCGGCGAGCACGCGGACGGCGACGCCGGCGGGCAGCGGCTCGACCAGGTCCGCCAACAGGCTGCGGGCGTCGAACATGACGAAGACGAAGCCGGCGATCAGCCGCCGGCGCGCGGCGAGGTCGGTCGGCAGCGCGCCGCCGGCGTAGAGCGGATGGACGAGGATGAAACCCGGCGGGCCGCCGAGCCCGGTATCGAGCCCGCTGCTGCCGGCGACGCTGCCGGAATCGCGGGCGGTGTCGAGGACGGCGCGCAGGCCGGGCGCGGCGCCCATGTCGTAGCCTGGCGCCACGCGTCCGTGCGGCTCGTCGGAATCGACGTAGCTGACCGGCCAGCGCGCGGCGCCGGGCCGGCCGCCGGCGGTGCCGCCGCGCGCGACGATGCCCATGGCGACGAAGCCCGGGTATTGGAGCCGGATGTCGAGCTCGCGCGCATAGGCCGCGAGCGTCGGCCTGGCCACGCCGCCGCGCACGCGCTGCACGGCGGCGACGTAATGCACGAGCTGCGCCGTCGCCCGCAGGCGCGCCTGCGCGCGCGCGACGAACGTGTCGGCGGCGTCGTCGTAGGCGGTGCGCGCCTCGGCGTCCTCGCCTTGCGCCGTCCAGTGCGCGACGCCCGCCGTGATGGCCAGGCCGGCGGCGACGACGGCAGCGATGGCAAGGCGGCCGTAACGGCGAAAGTGAAGGTGCATGGGAAACCTGGCAGGCGCAAGGGTCTGCCGCATTATGCGGCACAACGCGCGCGCTGCGTTGCGCCGGCCGCCGGCGTCAGCGGCGGCGAGCGGCGAGCCGCCGGCTCAGGTGCGGCAGCGCGCCGCGTCGTCGGACTTGGCGACGCCGAGCTTGACGAGGATGGTCTCGAGCGGGCAGAACTGGGTGAAGCCGCTTTGCAGCAGGTTGGCGCCGACGAAGGCGGTGAACCACAGCCAGGACAGATGCGACAGGTCGGCCTGGCCGCTGGCGTGGGCCAGCGCCAGCGAGAGCAGGATGAAGCTGCCGGCGAAAATGCGGATGTATCGATCGACGGTCATGGCACGATTCCTATCGGGGTTGGGCGTGGAGGCGGCGCTGCATGGCCGCAAAATAGAGCACCGGGATCACCACCAGCGTCAGGACGGTGGACACCAGGATGCCGAAGATCAGCGACAGGGCAAGTCCCGAGAAGATCGGATCGTCGAGGATGAACAGGGCACCGAGCATGGCGGCGAGCCCGGTCAGCACGATCGGCTTGGCGCGGATGGCGGCGGCCTGGATCACCGCTTCGGCGAAGTCCATGCCGCCGGCCACCTGCTCGTTGATGAAGTCGACGAGCAGGATCGAATTGCGCACGATGATGCCGGCCAGCGCGATCATGCCGATCATCGACGTCGCCGTGAATTGCGCGCCGAACAGCGCGTGGCCCGGCATGACGCCGATGATGGTCAGCGGGATCGGCGCCATGATGATCAGCGGCACCAGGTAGCTCTTGAACTGCGCGACGATCAGCAGGTAGATCAGCACCAGGCCGACGGCGTAGGCGGCGCCCATGTCGCGGAAAGTCTCGTAGGTGACCTGCCATTCGCCGTCCCACTTGAGCGCGTAGCCGGCGTAGGGGTCGCGCGGCTGGCGGATGAAGTATTCGCGCAAGCGGCCGCCTTGCGGCAGGACGCTGTCGGCCAGCCGGGTGCGAACGTCGAACATGCCGTAGAGCGGCGAGTCGAGCTTGCCGCCCATGTCGCCGAGCACATACACGACCGGCAGCAGGTCCTTGTGGTAGATCACCTTCTCGCGCAGCATGCGCTTCGCCTCGACGACTTCCGACACCGGCACCAGCGTGCCGTCGCGGCTGCGCACCTTGAGCTTGAGCAGCTGGTCGGGCGCGTCCTGGCGCTCGGCCGGCAGCGTGATGCGCACAGGGATTTCGTACTTCGAGTCGGCGTCGTGCACCGGCGTGACATCCTCGCCGGTGAGGCCGAGGCGCACGGTATCGACGATGTCCTGCTGCGAGACGCCGAGCAGCGCGGCCTTGCCCTGGTCGACGCGCAGCAGCAGTTTCGCGGCGTCGGCATCGGCGGTGTCGTCGACGCCGAGGATGTCGGCCGTGCCTTCGAAGGCGGCGCGCACGCGCTTCGCCACGGCGATCTGGCCGGCGTAATCGGGACCGTAGATTTCGGCGACGATGGGCGAGAGCACCGGCGGACCCGGCGGCACTTCGACGACCTTGGCGTTGCCGCCGGAGCGCCTGGCGACCGCCATCAGCCGCTCGCGCACGGAGACGGCGATCTCGTGGCTCTGGCGGCTGCGATGATGCTTGTCGACGAGGTTCACCTGGATGTCGCCCATTTCCGGGTTGCTGCGCAGGTAGTACTGGCGCACCAGGCCGTTGAAGTTGATCGGCGCCGCCGTGCCGGCGTAGGCCTGGTAGTTCTCCACTTCCGGCACCTGCGCCAGCTCGGCCGACATCTCGCGCAGCACGCGCGCCGTCTCTTCGAGCGGCGTGCCGACCGGCATGTCGAGCACGATCTGGAACTCGCTCTTGTTGTCGAACGGCAGCATCTTCAGCACGACGAGCTTGAACACGCCCAGCGACACCGACATGACGATGGCGGCGACGATGCCGAGCCAGAGCTTGCGCCGCGCGGCGCGGCCGGTGCGCTCATCGAGGAAGGGCGAGATGACGCGGCGCGCCAGGCCGTCGAGGCGCCGCGCCGTCTTGTTCCCGGTCGCGCCGTGATGCGATGGCTTGAGGAGCTTCAGTGCCAGCCACGGCGTGACGACGAAGGCGATGGCCAAGGAGATGGCCATGCCCATCGAGGCATTGATCGGGATCGGGCTCATGTACGGCCCCATCAGGCCGGAGACGAAGGCCATCGGCAACAGCGCCGCGATCACCGTGAAGGTGGCGAGTATCGTCGGCCCGCCGACTTCGTCGACGGCGCCCGGGATGATCTCGGCCAGCGACTTGTCCGGATGGAGCGCGTTCCAGCGGTGGATGTTCTCGACGACGACGATGGCGTCGTCGACGAGAATGCCGATGGAAAAGATCAGCGCGAACAGCGAGACGCGGTTGAGCGTGAAGCCCCAGGCCCAGGAAGCGAACAGCGTCGCCGCCAGGGTCAGCGTCACCGCCGTGCCGACGATGACGGCCTCGCGCCGGCCCAGCGCGAAAAGCACCAGCAGCACGACGAAGCCGGTGGCGAAGACGAGCTTGCCGATCAGCTTCTGCGCCTTCTCGGTCGCCGTCGCGCCGTAGTTGCGCGTCACCGTGAACTCGACGCCTTCGGGAATCACCGTGCCGCGCAGCGATTCGGCGCGGGCGATGACGGCGGCGGCGACGTCGGCGGCGTTGACGCCGGGCTTCTTCGACACCGCCAGCGTGACCGCCGGATATTCCTGCTTGCGGTCGCCGTGCCAGACGTAGCGCGACGGCTGGTCGGGGCCGTCGACGATGCGCGCGACGTCGGCCATGAACACCGGCTTGGCGTCGTAGACGCCGACCACCAGCTTCTTCACGTCGGCCGCGGACTCGATGTAGGTGCCGGTCTGCACCAGCACTTCGCGGTTGTCGGCGACCAGGCTGCCGGCCGGCTGCGACGCGTTCGACACCTGCAGCGCGGCCTTCAGGTCCCGCGCCGTGACGCCGTAGGCATTCATGCGCTCGGCGTCCATGACGACGCGGATGACGTGGCCGGGGCCGCCGACGGTCGTGACGTCGCGCGTGCCGGGAATGCGCTTGAGCTCGATCTCGGCGGCGCGCGCCACCTGCTCCATCTCGAAGCCCGACTTGGCGGGATCGGCGCTGTAGAAGGTCAGCGTGACGATGGGCACGTCGTCGATGCCCTTGGGCTTGACCACCGGTTCGCCGACGCCGAGGGTGGGCGAGAGCCAGTCCTTGTTGGCGTTGATGGTGTCGTAGAGCCGCACCAGCGCCTGGATCGGGTCCTCGCCGACCTTGTACTGGACGGTGATGAAGGCCATGCCGGGGCGCGACACCGAATAGACGTGGTCGATGCCGGCGATGCGCGACAGCACCTGTTCCGCCGGCCGCGCGACGAGGTTCTCGACATCGTGCGCCGAGGCGCCGGGAAAAGGCACGAAGACGTTCGCCATGGTGACGTTGATCTGCGGCTCTTCTTCGCGCGGCGTCACCAGCGTGGCGAAGATGCCCAGCAGCAGCGCGATCAGCGCGATCAGCGGCGTCAGGGAATTCTTCAGGAAGTACGCCGCGATGCGGCCGGAGATCCCCACCTCAGTTGCCCTGCTTGAGGGCGATGCCGGACTTGACCGGCTCCAGGCTCACCTTGTCGCCGGCGGCGAGGCCGGCCATGACTTCGAGTTCGCCGCCGGCGACGGCCTCGCCCAGGCGCACCTGGCGCAAGTGCGGCGCGCCTTGCGCATCGACCACGTACACCGCGCTGACCTCGCCGCGGCGCACCACCGCGGCCGGCGGCAGCGTCAGCTTCATGGCGTGGCCGCTGACGAAATGCACGCGCGCCGCCATGCCCGGCATGATGCCAACGGCATCATCCGGCAGATAGACGCGGGCGGTGACCGTATGGCTGCGCGCATCGAGCGCCGGCAGCAGTTCGACGCGCACGGCGTCGATCCATTTCCCGGTCTCGGGGAATTCCACCTTGGCTTTGGCGGCGCCGCGCAGGTCGGCGAGCTTGTACTGCGGCACGCTGGCGATGACGCGCAGGCTCCTGGGATCGAACACGGTGACCAGCGGCTTGCCCAGCGCGGCCATTTCGCCCAGTTCGACCAGGCGCTGCGCGACGACGCCGGCGATCGGCGCCGTCACCGTCGCATAGGAGAGCCCGGCGCCCGCCTGGCCGCTGGCGGCGCGCGCCGACTTGAGGTCGGCCTCGGCCTTGTCGAGCGCCGCGCCGCTGATGAATTTTTTCTCGAAGAGGTTGCGCGTGCGCGTGTAGTTGGCCTGCGCCTGCGCCAGTTGCGCCTGCGCCCCGGCGAGGCCTTCGGCCGCCTCGCGGGCATCGATCCGCATCAGCACCTCGCCGGCCTTCACGCGCCGGCCGGCATCGGTGCGCATGTCGACGATGCGCCCGGCGACCTGGGCGGCCACGGTGGCCTGCCGGACAGCCTCGACGACGCTCTCGGCCGGGTAGGTCAACTCGACCTCGCGGCTTTGCAGCACAAGGGTTTGCGGAGTTTGCGGCGCCTGCGCCAGGGCCGGGACGGCAATGAGCGCGGCGAAGAGGAACATCATGTTTTTCATGTATATAAGAATACTCTTATATGGCTTTCGGAACAATCCCACAGCGGGGCGTTTGTGACTTCCGTCACGTTAATAGCCAAACGTTCTCCAAAACACTTCAAGTATTCATGAGCCACGGCGAGAGTTTCGCTAGCCACGTCTTCTAGATGCGTCTTCAATTGTCATTCCTCGTGAGAAGCGAAATAGCGGCGTCAATGCTCCTAACAGATCCAACGTTTGAATTGAGCGGCCTCGCGCCGCCTTATGCGCGAGGTCCGCTCGATTGATGGGTACGGCGCGGCGGCTCATTTGGCGAAGGCTAGACGAATAGCATTTTCATCAGGCAACGCGCTGACGTTCCAGCGAACGAGAGCGACACCTGCGGCAGACAATGCCTTTTCCTTCTTTGCGTCAGCCTCCGCACGCGATGCCTTCTCATGGGTCTTGTCGTCAAGCTCAATAGCTGCGACGACGGTTGAATCCTTGAGACACACTACAAAGTCGAGGCTCATGCGGTTAATGCGGTTGTTCCACTCGTGAAAGTTGAACCCCTTCTTTACGCTGAGAACGCGAGACAGTTGGACTTGGGCCAGAACGATGTGCTCTGGCAATGCGGCGATGAGGCGGTGATACAGAACCTGCTCTGGTCGAGTGAGCGGCTTCTTTGGACAAAACGGCCACGGGGCGTCCCCAGCGGCGAGCGCTCCACGGCGCTTGAGCACGACCACCACGACAGCAGACACAACGAGAAGAACCAACGCCACAACAAGAAGCTTCACAGTTCAACTCTCCTCGGCGACTGAGCGCCCCAACTTGGGAATAGGCCGTCGATCTGACGGAAAAGATTCCATCGTCCCCGACTGAAACGAATCGTTCGATATTCGGCATGCCCGTGCATGCCGGCATTAAACGATCTATCCAGCATTTCCGCAAGCCAGTCGACGCTCCGATGCCGACCAAGGCACCGCCGCACGCACCCACACCTGAACCCGAATCGACCGTCCCGCGCGAGTGCCTGTCCCATACTCCGGCAGGCCGCCACGGCCTATCCGCTACTTGCGGAAATTCATGCGCTGGTGCAGGAATCGAATGATGGTGATGTGGCTTGCAGTCACGCGGTATATGAGCGTATGCCCGGTTCTTGCGATCGGGTGCTCACGTGTGCCGGCTCTTCTGCCGGGCGAGCCAATCAAAGGGTTCGCGGCGATGAGGGACTCTGCCCGCTCGACGCGCCCCGCGACCCGCAGGGCATTCGTCTCGCCGCTGTTGGCCGCAATATAGGCCAGCGCCTCGTGATATTCCCGTTCAGCGCTCGCCGACCACTCAAGCCGCCTGCTTGCGGGCATTTGCAGCGATCACTTGCCGCGCCCGACTGCGCACGTCGCCGGAAGGAACGACCCGTCCGGCGGCGGCGTCGGCGATCCCTTCGTTGACGGCCTTAACGACGCATTCGCAGTATTCGAAACCGTCGCGCAGAACGTACTTGAGCATGGATTTTTCGCTGCGGCCCGCGGCCGCCGCGAGTTTCTGCAAACGACGCAAATCGGACTTGGAGAATTCGATGGTTTCCATGCTCGCACCTTTCTGCCGTGACGGATAAATCGTACCTCAACCGCGACGCGAATGCTCGTGGTCAGCCCACCAGCGCGTACTCCGCCATCGCCTCGATCACCGACGACACCGTGCCGACGGCGGCGGCGACTTCGATGGCGAGATCAGGATAGCGATCCAGCACGGCGGCGGCGCGCTCGGGGAGGTCTTTCAGAATGTGGCGGCCGGGGGCGAAGAAAATCGGCACGATGCGGATGTCATCGACGCCCTGCGCGGTCAGCGCGGCGATGGCATCTTCGAACGTCGGCTGCGAGAGTTCGAGAAAGCCGATCTCGATGCGCGCCTGCGGCTCGCGCTCCAGCATGGCGGCACGGATGCGGCGGAAGGGCTCGGCGTACTCGGCGTTGCGGGCGCCGTGGCCGAACAGGAGGATGCCTTTGCTCATGCGTGAATGTCCTTGGGGAGGTTGCTGCGCCAGGCCCCAATGATAGCGGAGTCGCCGCTAGGGTCGAGGATAGCGTGCGCCGACTTCGACCACGGCGCGGCGGTAGCCGGCTTCCAGCGCCGCGCCGTCCGCGGCCGAGACGTCGAGGTCCAGCAGCAGCCCGTCGTCGAGGCCATAGACCCAGCCATGCAGCGTCAGCTCCTGGCCGCGGCGCCAGGCGTCGCCGACCAGGGTGGTGCGGGCGAGGTTGCGCACCTGCTCGATGACGTTGAGTTCGCACAGCGCGCGCCAGCGCGTCTCGATGTCGGGCAGCCGTTCGATCAGGGCGGCGTGGCGGTCGCGGACGTCCTGGATGTGGCGCAGCCAGTTGTCGATGAGGCCCAGCGAGGTTCCCTCCAGCGCCGCGCGCACGCCGCTGCAGCCGTAGTGGCCGACCACCATGATGTGCCGCACGTGGAGCACGTCGATGGCGTACTGCACGACCGACAGGCAGTTGAGGTCGGTGTGCACGACGACGTTGGCGACGTTGCGATGGACGAAGACTTCGCCCGGCTTGAGACCGGTGATCTGGTTCGCCGGCACGCGGCTGTCGGAGCAGCCGATCCACAGGTATTCCGGATTCTGCAGCGCCGCCAGGCCGCTGAAGAAGCCGGCGTCTTCGGCCAGCGTCTGCGCGGCCCAGCGCGCATTGGCGTCGAACAGGTGAGTGAGTCGTTTCATGGCTTTGTCGGCGCCGCCTTGCGGTTGGCGCGTATGGAACTGCCGAGCGAGAGGACGATCAGCAGCGCACCGACAAGGCCGGTGACCGCTTCGGGAATGTGGCAGGCGACGCCGGCGAACATCACCGCCGCCAATGCGCCGATGGCCCAGAAGGCGCCGTGTTCGAGATAGCGGTAGGTGTTCAGCGTGCCGCGCTCGACCAGCAGCAGGGTGAAGCTGCGCACGAACATGGCGCCGACGCCGAGGCCCAGCGCGATCACCAGGAGGTTGTTGGTGATGGCGAAGGCGCCGATGACGCCGTCGAAGGAGAAACTCGCATCGAGGACTTCGAGATAGAGAAAGCCGGCGATGCCCTGGCGCACGATCTGCGATGGCGCTCCGTCCGCGCCGCCGCCGAGCAGGCCCGACAGGCCCTTGACGAGGATGAAGACGACCACGCCCCAGACGCCCGCCTCGACGAATTCGGCGCGCTGCGCGCCGTCGAGCAGCCGCGCAGCCAGCAGCAGGATGGCCAGCGTCAGCGCGCCCTCGATGGCTTCCATCTTGCCCAGCCGGGTGAGCGGCCGCTCGACCATGGCGAACCAGTGGCGAGTCTTGTGGCGCGCGGCGAAGAACTTCAGGAACACCATCATCAGGAAAGCGCCGCCGAACGCGGCGATCTGGTGATGGGCCGAGGCCAGCACGCGGCCATACTGGTCGGCGTCGTGGAGCGCCAGGTCGAGCGCCTCGAGCGGGCCCATGTTGCCGGCGATGCCGACGATGAGCAGCGGGAACACGAGGCGCATGCCGAATACCGCGACGACGATGCCCCAGCTGAGGAAGCGGCGGCGCCAGACGTCGTTCCAGTGCGCCAGCACGGTCGCGTTCACCACGGCGTTGTCGAAGGACAGCGAGGTCTCCAGCACGCCGAGAAACACCACCGTCGCCGCGGCCTGCGGGCCGCCGAGCGGCAACGCCGCCGCCACGGCGATCGCCGCGAAAGCGAACGAGGCGGTGAAATGGGCGGCCGCCGGTTTCATGACGAATGCATCGTCGCGGACGGGCGCGGCGTCATTCCTCGAGCAGGCCGAGCTTGCCGGCCAGCCAGCGCGTGGTGGTGGCCTGGATCAGGATGGTCATGAGGATGGCGATGAAGGTGACGGACGCGATGAGCTTCGCCTCCGGCGCGCCCATGCCCATCAGCAGGCCCGCCAGCGCGCCGGGAATGACGCCGGTCTCGCGCGTCCAGCACATGAACAGCAGCTCCTTGAACGTCCACTTGGTGCGGCGGTCGGGCAGCGCGCAGAGGAACACCGCCGCCGGCCGCGCCGCCAGCATGAAGACGGCGACGACGGCGACGCCGCCGAGCAGGTATTTGTCCATCAGGGCGAAATCGACCTGGCTGCCGAGCAGGATGAAAATGAACATGCGCATGATGAGCGCCGTGGTCATCACGTACTCCTCGAGCTTTTCCTGTTCCTCGCGGGCCATAGCGAAGCCGAAGGCGTCCTTGTTGCCGATGATGATGCCGAAGACGAACACCGCCATGAAGCCGGAGGCCTGCAGGCCGTCGGCGCCGAGGTAGGCGCCGATCACCGCCATCAAGGAGACCACCGGCGCGTATTCCTGAAGGAAGCCGAACTTCTCGTGCGCGATCAGCAGCGCCGCCAGGTAGCCGAGCACGCCGCCGGCGAGCAGGCCGAAGCCGGCCTGCTTGGCGAGATCGACCAGCGCCGCGGCCAGCGAGAACTCGCCGTGGCCCATGGCGATGCCGAGCACGGCGAAGGTGACGATGGCGCCGACGGCATCGTTGAAGGCCGACTCCGACATCACCGTCTGCGCGACGCGGTCGCGGATCTTGACCTGGCGGAACACCGGCACCAGCGTCGCCGGATCGGTCGAGGCGATGGTGGCGCCGAGCAGCAGCGCGACGATGAAAGGCACGCCGAGCAGGTAGTAGGCGGCAACGCCGGTGATGGCCGCGGTGATCAGCACGCCGGCGGTGGCCAGCATGACGATGGTGATCCAGACTTCCTTGAGCACCTTGAGGCGCAGGCTGGCGCCGCCGTCGAAGAGGATGTAGCAGGAGCCGAAGATCAACACCAGTTGGTTCAAGGCGGAATCGGCCTTGATGTCGACGACGCCCGCGGCCCCCGGCCCGAGCAGCATGCCGACGAGCAGGAAGACGACGACGTCCGGCAGCTTGAGCTTTTGCGCCAGCACGCCGCAAACGGTGCCGACGGCGAGGATGATGCCGAACGCCAGCAGCACGTGCTTCGCGAGTTCGATCGACGCCGACGCTTCCACTGGGCCGCTCCTCCGGGAAAAGGGTCGAAGTCTAGGCGGTTCGCCCGGACGCCGCAAGACCGCCGCCGCCCAAGGGCCGCGGGAATTGCTATGCTGCCGCCAAGGAGGACGCCATGAAGAAACGCCTGACGATTCCTGCCGGCCTCATGCTGGGCCTGAGCCTGCGCCTGTTCGTGGCTTCGCCCACCTCGACCGCAACGGCAATGCGGGCAAGCTGATGCTGGCGGCCATGACGAGCATGCGCAATGCCGATGCCACGCGCGCCGTTCGCACCGCGCCGGCACGCCGCGTCGACACCGCCGGCCGGCTGCCGCGCGAATCCGTGCCGGCGCCGCGCCCCTGGCGGCGACCCGACTAGGCGGCGGCGCTTGCACTATCTCCTTGTCATACTGCTGATGCTCTCCGGCGCGGTCGGCGCGGTGGCCGCGGCGCGGCGCTTCGACTTGCCGCCGATACTCGCCTATCTCGCCGTCGGCATCGCCATCGGCCCCCACGGCGCGAGCATATTCATCGGCAACGCCCAGGTCGAGAACCTCGCCGAGTTCGGCGTCGTCTTCCTGATGTTCTCGATCGGCCTCGAATTCAGCCTGCCGCGCCTGAAGGCGATGCGCTCCCTGGTGCTGGGCTTCGGCGCCGCGCAATTGTTCGTCACCGCCGGCGCCACGACGCTGGTCGCCTGGGTCGCCTACGGCCAGAGCGGACGCGCCGGCGTCGTCGTCGGCCTCGCCGTCGCCATGTCGTCCACGGCCATCGTCGCGCGCCTGCTGTCGGAGCGCCTCGAGCTGCATTCGCGCTCGGGCCGCCAGACCATGGGCGTGCTGCTGTTCCAGGACCTCGCCGTGGTGCCCTGCCTGATCCTGTTCCCGGCGCTGGCGGATCGCGGCGGCAAGCTGGCCTCGGCGCTCATGCTGGGCGCGGTGCAGGCGGCCGTGGTGCTGGCGGCGCTGATCGTCGCCGGCCAATGGCTGACGAAGCCGATTTTCGACAGCGTGGCGCGCCGCCGCTCCGAGGAATTGTTCGTGCTGACGACGCTCTGGCTCGTCGTCGGCCTCGCCTATGCCACCTACGCCGCCGGCCTGTCGCTGGCGCTGGGCGCTTTCATCGGCGGCATGCTGATCTCGGAGACCATCTACCGCCACCAGGTCGAGGCCGACATCCGCCCGTTCCGCGACATCCTGCTCGGCCTGTTCTTCGTCACCGTCGGCATGGGACTGGACGTCGGCTTCGTGCTCACCAATTTCGCGCGCCTGCTGCTGGCGGTGCCGCTGCTGGTCGTCGGCAAGGGCCTCGTCGTCCTGCTCATCGCGCTGCTGGCCAGGACGCCGCTCGACATCGCGCTGCGCACCGCGGCGCAGCTCGCCCAGGCCGGCGAATTCGGCCTCGTGCTGATCGGCCTGGCCTTCGAGTTGAAGCTGATCGGCGCCGACGTCTTCCAGGTGACGCTGGCGGCGATGCTGATCTCGATGTTCCTCGCGCCTTTCCTGATCGAGCGCGCGGCGCGCCTCGGCGGGCAGATCGCCAAGGGCGACTGGGCGCACAAGGCCAAGGCGATCCACGACATCGCCGTCGGCGCCTTCGCGCTCGACCGCCACGTCATCGTCTGCGGCTTCGGCCGCACCGGCCGGCGCATCGGCGAATTCCTCGCCGCCGAGAACATTCCGTTTCTCGCCCTCGACGTCGATCCGCAGCAAGTCCGGCACGCCGCCCGCGCCGGCGGCAAGGTCGCCTTCGGCAACGCCGAACGCATCGAAGTGCTGAAGGCGGCGGGCCTGACGCGGGCGCGCGCCGTCGTCGTCGCCTATCCCGACGCGCACTCGGCCGAACGCGTGCTGCGGCTGGTACGCGCCGAGCGGCCGGAGATTCCCGTCATCGTGCGTTCCTACGACGAATCGACCGTCGGCCGCCTCAAGCAGGCCGGCGCCACCGAAGTCATTCCCGAAGTGCTCGAAGGCAGCCTGATGATCGCGGCGGAAACCCTCGCCCAGCTCGGCGTTCCGGTCGAGCAGGCGATGGCGCGTGTGCGCGCCGTGCGGGCCGAGCGCTATGCCAGCCTGCGCGAGTTCTACGGCGATTTCCTCAAGCACCGCAAGCGCTGACGCCCGCGGCCCGGCGCGCCTTACGCGCCGGTCACGACGACCAGATGCACGCGATAGGGGCCATGGGCGCCGAGCACGATAGTCTGCTCGATGTCGCCGGTGCGCGACGGGCCGGAGATGAAATTCCTACGGGTCATCAATAGGTTAGCTGCATTCATTGGCACATTGTAAGCCCGTTTGTCCTGCACCTGTCCTTCACAGGTGCTATATGGCGACAATTCGTAAGCGTGGTAACAAGTGGCAGGCCCGTGTTCAACGGCATGGCGTCCCTGAGCAATCCAGATCGTTTCTCACACGTTTAGATGCGGAGCAGTGGGCGAGAGCCATCGAAACGGAGATTGACCGGGGTGTATTCGTCAGCATCAAGGAAGCCGAGCGGACGACTCTGGCCGACATGTTACTGAGGTACGCGGCGGAGGTATCCCCCACCAAGCGAGCAGCCAAGGAAGATGCTGCCAAGCTCAAAATGCTGGCTCGCATGAAGGTGGCCAAACTCAGTCTTGTCAACCTCACGCCCAAGGCGATTGCTGCTCACCGGGACGAACGGTTGAAGGTCGTCAGCACAGGAACCGTACTCCGTGATTTAGCGGTCATGCGGTCAGTCCTCAACCATGCACGGCGGCAGTGGGGTTTCGCTATTGAAAATCCTGTGGAGAGGGTACGTATGCCGCCGGCACCATTGCATAGGGACAGGGTGCTGAGTGAGGATGAGGAACTCCGTTTGCTCGAAATCCTTACCCCCGGCCTGCTGCGAGGCGACCATGGTAGGTTCGCCAGCTCGACCCGAAATACCTGGGTAAGGCCGATGACGATATTTGCGATAGAAACGGCCATGCGGCGCGGCGAGATTCTTTCCCTCACCTGGAAGGACGTTGATCTCCAACGGCGGGTCGCTTACCTGCCAATAACGAAAAACGGCAGGCCTCGTGCCGTTCCGCTGAGTAGCCGTGCCTTAAGCACATTGGGGTGCTTGCCTCGCTCGATTGATGGACGGGTGTTTCCAGTAGCACGCTGGACAGTTGAACAAGTCTTTGAGGGTGCTTGCAGCCGAGCAGGTATAGAGAATCTGCGCTGGCATGACTTGAGGCACACCGCAACTTCACGCCTTGCCAAGAAGGTGCCGAACGTCATCGAGTTGGCAGCAATCACCGGACACTCGAATGTCGGCATGCTGAAGCGCTATTACCACATCACGGCCGAAGAACTTGCGTTGAAGATTGCATGATCCGTTGGACGACCTGAAGAATGAGGGCCGCCGATGATGCGGCCCTCGCCCCTCATGCAAGGGCCGCCAGCTTCACAGCGTCATCTGGGAGCCATTCGGGCTTTACCAGTACGCCAGCATAGACATTCCCTGCGCCACTTCTCTGCTTGGTCAACCCCCGCTGCCTCACGTCTTCACCGAAAAGACGGTTGCTCACAGAAGGCAAACCATAAGTGGAACAATAGCGGCGGTAGCTCTGATAGAGCAGCGCCGCGGCGGTCTTGTACGTGCCGGCGTATGAAGGATCGTTGGCAGCCAAGTCGCACGCCTCATCAAAGAACTGGGCCACTATGTCGAGGTCAGTCCGGTATTCCGATGTCCGTGTTTTCACCGCGACGGGTTCGGACAGGCCATCGCGCTGCCATGCGAGGCAGCCCTCAAGCAACCAATTCAGGATGCCGGGAAGTTCATCAGCCAGTTTGCTTTCAAGGTGCACGTCCTTGTCATTAGCATCAAACGTCCGATTGAATGGGATGACGCGGATTCGACGCCATGTTCCATGATCCCCGCTGGCAATCGTGGGTAGGTGGTTCAACGCGAATACCAGTTTTTGCGAAGGCAAGAATTCAAAGTAATCCTTATGCAGGAAGCGGGCCGCAATTGAGTCCTTGGAGACGAGATTCTTTAATAGCTCTTCGTCCAACTGCCTACCCGTGGCAACCTCGCTGGTAACGGCTAGGCGCGCACCGCGCAACCGGGCAAGCTCGGGCGACGGTCCGTTGCTACCGCTACTGCCACGCTTCACCATGAGCGCGGAAGACGGCATGCGCTGCGCGTAATCACCGAGCAAACGCATTACGATGTTCAAGAGTGTTGATTTGCCATTGGCACCGCTTCCGACGAATACAAGGCATATTTCCTCTGCCGTGCTGCCGGTCAGACAGTAACCTAGTACCCGCTGGACATACTCGATGATCTCCCAATTGTCCTCGAAGACTTCGGCGAGGAATTGCTTCCATCTTGGGCAGTCTGCGCCGGGCACATACTCGACGTGGGCGCGATGTGTGAGAAGTAACAAGGGGTCAGGGGCGGAAGCGGTCCCCGTCCTCAGATTGATGACCGCGTTATCGGACGCCAGCGCGTAGCGGTCACGATCGAGGCTGCTACTACTTATCATAATGGCCGGGCTGGTTCGTGCCAGCGCAATGGCCGATGACAGCGTCTTGCGTGTCTCACACGTCTTGTTGTGCTTGAATAGCGCCTGCCGCCGATGGTCATCGTCTGTCTTCGCTGCCTCATCCAGGAGGCCACGTGCGACGAGCTTGACCCCTTCTTGTATTTCGCCGCAGTCCCAATTCCACGTCCGTCCATCCCAATGCATCCATCTTTCAACGTCTGACACATACTTATGACGGGGAGCTAAGAGATAGGCGACACGTTCAGTGAACCCAAGTTCGGTTAGCGGGAATCCTGCTCGCTTCTCGGCTTCCTTTGCCACGATCCGGGTAACGATGTCCACCACGGTCTTATCCAGCATGGGTTCGATGTTGGCCTGATTCCATGCTGTAACGTGGGCAATGGCACGCTCTAAGCTCATGCCTTGCTGAGCACACCAGCCGGCCAGGCGGATGCAGTGATTGTTTCTGCCCTCACCATCGGCAAGGCTCACGCTGAATTCTTCCTCGGGATCAACGGGTCCGACACGAGTTGCGACGCTTGATGCCGCCATCCCTCTTGGGGTCTTCATGCCCGCGCGTTGCCGGGCTTGGTCTGCCGTAATCCCAAGCTCGGCCAGTAGCTGCGAAAATTCTGTGACGCGGCCGGGGTAGCGAACTTCATGAACCCGAGTCGTGAACGGTTCGCCTTTGCGATGTTGGAACCCCGGCACACGTAATACACGCGCAAGGTCCTTCACAGCCTCGTCACCTTGAACACGATCAGCGAGAAGCAATTGGACGCCTGCAAAAAGCTGCTTATCGACGGGACAGCCTGTGACGCGCCGATAAGCATGGTACTTTCCGAGCGAGCTTTCGATGATGATGTCCGGGGCAAAGCCGGAATCGGCGATAAGCTGTAGCGGGTCCGAATCGGGCTTGTCGCAATCGACAAAGACGGCGCGGATTCCGGTAACGTTCTTCTCCGCTCGGCCGTGGCCGTCCCCTTCGTTGACCATGATGAAGATGCCGGCACCGGACTGATTCAATAGGCCTAGGCGCGCTGCATGCTGGCCAAGCGATCCGTGCAGAATTTGAGCAAGGCGGCCATTGCCGCGTTCCTTGGCGTCATCGAAAGTCTGAAAGGTCACGGCCGCATCTGGCGAGCCGGTAATGAGTTCGATGAAGATGCGCGCTTGTTCGAGGTCGGTTTTCATCGTTGCGACTCCTCGAACGACTCGGCAGCGTCGGTAAGCATGGCGGCTAGGCCGCGAAGACGCGGGGCGGCGGCGACTAAATATCTTGAATTGACTTTCCCTTGCGCATCGATCCGGTCCAGAGTTGCCTGGATGAAGCCATGGAGGAATGCAATGTCATCGTCAATACCAAGATCGCTTCGGCTGGTGCCGGACGAAAACATAGCATTTAGTGCGGACATAGAGTCGGGCGTTACGCGCACGGCCTCACCACATAGGATAACCACGCCACTCCGAAGGTCTGGGGACATTTGCCCAACTGGCGGGACAATGCGATGGGCCGCTCTTGCCGGCCCAGTTTGAAATTCCGGGAATTTGGATGCCATGTAAACGCTTATTAATTTGTACATATCGATAGTTCTCGACTATCGAAGCGGCTAGCCCTTATAATGCAGTTGCCGCGCAAGGGCACACGCAAGGGCACACAGCAACACCACAACCCCGCTTCGGCGGGGTTGTTCATTTGCATTCGATGTTCATGAATTTGCATGACTAGCCCCGCGAGCTGTGGCCTTGCGGGCTAGTGCTATTGCGTGGGCACTCCACCGATACGTTTAACGTGTGTATCTCACGGGCGGTTCAGCCGCCACAAGGCTATTAAGATATGGGCACATCATCGTACCCGGCGCCACCCTCAATATCGGTTTCCCTGGCTGTGTGAAAGCTGTCCCAGGGCTGCCCATCATCTAGCTAACGCGCCGCGCAAGAAATTAGGAGCGCCGCCTTTTGATGAACCGCGAAATACCTCGACTCTCGAATGCTAGCGCGAGTAGTTTTACATAGCAAGGACAATCGAGTAAATATGTATTTCGCATTTATCAACATAGCGCTTGAGGGTCCCGCCTCTATGTGGCAGGAATCACCACCCGACTGGCGTCACAGCGCATGTGCCGATAGCACCGAAACCAGCCGATGTAGGGTTGAGGGCGGCTGTGCACGATTGCTGCACATTGCGGGGGAACCGTGCATCGCTGGGAACCAGTGGTGGTGGTGCTGGTGTAGTCCTTCCGTGCATAGAGTGTATATTGAATTGGATAATTCCAATTAACTATGCTCTTTAGAAGACCTTCCGAAAAGGCCCTCCATCCATACACAACATACACACCTCACGGCTCAGACGGCGGGAACGGGAGCGGCGCTAGGGGTTGAGCCGATATGGCGGCTAGTGCACGGCGATGGCACAGGCGCAGTAAGCAGTAGGCTCATGCGTTACATGCATGGCACGTGCAGCAACGGCAACGCTGAGCGCTACCGCAACCTCCGACCAAGCAGCCAATCTGCAAAGTTGTGGTAGCGTATCTCGTATTTGTCATACCATGCCCGATACCTCCAAAGATACTCAAATGAAAAAACTACTCATAGCACTGATTGCTTCCTCCCCGCTACTGGCCCTTGCCTCACCTCCACTGTGCCCTATCTATGAATACGCCGAACTACAGAGCTACAGTGGGGATACCCTAGTTGCGATGGCAGACGACTTCAGCAAAGTAGTTGTCACTGTCAACCAGACAATCAGACCCTCACTATCTGAGGTGGCAGAGGCTAAGAATTGCATGGCTCAGTTTGAGAGGATCGTGCGAATAGTCGAGGCAAAGAATAGGGCAGAGTCTGCCGCCTCGACAAAGCAATGACTCTATGCGACGAGCACTCCTTCATGGATGAAGTCGATTGGGATGCCGAGTTCCTCGGCTATCAGCATCTCAGCCTGTACACCGACCGACCGTTCCCAACCATCTATGCAAAGTACAAAAAGACGGTGGCAGACCGACAGGTATGCACGGTCATACGATTCCCAAAACTCCCAACCCTTCGGCAATCCGCACAACTCGGCAATCGGGTGGGTGTGGGAGATGGGGGAGAATTCGCCCAACGGCGGGCACTAGGAGCAACGCATTTAGAATTGCCCCCCCAGAATCGCCGCCATCGCTCCGAAAGGAAGGGGGCGGCCCTGACCTCTGCCCCAATGCCAAAAACGCAGCACAGGCCGCCTATCGCGGCGGAAATGTAGCATTGGGTTTTCGGACTCACTCAAGTAAGGCGAGAATTTCCCTGTCCAAGACTCGAAAGTTTTGGAATTCTGAAATTCTTGGATTGGTAGGCTGGTAAGCGCATGACTTAGGCCATACAGGAAAAGCTACCCCGTCACGCCAAGCCATTAACGACAGGCCTTACACCCATAGAGACATTCTAATGGCATGGCGGCAATGTTGCTTGTGGACGGCCAGTGTAGTAGTACATAATGTCCTTAGGGTGCCAATCGGCAGCCGAGGTGGTTAAGTTGTCCTTGTCCTTTTTCTGTCCTTCACGTGCAGGACAAACCGCTCTTTTCAATGCTGCCGAGGAAGAACGCCAACCAAGCCTGATTCCATCAAGACCCTTGCTATCACTGGCCGGTCACAACGACCAGATGCACGCGATAGGGGCCGTGGGCGCCGAGCACGATAGTCTGCTCGATGTCGCCGGTGCGCGACGGGCCGGAGATGAAATTGACGGCGCGGGGCAACGCGCCGTGTGGGGCGCGCACCAGGCTCCATGCCTCTTCCATGCCGGCGACGATGCCGGATGCGCGGACGATGGCGATGTGCGTCTCGGGCAGCAGGCTCACCGTGGCCGGCGTGTCGGCGCCCGACAGCAGCATCAGCGTGCCGGTTTCGGCGATGGCGCAAGCGCAGCCGGTGATGCCGACGAGGTCGGCGTCGACCGCCCCGCGCGGTTCCACGGCCAGGCCCGCGGCCGCCCACGGCAAGTCCGCGAGCTGCGGCCAGCAGACGGCCTGCGTCGGCAGCTGCATGGCGGCGAGGTAGCGCGCCACCGCCGCCGGCGCCTCGGCCAGGCTCGCCACGGTGTCGACGCTGCTCGACATCTTGCGGGATTTCTCGCAGAACACCGTCGTCAGGTCGCCGCGCACCGCCGGGCGCGGCCCCTGGTTGCGCGCCGCGAGCCAGGCGTCGATCGCGGCGTTGGCAGTCGCGGCGTTGGCGGCGTCGCGGCCGAGGCGGCTGCGCACGCGGCCGAGGATGTCTGCGCGCGAATTCGAATTCATGTCACACGACCCGGTTGCGGTTTTCACCACGGATGAAGGCTTCGATATTGTCCATCAATTGATCCGCCAGCGCCTGCATCGCGTCGGCCGACGCCCAGGCGACGTGCGGCATGAGGATGAAGTTCGGCAGCGCCAGGACGTCGGCCGCGAGCAGCGGGTTGCCGTCGCGCGGCGGCTCTTGCGAGAGCACGTCGAAGCCGGCGCCGGCGATGCGGCCCGCCTTGAGCGCGCTCGCCAGCGCCGCTTCGTCGACGATGCCGCCGCGCGCCGTGTTGATGAGGATCGCCCCCGGCTTCATCGCCTGCAGCTCGGCGGCGCCGATCATGCCGCGCGTCGCGTCGTTGAGCGGACAGTGCAGCGAGACCACGTCGGACTCAGCCAGCAGCGTCTCGAAGGCGACGTAGCCGTCGCGCACGGCCTCTGCGCCCTTGCGCTCGCCCCACAGGATGCGCATGCCGAAAGCCGCGGCGAGCCGCGCCACGCCCTGGCCGAGCGAGCCGCGGCCGATGAGGCCGAGCGTTGCACCGTAAAGATCGCGGATCGGGTGATCGAAAAAGCAGAACATCGGCGCCTGCTGCCACTTGCCGGCCTGGACATCGGCGCGATAGGCGAAGAGCTGGCGGCGCAGCGCCAGCATCAGCATCAGCGCGTGCTCGGGCACCGTATGCGCGGCGTAGCCGCGGATGTTGCACACCGGCAGCCGGTGCTCACGGCACCAGGCGAGATCGATGTTGTCGGTGCCGGTGGCGGCGCCGGCGATGAGCCGCAGCTTGGGCAGCCGCGCCAGCAATTCGCCGCGCAGCACGACCTTGTTGGTGATGGCGATGGTGGCGTCGGCGAGGCGCGCGAAGACTTCGTCGGGCGCCGTCGTCGGATATTCCGCCCAGTCGTGCGCGAATGCCGGCCGGCGCACGCTGGCGGCGATGGAGTCGCGTTCGAGGAAGACGATGCGGTGCATCAGTGCAGGCGGTTGCGCATCAGGGCGCCGACGTCGTCGGCTTCGACCGGCCGGCAGAAGAAGAAGCCCTGGGCGTCGCAGCAGGAATGCTGGCGCAGGAACCCGAGCTGCTTTTCAGACTCGACGCCTTCGGCGACGACGCGCAGGTTGAGGCTGGCGGCGACGGCGATGATGGCGTTCGAGATCGCCTGGTCGTTCACGTCCGTGGCCAGTCCCGCGACGAAAGAGCGATCGATCTTCAGCGTATCCACCGGCAGGCGCTTGAGGTAGCTTAGCGACGAGTAGCCGGTGCCGAAGTCGTCGATCGAAAGATGCACGCCCATGGCTTTCAGCTGCCAAAGAATGTCCATCATGTCCTTGGCGAACTGCATGACCATGCTCTCGGTGAGCTCGACTTCCAGCCACTTGGCATCGAGGCCGCTTTCGTCGAGGATCGCCGCCACCCGCGCGGCGAACTGGGCGTCGCGCAGCTGGCGCACCGACAGGTTGACGGCGACGCGCACCGGCGCCAGGCCGCGGTCCTGCCAGGCCTTGTTCTGCATGCAGGCGGCGCGCAGCACCCATTCGCCGATGGCGCCGATGAGGCCGGAATCTTCCGCCACCGGGATGAATTCGGCCGGCGGGATGTCGCCGCGCGTCGGGTGGCTCCAGCGCAGCAGCGCCTCGACCGCGACGACGCGGCCGCTTTCGATTTCGATCTGCGGCTGGTAGACCAGGCGCATCTCGCCGCGCTCCAGCGCGTGGCGCAGGCCGTGCTCGAGCTCGAAGACGTCGCGCGGCAGGCCCTCGTGGCCGGGCCGGTAGAACTGGTAGGTATTGCGGCCGGCTTCCTTGGCCCGGTACATGGCGATGTCGGCGTGCTTGACGAGCGTCTCGGCATCCTCGCCGGCCAGCGGATAGACGGCGATGCCGATGCTGGCGCCGACGAAGACGTCGCGGTCTTCGATGCGAAAGGAAGCCGCCAGGCTTTCGATGACCTTCTCGGCGACGTTGGCGGCACCGGCCGGGCTGGCGAGCTCGGGCAGGACGACCATGAATTCGTCGCCGCCGAGGCGCGCCACGGTGTCCTGCGCGCGCACGGCGCCAACGATGCGCTGCGCGGTCTGCTGCAGCAGCATGTCGCCGGCGCGATGGCCGAGCGTGTCGTTGACCAGCTTGAAGCGGTCGAGATCGAGGAACAGCAGGCCGACGCCGGCGCCGCTGCGCTGCGCCTGCACCATCGCATGCTCGAGGCGGTCGGCGAACAGCAGGCGGTTGGGCAGTCCGGTCAGGGCGTCGAAATGGGCGAGGTGATGCAGCCGCTCCTCGTTCTGCTTGACGAGGCTGATGTCGGAAAACACCGCGACGTAATAGACGACGCAGCCGGCCGCATCGCGCACGGCGCTGATGTGCAGCCATTCCGGAAACAGTTCGCCGTTGCGCCGGCGGTTCCATATCTCGCCCTGCCACTGCCCCTTGACCGCCAGCTCGGTCCACATGGCGCCGTAGAAGGCGGCATCGTGGCGGCCGGACTGCAGCATGCGCGGATTCCTGCCGATGACTTCCTGCGGCAGATAACCGGTGACGGCCGTGAATGCCGGATTCACCGAAATGATGCTGCCGCGGCGGTCGGTGACGACGATGCCTTCCTGCGTGTTCTGGAACACCTTGTCGGACAGCTGCAGGCGCTGCTCGGCCCGGCGGCGCTCGCCGATGTCGGTCATCAGGCAGAGCAGGCCGTCGGGCCTGCCGTCGCGGCCCCGCAGCGGGGCGGCATGGAGGCTGACGTCGAGCCGGTCGCCGGATTTCGTCCGGCGCACGGTGTCGAAATCGCCGATGACGCGGCCGGCGGCGATGTCGCCGGCGAGGCGCTCGAAATCCGGCCATTGCTCGCGCGCCAGCAACGGGCAGTCGAGCCCGATCACCTCATCGGCGCGCCAGCCGAACAGGCGCTCGGCGGCGGGATTCCACAGCCGCACCGAGCGGTCCGGCGCCAACGCGACCAGCGCGACGGGCAAGGATTGCACCAGCGAGGCGAGCAGATCGGCGTCCTGGCGCAAGGCCCGGCGCATGCGCGCGGCCGGCGTCACATCGCGCAGCACGGCGACATAAGCCGCGGCGCCGGCCCATTCGGACGGCGCCACGCGCATCTCGGCCGTGCCCCAATCGCCGTCTTCCTGCGGGATCTCGATCTCGGCCGACTCGCCGGCAGCCATGGGAAAACCGAAACACGTGCCCACCAGTTCGCTGCTGGCGCAGCCGAACAAGCCGCCGCTGGCGCGATTGGCGAAGCGGACATAGCCGCCGTCATCGACCACGACGATGCCGTCCGGGGCATCCTCGATCCAGCGCGTCGCCGATGGCAGCATTCCTCAATCTTCCTTTTCGTGTTTGCTCGGATGCAGGGCCAAGCCGGCCAGCACCTTGTCGATATCGGCCAGGTCGCCGATGATGCGGCGGATCGGATGCGGCAATTCCCTAACCACCGTGGGCGTCGCCAGGATGCGCTGCGCCTTGGCTTCGCCGGGGTTCGCCAGCACGTCCACCACTTCGAGTTCGTAGCGATCGGGAAACTGTTCGTCGCACAAGCGGCGCAGCTGCACGAGCGCCTGCCGCGACCGCAGCGTGTGGTCCGTGAGGTAGAGTTTGAGCCGGTACTTCGCTTCCCGCAGCATTTGCTTTCCCCTCGCGAACCATGGCCTGTCCAGGCTTTCTTCAATGTATCGCTTTATGCATATTGTAAGCGACTTCCGCCGGACCTCTCTGACAAGGATCAACCGCGCCGTTGCGTCGCGGCGTAAAGCTCGCGGAAAGTCTTGCCCTGCGGCGCGGGGAAGTCGCGGCCCGCCGTCCATGCGGGCGCGGCGCCGAGGACGCGGATGCGGTCGCTGCCGCCGGCCAGCCACTTCAGGTAGCGCACGGCAAGCCAGGTGCCGGCGGCGTAGAGCGCCGGGCGGCTCGCCACCCAGGCCCAGGCTTTCAGCGCCAGGCGTTCGCCGAACGGGCGCAGCTTTCTTTCCACCTGCTTCTCGCGCAGCGTGCGCATCAGCGCCGGCAGCGGAATCATGACCGGGCAGACGGCGCTGCACTGGCCGCACAGCGTGGCCGCCTGCGGCAGGTCGATGGCGTTTTCGATGCCGACGTAGAGCGGCGTCAGGATCGAGCCCATCGGCCCCGGATAGACCCAGCCGTAGGCATGGCCGCCGATCGACTGGTAGACGGGGCAATGGTTCATGCAGGCGCCGCAGCGGATGCAGCGCAGCATGTCGTGGAATTCGCTGCCGACGACGTCGGCGCGGCCGTTGTCGACGAGGACGAAGTAGAGGTGTTCGGGGCCATCGCTTTCCGCCGGCGTCTTGACGCCGGTCAGCACCGAGAAGTAGTTCGAGATCGACTGGCCGGTGGCCGAGCGCGGCAGCAGGCGCATCAGCAGCGACAGGTCTTCGAGCGTCGGAATCACTTTCTCGATGCCGGTGACGACGACATGCACGCGCGGCAGCGTCGTCACCATGCGGCCGTTGCCTTCGTTGGTCACCAGGGCGACGGAACCGGTCTCGGCGACGAGGAAGTTGCCGCCCGAGATGCCCATCTCGGCCGTCAGGAAATGGCTGCGCAGCACCTCGCGCGCTTCGCGCGTGAGTTGCGGGATGTCGGTCTTGCGCGGCTTGTGGTGGGTCCTGGCGAAAAGATCGGCGACCTCGTCGACGTTCTTGTGCATCACCGGCGCGATGATGTGCGACGGCGCTTCGTTGTCGTTGATCTGCAGGATGTATTCGCCCAGGTCCGTCTCGACGGGCTGCACGCCGGCCGCGCTGAGCGCCTGATTGAGTCCCGCCTCTTCGGAGAGCATGGACTTCGACTTGGTCGCCTTGGTCACGCCGTGGCGGCGCGCGATGTCGACGACGTGGCGGCAGATCTCGGCGCCGTCCCTGGCCCACAGCACCGTGGCGCCGCGCGCCGTGGCTTGCGTCTCGAAGCGTTCGAGCCAGAGGTCGAGATCCTTGAGCACGCGGTCGCGCAGTTCTTTCGCCGCTGTGCGCGTGGCTTCGAAATCGTCGAGTTCGGTGATGGCGGCGGCGCGCATGTCGACGAACTTGGTGCGGGCCGTGCGCAGGTTCCGCTGCAAGGCCGGGTCCGCCAGCTTGGCGGCGGCTCTGGCCTTGAAGTGCATGGAGCGGACTTCCATCAGGCGTCTCCGGCGAGAATCTCGGCGATGTGCAGCACCTTGGTGTGCTCGTCGCCCATGCGCCGCAGCTTGCCCTCGATGTTGAGCAGGCAGCCGAGGTCGCCGGCGACGACGGCGTCCGTGCCGGCGGCAACGATGTGGTTGCACTTCTTCTCGGCAATCGCCGCCGAGATGTCGCCGAACTTCACCGCGAACGTGCCGCCGAAGCCGCAGCATTCCTCGGCGCCCGTCATCTCGCGCAAGTCGAGCTTGGGCAGCTTGGCCAGCAGCGTTCGCGGCTGGGACTTGATGCCGAGGCTGCGCAGCCCGGTGCAGGAATCGTGATAGGTGACGGAGCCGGCGAAGTCGCCAGGGAGCTGGTCGATCCTGGCGACGTTGACGAGGAAGTCGGTCAGCTCGAAGACGCGGCTGGCGAGCGCGACGGCGCGGCCGTGCCAGGCGGGGTCGGCGGCGAGCAGGCCCGGATACTCGGTGCGGATCTGGTCGGCGCAGGAGCCGGACGGCGCCACCAGGTAATCGCAGCTTTCGAACTCGGCGATGGTCTTCTTCGCCAGCATCGCGGCGGCGGCGCGATCGCCCGAGTTGAAGGCCGGCTGCCCGCAGCAGGTCTGCTTTTCCGGCACCACGACTTCGCAGCCGGCCGCCTCCAGCAGCTTGATCGCGGCGAAGCCGATGCGCGGGCGCATGAGATCCACGAGGCAGGTGACGAACAAGGCGACGCGCATGCGTGACTCCAAAAAATGCATTTGTAATAATCCGCGGCAACGGGATTTTTCGCAATGTGGCATACTAGCCCAGTCGTCGAAATTCCCAAAGACCGAACGTGACCGCACCGACACCGCCAACGGAAGCAAAGAGCTCCATCCAGGTCATCGATCGCATGATGAAACTGTTCGACGTCCTGTCCTATTACCACGATCCCGTGAGCCTCAAGCAGCTGGCGCTGGAGACCGGCCTGCATCCTTCGACCGCGCACCGCATCCTCGGTGCCATGGCCGTCAGCGGTTTCGTCGAGCGCGCCGATCCGGGCACCTATCGGCTGGGCATTCGCCTGCTGGAACTCGGCAACCTGGTCAAGTCGCGCATCAACATTCGCGACTCGGCCCTGCCGCTGATGCAGCAGCTGCACCAGAAGATCGGCGAGAGCGTGAACCTCGGCGTGCGCCAGGGCGACGAGATCGTCTATGTCGAGCGCACGTCCAGCGGCCGTTCCTCGGTGCGCGTCGTGCACCTCGTCGGCGCCCGCGCGCCGCTCCACGTCACCGCAGTCGGCAAGCTCTATCTCGTCGAGGACGGCGCGCAGAAGATCAAGGAGTACGTCAAGCGCACGGGCCTGCCCAGCTTCACGCCGACGTCGATCACGACGCTGGCGGCGCTGGAAAAGGAACTCGACCGCGTGCGCCGCCACGGCGTCGCCTTCGACAACGAGGAAATCGAACAAGGCCTGCGCTGCATCGCCGCGCCGGTGCGCGACGACACCGGCGAGCTGGTGGCGGGGCTATCGGTCTCGGCGCCCGCGGAACGCCACAATCCCGACTGGGCCGCCATCGTGCGCGCAACCGCCGACGCCATCTCGACGGCCATCGGCTACGTCAAGCCCAGCAAATAAAAAAACGCCGCGGCAAGCGGCGTTTTGTTCTGCGCGGCGGACGCTCAGCCAGCCGTCGGCCGCTGCGCCAGCCCGGCGCTTTCGACCCAGCGCTTGATGCGGTTGGCATCGCCGATGCGCGTCATCTTGCCCCAGGAATCGAGCAACACGATGATCGTCGGCTTGTTGTTGATCCAGGTCTGCATGACCAGGCATTTGCCGGCTTCGTTGATGTAGCCGGTCTTCGACAGGCCGATCTCCCAACTCGGGCTCTTGACCAGGCTATTGGTGTTGTGGAACAGCTGCGGCCGGCCGGCGATGACGACTTCGCGCTCGGTGGCGGTGGTGAATTGGCGGATCAGCGGATACTCGTAGGCGGCGGCCACCATTTTCGCGAGGTCGCGGGCGCTCGAGACGTTCGAGGCGGTGAGTCCGGTGGGGTCGGCGAATTGCGTGTCGGCGAGGCCCAGCGCCTGGCACTTGCGGTTCATGGCGGCGACGAAGGCTTCGCGCCCGCCCGGATAGTTGCGCGACAAGGCGGAGGCGGCGCGGTTCTCGGACGACATCAGGGCGAGGTTCAGCATTTCCTCGCGCGTCAGCCGCGTGCCGACGCGCAGGCGCGAATGCGTGCCCTTGAGGCTATCGACGTCTTCCTCGCTGACCGTCAGCACTTCGCTCAGGCTCGGCTTGGCATCGAGCGCCACCATCGCCGTCATCAGCTTGCTGATGGAGGCGATCGGCACGACGGTGTTGGAGTTCTTCTCGAAAAGCGCAGCGCCCGTGATCTGGTCTTGCACCAGCGCCGACGTCGATTGCACCAGCAGGCCGCGGGCGTCTTCGAGCGACGCGCTGCGGTGATGATGGACCTTGGCCGGTTTGTGCTTCTTGGCCGACACCGGCTTCTTCTTGCTCGTGGCGGCCAACGCTCCAGCGCTGCCGGTTCCCAACGCCAGGCTCAACGCAGCCATTACGGCAATCAAGCTTCGATTCATAGTCCCTCTCCCGTGCGACCCGCGCAGTTTACCATCCGGTCGGCGCATTGCATTCCTGATTATCGACATATCTCGTGCAAAATTAAGAAAATAGATAACGACTTTCATGTAACGGACAATGTGTAGTCCAGTCCCAGAAATGCCGCCACTTCCTCGCGGCGCGCCATCGTGTCGGCGTAGCCGAGCGCGATCAGCGCCTGGGTATACGGCTTTTCGAACAGCAGGTAGCTGGTCAGCGCGCCGCCGTTCCTGTTCATGGCGCCGACGCCCCGCAGCAACGTCCGCACCGGCCAGGGCAAGGCCTTGGCGTGGCGCGCGGCAAGATGGTCGAGACGCTGCGAGGGCGCGATGTGCAGGACGTCGATGGGGCGCAAGGCGAGGCCCTGCTCGCGGCGCACGGCTTCGGGAATCAGCGCCAGCGTGCGGTTGATGCGCACCATGCGTTCGAGGTCGACGGACAGGCTGTCGAGGAAAATGCTCGACAGGGCATGGCCGGCGATCTGCGCCAGCGTCGGGTAATGTTCGCCGCGCGGCCGTTCGCCTTCCATCGCCAGGCGGCCGGCGCCGATGACGAGGACGCGATCGGCGCCGAGGTGGATCGCCGGCGAAATCGGCGCCAGCTGGCGCATCGAGCCGTCGCCGAACCATTCGCGATGCAGCTTCACCGCCGGGAAAATGAACGGGATCGCCGAGGACGCCAGCAAGTGGTCGACCGTGAGCTTGACGTGGGCGCCGAAGCGCTGGGCGCGGCGCCAGGGTTCCAGGTCGGCGCGGCCCTGGAAGAACGTCACGCTCTGCCCCGACGCATAGCCGGAACAGGTGATGCTGACGGAATGCAGGGCGTGCTGCGCGATGGCGCGCTCGATGCGGTCGAGGTCGAGGCTGCCTTCCAGCAGGCGCCGCAGCGGCGTGTTGTCGAGCAGCGCGCGCGGACTGCTACGGGTGAGCCAGCCGAGCGCCAGGGTCGTCAGCCAGCGCGCGCCGGCGATGCCGATGCCGGCCGCGTCGGCGCGATAGACGTCGCCGGCGTGGAAGTTGGCCCAGATGGCATCGAGGTGGTCGACGCCGGCGCCGAAATCGTTCGCCCAGGCCGCCATGGTCGCGGCGTTGAGCGCGCCGGCCGAGGTGCCGCAAATGATGGGAAACGGATTGATGCGCGCATCGGGCAGCAGTTCCTTGACCGCCTTGAGCACGCCGACCTGGTAAGCGGCACGCGCGCCGCCGCCGGTGAGTATCAGGGCGGTCTTCGGCTTCGCGCGCGGCATGTCAGCCGTTGGCTTGGGCCTGCGACGCTTCGACCGACAGCAGGGCGGTGACGTTCACGATGCGCCGCACGGTCGCTGTCGGCGTCAGGATATGCACCGGGCGCGCCGCGCCGAGCAGCAGCGGGCCGACGGTGAGGCCGTCGCCGGCGGCGGTCTTCAACAGGTTGAAGGCGATGTTGGCGGCGTCGAGCGTCGGCATGATCAGCAGGTTGGCCTGGCCGGTGAGGCGCGTCGGCGGGAAGACCTGGCTGCGGATCTCCTCGGACAGCGCCGCGTCGCCGTGCATCTCGCCGTCGACTTCGAGCTGCGGCGCCTGCTCGCGCAGCAGTTCCAGCGCGCGCCGCATCTTGCGGGCCGTCGGCGTGTCCTCGGCGCCGAAGCTCGAATGCGACAGCAGCGCCACCTTGGGCACGAGGCCGAAGCGCTTGACCTCCTCGGCCGCCAGCAGGGTCATTTCCGCCACCTGCTCCGCCGTCGGATCGTAATTCACGTAGGTGTCGCTGATGAACACCGTGCGCTGCGGCAGGATCAGCATGTTCATGGCATAGAAGTGATCGACGTCCGGACGTCGGCCGATGACGTTCTCGATGTAGCGCAGGTGGATCGTATGGCGGCCGTAGGTGCCGCAGACGAGGCCTTCGGCATGGTTGTGGCGCAGCAGCATGGCGCCGATCAGGGTGGTGCGGCGGCGCAGTTCGCGCTTGGCGTATTCGACGCCGATGCCTTTGCGGCACATGATGTTGTAATAATCCTGCCAGAGTTCCTTGTAGCGCGGATCGGAATCGGGATTGACGAGTTCGAAGTCGACGCCGGGGCGCACGCGCAGGCCGTGGCGGTCGATCTGGCGGTTGACGACGTCGGGGCGGCCGATGAGGATCGGCCGGGCGAGGCCTTCGTCCACCACCGTCTGCACGGCGCGCAGCACGCGCTCATCCTCGCCTTCGGCAAAGACGATGCGCGCCGGCCGCTTCTTCGCCGCGGTGAACACCGGCTTCATGGCAAAGCCGGAGTGATAGACGAACTCGCTGAGTTGCTGCCGATAGAGCGCCATGTTGGCGATCGGCCGCGTCGCCACGCCCGAATCCATCGCCGCCTGCGCCACCGCCGGCGCGATCTTGAGGATCAGGCGCGGGTCGAAAGGCTTGGGGATCAGGTACTCGGGACCGAAGGCCAGTTCCTCCTTGCCGTATGCGGCCGTGACGACCTCGGATTGTTCGGCGTGGGCGAGATCGGCAATGGCCTTCACCGCCGCGATTTTCATCGCCTCGTTGATGGCGGTCGCGCCGACGTCGAGCGCGCCGCGGAACATGAAGGGGAAGCAAAGAACGTTATTGACCTGGTTCGGATAGTCGGAGCGGCCGGTGCCGATGATCGCGTCGGGACGCACCGCCTTCGCCTCTTCGGGCAGGATTTCCGGATCGGGATTGGCCATCGCCAGGATCAGCGGCGTAGGCGCCATCGTCTTCACCATCTCGGGCTTCAGGACGCCCTTCGCCGACAGGCCGAGGAAGATGTCGGCGCCCGGCATCGCATCGGCCAGCGTACGCGCCGCCGTCGCCTGCACATAGCGGGCTTTCGAGGGATCGAGGCCGTCGCGGCCGCTGTGGATGACGCCCTTGCTGTCGACGACGTAGACGTTCTTCGGATCGAGGCCGACGCTGACCAGCAGATTGAGGCAGGCGATGGCGGCGGCGCCGGCGCCCGAGCAGACGAGCTTGACGGCGCCGATGTCCTTGCCGGCGACGCGCATGCCGTTCAGCACGGCGGCGGCGGTGATGATCGCCGTGCCGTGTTGATCGTCGTGAAAGACGGGAATCTTCATGCGCTCGCGCAGCTTCGACTCGACGTAGAAACATTCGGGCGCCTTGATGTCTTCGAGGTTGATGCCGCCGAATGTCGGCTCCAGCGAAGCGATGATGTCGACGAGCTTGACCGGGTCGAGTTCGTCGATCTCGATGTCGAAGACGTCGATGCCGGCGAATTTCTTGAACAGCACGCCTTTGCCTTCCATCACCGGCTTGCCGGCGAGCGGGCCGATGTTGCCCAGGCCCAGCACCGCCGTGCCGTTGGTGATGACCGCGACGAGATTGCTGCGCGACGTGTAGAGTGAAGCGGCCGCCGGATCGCGGACGATTTCGTCGCAGGCCGCGGCGACGCCGGGCGAGTAGGCAAGCGAGAGATCGGTCTGGTTGGTGAGGGCCTTGGTCGCCGTTACCGCAATCTTTCCCGGCTTGGGAAGCCGATGATAGTCAAGGGCTGCGGAACGTGTCTGTTCGTCCATGGTCTCTCTCCAGTGCGCCCCGCCTGGGTCGGGCGGTGGCGGGAATTGTGGCATAATTTTCCTTGTTGCCGGCAGCGCGTCTATTAATGCGACGCCATTTGGAGATCGTTCATGAGCACCTCTTTGGCAACCCCCGAATACGTCAGGAACACGCGGCTGAAGAATTGGGTGGCGGAAGTCGCGGCCCTCACGCAACCCGACGCGATCGTCTGGGCCGACGGTTCGCAAGACGAGTACGACCGGCTCTGCGCCGAGATGGTCGCCGCCGGCACCATGATCCAGCTCAACCCGGCGAAGCGCCCGAATTCCTTCCTCGCCTGTTCCGATCCTTCCGATGTCGCCCGCGTCGAAGACCGCACCTACATCTGCTCCGAACGGCAGGAAGACGCCGGCCCCACCAACAATTGGGAAGCGCCGGCGAAGATGCGCGCAACCCTGACCGGCCTGTTCCGCGGCTGCATGAAGGGGCGCGTCATGTATGTGATTCCCTTCTCCATGGGTCCGCTCGGCTCGCCGATCGCGCACATCGGCGTCGAAATTTCGGACAGCCCGTACGTCGTCGCCAACATGCGGCTGATGACGCGCATGGGCCGCGCCGTGACCGAATTGCTCGGCACCGACGGCGCCTTCGTGCCCTGCCTGCACAGCGTCGGCGCACCCTTGGCACCGGGCCAGCAGGATGCGCCATGGCCGTGCAATCCCGCCGTCAAGTACATCGTCCATTTTCCCGAGACGCGCGAGATCTGGTCCTACGGCTCGGGCTACGGCGGCAACGCGCTGCTCGGCAAGAAGTGCTTCGCCCTGCGCATCGCCTCGACCATGGCGCGCGACGAAGGCTGGCTCGCCGAACACATGCTGATCCTCGGCGTCGAATCGCCCGATGGCGACAAGAGCTATGTCGCCGCCGCCTTCCCGTCCGCCTGCGGCAAGACCAACTTCGCCATGCTGATTCCGCCGAAGAGCTTCAACGGCTGGAAGATCACCACCGTCGGCGACGACATCGCCTGGATCAAGCCCGGCGCGGACGGCCGCTTCTACGCCATCAACCCGGAGGCCGGCTTCTTCGGCGTGGCGCCGGGCACTTCGGAGAAGACCAACTACAACGCCCTGGCGACGCTCAAGGAAAACATCATCTTCACCAACGTCGCCCTGACCGACGACGGCGACGTCTGGTGGGAAGGCCTGAGCAAGGAAGCGCCGGCGCACCTGATCGACTGGCAGGGCAAGGACTGGACGCCGGCCGACGGCAAGGCCGGGCGCAAGGCCGCGCATCCCAACTCGCGCTTCACGGCGCCGGCCAGGCAGTGCCCGTCGATCGATCCGGCGTGGGAAGATCCTGCCGGCGTGCCGATTGCCGCGTTCATCTTCGGCGGCCGTCGCGCTACCACGGTGCCGCTCGTGTACGAAGCGTTCAACTGGAACTTCGGCGTGTACATGGCCGCGACGCTCGGCTCGGAAACCACCGCCGCCGCCGTCGGCGCGCAAGGCGTGGTGCGCCGCGACCCGTTCGCCATGCTGCCTTTCTGCGGCTACCACATGGGTGATTACTTCAATCACTGGCTGAAGATGGGGCACGTCGTCGAGCATGCGCCGAAGATTTTTTGCGTGAACTGGTTCCGCATGAACGCGAACGGCGAATTCATGTGGCCGGGCTTCGGCGACAACATGCGCGTGCTGAAGTGGATCGTCGACCGCGTCAAGGGCCGCGTCCCGGCGCGCGAGACGGCGCTGGGCTGGATGCCGCGCTTCGAGGACATCGACTGGACCGATGCGCAGATCGACGCGGCGGAGTTCGACGCCCTCACCCAGGTCGACGCCGATGCCTGGAAACAGGAACTGGCGCTGCACAAGGAATGGTTCGACAAGATGGGCGAGAAGTTGCCGCAGCAACTTGCGCTCAAGCGCGCCTTGTTCGAACTGGCGCTCGTAGACTGACCCGCGCCGCGGGCTAGAATCAGACGGCCGCCCGTGGGTGGCCGTTCTCATTTTGGAGCTGCTGGAATGCACCTCGCCGCACGCATGGCCGACATCGCCCCCTTCCACGTCATGGACCTGATGGCGCGCGCCAAGGCGCTGGAAGCGCAAGGGCGCGACATCGTGCACATGGAGGTTGGCGAACCGGACTTCCCGACGCCGGCGCCGGTGATCGCAGCCGCGCAGCGCTTCATCGGCGGCGGCGAAGTCTTCTACACCAACGCGCTCGGATTGCCGGCGCTGCGCGAAGCCATTGCGCGCTATTACGCCGACCGCTACGGCGTTGCCGTCGCTGCCGAGCGCGTGGTCGTCACCACCGGCGCCTCGGCCGCCTTGCTGCTGGCGCTCGGCGTGCTGATCGATCCCGGCGACGAACTGCTGCTGGCCGACCCCGGCTATCCGTGCAACCGCCATTTCGTGCGCCTGTTCGAAGGGCGCGCCAAAGCCATTGCCGTCGACGCCGCGAGCGGCTATCAGCCGACGCCGGAACAGGTGGCCGCGCACTGGACGGCGCGGACACGCGCGCTGCTGCTGGCTTCGCCCTCGAATCCGACCGGGACGCTGCTCGACTTGCCGCGCCTCGCGGCGTTGCGGCAAGCGGTGCGGCAGCGCGGCGGCACGCTGCTGGTCGACGAGATCTATCACGGCCTGACCTACGGCGTGGAGGCGGCGACGGCGCTCGCGCTCGGCGACGACACGTTCGTCATCAACAGCTTCTCGAAATACTTCGGCATGACCGGCTGGCGCCTCGGCTGGATGGTCGTGCCGCCGGCCTACGTGCGCGACATCGAGAAGCTCGCGCAGAACCTCTACATTTCGCCGCCGGCGCCAGCGCAGCACGCGGCGCTGGCGGCCTTCCTGCCGGAGACGATCGCGCTGCTCGAAGCGCGGCGGGCGGAATTCCGGGCGCGCCGCGATCTCTTGCTGGCCGGACTAAGCGGGCTCGGATTCGAGATCGCCGCCGAACCGCAAGGCGCGTTCTACATTTATGCGGGGCTGGGAAGCTTGGCCGACGACAGCTATCGCTTCGCCCTCGACCTCATCGACAACGCCGGCGTGGCGGCGACGCCGGGACTGGATTTCGGCAGCAACGCCCCGCAACGCCACATGCGCTTCGCCTATACGGTAACGCAGGAAAAGCTTGCCGAGGGCATCAGGAGAATCGAACGCTTCATCGCGGAGCAGGGAAAAGAAAAGGCATGGCGAGGAACCGTTTAACGGTATCGCCATGCCTGGGAAGCGGCCCGGCGGGCAGTAGCAACCTGCCCGCCCGCGTCCGGCAACAGTCGCTCAGGAAGGACGCGAGCCGGTCGGAAACGGCCATGCAGCAGCCGGATTCAAGGAGGACTTGAGCCCGGGCGCGGCAGCCGTCGAAGGAGCAGCGGGCGCAGCGGCGGCGGGAGCGGCGGCGGCGGGCTTGGCGACAGCCTTCTTCGCGGCGGGCTTCTTCGCAGCAACCTTTTTCACGGCCGGCTTCGCAGCAGCGGGCTTCGCAGCAGCGGGCTTGGCGGCGGGCTTCGCAGCAGCCTTCTTGGCGACCGGCTTGGCGGCGGCCTTCTTGGCGGCGGGCTTGGCAGCAGCAGCCTTCTTCGCGACCGGCTTGGCGGCGGCCTTCTTCGCAGCGGGCTTGGCGGCAGCCTTCTTCGCCGGCTTGGCAGCAGCCTTCTTCGCCACGGGTTTCGCGGCAGCCTTCTTCGCCACCGGCTTGGCAGCAGCTTTCTTCGCGACGGGCTTGGCAGCGGCCTTCTTCGCCGGAGCAGCTTTCTTCGCGGGGGCGGCCTTCTTGGCGACGACTTTCTTTACGGCGGGCTTCTTCGCAGCAACCTTCTTCACCGCAGCCTTCTTCGCCGGAGCGGCCTTCTTTGCCACAGCCTTCTTCGCCACCGGCTTCTTCGCCGCAGCAGCCTTCTTCACAACAGGCTTCTTCGCCGGAGCGGCCTTCTTAGCGGCAGGCTTCTTCGCCGCGGGCTTCTTGGCCTTCTTCTCTTCAGCCATATCGAACCTCCTTAGAGCAAGATAACAGGAAAGGAAACACCATTTACTGCAAACCCGTCTGGGTTAGCACGGATTATCCGTCGCCATCAAGAATTGAAAGCGATGAATTCCTCACGATTCTCCGTTCATATCGCCGCTCAACAGCGGGCGCCGGAGTTCGTTTCCAATAGCTTTGCTGCTTGGTTGATTCGGCTTGGCTGCCGCCGCGGTTATGTCGTCGGCATATAAGGCCATCCGTGCGGATGGCCTTGGAATGGGCTTCTGGGAGGCAATTGCGGAAACGCGGGAAGGGTGCTGCAGGAGATGCGGCGAGAAAAGCGCAGGCCGTTCGGCGACTGGCATCGCCTTCATTTGCTGCGGCTCTCTCTGCGTCGCTGGCGGTGCATCGTGCTTGTCTTCGTCACTCCGCTGAATCCATCAACCTACTATATGTAGTATGCGAACCCTACGTCGCGACTAATTCTAGTGAGCGGCTTTTGAAGTTGCAAGATTTTTCTGATGCCACTGGCACACGCAGGAACTAGCGTTGCACACCCGCCACGCGCAGGTCGCAAGTTCCCGCCAGCAGCGCTTGCAGGCGCGGCCAGTCGAAACACGGTCCGGGATCGGTCTTGCGGCCGGGCGCGATGTCGGCGTGGCCCGCGACATCGCGCAGCGGATAGCCCCGCGCGAGTGCGCCGAGCAGTTGCGCAAGGCTCTGGTATTGCGCCGCCTCGAAGGGCAATTCGTCGCAGCCTTCCAGTTCGATGCCGATAGAAAAATCGTTGCAGCGTTCGCGTCCCCGCCACGACGAAACGCCCGCATGCCAGGCCCGCTTCGCGCAGGGCACGAACTGGATGACGCCGCCGTCGCGGCGCACGTAGAAGTGGGCCGAGACGCGCAGGCCGCGGATCGTCTCGAAATACGGGTGTTCGTCCGCATCGAGGCGGTTGGTGAAGAAGCGCTCGACGGCGTTGCCGCCGAATTGGCGTGGCGGCAGGCTGATGGCATGGACGACGGCGAGGCTGACTTCCGCGCCGGGCGGCCGCTCGTCGCAATTCGGCGACGCGACGAAATCGGCGCCCGCCAACAGGCCGGCCGCATCGAGCGCGGGCGCCGGCGCGGCCATCAGTCGTTGAGGCGCAGCCGCTCCATGCGGTAGCGCAGCGAGCGGAACGTGACGCCGAGCAGGCGCGCCGCCGCGGTGCGGTTGAAGCGCGTCTTCTGCAAGGCCTCGAGGATGGCCTGGCGTTCGACCTGGTCGAGGTAGTCCTGCAACGGCGCTTCTCCCGGCGGCGGCAGATCGGCGGTGGCCGCGGCAGGCGTCAATTGCAGGTCGGCGACCGTGATGGCGTCGCCGGACAGCAGGGCCAGCGCTCGTTCCAGGATGTTCTCCAGTTCCCGCACGTTGCCGGGAAACGGATATTCCCGCAGCGCGGCGAGCGCGCCCGCGTCGATGTCCGGCGGCGCGCGGCCGGCGTTCTGCGCCTGGCCGAGCACGATATGCTTGGCCAGCAGCGGAATGTCGTCGCTGCATTCGCGCAGGCTCGGCATGCGGATTTCGAT
>JAQTNK010000039.1 GCA_028713915.1 Rhodocyclaceae bacterium | reverse complement strand
AACCTCTCGGTCAGACAGTCCCTTGCGGTCCCGCCTACGAACTCCCCTTCGATCTCGGGAATGTCCGCCTAAACAAGCCTCCGGCCACTAAAGCGCCTACACCTATCGGCTGTTTGATTTTTAAAGAACTTGGCCGCTTCGGCCTTCGCTGCAATCAGCAGAGAAATGAGATTATAGGGATCGTCTTTGGCTTTGTAAAGACTATCTTCAAACTTTTTTCTCTTCGCTGCGTGCATACCGACGCAGCGCGGTTTTCAGTTCGGCGACTACCTTCTCTTGCAGCGCCGCAGGCGCCAGGACTTCGACGTCGGCGCCGAACTTGAGGATGTCCATAGTGAGTTCGCGATAGTCGCTATATGGAAACTCGAGCACGTAGCTACCGTCGGCCTCGACACTGCCCTTCTGGCGCGGATGCCATTGCTCGCTGGCCACCCAGCGCGCGCGCTGCGGCGTAAAGCGCAGCCGCGCCCACTCGACATCGCGGCCGGAGAAAATGCCGTAGCCCGCCCCGAGCACTTCGTCGAGCGTTTTCGCCGCCACGTCGCGCGCCGGCAGCTCCAGCATCTCGGCGCGACGGATGGCGTCGACGGAGAAGCTGCGCAATTCCTTGCGCACATGGCACCAGGCATCGAGGTACCAGTTCTCGCGATAATGGACGAGGCGCAGCGGCGACACCTCGCGTTCGGTGACCTCGTCGCGCGAGCGCACGTAATACTCGAGCAGCAGGCGCTTGCGGCGCAACAACGCCGAGCCGGCGACGGCGAAGTGATCAAGTGCCATCCGGCGCGCCGCGACGCCGATGATGCGAATGCGGCGGTGAATCTCTTCCGTGGCGTCGTCCGCCGCACCCAGCAATCCGCTCAGCCGCGCCAGCAAAGGCTGGATATGCGGCCCGAGCAGGCCGCCGGCATCCAGATTGACGAGCAGATGCTGCATCGTCAGCAGCGCGTGAATTTCCGACGCATTGAACCAAAGCCCCGGCAACTCGTACTGGCCGGCGCCGCGCTCGGGGACGGCGAAGCGATAACCGCCCTGCTCGCGATCCCAGACGATCGGCGCATTCAGCCGATTGCGCAGATACTCGAGGTCGCGCTTGATCGTCGCTCGCGATACGCCGAGTTTCTCGGCCAGCACGGCAAACGGCACGATGCGGCGCTCGCCGAGCAGTTGGTCGATCTTGTAGAAACGTTCCGTCCGGTCCATTGGCCCAATGATCACCAAACCAGAAGTCAGCGCTGTTGGAATGTAAATGCCTGGTACCGGGAGTGGGACTCGAACCCACACACCTTGCGGCGGCGGATTTTGAATCCGCTGCGTCTACCGATTCCGCCATCCCGGCATGTCGCGGGTCGCATAGAATGTCGCGCCCGAAGGAAGCGCGCATTATCCGCGAATCGCGCCGCGGCATCAACCCATGAATCTCACCCTCGACGATTTCGACTACGTCCTGCCGCCGCATCTGATCGCCCAGGCGCCGCTGCCCGAGCGCGCCGCCAGCCGGCTGCTGGTCATGGCGGGCGCCGCGCTCGCCGACCGCAGCTTCGCCGATCTGCCGGCGATGCTCGTCCCCGGCGATCTGCTCGTCATGAACGATACGCGCGTGTTGCATGCGCGCCTGTTCGGCCGCAAGGACAGCGGTGGCCAGGTCGAAGTACTGGTCGAGCGCGTCCTCGGCGACCATGAGGTGCTCGCCCAGGTTCGCGCCAGCAAGCCGCCTAAAGCGGGTTCGGCGCTGCGTCTCGAAGATGCGCTCGATGTTGCCGTGCTCGGCCGCGAGGGCGAGTTCTACCGCCTGCGCTTTTCCGGCGATGCGCACGAATCGATCGAGCATCACGGCCGCTTGCCGCTGCCGCCATATATAGAGCGCGCCGCGGCCGACGCCGACGAGGCGCGCTACCAGACCGTCTTCGCCCGCGAGAAAGGCTCCGTGGCAGCGCCCACCGCCGGCCTGCATTTCGATGAAGCGCTGTTCGCGCGGCTCGCCGCGCGCGACATCGAGACGGCGCGCGTGACGCTGCACGTCGGTGCCGGCACTTTCCAGCCGGTGCGCGTGCACAACCTCGCCGAACACCGCATGCACCGCGAGCGCTGGCATCTGCCGCAGGCGACGGTCGACGCCATCGCCGCCGCGCGCGCTCGCGGCGGCCGCGTCGTCGCCGTCGGCACGACGACGCTGCGCACGCTCGAATCGGCGGCCCTGGCCGGCGCCCTCGCCGCCGGCGGCGGCGAAACCGATCTCTTCGTCACGCCGGGCTTCCATTTCCGCGTCGTCGATCTGCTGATCACCAACTTCCATTTGCCGAAGTCGACGCTGCTGATGCTGGTCTCGGCCTTCGGCGGCGTCGACCACATCCGTGCCGCCTATGCGCATGCCATTGCGCACGGCTACCGTTTCTTCAGCTATGGCGACGCCATGCTCATTCATCGGAGTCCCCATGCAGTTTGATCTTCTCGCCAGCGCCGGGGCCGCCCGCCGCGGTCGCCTTCAACTGGCCCACGGCAGCGTCGAGACGCCGGTGTTCATGCCGGTCGGCACCTACGGCACCGTCAAGGCGATGGCGCCGAACGAACTCATCGACATCGGCGCCCAGATCGTGCTCGGCAACACGTTCCACCTCTGGCTGCGGCCGGGACTCGACGTCGTGCGCGCCCATGGCGGGCTGCACCGCTTCATGGCGTGGGACAAGCCGATCCTCACCGACTCGGGCGGCTTCCAGGTGTTTTCGCTCGGCGACCTGCGCAAGATCACCGAGGACGGCGTGAAGTTCGCATCGCCGATCAACGGCGACAAGCTCTTCATGCGCCCCGAGGATTCGATGCAGATCCAGCACGTGCTGAACTCCGACGTCGTCATGATTTTCGACGAATGCACGCCCTATCCGGCCGACCTGAAGCAGGCGGCCGATTCGATGCGCCTTTCCCTGCGCTGGGCGCAGCGCTCGCGCGACGAGCACGACCGGCTAGCCAACACGAATGCGCTGTTCGGCATCGTCCAGGGCGGCATGCATGAAGCCTTGCGCGACGAATCGCTCGCCGCCCTCGCCGCCATCGGCTTCGACGGCTACGCCATCGGCGGCCTCTCGGTCGGCGAACCGAAGGAAGACTTCGCGCGCATCCTCGCCCACACCGCCCCGCGCCTGCCGACGCACGCGCCGCGCTACCTGATGGGCGTCGGCACGCCCGAGGACATCGTCTTTGCCGTGAGCCAGGGCATCGACATGTTCGACTGCGTCATGCCGACGCGCAACGCGCGCAACGGCTGGCTGTTCACCCGCTGGGGCGACGTCAAGATCAAGAATGCCGCCCACAAGAACGACCCGCGGCCGCTGGACGAGAGCTGCGGCTGCTACTGCTGCCGCAACTTCACGCGCGCCTACCTGCACCACCTGCACCGGACCGGCGAGATCCTCGGCGCGCGCCTCAACACCATTCACAACCTCTTCTATTACCAGACCCTGATGACGGAACTGCGCGCCGCCATCGAAACCGGCAGCCTCGACGCCTATGCCGCCGAATTCCGGCGGCAGCGCGGAGGCGGCTGATACAATGTCGCGTTTCCCTTTCCTCCACGGAGTCGAACAGTGCTGATTTCCAATGCTTTTGCGCAAGCCGCCGCCCCCGCCGCGAGCGGCCCCCTGGATGGCCTGCTGGGCATGGCCCCCATCGTCCTCATGTTCATCGTGCTCTGGTTCATGATGATCCGGCCGCAAATGAAGAAAGCCAAGGAACACCAGAAGATGGTCGGCGAACTGCAAAAGGGCGACGAGATCGTTACCCAGGGCGGCGTTGCCGGGCGCATCGTCAAGGTCGGCGAAAGCTTCATCACCGTCGAAGTCGCCGCGCTCAAGGACGTTCCGGTCGAGATCGCCGTGCAAAAGCAAGCCATCAGCGCCGTGCTGCCCAAGGGCACGTTGAAAGCGCTTTAACCGTATTCTCCGGCCGGCGTCGCGCCGGCCCAGGTAGCACGCCATGAATCGTTATCCCCTCTGGAAGAACATCCTCGTCGTCATCGCGCTGGTATTCGGCTTCGTGTACACCTTGCCGAACTTCTTCGGCGAAGTGCCCGCCGTGCAGGTCTCGAGCGTCAAGGCCACGGTCAAGGTCGACCAGCAACTGATGGACCGCGTCGCCGACGTTCTGAAGACCGCCGGCATCGCCGATAACGGCTTCTTCACCGACCCCAACAGCGTGCGCGTGCGCTTCACCGACACCGACACCCAGCTGAAGGCCAAGGACGCCATCGAGAAGGCGCTCAATCCCGACCCGACGGACGCCACCTACAGCGTCGCGCTGAACCTGCTCTCGGCTTCGCCCGCCTGGCTCACCAGCATCCATGCGCTGCCGATGTACCTGGGCCTCGACTTGCGCGGCGGCGTGCATTTCCTGCTTCAGGTGGACATGAAGGGCGCCATCACCAAGCGGCTCGACGCCACCGCCGCCGACCTGCGCGCCATGCTGCGCGAGAAGGACATCCGCCATGCCGGCATCGGCCGCGAAGGCATGGCCATCGTCATCCACTTCCACGACGCCGACACCCTCGCCAAGGCACGCGACGCCATCATCGACACGCAGCCCGCCGCCGTCGTCGGCCGGGGCGCCAAGGCCCTGGCCGCGCAACCCGACCTGATGATCACCGAAGGCGGCGAAGGCAACGATCTCAGGCTGACGATCGCCCTCTCCGAAGCGGCGCAGCGGCGCGTGCAGGAAATGGCCGTCAAGCAGAACACCGGCACCCTGCACAACCGCATCAACGAACTGGGCGTCGCCGAACCCGTCATCCAGCAGCAAGGCATCGACCGCATCGTCGTCGAACTTCCCGGCGTGCAGGACACGGCCAAAGCCAAGGACATCCTCGGCCGCACCGCCACGCTCGAACTGCGCATGGTCGACGACGAGAACAGCGCCAATCCCAGCGTCATGGAAGCCGCCGCCAAGGGCCAGCCGCCCGTCGGCGACGAGTACTACGTCGAGCGCGGCGGCCGCGGCCTGCTGGTGAAAAAGCAGGTGATGCTGACCGGCGAGCGCCTCACCGACGCCCAGCCGGGCTTCGACAGCCAGACCCACGAGCCGGCCGTGCATCTGACGCTCGACTCCGCCGGTTCGCGCGTCTTCAAGGATCTGACGCGCGACAACGTCGGCAAGCGCATGGCCATCCTGCTGGTCGAGAAAGGCAAGGGCGAAGTGGTCACGGCGCCGGTGATCCGCAGCGAGATCGGCGGCGGCCGCGTGCAGATTTCCGGCCGCATGACGCCCCAGGAAGCCGCCGACGTCGCCCTGCTGCTGCGCGCGGGCTCGCTCGCCGCGCCGATGGAAATCATCGAGGAGCGCACCGTCGGCCCCTCGCTCGGCGCCGACAACATCAAGAAGGGCTTCGACTCGACCGTCGGCGGCTTCGCCGCCATCGCCGTCTTCATGATGGCCTACTACCTGCTCTTCGGCCTGGTCTCGGTGCTGGCGCTGTCCGCCAACATGCTGTTCCTCATCGCCCTGCTGTCCTTGCTGCAGGCCACGCTGACGCTGCCGGGCATCGCCGCCATCGCGCTGGCGCTGGGCATGGCCATCGACTCGAACGTGCTCATCAACGAGCGCATCCGCGAAGAGCTGCGCGGCGGCAGCACGCCGCAGGCGGCGATCACCGCCGGCTACGAGCGCGCCTGGGCGACGATTCTCGACTCCAACGTCACCACGCTGATCGTCGGCATCGCGCTCTTGATCTTCGGCTCCGGCGCAGTGCGCGGCTTCGCCGTCGTCCATTGCCTCGGCATCACGACCTCGATCTTCAGTTCGGTGGTGCTCTCGCGCGCCCTGGTGAACTTCATCTATGGCCGCCGCAAGAAGCTCGCAGCTCTCTCGATCGGCCAGGTCTGGAAGCCCGGCATCACGACGAAGTAACGGGACAGAAAAAATGGAATTCTTCCGCATCAGAAAAGACATCCCCTTCATGCGCCACGCGCTGGTGTTCAACGTCGTCTCGTTGATCACCTTCATCCTCGCCGTGGTGTTCCTCTCGACCAAAGGCCTGCACTTTTCCATCGAGTTCACCGGCGGCACGCTGATGGAAATCAGCTACCCGCAGGCGCCCGACCTCGAAAAGCTGCGCACCAAGCTCGAAGGCGACGGCTTCACCGACACCCAGGTGCAGAACTTCGGCACCTCGCGCGACGTGCTGATCCGCGTGCCGCTGGCCAAGGACACGGTGACGGCCAAGATCGGCGAACGCGTGATGAGCTCGCTCGCCGCCGCGCCGGATGCGGCGACCAACGCGCCGCAATTGAAGCGCATCGAGTTCGTCGGCCCGCAAGTCGGCAAGGAGCTCGCATCCGACGGCGCGCTGGCGCTGCTGCTGGTGGTGATCGGCATCGTCGTCTACCTCGCCATTCGCTTCGAGTGGCGCTTCGCCGTCTCCGCGATCATCGCCAACCTTCATGACGTCGTCATCATCCTCGGCTTCTTCGCCTTCTTCCAGTGGGAGTTCTCGCTGCCGGTGCTCGCCGCGGTGCTGGCGGTGCTCGGCTATTCGGTGAACGAATCGGTCGTCGTCTTCGACCGCGTGCGCGAAACCTTCAAGAAGAAGCGCGGCCTGACCACGCCCGAAGTGCTCAACCACGCCATCACCGGCACGATTTCGCGCACCATCATCACCCACGGCTGCACGCAGATGATGGTGACTTCGATGCTGATCTTCGGCGGCGCCGCGCTGCACTATTTCGCGCTGGCGCTGACCATCGGCATCTGCTTCGGCATCTATTCCTCGGTGCTGGTGGCGAGCCCGCTGGTGATGTGGCTGGGCGTCTCGCGCGAACAGTTCGTGCAGCCGAAAAAAGAGCGCCCCGCCGGCATGACCGACGACGGCGCCGTCGTCTAGGGCCGCGCCGATGGCGCGCAAGCCCGAGCGCCTCCGCGTCTGGGACCTGCCGACGCGCGTGTTCCACTGGTCGCTCGCCGCCGGCGTCGCCGTCGCGCTCAGCACCGGCTTCATCGGCGGCGACCTCATGGAGGTGCATGGCAAGGCCGGCATCGCCATCGCCGGCCTGATCGCCTTCCGCCTCGTCTGGGGCATCGGCGGCTCGACCTACGCCCGCTTTGCCAGCTTCGTGCGCGGCCCGGCGCCCATTCGCGCCGCCCTGCGCGGCGAATGGCAAGGCGTCGGCCACAATCCGCTCGGCGCGCTCTCCGTGCTGGGCCTGCTCGGACTCGCGGCCGTGCAGGTCGCCACGGGGCTGTGCGGCAACGACGACATCGCCTTCACCGGGCCGCTCTACGCCCTGGTGAGCAAGGACACCAGCGATCTCCTCACCGACCTGCACCAGCGCGGCGTCTGGCTCCTGCTCGCGCTCATCGCCCTGCACCTCGGCGCCATCGCCTTCTATGTCCGCGTCAAGAAGAACAACCTCGTGCTGCCCATGCTGACCGGCTGGACCGAGAAGCCCGGGTTCGCAGCCGAACCTGCGCGCGGCGGCGGTCTCATCGCCTTTCTCGTCGCCCTCGGCATCGCGCTGGCCGTCGCCTGGACGCTGGCGGGCGGCCTGCTGCCGCCGCCGGCGCCAGCCGCCGCGGCAACGCCGAACTGGTAAACGACGACGGCCGCCCGCAGGCGGCCGTGGCGGCACGCGGCGAGCGGCTCAGTGCTCGTGCTTCTCTTCGACGCGATAGTCCTTATGGCAGGCCTTGCAGGCCTCGACGAGCTTGCCGAACTGGACCTTGACCGCGGCAGCGTCGCCCGTGGCGGCCACCTTCGCCAATTCGCCGGCTTCCTTGTTGAACGCCATCGCCACCTTGCCGACGCCTTCCTTGTCGGTAAACAGCGCCGGCTTGGCATGGGTGTGCATATTGCCGACGGCCTTCTCGGTGCCCGGCGCGAAGAGGGCGCCCATGCCGGAACCGGCGACCGCGGCGATGACGTTCGCCGCCTTGATCACTTCCTCCTTGTTGTAGCTGCCTTCGAGGTTGGCCTTGATGCGGCCGGTATTCCAGGCCATGAACTTGTAGCCGGCCTGGCGGAAGGCGATCAGGTCTTCGGGCTTGGGGCCCTGCTGGGCCAGCGCGGTGCCGGCGACAAACAGGGCGAGCGCTGCAACGGTGGTCTTGTTCATTTGTATTCTCCGTGTGATGGCAAACTGGGGCGACGCGATGCCGGCTGCTCAGTTCCAGTCCATCGCGCCGCCGGCAAACTCGTGCTTGACGCGCAACATGCCGCCGGCCGCGACCAGCGCCGCCAGGCGGCCGATGTTCGGGTGCTTGCCGGGATGCGCCAGGGCATCCGCCGCATGTTCGGCGTACAGCTCGATGCCCTTTTTCGCCGCCTCCGCCGTGATGGCGCCGTAGATCTGGCCCAGGTGGTTATAGACGGCGAGCGAACCGGTCTGGCCGGCCTTGTTCTCGATGGTGGCGACGACGTTGCCGTCGCGGTCGAGCAACTGGATGGCGGCGAGATGCGCGACGCCGGGCAGCGCCTTCAAATTTTCCGCGAAGCCCATCGCTAGATCCGCTGCGCCAGTGCGACGGCCTTGCCGATGTAGTTGGCCGGCGTCATGTCGAGCAGGCGCAGCTTTTCCGTCTCGGGAATCGCCAGGCCGCGGATGAAGGCATGCAGCGCGTCGCGCTCGATGCCCTTGCCGCGCGTGAGCTCCTTCAGCTGTTCGTAGGGATTGGCGATGCCGTAGCGCCGCATCACCGTCTGCACCGGCTCGGCCAGCACTTCCCAGCAGGCATCCAGGTCTTCGCGCAGGCGCGCTTCATTGGCTTCGAGCTTGTTGAGGCCGCGCAGCGTCGAATCGTAAGCCAGCACGACGTAGCCGAAGGCGACGCCCATGTTGCGCAGCACCGTCGAATCCGTGAGGTCGCGTTGCAGCCGCGATACCGGCAGCTTGTCGGCGAGATGGCGCAGCACGGCGTTGGCGAGCCCGAGATTGCCTTCGGAGTTTTCGAAGTCGATCGGGTTCACCTTGTGCGGCATGGTGGACGAGCCGATCTCGCCGGCCTTCGTCCGCTGCTTGAAATAGCCGAGCGAAATGTATTGCCAGAGATCGCGGTCGGCGTCGAGCAGGATGGTGTTGGTGCGGCTGACGGCATCGAACAGTTCGGCCATCGCGTCGTGCGGCTCGATCTGGATCGTGTAGGGATTGAATTCGATGCCGAAGGATTCGATGAAGCGGCGGTTGAAAGCCTCCCAGTCGAAATCGGGATAGGCGGACAAGTGCGCGTTGTAGTTGCCAACGGCGCCGTTGAACTTGGCCATCATGGTCACGGCGGCGATGCGCGCGCGCGCCCGCAGCAGGCGCGCCGCGACGTTCGCCATTTCCTTGCCGAGCGTCGTCGGCGACGCCGGCTGGCCGTGGGTATGCGCCAGCATCGGCAGGGCCGCGAGGTCGTGCGCGAGCTCGCGGAAGCGCGCGATGACGCGATCCAGATTCGGCAGCAGGATGATGGCCGTCGCCTCTTTCAGCATCAGCGCGTGGGAGACGTTGTTGATGTCTTCCGACGTGCAGCCGAAGTGAATGAACTCGGACACGCGCATCACTTCGGCGTTGTTCTGGAAGCGCTCCTTGAGCCAGTATTCGACGGCCTTGACGTCGTGGTTGGTGCGCGCCTCGATGGTCTTGATCGCCGCCGCATCGGCGACGGCGAAACCGGAAACGACAAGATCGAGCTCGGCGATGGTGTCCGCCGAAAATGCCGGCACTTCGGCGAGTTCCGGCGCCGCGGCCAGGGCCTTCAGCCACTCGACCTCGACGCGGATGCGGTTCTTCATCAGGCCGAATTCCGAGAAGTGGGCGCGCAGCGGCTCGACCTTGGCGGCATAGCGGCCGTCGAGCGGCGAAAGGGCGGTAAGCGCGGAGAAATTCATGGCGGGGTACGCGAAGGAAAATGGCGCGGATTCTACCACGCAGGCCTCGCCGGCAGCCCCGGCGAGCGCGGCCGAAGGCGGCAATACCGGATGGGGCGGATGCTATAATTGCCGCAAATCGCAGCCCTAGGTTCCCAACGAATGAAGCTGATCGGCTCGCTCACCAGCCCCTACGTCCGCAAGACCCGCATCGTTCTCGCCGAGAAGAAGATCGACTACGATTTCGTGCTCGATTCGCCCTGGGCGGAAGACAGCGCCGTCGCCAAGTTCAACCCGCTGGGCAAGGTTCCGGTGCTGGTGCTCGACGACGACAGCACCTTGTTCGATTCGCGCGTCATCGTCGAATACCTCGACAACATGACGCCCAACAACAAGCTGTTTCCGGCGACCAGTCGCGAGCGCATCACCATCAAGCGTTGGGAAGCGCTGGCCGACGGCATCTGCGACGCGGCAGCGACGGCCTTCCTCGAAGCCAAGCGGCCGAAGAAGCTCCAGGATGCGCAATGGATCGCGCGCCAGCGCGGCAAGATCGCGCTCGGAGTGCAAGCGCTCGCCGGCGACATCGGCGAATCGCCCTGGTGCTTCGGCAACTCGCTCACGCTGGCCGACGTCGCAGTCGGCAGCGCGCTGGGCTACCTGTCGTTCCGTTTCGCCGACATCGACTGGCCGACCCAGTATCCCAATCTCGCCAAGCTCTACGCCAAGCTGATGGCGCGGCCGTCCTTCGCGGACACCGCACCGCACGACTAGGCCCGCAGCCAGACTTCGCTGTCGCGGCGTCGGTCGGGTGCCGCCGCCGGCGCTCAGGCGATGACGCCGCCGCCCAGGCACACCCGCGACTCATAGACGACGACCGACTGCCCCGGCGTCACCGCCCATTGCGGCGCGGCGAAAGCGATCTCGCAGCGCTCGCCATCGACGCTCTCGATCTCGCAGGCAGCATCGGGCATGCGGTAGCGCGTCTTCGCCGCATACACCCAGTGGGTGTGCGGCAGGCGCCCGGCGATCCACGACAATTGCGTCGCCGTCAGGCGCTCGCTCATCAGCGCCGGATGCTCGTGGCCCTGCACGACGTAGAGGACGTTCTTCGCCATGTCCTTGCCGGCGACATACCAGGGCTCCTCGGGAGCGCCCTTGACGCCGCCGATGCCCAGTCCCTCGCGCTGGCCCAGCGTGTAGTACATGAGGCCTTCATGGCGGCCGATGGGCTGGTCGCTGTCGAGCGCGCGAATCTCCCCCGGCGTTTTCGGCAGGTAGCGCGCCAGGAACTCGCGGAACGGCCGCTCGCCGATGAAGCAGATGCCCGTGGAATCCTTCTTGGCGTGATTGGGCAGGCCGGCCTCGGCGGCGATCTTGCGCACGTCGCGCTTGTAGAGATGGCCGACGGGAAACAGCGTCTTCGACAGCGCCGCCTGGTTCAGCCGATAGAGAAAGTAGCTCTGGTCCTTGGTGCCGTCCTCGGCCTTGAGCAGCTGCCACTCGGTGCCCAGCGAGCCGTGGAATTCGCGCACCTGCGCGTAGTGGCCGGTGGCGATCTTGTCGGCGCCCAGCTGCATCGCGTGATCGAGGAAGGCCTTGAACTTGATCTCGGAATTGCACAGCACGTCCGGATTGGGCGTGCGGCCGGCGCGGTATTCGGCGAGGAAGTCGGCGAAGACGCGCTCCTTGTACTCGGCGGAGAAGTTCACCACCTCGAGCTCTATGCCAATGACATCGCAGACCGCGGCGACGTCGATCAGGTCCTGGCGCGTCGAGCAGTAATCGGCATCGTCGTCGTCCTCCCAGTTCTTCATGAACAGGCCGACGACGTCGTGGCCGGCGCGCTTGAGCAGCAGCGCCGCGACCGCGGAATCGACGCCGCCGGACATGCCGACGATGACTTTAGCGCTCATAGTGCCGGATCAGGTCGAGCGGAAAGCGCCGGCCGGCCTGCCAGTCCTGCACGCACTGCCAGATCAGCGGGCTGCGGTGGCGCGCGCGCGTCGCCTCGATTTCGGCCGGCGTCATCCAGACGGCGCGCAGGATGCCGGCGTCGAGCGGGCGTTCCGCCTCGTGTTCGCCCAGCGCGCCGGCAAAGGCGAAGCGCAGGTACGTGACGTCGCCCTGCGGCCGCGGCCACTGGTAGATGCCGACCAGCGCAGTCGGCGTGAAGTGCCAGGCGGTTTCCTCGAGCGCCTCGCGCGCGCAGGCGGCGACCAGCGATTCGCCTTCGTCGAGATGTCCGGCGGGCTGGTTGAAGCGGATGCCAGCGTCGGTTTCCTCCTCGACCAGCAGGAAGGCACCGTCGCGCTCGATCAGCGCCGCCACCGTGACATTGGGTTTCCAGATTCGGTTCATCGCACGGATTTTAGCGCGCATAAATCCGTTAAAATCGACCTTTCGTTAGAAACGCTGGAGAATCCCAATGTCCATGGCCGACCGTGACGGCTTCATCTGGTACGACGGCAAGCTCGTGCCCTGGCGCGATGCCACCACCCACGTACTGACCCATTCGCTGCACTACGGGCTGGCCGTCTTCGAAGGCGTGCGCGCCTACAAGACCGTCAGTGGCACGGCCATCTTCAAGCTCAAGGAACACACCGACCGCCTGTTCAACTCGGCGCACATCTACCGCATGCCGATGCCGTACGACAAGGCGACCATCATCGAGGCGCAGAAAGAGGTCGTGCGCGCCAACAAGCTCGAGTCCTGCTACCTGCGCCCGATCGCCTTCTACGGCTCGGAAAAAATGGGCGTTTCGCCCAAGGGCGCCAAGACGCACGTCGCCATCGCCGCCTGGCCCTGGGGCGCCTATCTGGGCGAGGAAGGCATGGAAAAGGGCATCCGCGTCAAGACCGCGTCCTTCGCGCGCCACCACGTCAATGTCACCATGGCGCGCGCCAAGTTCGCCGCCACCTACGCCAACTCGATCCTCGCCAACATGGAAGCCACCGAGAACGGCTACGACGAAGCGCTGCTGCTCGACGTCGACGGCTTCGTCGCCGAAGGCGCCGGCGAGAACGTCTTCATCGTCAAGGACGGCGTCATCTACGAACCGGAGATCGCCTCGGCGCTGATCGGCATCACGCGCGCCTCGGTCATCACCCTGGCCAACGAGCTCGGCTACAAGGTCGTCTCCAAGCGCCTGACGCGCGACGACATCTACATCGCCGACGAGGCCTTCTTCACCGGCACCGCCGCCGAAGTCACCCCGATCCGCGAGCTCGACAACCGCCAGATCGGCGAAGGCCGCCGCGGCCCGGTGACCACCCAGTTGCAAAGCATGTTCTTCGACGTCGTCAACGGCAAGGTCCCCGCCCATGCCGACTGGCTCACGTCCGTCAACGCCTGAGGATTCGTCATGAGCGCATTGAACGAAACTGCCCGCGAAGTCGCCGTCACCGCGCACGACCTGCCGCTCGCTTGCCCGCGTCCCGGCGCGCCGCTGTGGGCGCGGCATCCGCGCGTCTTCCTCGACGTCCTGAAGCAAGGCGAGGCCGCCTGTCCGTACTGCGGCACGACCTACCGCTTCACCGGAGAGCGTCCGACGGGGCACCACTAGGCGCCTCGCCGTCCGCGGCCGCATGACCACCATTCTCGTCGTCGCGCCCTCGTGGATCGGCGATACCGTTCTCGCCCAGCCGCTGCTGTCGCGTCTGCACGAGATCTACCCGGACCTCGCCATCGACGTCCTGGCGTCCCAATGGGGCGCACCGCTGTTCGCCCGCATGCCCGAAGTGCGGCGCGTCATCGACAGCCCGTTCCGCCACGGCGAGTTCAACCTCGCCGGCCGCTGGCAGCTGGCGACGCGGCTGAAGGCCGCGCATTATGACATCGCCATCATCCTGCCGAATTCCTGGAAAGCGGCGCTGATTCCTTTCCTTGCCGGCATTCCGACACGCATCGGCTATCGCGGCGAATCGCGTTTCGGCCTCATCAACGTCATGCACCGGCTCGACCGCGAGCGCCACCCGCGGCTCGTCGACCGCTACGCCGCGCTCGCCGGCCCGCCCGGCGGCGACCTGCCTGCCCTGCGCCCGCCCCATCTCGTGTCCACGCCGGCGCAGCAGCGCGCGGCGCGCGAAGCGCTCGACCTGCCGCTCGACGGCGCCCCCGTCGTGTTCTGCCCCGGCGCCGAGTTCGGCGCCGCCAAGCGCTGGCCGGCGCGCCATTTCGCCGCCCTGGCGAGCGCCGTCGGTCATGTCGACAACCCGGTGTGGCTGGTCGGTTCGCCCAAGGACGCGACCATCGGCGAGAAGATCGAACAATCGTGCCACGGCGCCGCCATCAACCTCTGCGGCCACACCACGCTGGCACAGGCCATCGACGTCATCGCCTCGGCGCGCCAGGTGGTCTGCAACGATTCCGGCCTCATGCACGTCGCCGCGGCGCTGCAGCGGCCGCTGGTGGCGGTATTCGGCTCGTCGAGCTTCAACTACACGCCGCCGATCTCGCCGCAGGCGAAAATCGTTTCCCTCGAACTCGAATGCAGCCCCTGCTTCCGGCGCGATTGTCCCGAAGGCCACTTGCAGTGCCTGAACGACTTGACGCCCGAGCGCGTCCTCGCTGCGATGAGGAGTTGAGCCATGCCGAAAGCGATTTTCACCACCCCGCAGGATGTCGAAAACGCCTTCTACGAAGCCCTCGAGCGCGCCGACCTCGAGGCCATGATGGCCGTCTGGGCCGAGGACGAGGAGATCGTCTGCGTGCATCCGGGCGGCTCGCGCCTTTCCGGCTACGCCGATATCCGCGAAGCCTGGCGGCGCGTCTTCGAAGGCGGCATCAAGCTGCGGGTGCAGGTATCGAACCCCGGCGTCGTGCAGACGCCTTTCACCGCCGTGCATAGCCTGATCGAACGCATCGGCGTCGTCGGCAACGACGAAACGCGCGCGCCGGTCGTCGCCACCAACGTCTATGTGCGCGGACCGCTCGGCTGGCGCATGGTCGTGCATCATGCCTCGGCCGCACCGCCGGCGCCGCCCGAGGCGCCGAAGACCCTGCATTGACCTTGCCGCCGCCGTACGCCGCCCCGCGCTGGCTGCCCGGCGGCCACGCCCAGACGCTCTGGCCGCTGCTGCGCAAAGGACCGCTGCCGGCGTATCGCCGCGAGCGCTGGTCGACGCCCGACGGCGACTTCATCGATCTCGACTGGCTCGATGAAAATGATGGCCGCCCACGCTCCCAACCCCTGGTCGCTGCCCTCCACCGGGAGGCGCGCCCGCCTTGGGGCGGCCCAGCGGTGGGCGGCGCCACGCCGTTGCTCGTCGTCTTCCACGGCCTCGAAGGCAGCTCGCGCAGCCACTATGCCCGGGCGCTGATGCGCGCCGCGCAGCGCCGCGGCTGGCGCGGCGTCGTCGTGCATTTTCGCGGCTGTTCGGGCGTGCCCAATCTTCTGCCGCGCGCCTACCATTCCGGCGACTCGGCCGAGATCGACTGGATACTGCGGCGCCTGCGCGGCGCCATGCCAAAGACGCCGCTGTTCGCCGCCGGCATCTCGCTCGGCGCCAATGCCCTGCTCAAATGGCTCGGCGAACAAGGCATAGCGGCCAGCGCGGTGGTGGCTGCCGCAGCCGGCATCAGCGCGCCGCTCGACCTCGCCGCCGCCAATGCGGCACTGGCGCAAGGCTTCAGCCGCATCTATGCCTGGCATTTTCTGCGCACGCTGATTCCCGCAGCGCTGGCAAAGCACGCGCGCTTTCCCGGCAGCTTCGATGCCGTGCGCGCCCAGGCCGCGCGCACGCTCTACGACTTCGACGACGCCGTCACCGCGCCGCTGCATGGCTTTCGCGACGCCGCCGACTATTACGCGCGCGCCTCGGCGGGGCCCTACCTGCCCGGCATCGCCGTGCCCACCCTGATCCTGAACGCCCGCAACGACCCGTTCCTGCCGGCCGCGGCCTTGCCTGCCGCCGCCGCCATGCCCGCGGCGGTGACGCTGGAATTGACCGACGACGGCGGCCATGTCGGCTATGTCGGCGGCACTTTTCCTGGTAGTCTGGCATGGATGCCCGAACGGGTGCTTACCCATTTCGGGACCCTGTCCAACATGTGATAATCGTCTGACATTTCGCGCACGAGAGACCCATCATGACCTTCCCCGCCCCCGAGATATTCAAGGCTTACGACATTCGCGGCATCGTCGGCCAATCGCTGACGACCGACGCCGCTCACCTCATCGGCCAGGCGCTCGGTTCCGAAGCGCACGAGAAAGGCCTGAAGACCATCGTCGTCGGCCGCGACGGCCGGCTCTCCGGTCCCGACCTCGTCGCCGCGCTGGCCGCCGGCATCGCCAGCACCGGCACCGACGTCATCGACATCGGCTGCGTGCCGACGCCCGTCACCTACTTTGCCGCCTTCCAGCTCGAAGCCGACGGCTGCGTGTCGGTCACCGGCAGCCACAATCCGCCCGACTACAACGGCTTCAAGATGGTGCTCGGCGGCGAAACGCTGTTCGCCGAACGCATCCAGGAACTGCGCCGGCGCATCGAGGCGCGGCGCTTCGCCAGCGGCCATGGCACGCAGCGCAGTGCCTACGTCGATGAGGCCTACCTCGAACGCATCGTCAATCATGTGGATGGCGTCAAGCTGGCGCGGCCGATGAAAATCGTCGTCGATTGCGGCAACGGCGTCGCCGGCGCGCTGGCGCCCGAGCTCTTCCGCCGCATGGGCTGCGAAGTCATCGAACTGTTCTGCAACGTCGACGGCAGCTTCCCCAATCACCATCCCGATCCGTCCAAGCCCGAGAACCTGCGCGACGTGCAGCGCGTGCTCGAGGAAACCGACGCCGAACTGGGACTCGCCTTCGACGGCGACGGCGACCGCCTCGGCGTCGTGACGAAGGACGGCGAGATCATTTTCGCCGACCGCCAGCTGATGCTGTTCGCCGCCGACGTGCTGACGCGCGTTCCCGGCGGCACCATCATCTACGATGTCAAGTGCTCGCGCTGGGTGGCGCAGTCGGTGCGCCACCAGGGCGGCGTGCCGCTGATGTGGAAGACCGGCCACGCCTTCATCAAAAGCAAGCTCAAGGAGACCGGCGCGCCGCTCGCCGGCGAGATGAGCGGCCACATGTTCTTCAAGGAACGCTGGTACGGCTTCGACGACGGCCTCTATGCCGGCGCCCGGCTGCTCGAGATCGTGTCGCGCTGGCCGGACGCCAACTGGCCGCTCAAGCACCTGCCCAACGCGCTGTCGACGCCGGAACTCAACGTCAAGATGAAGGAAGGCGAGCCGCACGCGCTGATCGAAAAGCTGCAGAAAGAAGGCAAGTTCCCCGGCGCCCGCGAACTCTTCACGCTCGACGGCGTGCGCGCCGAATATGCCGACGGCTTCGGCCTGGCGCGCGCCTCCAACACCACGCCGGTCGTCGTGCTGCGCTTCGAAGCCGACAACGCGGCAGCGCTGGCGCGCATCCAGGCCGAATTCAAGGCCGCCCTGCAAGCCGCCTGGCCGGGTCTCGCGGTCGCCTTCTGATGGGCGGCGAGGAAATCTTCATCGGCCGCCAGCCGATTCTCGATCGCGGCCAGCAACTGGTCGCCTATGAACTGCTGTTCCGCAGCGGCTCGAAGCAGAACTCCGCCAACGTCCAGGACGACCTCGCGGCGACGGCCAGCGTCATCAACCATGCCTTCGCCGAACTCGGCGTCGAGCAGGCGCTCGGCCCGTACAAGGGCTTCATCAACTGCGACGAGAGCCTGCTGGTCTCCGACATCCTCGAAGTCCTGCCCACCGACAAGATCGTGCTCGAAGTGCTCGAAACGGTCGAAGTCACGCCGCAGATCGTCGAGCGCTGCACGGAATTGAAGGCGCGCGGCTTCACCATCGCCCTCGACGACTTCGCCAATTACGAAGACAAGTTCCGCCCGCTGCTCGACCTCATCGAAGTCGTCAAGGTCGACCTGATGCTGCTCGACGCCGCCGGTCTGGCGCGCACGACGCGGGCGCTGAAGCGCTGGCCGACGCTCAAGCTGCTCGCCGAGAAAGTCGATTCGCGCGAGCAGGCCACGCACTGCCTGAACCTCGGTTACGACTTGTTCCAGGGCTACTACTTCGCCAAGCCGGTGATCATCGCCGGCAAGAAGCTCGGCCATTCGCAGCTCTCGCTCGTGCGCCTGCTCGGGCTGGTGCTCGAGGACGCCGAAACCGTCGCCCTCGAAGGTGTCTTCAAGCACGAGCCGGGACTGGCGATGAACCTGATGCGGCTCACCAACTCGGTGGCCACCGGCGTGCGCATCAAGGTGACGAGCCTGCGCCATGCCATCACGGTGCTCGGCCGCCGCCAGCTGCAGCGCTGGCTGCAATTGCTGCTCTACACCAATCCGCAAGGCGGCAACGTCGCCAGCCCGCTGCTGCAACTGGCCGCCACGCGCGGCCGGCTGATGGAACTGCTGGCCGCCAAGCTGCATCCGGGCCGGCACGACTTCGAGGACCACGCCTTCATGACCGGCATCATGTCGTTGATGCCCACGCTGATCGGCGCGCCGCTCGAGGAAATTTTGCGCGGCATCAACATCGCCGCCGACGTCCGCGACGCCCTGGAGCAAAGCGCCGGCGAGCTGGGCACGCTGCTCCAGCTCTCCCACGCGCTGGAAACCGGCGACGGCCAGGCCTGCCACGACTTGTGCATGCAACTGCCCGGCGTCGATCACCTGACGGTCAATATCTGCCTCACCCAGGCGCTGGCCTGGGCCAGCAACATCGGCAAGGAACAGGCCTAGCTAGCTGCCGGCGCCGCTTCGCGTCTGCGCCAGCCAGTCGCGCACCGCGAGGCCAGTGCCGAAATCCCACGGCTTGAGCCGGTCGGGCGCGATGCAGCGATATTCGGCGAGTTCCTCGTTGAGCGCGATCTCGCCCGTCGCCGCGACGTGGTAAGCCAGGATGAGTTCATGCTTGCGCGGGAAAGCATAGGCGCCGATCAGCGTGACGGCGCTCGCAGCGAGGTTCAGCTCTTCCTTCACTTCGCGCGCCGCCGCATCGGCGGGCTCTTCGCCGCGCTCGAGAAAGCCGGCGATGAGGCCGAACGTTCCTTCCGCCCAAGCCTGGTTGCGGGCGAGGACGATGCTGCCCCGCCATTCGACCAGCGCCGCGACCACGGGCGTCGGATTGTCCCAATGCACGAAGCCGCAGTTCGCGGCCAGGCAAGCCCGCCGCGGCAGGCCGGCGAGCTCGAGCCAGGCCAGCGGCGCGGCGCAGCGCGGGCAGAAGCTATAGTCGCTGCTCAACCCAGTCGCGCACCGAGGCGAGCGCAGCCGCCAGGTTCTCGGGCTGCGTGCCGCCGGCCTGCGCCATGTCGGGCCGGCCGCCGCCCTTGCCGCCGACCTGCTGCGCGACGGCATTGACGAGCTCGCCCGCCTTCACTTTCGCCGTGATGTCGGCGGTGACGCCGGCGATCAGGCTGACCTTGCCGTCGGCGGCGCTGCCGAGCACGATGGCCGCGCTCTTGAGCTTGTCCTTGAGCTTGTCGAGCGTCTCGCGCAGCGCCTTGGCGTCGGCGCCATCGAGCGTGGCGGCGACGACCTTGACGCCCTTGACGTCGATCGCGCCGGAGACCAGGTCGTCGCCCTGGTTGGCGGCGAACTTCGCCATCAATTGCGCCTTCTCGCGGCGCTCCTGGCGCAGCTGCTCCTGCAGCGCGCGCACCTTCTGCACCATGAGGTCGCCGGAGGCGGATTGGAAGCCGAGTTCGTAGGCGACGGAATCGAGTTCGATCTGCAGCGCCTGGACGTAAGCGACCGCATTGTCGCCGGTCACCGCCTCGACGCGGCGCACGCCGGCGGCGACGCCGGATTCGGCGACGATCTTGAAGAAGCCGATGTCGCCGGTGCGCGCCACGTGCGTGCCGCCGCAGAGTTCCTTCGACGAGCCGATCGACAGCACGCGCACTTCGTCGCCGTACTTCTCGCCGAACAGCATCATGGCGCCCGACTTCTGCGCATCGGCGATCGCCATGACCTTTGCGTCGGTCGCCGTGTTGAGCACGATCTCGGCGTTGACGAGCTTCTCGACGCGGCGGATCTCATCGTCGCTCATCGGCTGGTTGTGGGCGAAGTCGAAGCGCGTCTTGTCGGGATCGACCAGCGAGCCCTTCTGCTGCACGTGCGGGCCGAGCACTTCGCGCAGCGCCTTGTGCATGATGTGCGTCACCGAGTGGTTGCGCATGGTGCGGGCGCGCGCCTCGGTGTCGACTTTCGCCGTCACGGCGTCGCCGACCGACAGCGTGCCGGTCTTGAGAATGCCGTGATGGCCGAACACCGCCGCCTGGATCTTCTGCGTGTCCTCGACGGCGAAGATACCCTGCGCCGACTGCAGCAGCCCCAGGTCGCCGACCTGGCCGCCGGACTCGGCATAGAACGGCGTGTGGTCGAGCACGACGACGCCGAGGTCGCCTTCGCTCAACTGCCCGACCGGCGTGCCGTCCTTGTAGAGCGCCAGCACCTTGCCCTTCTCTTCGAGCTTCTCGTAGCCGTGGAAAGTCGTCGCCGCGCCGCTGTATTCGAGCGCCGCGGCCATCTTGAACTTGCCCGCCGCGCGCGCCTGTTCCTTCTGCCGCGCCATCGCCTTGTCGAAGGCAGCGGCGTCGACGGTCACGCCGCGCTCGCGGCAGACGTCGGCGGTGAGGTCGAGCGGGAAGCCGAAGGTGTCATGCAGCTTGAACGCCGTCTCGCCGTTGAAGACCTTCGCGCCGCTCTTCTCCATCTCGCCCAGTTCGGCATCGAGGATCGCCATGCCGTGCTCGATGGTCGAGAAAAAGCGCTCCTCCTCGAGCTTGAGCATGTCCATCACCTTGGCCTGCCCGCTCTTGAGTTCCGGATAGGCGTCGCCCATCTCGGCGACGAGGTCCGGCACCATGCGGTGGAAGAAGGGCGCGCGGGCGCCAAGCTTGTAGCCGTGGCGGATGGCGCGGCGGATGATGCGGCGCAGGACGAAGCCGCGGCCCTCGTTGCCCGGGATGACGCCGTCGGCGAGGAGGAACGAGCAGGCGCGGATGTGGTCGGCCAGCACCTTGAGCGACGGCGACTCCATGTCGGCGGTCGAAGTCTCGCGCGCCGCCGCCTTGATGAGATTGACGAAGAGGTCGATCTCGTAATTGCTATGCACATGCTGCAGCACGGCGCTGACGCGCTCGAGGCCCATGCCGGTGTCGACCGAAGGCTTGGGCAGCGGATGCATCACGCCCTTGTCGTCGCGGTTGAACTGCATGAAGACGTTGTTCCAGATCTCGATGTAGCGGTCGCCGTCTTCCTCCGGCGTGCCGGGCAGGCCGCCGGGGATGTGTGCGCCGTGGTCGTAGAAGATCTCGGTGCACGGGCCGCAGGGGCCGGTGTCGCCCATCATCCAGAAATTGTCCGAGGCGTAGCGCGCGCCCTTGTTGTCGCCGATGCGGATGACGCGGTCGGCGGCCAAGCCGATGCCCTGGGTCCAGATGTCGTAGGCTTCGTCGTCCTCCGCATAGACCGTGACATAGAGCTTGTCCTTGGGCAGCTTGAAGACTTCGGTCAGCAGTTCCCAGGCGTAGTGGATGGCGTCGCGCTTGAAGTAGTCGCCGAAGCTGAAGTTGCCCAGCATCTCGAAGAACGTGTGATGGCGCGCCGTGTAGCCGACGTTCTCGAGGTCGTTGTGCTTGCCGCCGGCGCGCACGCATTTCTGCGAGGTGGTGGCGCGGCTGTAGGGGCGCTTGTCGAAGCCGAGGAAGACGTCCTTGAACTGGTTCATGCCCGCATTGGTGAACAGCAGCGTCGGGTCGTCGCCCGGCACCAGCGAGCTGGAGGCGACGATCTGGTGCCCTTTCGAGGCGAAGAAGTCGAGGAATTTCTGGCGGATTTCGGCGCTTTTCATGGCGGAAACAATCGAATCTGGCGAAGCTGGCGATTCTACGCGATTGCGGCAGCGCACGAAATGCGGGAACACCCTGCTGGCCGGCCTGCGGCCGAGGCCGCCTGGCGCTACATCTCGCCGGGCGCCCAGAGATCGGGACGATCGGTGAACACGGCCGCCGCACCGGCGGCAAAAAGCCGCGCCGCGTCGTCGCGGCGATTGACCGTATAGCAGGCGAGCGGAATGCCGGCGGCGGCGACCGCGGCGATCGTCGCCGCATCGGCATCCGCGCGGCAGTGCCAGGCCTGGCAGGCGCCGGCGGCGAGCCGCTCGCGCCACGCGGCCGGGATGGCGTCGGCCAGCACGGCGAAAGCGAACTGCGGCGCCGCCCGCCGCGCCGCCGCCAGGGCGGAGGCGGAGAAGGACGAGACGACGCCGTCGCCTTGCCAGCACGCGGCCAGCAGGCGGCCGACGACGCTGCCGGTCTCCTCGTCGCGCCCGGCCGACGGCTTGACTTCGATGTTGGTCCACAGCCCCAGCTCGGCGCACAGCGCCAATGCCTCTTCCAGGGCGGGAATGGTTTCGCCCTGGAACGCCGCGCCGTGGCGGATGCCGGCATCGAGCGCACGCAACTCGGCGAAGCGCTGCGCGGCAACCGGCCCGGCGCCGTCGGTGGTGCGCTCGAGCGTTTCGTCGTGCATGAGCACCGGCACGCCGTCGCCGCTCAGCATGACGTCGAACTCGACGCCCTGGCAGCCGAGCCGCGCCGCCACGCGCAGTCCGGCCAGCGTGTTCTCCGGCGCCAGGCAGCCGCCGCCGCGATGGGCGATGACGCGCGGATAGCGCACGGACTACTTGTGCCGCGGCGCCGCGACGGCAGGCGAGAGGAAGAGGTTGGCGCGACTCACGGCGGTGTCGAGCGCCTCCTTCGCCGGCTTGGTGTTCTGCCAGACGAAGGCGATTTCCTCGTCGAGGATGGCGCGGATGCGGTTGCGCCCGGCGCCGACCTTGGCGCGATAGCCTTGCCTGGGGCTGGACAGGCGCTTCTCCGCCGCGGCGACGACGCCGGGCGCCATGCCCGCCGCGCGCAGCGATTCCATGGCCGCCGGCGTCATCGGCAGGTAGCCGGTGGCGCGCACCCACTCCTTCTGGATTTCGGGACGCAGCAGGAAAGCCACGAAGCGCGCGACGACCTTGTATTCCGGCTTCTTCTTGCCCGGCAGGATCCACAGCGCGGCGCCGTCCGGCAGCACGTCGTTGGGCTTGACGCCCCAGACGTCGTCGTAATGGGGCAGCGCCGCGACGCCGACGGCGAACTTCGCCGCGCCCACGAAGCCCGCAAATGCCGCCGATTCGCCGGTCAGCATCGCGCATTCACCGGCGGCGAACTTGGCGTCGCCCTCGTTGCCCGGACCGAAGTAGTGGAAGTAGAAGCTCTTGTACCAACTCGACAGCAGCGCGATGTGCTTGACGTTGACCATGCCGTTAACGACGAGCTTCTCCGCCCGGCCGTTCTTGGCAACGACGGGTTCGCCGTGCTGCGACGAAAGATTCTCGATGTGTATCCAGGAAAAGTACGAACTCGTCAGCGGGCATTTGTAGCCGGCGTCGTAGAGCGCGCTCGCCGCCTTCTGCACTTCCCACCACGTCTGCGGCGGCACGTCGGGATCGAGCCCGGCCTTGCGGAAGGCGTCGCGGTCGTAGAACAGCACCGGCAGCGCAAGGCCCAGCGGCAACGCCTGGATCTTGCCGGTGAGGTCGTCGACGGCATCGGCGACTTGCGGATAGAAGCGCGCCGCATCGAATTTCTCGCCGCCTTCTTTCATGACCTGGGCCAGCGGCCTGAAGCGCGGCAGCGTGCCGAAGAACGCCATGCCGTCTTCGGCATCGAGCAGCGCCATGTCGGGCAGGCGATGCTTGTCCGCGACGCCGTGCACATCCTCGATGACGACCTTGGCCTTGCCCTTCTGCTCGTCGTTGAAGCGTACGACCAACGTCGCCAGCGCATCGAGCGAGCGCCCTTCCAGGGCATGACGGAGGGTGACTTCCTGGGCGCCTGCGGCCAAACTGCACAATCCCAACACCAACAACAACGCTGCACGAACCATCGCAACCACTTCCCGTAAAGCAACCGAGGACGTAGTGTAGTACCAGAAAATGGCCGCGCGCGGGGTGTCGTCAAAATCTGTCGGCCGGCGGCGCGGACGCCCGCACGTCAACATTCTTCGCACCCGGCGCCATCAAGTTTTATGGCGTTCTGTCGTAAAATCGAACTGGCAGTGCATACGCCAGGACACAGGTGATTACCGACAAACGCACATTTTGCTTCCTCGTCGCGTCCACGCTGCTGCTTGCAGCGTGCGACCTGCCGTTCCTGAACGACGAAGAGGCGAAGATCGAAGCCAAGCGCCAGGCCGAAGGCATGGCGGTGGGCAGCGGTTGCCGCTATTCCAGCCGCGCGCTCGAGGAGTGCTACGGCATGAATCCGAAGATGTCCAAGGCAGCGATCCTCAGCGGCTGGCGCGAGATGGACGGCTACATGCGCGAAAACAACATTCTGGTCGCTTCGCCCGAAGCCGGCGACGCTGCCGCCAAGAAGGACGAAGGCGCCGAGGAAGCCAAGCCGAAAGCGGCTGAGCCGGCAGCGGCGCAGGATCCCGCCAAGGCCGCCGAAGCCGCGCCGGCGCCCGATGCCGCGGCAGCGAAGGAAAGCCATGCCAAGCAGGGCGTCGTCATCCACAAGCGGCCCAAGCACGTGGCCTGACGCGCCAGGCGGCGACACGTTCGCGCAAGCATCGCCGCGTGGCACGGCTGCGTCGCACTGCCATGCGGGCCGCCGCCGGCCGACAGGCTTTTCCGCTATAATCCCGCCCCAGCGTCCCGCCGGTTGACGCGCTCCCGGCCGTCACCGGCCGACCCCCAACCCAGCCTCAAAGCCTGAACCGGTACCCCGCAAGGGGCAGGCCGACTCAGGAGATTTCATGTCTTTCGAAGAACTCGGGCTGTCGCCCGAACTGCTGCGCGCCGTCGCAGAATCCGGCTACACCGAACCCACTCCCATCCAGGCCCAGGCCATCCCCGTCGTGCTTGCCGGCAAGGACGTCATGGGCGGCGCCCAGACCGGCACCGGCAAGACGGCAGGGTTCACGCTGCCGCTGCTGCATCGCCTCGCTCGCCACGCCAGCACCAGTTCCTCGCCGGCGCGCCACCCGATCCGCGCGCTGATCCTCTGCCCGACCCGCGAACTGGCGATGCAGGTGCATGAGAGCGTCAAGACCTACAGCAAGTACGTGCCGCTGCGCTCCATCTGCATCTACGGCGGCGTCGACATCAAGCCGCAGATCGCCGAAATGAAGGAAGGCCGCGAGATCGTCGTCGCCACGCCGGGACGCCTGCTCGACCATGTGCAGCAAAGGACGGTGAGCTTCAACTTCGTCGAATTCCTCGTCCTCGACGAAGCCGACCGCATGCTCGACATGGGCTTCATTCCCGACATCAAGCGCATCCTCGCGATGCTGCCGAAGGAACGCCAGAGCCTCTTGTTCTCGGCCACTTTCTCCGACGAGATCAAGAAGCTCGCCGACGCCATGCTGCGCGCGCCGCAGCTGATCGAAGTGGCACGGCGCAACATGGTCTCGGAGACCATCACCCACCGCGTCCATCCGGTCGCCGCCGACCGCAAGCGCTACCTGCTGATGCATCTGCTCGACGAACCGCAGATGAGCCAGGTGCTGGTCTTCGTCGGCACCAAGTTCGGCACCGCGCGGCTGGCGGCCTGGCTCGTGCGCCAGGGCATCAGCGCCGACGCCATCCACGGCGACAAGAGCCAGCAGCAACGCACCGAAGCCCTCGAAGGCTTCAAGAGCGGCAAGACGCGCGTGCTGGTGGCCACCGACGTCGCCGCGCGCGGGCTCGACATCGACGACCTGCCGCATGTCGTCAATTACGAACTGCCTCACGTCGCCGAAGACTACATCCACCGCATTGGCCGCACCGGCCGCGCCGGCAAGCACGGCGACGCCACTTCGCTGGTCGCGCCCGAGGAAAGGATGCATCTGGCGGACATCGAGAAGCTGACCAAGTTCAAGATCGAACAGGTGATCGTGCCCGGCTTCGAGCCGGGCTCGGTGGGTCCCACCGCCGCGCCCGAGCGCGAAGATGGGCGCGGCAGCCGGGGCGGCAGCGGCCACGGCCACGCCCACCGCGAGCGCGAACGCCACGGCCCGAAGACGCCTGTGCGCCTGCCCTCAGCCGTCGCTCACGTGCCGGTCGCCAACGGCGGCTTCGACGCCAGCAAGCCCTACGAACCGCCGGTCGACGCCAGCGCAGCCAAGCCTGCGGAAGCTCCGCCGAAGCGGCCGCTGCGCCCCGTCGCCGCCTTGCTCGGCGGCCTCGGCAAGAAGTCCTGAGGCTTTTGGCCCGCTGGCGCCGCGGCACGGCCGGCGCCGGCGATCAGCGCGGCGATGACGCCAGGTCGAGCAGGAACGGGCGATAGGCCGGCCAGTCGGCGAGCGGCCCCGTGTGGCCAAACACCACGACGCCGCGGCGATCGAGGACGTATGTGCTGGGAAACGCGCGCGCCAGTTCTCGATCCTTGATTGCTCCGCCATCGGCCAGCGGCAAAGCGCCGCGCGCGCCGCCGTCGGCGCCCGAGTCGTACAACGGCAGCGCGAGGCCCTGCTGGCGCGCCCAGCGGCCGGCCGTGACGAAATCCTCCCGCACCTGCAGCAGCACCAAGCGGATGTCCTGCCGCCCTCCCAGGCTGCGCGCGAGCGCCTGCAGATCCGGCATCTCGCGCCGGCACGGCGGGCACCAGCTGCCCCAGAAGTGGAGCACGACCACCTTGCCGCGCAGGTCGGAGAGCTTCAGGGCGCGGCCCGCCCGGTCGCGCAGCGCGAGGTCGAAGAAGCGCTGGCCGCGGGCGATGCCGACCGTCGCCCGCGCCGCGGCGGCCGGGTCCGGGTACGGACCCCAGAGCCTGGCCCAGCGCCGGGCGTCGAAGACCACCCGCTCATCGGCGGCATAGGGCACGCAGGGGTACTCGGTGACCTCCGCGCACGCCGCTGTCGCCGCCGCGATGGCCGCCGCGGCCGTGGCGGCATCGCTCTTCCAGCCCCAGGCGCCGCCGGGCGCGATGACGAAGGCGCGATGCGATCCGGCGGCGAGGAATTCTCCGTAGGCGGCGCGGCCCGCGGCGTCGAGCTGGGGTATCGCCTGCGCGTCGCCAAGCGGGGCGGCGGCGGCCGGCGCCGCGCAGGCAGCGGCGGCCGCGGCGCCGGCGCACAGGCGGCGCCAGACGCCCGGCCGGCTTTCGCTCAGGCTTCCTCCCAGCCCGTGATCATCGACTTGATGTGGGCGTACCAGGTATGACCGGTGGTGGTCATATAGACATGGACGAAGAAGAACGACAGGATCATGAAGGCGCCCACCGTGTGGCCGAAAGCCACCCATTCGAGCGACAGGTGGCGGTCGAGGCCGAAGGCGCCCCAGTCGGCGTAAAACAGGTAGAGCAGGCCGCTGCCCCAGATGATCGGCGACATCACCGAGAGGAAGGCCAGGTAGGCCAGCCGCTGCAGCGGGTTGTGCTTCTGTTCGGCGCTTTTGCGGAACGGGTGCTCGGCGTGATGGAAAATGCCGATAGCATAATAGCGGATCATGGCGTCCACCTTCTTCAGCGTCGGCAGGTACTGGCGCCACTCGTCGGTGGTGAATTGCCAGACGATCGTGAAGGCCCACAGCGTCAGCAGCGTCCAGGCCGCCAAGGTGTGGTACTGCACCGCGTGGCCGAAGCCAAACAGCGTGTAGGTGCCGTGGACCTCGAAGCCGGTGACCATCATCACCGAGATCAGCAGCGCCTGGGACCAGTGCCAGAAGCGCTCGAAGCGCTTGTAGATGTAGATGCGTTCGGTGCTCATGCTTGTTTACTCCGTTTGCAGCGGCGGAAAAGGACGCACAGGATGCCGTGCATCATGCTGCCGCCCAGCGACAGCGCGACGATGGTCCAGCCGATCATGTCCAGCATGCGGGGGCGGTCGCGGCCGGGAAGGTAGACGCCCGCGACGCCTTGCAGCCGGCCGTTCTCGCTGTGGCATTGGTGGCAGGCGAGCGCATCGCCCTTGGGCGCCACCATGTGGGTGATCGGCCAGCTCATTTCGGTGCTGACGAAGCCGTACTTGCCGCTATAGGGCAGGCCGGCGGCCTTCATGCCGGTGCCGATCGCCTTCTGCCAGTCGTAGTTGTGCCAGAGCGCGGTGTCGTCCTCGCCGGCGGTGTGGGCGACGATCAGGATGTTGTTCTCGGTGTCGTAGGCCTGTTTGCCGCGGTGAATCTTGAGCGGCCAGATGCGCGAATCGGCCGCGGCCGGACTGCCGCCCGGGTGATTGATCTCGACCGTCGCGCTCGGATCGATCTTGTCGCCCAGCGTCTTGTAGGCGAATTCGCCGTTGAACCAGCGGTACTCGGGAACCACGTAGGAGTCCCAGACCCAGGCGCCTTTCTTCGAGTCGAAGGCACGGCGGCCGGCGCTGTCCTTGGCGGCAACCGGCTTGCCGTCGGCGCCCATTTTCGTTGCCTGCGACCAGTCCCAGCTCAGCTCGGTGCCGATCGCGTCGCGGGCATATTCGGGAATATGGCAGGTCTGGCAGGCGACCTTGCGCGCATGGTCGTTGAGCTTCGCCAGCTGCGCCGGGTGCGGCCGGTCGCCGTGGCAGGACTGGCACGATGCGGGCTCGGCGTCGGCCTTGCCGCGCATGTGCGCCGGACCGGTAACGGCAGCCGCCATCTCGTAGCGGCTGCCCGCGACCTGGTGGCCCGACGTCTGGTGGCAGGTGGCGCAGGTGAAGTTGAGTCCCTTGCGGTCCATATGCACGTCGAGGTACTTGTCGGGATTCTGCAGCGCGGCGTCGAGGTCGCCGTGCTTGGTACCGTTGGCGCCGGCGCCGAAGAAGTGGCAGCTGCCGCAGGTGCTGCGGCTGGTCTTGCCGATGCTCTGGGCAACCTTGCGCAGATCCACGGCCTCGACGAACTTGCCCGACCCCGGGGGAAACTCCCGGCGCTGGTAGACCGGATGGCCGGCGTCGCCCGGCAGCTTGCGGTATGTGCCCGTGGTGTCGTGGCAGACCATGCAGTCGACGTTCGCCTCGACCGAGAAGTCGAAGCTCGAGTCCTTCCAGCCATAACCGGCGTGACAGGCCATGCAGTCCTTCTCGTTGGAAATCGGACTGGTGCAGAAATTGTTGATGATGTTGCGCTTGCCGAGCTTCTTGCCGGTCTTGGGATCCGTGAATTCCCAGGTCCAGTGCTTGGTGTGCTGCACCTGTTTCGCCGCCTCGGTGTGGCAGCCGAGGCAGGCCTTGGTGACCTCGGGGCCGGTCTTGAACGGCTGCTGCAGCGCCTTGAACTTGCTATGGTCGGCAGTGGAATTGCTGGCAGCGGCAACCGCCGACGTCGGCGCGGCGGCCGGCATCGCGACGGCGGTCAGCGACGCCAGCAGTGTGCCCGCTGCCAGCGCAGCGAGGGCGAGTTTCAATCGGGATGACATGTTGTCTCCTTGGGCGATCGTTGAAGGGGCGGACGAACGAAGTGGTGCGGACGTTCGCCGCTCAACAGCCGCCGGCGGCGGCGCCGCTGGCGCCGGTCGCCGCGCCGCCCGGCGTGCCCTTGATCATCGGCGGCGCCGGCTTCGTCGGATCGAAAGTGACGAAGCGGGCCTGGTCGGCCGCGACCTGGCTCATCAGCGCGCTGACTTCGGCGCCGAAGAGACTGCCGATCAGCCGCGCGTTCATCAGGCCGATATAGACTTTGCCGTCGCTCTTCTTGTAGACGGAAATCTTGCAGGGCATGAGGATCGAGAGGAAGCGGATCGCGTCGTTCTTGAGGATGGGACCCGAATAGCGGGTGCTGCAGGCCTCCACCATGAGGACCGGCAGCGTGTTGCCGCCATCCTGCTCGATGGCCTTGCCCGGATTGCGCAGGCCGACCAGATCCCAGCCGTTGCCCGCGGCCTGGATGTTCTGCTGGATGCGGGCGACGGTTTCCTCGACGCCGAACGGACTGGGCACTTCCCGGAACATCAGGCTGCCGGCCATAGCCCAGACCAGCACCGCCACCACGGCGACGCCGGCAATAAAACCCCCGATGAGTTTTCCCATCTTCTCCTCCTTGACTGGATGAAGCTTTCCTACGCTGTTTGGAACGACAGGCGAAGAACTGCTACGGCGAGTCCCGGAAGCGGGGTTCCGTGCGAGAGATATCCCATGTCTTTCCTCCTATGGGCATCCGGATCAATGCCGGATTTCGATTTGGCCGCGTTGGCCTATTCGCTTTGAAGCCCTTGAGGCGACCACAACAGCAATCGGCGTGCCATGCCATGACGGGAGGATGAAACACCATGGAATCAATTGCATGCAACGCCAGCACGAACGCCTGCGGACGGCGCCCGTGCGCTGATGCGTCAATTCAGGCGTCTCGCTTTTGGCAGCGAATGCCATCCATGACACTACGATGAACCGCAAGCGTTGCAGCGCAGCTTCGTTGCCGCAGCGCCGTTGCCAGCAGCGGTCCGGCGCATCCGGGCGAAGGCCTGCTTGGGGCCCATAAAACAAAAAGCGCCAACGTTGCCGTTGGCGCTTGATGAACTGCGACTGCTGCAGGCTGCTGGAACTCAGGACTTCAGCGCGACGAACACTTCCTCCAGCATCTTCTTGGCATCGCCGAACAGCATGCGATTGTTCTCCTTGTAGAAGAGCGGGTTGTCGACGCCGGCGTAACCGGACGCCATCGAGCGCTTCATGACGATCGAGGTCTTCGCCTTCCAGACCTCGAGCACCGGCATGCCGGCGATCGGGCTGGTCGGATCTTCCTGCGCCGCCGGGTTCACGATGTCGTTGGCGCCGATCACCATGGCGACGTCGGTGTCCGGGAAGTCGGCGTTGATCTCGTCCATCTCCATGACAATATCATAGGGCACCTTGGCCTCGGCGAGCAGCACGTTCATGTGGCCGGGCATGCGGCCGGCCACCGGGTGGATGCCGAAGCGCACATTGACGCCCATCGCGCGCAGGTGCTGGGTGATTTCATAGACCGTGTGCTGGGCCTGCGCCACCGCCATGCCGTAGCCGGGAACGATGATGACGTTCTTGGCTTCGCGCAGCAGCTCGGCGGTTTCGGTCGCGCTCACCGCCACGACTTCGCCGACCGGTTCGCCGTCGGCCTTCGCCACCACGGTACCGCCGCCGGTGCCGAAGCCGCCGGCGATGACGCTGATGAAGTTGCGGTTCATCGCGCGGCACATGATGTAGGACAGGATGGCACCCGAAGAACCCACCAGCGCGCCGGTGACGATCAGCAAATCATTCGACAGCATGAAGCCGGTAGCCGCCGCCGCCCAGCCCGAGTAGCTGTTGAGCATGGACACCACGACCGGCATGTCGGCACCGCCGATGGCCATCACCATGTGGATGCCGAACAGCAGCGCAATGGCCGTCATGACGATCAGCGGCACCATGCCGGCGGAGACCGACTCGGCGTGCATGAACGCGCCGCCGAACCAGATCACCACCAACAGGCCCGCGAGGTTGAGCAGGTGGCGACCGGGCAGCAGCAACGGCTTGCCGCCGATCTTGCCGGACAGCTTGCCGAAGGCAATGATCGAACCGGAGAAGGTCACCGCGCCGATGAGGATGCCGACGTAGATTTCGACCTCGTGAATGGACTTTGCGGCACCCTGGAATTCCGACGCGGCGGCCGGATCGAAGTAGTTGGCGAAGCCGACCAGGCACGCGGCCAAACCGACCAGGCTGTGCATCAGCGCCACCAGTTCGGGCATTTGCGTCATCTTGACGGTGCGCGCGGCGTAGAGGCCGACGCTGCCGCCGACGACCATCGCGGCGATGATCCAGGTGAGGCCGGCCGGCGTCACACGCGGGCCGAATACCGTGGCCAGCACCGCAATGGTCATGCCGATCATGCCGTAGAGGTTGCCGCGGCGCGAGGTATCGGGGTGCGACAAACCGCCCAGGCTGAGGATGAAGAGGATGGTTGCTCCAATGTAGGAGACTGTAGCTAGACTTTCGGACATTTTCTTCGTCTCCCTGATTACTTGCGGAACATTTCCAACATGCGGCGCGTGACTGCGAAGCCGCCGAACATATTGACCGCCGTCAGCGCGATGCCCACGCCTGCCAGCCCTTGGATCAGCGCCTCAACGCCGACTCGTTCCGTGCCGGGCGCGATCTGCACCAGCGCACCGATGGCAATGATCGACGAAATCGCGTTGGTCACGCTCATCAGCGGCGTATGCAACGCCGGCGTGACGTTCCACACCACCATGTAGCCGATGAAGCACGCCAGCACGAACACCGTAAAGTGAGCCAGAAAGGCCGACGGGGCACCGGTGCCGATCAGCCAGAACAGCACGGCGGCGATACCGAACATGGTAGCGACGCGGGTGGCCGAAGCCGGCGCACCGGCGCCGTGGCCGTGAGCCGGCGGCGGCGGCGGCATCGCCGCCTTGGGTGCCGGCGGCGCCGGCAGCTTGAGCGGCGGCGCCGGCCAGGTGACAGCGCCTTCCTTGACGACCGTCAGGCCGCGGATGGCGTCGTCTTCCATATTGACGTTGACGATGCCGTCCTTGGTCTTGCACAGCTCCTCGGTCAGGCGCAGCAGGTTGTTCGAGTAAAGCGTCGAGGCTTGCTTGGCGAGGCGGCTGACGAGGTCGGTGTAGCCGACGATGGTCACGCCGTGCTTCACCACCGCCTGGCCGGGCTCGGTCAGTTCGCAGTTGCCGCCCTGCTCGGCCGCCATGTCGACGATGACGCTGCCCGGCTTCATGCTCTGCACCATCTCGGCCGTGATCAGCCGGGGCGCGGGCTTGCCGGGAATCAGCGCCGTGGTGATGATGATGTCAACCTCTCTGGCCTGCTTGGCGTACATCTCGCGCTGGGCCTGCTGGAAGCCTTCGCTCATCACCTTGGCGTAGCCGCCGCCGCCGGAACCTTCTTCCTCGTAATCGACCTTGACGAATTCGCCGCCGAGCGACACCACTTGGTCGGCGACTTCGGCGCGCGTGTCGTTGGCGCGCACGATGGCGCCCAGGCTGGCCGCCGTGCCGATCGCGGCGAGACCGGCGACGCCGGCGCCGGCGATGAACACCTTGGCCGGCGGCACCTTGCCGGCGGCGGTGATCTGGCCGTTGAAGAAGCGGCCGAAGGCGTTGGCGGCCTCGATCACGGCGCGGTAGCCGGCGATGCCGGCCATGGAGGTCAGCGCGTCCATCTTCTGGGCGCGGGAGAGCTGGCGCGGCAGCGCGTCGATGGCCAGCACGGTGGCCTTCTTGGCCGCCAGCTGCTGCATCAGTTGGGGATTCTGCGCCGGCCAGATGAAGCTGATCAGCGTGCCGCCTTCGCGCATCAGGCCGACTTCTTCCTGGCTCGGCCCGCGCACCTTGAAGACGATGTCGGACTTGGCCCAGAGCGGGGCGGCGCCGGCGACGATCTCGGCGCCTGCGGCGCGGTAAGTGTCGTCGCTGAAATTCGCGGCGTCGCCGGCGCCGGATTCCACGGCGACAGAGAAACCCAGCTTGACTAATTTTTCTACCACTTCGGGCACGGTGGCGACGCGCTTCTCGCCCGCGGCAGTCTCTTTCGGCACTCCGATCAACATGGCATTCAGCTCCCTGCTTGCTGGTTGTTCTTCCCTGCAGCCCGCCTCGCGCCGGGCCGCAACGTATCACCTTGATGCGAACGCGCAATAATACCTAAGTTTCAGAATCTTTCTGCTGAAAGGACTTATAGGAAAAGTCTTAAGGCGGCGCAGTCGATCGGCGTATCATGCCGTCATCTGGCTGAAATGGGATTGCCGCATGTCTCGACCGCGCATCCTGTCGAGTCTGAAATCGCGAATCGCGCTTTTCGCCACGGCGCTGTTCATCGCCGCCATTTGGGGCCTGGCCTTCCGCTCCGCCAACAGGCTGCGCGAGGACGAACAGCAGTTCCTTTCCGCCCAGCAGTTCGCCGCCGCCGGCTTCGTCGCCGACAGCATCGCTGCCGCGCTGCGCATGCGCATCGACACCCTGACCAGCGTCGCCGCCGCCATCGACCCGGCGTGGCTGGACGACCCGCGCCAACTGCGGCGCTACCTGGCCGATCGCCAGACCATCTACCGGCTGTTCGCGAAAGGCCTCTGCGTCATCGGCAAGGATGGCCATTGCCGCGCCGACTATCCGGCGGTGCCCGGCCGCGCCGGCGCCGACCGCGGCGGCGAGGAATTTTTTCGCGCCGTCATGGCCAGCGGCCGCCCCGCCATCGGCAGGCCCGTCCGCGACATGACCTGGCAGCAGGCCGCCATCGTCGTCGCCGTGCCGATCGGCAACGAGCGCAGCGGCACCGTCGGCGTGCTCGCCGGCACCCTGCTCATTGCCGGCAGCGACGTCTTCCATGTCGTCACCCACCCGCGCACGGCGGCAGCGGGCAACATGCTCGTCGTCTCGCCGCAGGACGACGTGGTAATCGTCGATACCGACAGCACGCACATCCTGCAGCCGCTGCCCGGCCACGGCGGGAACGGCTTGTACGACCGCATCCGCGCCGAGGGCTTCGAGGGCTCCGCCATCGCCGCCGACGCCGGCGGCGCGGAAGAACTCGCCGCCGTCAAGAGCATTCCCGGCACCCGCTGGTGCGTCGTGAACAGCATGCCGACGGCGCAGGCATTCGCGCCGATCCGCGCCATGGTGGCGGGCATCTACCGCGACGCCGCGCTGCTCTCCTTGCTCGTCGCCGCGCTGATCTGGCTGTTCGTCCGCCGCGAGCTGACCGCCCTCGGCCGCTCCGCCCGCGCGCTCAACGACATGACGAGCGGCGCCGCGCCCTTCCACCCGCTGCCGGTCGAAGGCAGCGACGAAATCGCCCAACTTGCCGAAAGCTTCAACGATCTCCAGGAACAGGTGGTGCGCCAGCAGGCCGCCTTGCGCGCCAATGAAGCGCGCTTCCGGCAGATGTTCGAAGGCAGTTCCTGGATCACCTACCTCGTCGATCCGGCGACGCGGCAGATCGTCGACGCCAACCGCGCCGCCGCGGAATTCTGGGGCTACGCGCCGGCGGAGCTGCAGGGCATGGACATCTGCAACATCAACATGGCGCCGCCGGCGGAAGTCGGCGCCGGCCATCGGCAGGCGCTGGTCAGCGAGTCGCTGCAGCGCGAATGGCACCACCGCCTGAAGAGCGGCGACATCCGCGACGTCGAAACCTTCGTTTGCCCGCTGCCCTACGGCAACCGCACGCTCCTCTATATCATTGCCTTCGACATTACCGACCGCAAGCAGCGCGAAGAACAGGAAGCCGTGCGCAACCGCATCTTCGAGCTGCTGGCGCGCGGCGGCGACCTCCATGAAATCCTCGACCTCGTCGTGCGCTACGTCGAAGGGACGCACCAGGGTCCGCTGTGCGCGATCCTGCTCGTCGACGACAGCGGCAAGCAGTTGCGTCTCGGCGCCGCCGGCAGCCTGCCGGATGAGTTCACCGCCGCCTGCGACGGGCTGGCCATCGGCGAAGGCAACGGCTCATGCGGCACGGCGGCGTTCCGCAACGAACGCGTCTGCGTCGAGGACATCCAGAGCCATCCGTTCTGGTCGCAGGCGCGCGAACAGGCCGCCCGCGCCGGCGTCGCGGCTTGCTGGTCGGAACCGCTGCGCGACTCGGCCGGCAAGCTCGTCGGCACGCTGGCCATGTTCAGCCGCCATGCGGGCGCGCCGAGCCCGGCCGACAGCGTGCTGATCCAGCAGGCCGCCAACCTGGCGGCCATCGCCATCGAGAAGAAGCGCAGCGACGCCGAACTCCAGCTCGCCTCGTCCGTCTACCAGGCCAGCGACGAGGCCATCATCGTCGCCGATGCCGACAACCGCATCGTCGCCGTGAATCCCGCCTTCACGCGCGTCACCGGCTACACGCTCGACGAAGTGCGCGGCCGCGATCCCAAGCTGCTCACCGCCGGGCGCACGCCGCGCGCCGAGTACGACGCCATGTGGCAGGCGTTGAAGGCTTCCGGCCAATGGCAGGGCGAAATATGGAATCGCCGCAAGAGCGGCGAGGATTATGCCGAATGGTTGACGATCAACACGCTGCGCGACGGCGACGGCGAGCTCTACCGCTACATCGCCATGTTCTCCGACATCACCGAGAAGAAGCGCACCGCCGAACTCGTCTGGCGCCAGGCCAACTACGACAGCCTGACCGGCTTGCCCAACCGCAACCTGTTCTACGACCGCCTGCATCAGGAGATCAGGAAGGTCCAGCGCAGCAGCCAGCTGCTCGCCCTGCTCTACATCGACCTCGACCGCTTCAAGGAGGTCAATGACGCCTATGGCCACGATGCCGGCGACCAGCTGCTCAAGCAAGGCGCCGCCCGCATCGCGGCGTGCGTGCGCGACGCCGACACCGTCGCCCGCCTCTCCGGCGACGAGTTCGCCGTCGTGCTGCCGGGCGTGGTCGACATCGGCCGCGTCGAGCAGGTGGCCAAGGACATCGTCGCCCGGCTGGCGCAGCCGTTCGCGGTCGGCGCCCACACCGCCTACGTTTCGGCGAGCGTCGGCATCGCCCTCCACCCCAACGATGCCGGCGGCGCCGACGCCCTGCTGAAGGCCGCCGACCAGGCCATGTATGCCGCCAAGCAGAGCGGCCGCAACGGCTTCAGCTATTTCACGGATTCCATGCAGTCGGCCGCGCAAGTGCGCATGGAACTCGCCAACAGCCTGCGCGACGCCCTGGCCAAGGGGCAGTTCGAGATCTTCTACCAGCCCATCATCGACATGCAGACCGGCCGCATCGCCAAGGCCGAAGCCCTGCTGCGCTGGCGGCATCCCGAACAGGGCCTGATCCTGCCGGCGGCCTTCATTCCGCTCGCCGAGGAACTCGGCCTCATCGGCGAGATCGGCGACTGGGTATTCCGCCAATCGGCGCTCGTCGCCAAGCGCTGGTACAACGAGAACCAGCTCGCCACCGCGGTCTGCCGTCCGCTGCAGGTCAGCGTGAACAAGTCGCCGCGGCAGTTCGTCGGCGGCGGGAAGCAGGAAGGCTGGCTCGGCTATCTGCAGCGCATCGGCCTGCCGACCCGCTTCATGGCGATCGAGATCACCGAGAGCCTGCTGCTCGACGACAGCCCCGAAGTCGCGGCGCAGCTGGCCGAACTGCGCGCGTCCGGCGTGCAAGTCGCCCTCGACGACTTCGGCACCGGCTATTCCGCCATGTCCTACCTGAACAAGTTCCGCGTCGATTACGTCAAGATCGACCAGACCTTCGTGCAAGGCATCTCCGACGACATCAACGACCGCGCCATCGTCGAGGCCATCGTCGCCATGGCCCACAAGCTGCGGCTCAAGGTCATCGCCGAAGGCGTCGAAACCGAACGGCAGCGCGACTTTCTGGCCACCGTGGGCTGCGATTTCGCCCAAGGCTACTTCTTCGCCAGGCCCATGCCGCAGGCCGAGTTCGAGGCCTTGCTGGACGCCGCCGCGCCGCTGCCGCTGGCGCGCGCGCGGGACGCCTGAAGCGCCCTAGGGCACCGGCTTGCCGCCGCCGGCGAAGACGCGGCGCGCGGCGTCGACGATGATGAAGACCTGGTCGCCCGACATCTGCGGAAAGCGCTCGTGCAGGGCGCGGTAGGCAAGGTGCTCGTGGCCGTGGCCGGCCCACTGGTTGGCGGGATCGAAGAACGGTTCGAGGATGTCGTAGGCCTCGAAGAAAACCTCGCGGATCTCGATGTCGATCCTGCGCTCCGCGCCGCGCTCGTCGCCGGAAGTCGTCTCGGTCATGGTGCAATGCCCTCCCCTGCCTGTTCGCGTGCGCCGCCGGCGACGCCGAGTTCGGCGCCCAGCCAGGTGGCCAACGGTGCCGCCAGCGCGGCGCCGCCGGTGGCCACCGTGCGCAGGCGGCAATCATATCTGTCCTTCGGCGCCGGCACCGCCGCCATCATCGCCGCCAATTCGACGGCCGTCAGGCGGACGTTGCGAACATCATACCTGGCGATCAGGCCGAACGCCGCTTCCGCCGCGAAGCCGCCGCCGCAGGCAAGCAGCGGCTGGCCGCAGCACCAGACCGGCAGCAGCGCCTCCAGCAGGCCGGCCGGCGTGCACCAGTCCGCCGGCGACCAGAACAAGTCTCCCGCCTGCGGATAACCCGCGTGCGCCGCGAGGAAGCGGCGCACGTGTTCGGCCAGCGCGGCGTGCGTCACCGCCGTGGCGGCCGCCGCGGCCGTGTCGTCGGCGTACAGGATCAGCGCGGCGGCATCGCCGGCGGCACCGGACTGCGGCGCATAGCGGGTCGCCGCGTAAGGCTGCAGCTGCGCCCACGGCCGCAGCCAGGCGGCGTCCGCGCCGCCGATGCCAATGGCATGCTTGAGGCCGGGCAGCTGCGCGCGCACCGCCGCCAGCCCAGCCACGGCGTCGGCGGCAACCAGGGCGACGCGCGCGCCGGCCTGCTCCAGCCGCAGCGCCAGCGTCGGCGCGTCGAGCCGCGGCGATAGCGGCACCGCGACGGCGCCCATCTGGTAGCAGGCGATGTGCGCCATGGCGGTCTCGGGCCGCTGCGGCAGCAGCAGGGCGACGCGGTCGCCGCGCATGACGCCCAGCGCCGCCAGCACGTTCGAAAAGCGATTCGCCTCGCGCTGGATGTCCCAGAAGGTCCACGCCGAGGTCGCACCGGCAGCATCCTCGCAATAGAGCGCGAAGCGCCCGCGCTTGGCGGCCCAGCGGCCGCAGCAGGCCGCGCCGATGTTGTCGGGCAGCGGCGCCGGCTCGCGGCCGGCGTCCTTCGCCCGCGGCTCCGGGCGAAGCGTCATCGCTGGTGCTCGAGAAAACGCTCATTCATGTCGTCGAAGTATTCCTGCTCGCCGTCGACATGGATGCCGAGCTCGTTCAGCACGAACTCGCGGATCTTCGGCCACAGCGGATCGTCGACGTCGGCCATGCGATGGTAGAAATGCACCGCCAGCTGCAGGATGGCCACCAGCGTGCATGTCGCGCCGGGCTCGTCGCGCGGCATCTCGTGGTGATACTGGATCGCGGCGCAGACGAAATCCGGCAGGTGCCAGTGCTTGGCCA
>JAQTNK010000038.1 GCA_028713915.1 Rhodocyclaceae bacterium | reverse complement strand
CCCAGTTCTTCGACCACTACGCCGAACTCCTGACCCAGCTCGTCATTTCCAATCCCCACGGCGGCAAGGCGATCTCGATCACCGAGCGGCAGATGGGCGCGCTGCGCGACAAGGTCAAGCAGCTCGAAGCCAAGCTCGCCGAGCTGATCCGCTTCGGCGAGGAGAACGACGGCATCGCCGCCAAGGTGCACAAGCTGGCCGTCTCGCTGCTCGCCGCCACCGACAACGCCGCCGTGCTGCATGCGCTGTATTCGCACCTCGGCGAATCCTTCGCCGTGCCGCACGTCGCGTTGCGCCTGTGGGGCGCCGCCGGCACCGGCGAGTTCATCGAGTTCGATCCGGTCAGCGCCGAGGCGCGCGAGTTCGCCGAGAACCTGGCGCACCCTTACTGCGGCCCCGGCGCCGGTCCCGACGTCATGGACTGGTTCGGCGAAGGCGGCGCCCACGTGCGCTCGCTGGCCTTGCTCAGCTTGCGCCAGGGCGTCATGACCTTCGGCCTGATCGCCTTCGGCAGCGAAGAGCCGCAGCGCTTCTACCCCGGCATGGGCACGCTCTACCTCGAGCAGATCGCCGAGATGGCGTCGGCCGCGCTGGTGCGTACGCGCGAGGAGCTGGCGTAAATCGCCAGTTCCTCGCGCGGCGCGCACATAAAGGCCCGCCCCCTCCCTTCCACCCCCGCGCGGGGGAGGCGACTGATCGGCTCGCTTCGCTCAATTACGGCGCGTCATTGAAGCGCCGCGCCCCGCGATGAACTCCCGCGCGTCGGTCGAGCAGTTCCTGGCCGAATTGGCCCACCAGCGCCGCGCCAGCGTCCACACGCTGGCTGCCTATCGCCACGATCTCGACGCTCTGCTCGACCTCGCCGGTGACGCCGACGCGCGCGGCCTGCAAGCGTTCCAGCTGCGCCGCCAGGCCATGCAACTGCATGGCCGCGGTCTCGCGCCGCGCTCGCTCGCCCGCGCGCTGTCGGCCTGGCGCGCCTGGTACCGCTGGCTCGCCAAGCGCGGCGAGATCGCGCGCAACCCCGGCGAAGGCTTGCGCGCGCCCAAGCAGCCGAAGCGCCTGCCCAAGGCGCTGTCCGTCGATCAGACCATGGCGCTGCTCGACGCGCCGGCGGAAAGCGCGCTCGACGTGCGCGACCTCGCCATGTTCGAACTGTTCTATTCGTCTGGCCTGCGGCTGGCGGAACTTGCGGGTCTTAACGTGCGCGGCGGCCTCGATCTCGACGGCGGCGAAGTGACCGTCACCGGCAAGCGCGAAAAAACCCGCATCGTCCCGCTCGGCGCCAAGAGCGCCGCGGCCATCCGCGCCTGGCTGGACGTGCGCGCCGCCTTCGCCGCGGCCGACGAGCCGGCGCTGTTCGTCAATCGCCACGGCGGCCGTCTTTCGCCGCGCTCGATCGAGCGCCGCCTCGATCTCTGGGCCAGGCGTCACGGCGCCGCAGTGCATGTCCATCCGCACATGCTGCGCCATTCGTTCGCCTCGCACCTGCTGCAATCTTCGGGCGATCTGCGCGCCGTGCAGGAAATGCTCGGCCACGCCAACATCGGCACGACGCAGATCTATACGCATCTGGATTTCCAGCATCTCGCCAAGGTTTATGACGCCGCCCATCCGCGGGCGAAGAAGAAGTAGCCGGCCGGCCGCGCGGCGCAGCCGCAGCACGTCTCAGGCCTGGGGCGCGACGGCGGGGCCGCGATGACCTTCGTAGAGGGCTTTCCGGCTCTGCTGTTCGGCCAGGGAGATCCACAGGCCGACCGAGTTCACCCAGTTCCGGGCCTCGGAATAGGTATCGAAGCGCCTGATTCGCGAGCTCGACGGGCGCCCGCGCTCGTGCTCGTTCTCCCGCACCGAGAGCCAAATGAAGTCCATGAACAACACCTGGACGACGAACTTCCCCGTCAATATCTCAAGATGGATCCTAAACATCGCATGCCTCCCGGCCAACGCCAACTGGTCCTCCCGCTCGCCGGCGTTTGCCGGCTGCGCCGAGCGGGACTGGTTTGAGCGCCACGGCCATCGCGACGTCGCTGATCGCAACGCCGGCGCTGAGGGTTCTTTACGCCGATTTTTCTGGCTCGCCACGCGGGGCGCTCATGCGTAATCAATTTAAGGGAGGTGACGGTACGCTGTAAATACGGGGAAGCGGCTATTCGCGTTACCGGACTTCAGGTAGGCCCGGCGGCATGGACCGGGGACCGCGACGGCGCATGGTGGAGGGCGGCGGATTCCAGGCGTTCCTTCTCCGCCAGGACCTTGGCGGCATACGCTTGTTCCGGGTCGTCGGGATTGCCGGCAAATTCCTGCAGGCCGTCGACGACGTCGCCGCTGCGGCTGATGTATTCGTGCAGCGCCAGCGTGCCGACGCGGATGTTGGCGACGGGATCGAACAGATGCAGCCTGCCGGCATCCTCGGGCAGCTTGTCGCGGTGATAGCGCGGGATCACCTGCATCAGTCCCTGCGCGCCCATCGCGCTTTCCGAGAAGGGATTGAAGCCCGACTCGATGCCGACGACGGCGACGACCAGCAGCGGGTCGAGGCGCAGGTCGCGCGCCGTGCGCTGGACCGCGGCGAATATCGGCGCCAGGGCTTCGGCCGAGACGCGGTAGCGGCGCGATGCGTAGTCGAGGGCCGCGCGCATGCGCGGCGTCAGGATCTCCGCGCTCGGGATCTCCGCGCTCGTGCGCGACGCTTCCACGGCCGCTTGCGGCGCCGCCGGCGACGGCGCGGGTGCGGGTGCGGACTTCACGGCAACGTCGGCCACGACCGGCGGCGGCCGCACCGTGGCCGCCCGGCCGGCGAGCGCATAGACGATGCCGGCGAGCAGCAGGATTTCCACGAGCAAGAGCAAGCCTTGTCGGGCGGATGGGATGTCGCTGAAGATCGCCGGCAGGGCTTGGCTATCGGACATGCGCTCTCCTTCACGGGTGGTTCGGTACAGTGGCATCGGTGCGGCGCCCCGGCCGGGCGCGCTGGCGCCATCGGCCGCTTCCGGGCGAGCTGTTCGAATACTGCGTGACGGGCTGTCAATGACACCGGCGCGCTGCGCACGCCTGGGCGACGGGCGGACTATATGCCGGCGCGCCGCCGGCGAGAATTCCCGCTTCCCGGTAATTTTCGTACCCCGATCCGGGTATTGCCGCGGGCGGCGCAGCTTGATCTTGTCGCCCGCTGCGGGCAACATGCCGGCCTTCCCCATCGCCATCCAGGCGCCATGATCCCATGAGCCCCATGACCCCATGACCCAATTGATACTTCATCCCGGCAAGGAGAAATCCCTGCTGCGCCGCCATCCCTGGATCTTCGCCGGCGCGGTTGAGCGGCTCGACGGCCGCGCCCGTGCCGGCGACACCGTCGACGTCGTCGCCGGCGCGGGCCGGTACGCAGGACAGGTGCTGGCCAAGGCGGCGTGGAGCCCGTCCTCGCAGATCCGCGCCCGCGTCTGGAGTTTCGCCGCCGAGACCATCGACGACGCCTTCTTCAAGCGCCGCGTCGCCGCCGCCGTGGCGCGGCGCGCGGCCTTGCCGGAACTGCACGGACAGGAAGGGCTGCGCCTGATCCACGCCGAATCGGACGGCCTGCCGGGCGTCATCGCCGACCGCTACGGCGACACCGTCGTCGTGCAGCTGACCAGCGCCGGCGCCGACAAATGGCGCCACGCGATTGCCGGCGCCCTGCAGAAGGCGACCGGTTGCGCGCGCATCTACGAGCGCTCGGATTCGGAAGTGCGCGGCCGCGAAGGCCTCGAGCCGACCAGCGGCTGGCTCGTCGGCGCGGCGCCGGCGGGCGACATCGTCATCGCCGAGCATGGCGTGCGGATGAAGGTCGACATCGTCGCCGGCCACAAGACCGGCTTCTACCTCGACCAGCGCGACAATCGCCTGCTGCTGCGCCAGCTCGCCGCGGGCAAGCGCGTGCTCAACTGCTTCTGCTACACGGGAGGATTTTCCTTGCAGGCCCTGGCCGGCGGCGCCGCCGAAGTGATTTCCATCGACAGCTCGGAACCGGCGCTGGTGACCGGCCGCGCCAATCTCGCGCTCAATGCGCAACTCGAGGCCGGCCGCGCGCAGTGGTGCGGCGCCAACGTCTTCGACGAACTGCGGCGCCTGAACGAAGCCGGCGAGCGCTTCGATCTCATCGTCCTCGACCCGCCCAAGTTCGCGCCTTCGGCGAGCCACGTCGAACGCGCCGCGCGCGCCTACAAGGACATCAACCTCAACGCCTTCCGGCTGCTGGCCCCGGGCGGCATGCTGATGACCTACTCGTGCTCCGGCGGCGTCAGCCTCGACGTCTTCCAGCGCATCGTCGCCGGCGCCGCCCTCGATGCCGGCTGCGACGCGCGCATCGTCCGCCGCCTGCAGGGGGCCGCCGATCATCCGGTGGCGCTGGCGTTTCCCGAAGGCGAGTACTTGAAGGGGCTGCTGGTGCAGGCGTAAGGATGTTGCGGCGATCGGCGCGCGAGGCGGCGGCGCCGGCGGCGGGCGCGCCGCTCCTTCCACGCCATGCCCGCCGCTAAGTCAGTCGCGGCGCGCCCGCCGCCGGCGCCGCCGCCTCGATCGGGCCTGAGAGGCATATCCCGCAAATGCAACCCGGTTGCATGCGCAATCCGGTTGTGTTTCAATTGCCGCCATGAAGTCCCAGGCAACGTCGTCCCTTCCGGCCATCCAGTCCGCGCTGCGCGCCGTCGGCGCCCGCGTCACGCCGGCGCGCGTGCGCGTGCTCGGCGCGCTGCGCGCCGCGCCCGGCGCCCAAAGCCATGCCGAGATCGAGGAGGCGCTGGCGCAGGAAGCGCATCCCGCCATCGACCGCGTCACGCTCTACCGCGTGCTCGACTGGCTGTGTACGGCCGGCCTCGCGCACAAGGCCGCCGATGCGCGCGGCGTATTCCGCTTCTCGGCCGCGCAGCCCAACGTCGAGCACGCGGCGCACGTCCATTTCCGCTGCACCGGCTGCGGCGGCGTCTTTTGCCTCAAGGCGCCGCCGCCGCCGGCACCCAAGCTGCCGCGCGGCTTCCGGCTCGCCGGCATGGCGGTCGACATCCGCGGCGAATGCCCGCGCTGCGTGCGGTCGCACTCATGAATCCTTTCGTCCAGGTCATCGCCGCGAGCGTGCTTGCCGGGTTTGCGAGCATGGGCATCGCCTTTTCCGCCACCAGCCGTCTCAGCCAGGTCTGGCTGACGCGCCTGATCAGCTTCGCCGCCGGCCTGATGCTGGCCCTGGCGCTGCTCGACCTGCTGCCCGAAGCCCTGGAGAGCGGCCTCGACGCCCGGGTCATGTTCGGCGTTCTCCTGGCCGGCCTGATGGCGCTGTTCGCCATCGACTTCAACCTGCATGCCGGTTGCCACCACGGCGACGAAGGCCTTTGCGCCCACGACCTGGCGCGGCCGATTCCCATGATCCTCGTCGGCGGCGCGCTGCACGTCTTCACCGACGGCCTCATGCTGGGCGCGGCCTTTCTCGTCGACCCGGCCCTGGCCTGGGGTATGACCGTCGCCGTGCTGGCGCACGAGGTGCCGCGCGAGGCGGGCGATTTCGCCCTGCTGCTGACGGCGAAATGGGGCCGGTCGCGGGCGCTGGCCTGGAACGCCCTGTCGCGCCTGGCCTGCGTCGTGGGCGCGGTGGCCGGCTTCCTGACGCTCTCCGGCGCGCGCGAGTGGGTGCCTTATATCCTCACCGTCGCCGCGGCGAATTTCATCTACATCGCCCTCACCGGCATCCTGCCCTGGCTGCGCCACGAGCGCGGCGCCTTCGCCTGGCAGGGCGGCTTCATGGCGGCCGGCATCGCGCTCGTGCCCTTGTGGGCGAAGCTCGTCCATTGAGGGTTTTTGCGCATACACTAGGCGCCACCGCCGCCCGCCAGGACCCTTGAACCGCTCGCCATGAAACGCCCGCGCCTGCATCCGCTGATCGCCCTGCTCTGCGCGCTGTGCCTGCTCGGCGCGCAGCAGGCGGCGAATGCGCACTTCATCGGCCATCTCGGCAGCGCGGCCGAAGCGACGGCGTTCCACAAGGGCGGCACGGGCGGCGATGCGCCGGCACTGGACGGCGTTTGCAAGACGTGCGCCGCCTTCGCCGCACTGGTTGCGGCGCCGCCCGCGTACACGCCGCCGCCGGCGGTGGCGCGCGTGCCGAACACGCGCCTGTTCGTTCAAGCTCCCGTCTTCACCCCGGCGCCGCCCGCGCCGCCTTACTCCTCCCGCGCCCCGCCCGTCGTTCTCTGAAGCCGCCTGCCCGCCGTCCGCACTTGTCGCCGACGGTTTCGCTATCGCTTTGGAGAACTCTCATGGACGCTCGCCGTATTCCCTTGCTGCTGGCCTTGTCGGCCATGCCGTTGACCGCCGCCGCCGATGACGTCGACATTCGCGCCCTGCGCGACGAAGTCGCGCAAATGCGCGCCGCCTACGAAAAGCGCATCGACGCGCTCGAACAACGCCTGGCCCAGGCCGAGGCGAAGGCCACCACCGCCGTAACCGCCGCCGCCAACGCCGAAGCCGCCGCGGCGACGCCGCCGCCGGCCGCGCCGGTCGGCACCAATGCCTTCAACCCAAACGTTTCGCTGATCCTTTCCGGCCTCTACAGCAACCTGTCCAGGGACCCGGCCGGCTATCAGATTACGGGCTTTCATCTGCCCAGCGGCCCGCTCGGCGAAATCGCGCCGCAGCGCGGCTTCAACCTGGGCGAAAGCGAGCTCGGCCTCTCGGCCAACGTCGACCAGCTCTTCTACGGTGCGATGAATTTCGCCGTGCATCCCGACGACACGGTGTCCACCGAGGAAGCCTTCATCCAGACCACTTCCCTGCCGCAAGGCCTGACGCTGAAGGCCGGCCGCTGGTTCTCGGGCATCGGCTACCTCAACGAGCAGCACGCCCACACCTGGGACTTCGTCGATGCGCCGCTCGCCTACGCAGCCTTCCTCGGCGGGCAGTTCAACAACGACGGCGTGCAGCTGCGCTGGGTCGCGCCGACCGACACCTTTCTCGAACTCGGCGCGGAGCTCGGCCGCGGCGCCGCCTATCCCGGCACCGGCCGCGACAAGAACGGTTCCGGCGCCAGCGCGATTTTCGCCCACGTCGGCGGCGATGTCGGCGCCAGCAGCAACTGGCGCGGCGGGCTGTCGTACCTGACCACCGCGCCGCAGGACCGCCAGTGGAACGACATCGACGCGGCGGGTGCGGCGGTCACCAACAGCTTCACCGGCTCGAGCAAATTGTGGATCGCCGACGGCGTCTGGAAATGGGCGCCCAACGGCAATGCCAACGTCACCAACTTCAAGCTGCAGGGCGAGTACCTGCGCCGCAGCGAGGACGGCACCGTGTCGTACAAGCTGACGACGCCGGGAAGCTACGCCGCCACGCAAGCGGGCTGGTATCTGCAGGGCATCTACCAGTTCGCGCCGTACTGGCGCGTCGGCCTGCGCACCGAGCGGCTCGACGCCGGCAACGTCGACTACGGCGGCAACGACGCCAGCCTGCTGCGGCCGGACTACGCGCCGGCGCGCAACGCCCTGATGTTCGACTACAACCCCAGCGAGTTTTCCCGCGTGCGCCTGCAGTTCGCCCAGGACAAGTCGCGTCAGGGCGTGACCGACAACCAGATCTTCCTGCAATACCAGATGAGCCTCGGCGCGCATGGCGCCCACAAGTTCTAGGAGCCGGATAATGACCAAGACATCGATCAAGTGCTTGCTCGCGACGGCCCTCGCCGCCTTCGCGCTGCCGAGTTTCGCCACGCTCAGCATCCTCGCCTGCGAACCGGAATGGGGCGCGCTGGCGCAGGAGCTCGGCGGCGACAAGGTGAGCATCTACAACGCCACCAACGCCTTCCAGGACCCGCACCACGTGCAGGCCAAGCCCAGCCTGCTGGCGCGGGCGCGCAGCGCCGACATGGTGGTGTGCACCGGCGCGCAGCTCGAAATCGGCTGGCTGCCGATCCTGCAGCAGCAGGCCGGCAACGCCAGGATCCAGGCCGGGCAGCCCGGCTACTTCGAAGCGGCGCCGTACGTGCGCATGCTGGAACTGCCGAGCAGCATCGACCGCTCGCTGGGCGACGTGCACCCCGGCGGCAATCCGCACATCCAGACCGATCCGCGCAACATCGGGCTCGTCGCCGCCGGCATGGCGCAGCGGCTGGCCGCAGTCGACCCGGCCAACGCGGCTGCCTACCGGGCCAACTACCAGGCCTTCGCCGCGCGCTGGACCGCCGCGCTCGCCAACTGGGAAAAGCAGGCCGCGCCCTTGAAAGGGATGAACATCGTCGTCCATCACAAGGCCTTCGTCTATCTCGAAAACTGGCTGGGCCTGAAGGAGATCGCCACGCTCGAACCCAAGCCCGGCGTCGAACCGACCGCCGCGCATTTGTCCGAGGTCCTGGCGCTGTTGCAGCGGCAGCCGGCGCAGGCCGTGGTGCGCTCCGTCTACAACGATCCGCGCGGCTCGGAATGGCTGGCGGAGCGCGCGAAGATTCCGGTCGTCGTGCTGCCGTTCACCGTCGGCGGTTCGGAGCGGGCCAAGGATCTGTTCGGCCTCTACGACGACACCGTACAAAGACTTTTGGCGGCGCTCAAGTAGGCCGCGGGGAACGCCATGAATCTCGACGCCTTCAACCTGTCCATCCTCGCTCCCGCCTTCCTCGCCGGCCTGCTGGTGCTGGCCACGCACGTCCCCCTGGGGATGCAGGTGCTCGCTCGCGGCATCGTCTTCATCGACCTCGCCATCGCCCAGATCGCCACGCTCGGCGTCATCGCCGCGGACCGCCTGGGCTTCGAGCCCGAAGGCTGGGTGGCGCAGGTGGCGGCCGTGGCGGCCGCGCTCGCCGGCGCCGCGCTGCTGACGTGGACCGAGAAGCGCTGGCCGGACATCCAGGAAGCGCTGATCGGCGTGCTGTTCGCGCTCGGCGCCAGCGGCGGCATGATCCTGGTGGCGAACAATCCGCACGGCGGCGAACACTTGCAGGACCTGCTGGCCGGCCAGATCCTCTGGGTCGGCTATGCGCAGCTGCTGCCCGTGGCCGTGCTCGCCGCCGTCATCCTCGCCGTCTGGTTCCGCTTTCGGGAGCGCATCGGGCGCTTCGGCTTCTACGGCCTGTTCGCCTTCGCCGTCACCGCCTCGGTGCAGCTGGTCGGCGTCTACCTGGTCTTCGCCAGCCTGATCGTGCCGGCGCTGGCGACGCGCGGCTACGCCTGCCGCCGCCTCCACGCCGCCTACGCCGTCGGCGCGGCCGGCTACCTGCTGGGACTGGTCGCATCGACGCTGTTTGACCTGCCCTCCGGCCCCGTCATCGTCTGGGCGCTGGCGCTGATCGGCATGTCGGTGCATCGCTTCAAGGCGCCGGCCCCGGCGCAGGAGGAAGCGGCGGTTGCGCGCTGACGCGGCGACAAACTGAAGCGGGATGCGCTGCACGCAACGGCGCCGGGCGCATGGCGTGGAGGGAGCAGCGCGCCCACCGTCGTCGCCGCCTCGCGCTCCGTGACCAGCCCGCCGACAAGAACTGCCCCGACCTGCGGTAATCTAGGCGCAGCGAAAAAACAAAGGAATCCCCATGGAGCAATACCACGGCACCACCATTCTTTCCGTGCGGCGCGGCAACGTCGTCGCGCTCGGCGGCGACGGCCAGGTGACGCTCGGCAACATCGTCATCAAGGCGACGGCGCGCAAGATCCGGCGGCTCTACAACGAGAAGATCCTCGCCGGCTTCGCCGGCGGCACGGCGGATGCGTTCACGCTGTTCGAGCGCTTCGAGGCCAAGCTCGAAAAGCACCAGGGCAATCTCATGCGCGCGGCGGTGGAACTGGCCAAGGACTGGCGCACCGACCGCATGCTGCGCCGGCTGGAAGCCATGCTGGCGGTGGCCGATCGCGATCATTCGCTGGTCATCACCGGCAACGGCGACGTGCTGGAGCCGGAGTTCGGCATCGTCGCCATCGGCAGCGGCGGGCCGTATGCGCAGTCCGCCGCGCGCGCCTTGCTGGAGAACACGGAACTGGCGCCGGCGCAGATCGTCGCCAAGTCGCTGGCGATCGCCGGCGACCTGTGCATCTACACCAACCAGAATCACCTCATCGAGACGCTGGAGTAGTCCGCTGGGCGTCGATGCGGCGCCGCCATTTGGCCAGCGGCGCGCGCTCGACGATGACGGCGGCGCCGTCGGGCAGGGCCATGGCGATGATTTCGCGGCCGTCGTGGTCGAGCCGGTAGATGGTGGTGGCGCCGATGGCGCGCGACGACACGCGCTTCGAATTGGCGAGCAGCGTCGCCAACTCGCGGCGGTCGATGGCGCGCCAGTCGATGTCCTTCACGCCGCCTCCATGCGCACGCGCTCCTCGAATTCCGCGACGTCGAGCGGCCGGCCGAAGAAGTAGCCCTGCACCTGGTCGCAGCTGAGCTTTTCGAGCACCAGCACCTGGGCTTCCAGCTCCACGCCTTCGGCGACGACGCGCAGGCCGAGCGTGCGCGCCAGGGCGACGACGGCGGCGGCGATGGCGGCGTCGTCGGCGTTGTGATGCAGGTCGCGCACAAACGAGCGGTCGATCTTGACTTCGTCGATCGGGAAGCGCCGCAAGTAGGAAAGGCTCGAGTAGCCGGTGCCGAAGTCGTCGAGCGACAGCGCGATGCCGAGCTTCTTGATCGAATGCATGGCGGTCAGCGCGCGCTCGGCGTCCTGCATGACCATGCTCTCGGTGAGTTCGAAGACGAAGGCCTGCGGCTCGCCGCCGGTTTCGGCGAGCGCGGCGGCGACGAGGTCGGGCAGGTTCTCCAGGCGGAACTGCCGCGCCGACAGGTTGATGGCGAGCTTCAGCGGCGGCAGGCCGGCCGCGCGCCAGGCGCTATGCTGGCGCATGGCCTCGTGCATGACCCAGGCGCCGAGCGGCACGATGAGGCCGGTTTCCTCGGCCAGCGGGATGAACTCGTTGGGATGGACGAGGCCGAGCTGCGGATGCTGCCAGCGTACCAGCGCCTCGGCGCCGACGATGCGGCGCGTGGCGAGGTCGATCTTCGGCTGGTAGTGCAGCAGCAGTTCCTTGCGTTCGATGGCGCGGCGCAGGGCGCCTTCCATGTCGATGCGCTCGACGGCCATGGTCGCCATGTCGGGCGAGAACAGGCGCACGCTGTTGCGGCCGTGCTCCTTGACGCGGTACATGGCGATGTCGGCGTTGCGCAGCAGCGTCTCGCCATGCTCGCCGTCGCGCGGATAGAGCGAGATGCCGATGCTGGCGCCGACGTAGGCTTCGCGTTCGCCGATGCGCACGGGCGCGGCCAGCGATTCGGTGATCTTGGCGGCGATGCCGTCGATGTCGTCGGCCTGCGTCAAGTCGGCCAGCACGATGACGAACTCGTCGCCGCCGAGGCGCGCGACGGTGTCGGATTCGCGCACGCAGGCGCGCAGGCGGGTGGCGACTTCCTTCAGCAAGTCGTCGCCGGCGGAGTGGCCGAAAGCGTCGTTGACGTGCTTGAAGTGATCGAGGTCGAGCAGCATCACGGCGACCGAGCGACTCGAGCGGCGGGCGAAGGCGATCGACTGGGCGATGCGGTCGTGCAGCAGCGTGCGGTTGGCGAGCCCGGTGAGGTTGTCGTGCGTGGCCTGGTGCTCGATGGCGTGCTGGTAGTGGATGCGTTCCGAGACGTCGTTGATGACGCTGACGAAATGCGTGGTCTCGGGCCGCGACAGGTCGCTGATCGGCGCGATGTGGAGTTCGTTCCAGAACAGCGAACCGTCCTTGCGGTAGTTGCGCAGCACGGCGTGGCCGGCGCGCTTTTCGTGCAGGGCGGCGCGAATCTCGTTCAAGCCGGGCTGGGCGAGATCGTCGCGCACCAGGAAGCGCCCCTCGCGGCCGATCACTTCGCTGACGGTGTAGCCGGTGATGCGCTCGAAGGCCGGATTGACGTAGATGATCGAATGGTCGTCGGCGCTGCTCTTGGTGATCATGATGCCGTTGGAGGACGAGGCCAGCGCCTGCTCGCGGATGGACAGCGCCTGCGCCATTTCGCGCAGCTGCGTGGTGTCTTCCTTGACGGCGATCAGCCGCGCGATGCGGCCGTTGGCGTCGCGGATCGGCGAGATGGTCTGGCGTTCCCAGTAGATGCTGCCGTCCTTGCGGCGGTTGCGGATGTCGCCTTGCCAGCGCCGGCCTTCGTTAATGGCATGCCAGAGGTCGCGATAGACCTCGGGCGGGGTTTCGCCGGACTTCCAGATCGACGGCAGCTGGCCGACGATGTCGGCGGCGCTGTAGCCGGTCATCGCCGTCAGGCTGGCATTGCAGTATTCGATGCGGCCGTCGGCGTCGGTGATGACCACGGCAAAGGGGCTTTGCTCGATGGCGCGCGAGAGCATGTCGACCTGCGCCTGGGCGGCGGCGCGGTCGCGCTCGGCGGCGAGCGAGTCGATGCCGAAGGCGAGGTCGTCGGCCAGCGCGGCGAGCACGTCGAGCTCGTCGGCGCTCGGCGCGCCGCGGCCTCGCGCCGCGGCGACGGTAAGCGCGCCGAGGCGCCGGCCCTGATGGCGCAAGGGCAGCGACAGGGCATCGGGCACGAAGGTCCAGCTTTGCGTCGCGGCGGCCGCGGCGGGCTGCCCGAGCACGACGTCGACGTGGGCATAGCCGCCGGTCGTCGACAGCATGCGGCACAGGCAGGAAACGAGCGTATCGGGATCGCGCGAGCGCTGCAGGCAGTCGCTCCATTCGGCAAAGAGACCGACAGCCTGGCGCAGCCGTTGCACCTGGCCGGCCAAGGCGACCGCGTCGTCGCCCTCCCCTTCTGTTGGTAATGTCTTCGTCATCGGCTGTGATCTGACTTTCGTATGATCATAGCAGGGGCGGCCGCAACTGTGAAATAATCCGACCATGATTCCTGCCACCCCGATGACCCCGGCGGAGATTGTTTCCGAACTCGACAAGAACATTGTCGGCCAGGCGCGCGCCAAGCGCGCGGTCGCCATTGCGCTGCGCAATCGCTGGCGCCGCGCGCAGGTGGACGAGCCGCTGCGCAGCGAGATCACGCCGAAGAACATCCTCATGATCGGCCCCACCGGCGTGGGCAAGACCGAGATCGCGCGGCGCCTGGCGCGGCTCGCCAACGCGCCCTTCATCAAGATCGAGGCGACCAAGTTCACCGAGGTCGGCTACGTCGGCCGCGACGTCGATACCATCATCCGCGACCTCGCCGAGACGGCGATCAAGGACGCCCGCGAGCAGGCCATGCGCGCGGTGAAAAGCCGCGCCATGGACGCCGCCGAGGACCGCGTGCTCGACGTCCTGCTGCCGCCGGCGCGCACGACCGGCTTCATCGAGACGGCGGCCGAGGACTCGGGGACGCGGCAGAAATTCCGCAAGAAGCTGCGCGAGGGCGAGCTCGACGACAAGGAAATCGAGATCGAGGTCGCCGCCGCGCCGACGCACATGGAAATCCTGGCGCCGCCGGGCATGGAAGATCTCACGCAGCAGATCCAGGGCATGTTCCAGAACCTCGGCGGCGGCCGCCGCAAGCAGCGGAAAATGAAAATCCGCGAGGCCATGAAAGTGATGGCCGACGAAGAGGCGGCGCGCCTGATCAACGACGAAGAAGTGAAGAGCCTGGCGCTGAAGAACGTCGAACAGCACGGCATCGTCTTCCTCGACGAGATCGACAAGATCGCCTCGCGCACGGAAACCATGGGCGCCGACGTCTCGCGCCAGGGCGTGCAGCGCGACCTCCTGCCGCTGGTCGAAGGCACGACGGTGTCGACGAAGTATGGCATGATCAAGACCGACCACATCCTGTTCATCGCCAGCGGCGCCTTCCACCTCGCCAAGCCGTCCGACCTGATTCCCGAACTGCAGGGCCGCTTCCCGATCCGCGTCGAGCTCGATTCGCTGTCGGTCGACGATTTCGAGCGCATCCTGACGCAGACCGACGCCTGTCTCACGCGCCAGTACCAGGCGCTGCTCGGCACCGAGGACGTGACCATCGAGTTCGCGCCTGAAGGCATCCGGCGCCTGGCCGAAATCGCTTTCCAGGTGAACGAGAAGACCGAGAACATCGGCGCGCGCCGCCTCTACACGGTGATGGAAAAGCTGCTCGAGGAAGTGTCCTTCGACGCCGGCGCCAAGGGCGCCATCGCCGTCGCCGTCGATGCCGCCTATGTCGATGCGCGGCTGGGCGAACTGGCGAAGAACGAGGATTTGAGCCGCTACGTGCTGTAGCGGCGTCCGGCGCGGCCGCCGGGCGGGCGCGGGAATCCGGCTGCGGCCGCGTTGTGGCAAAGCCGACCTGGCGGTTGCTCCTGTCATCCAACACGGCGGAGGGAAAGACGACGATGGGTCGAATCGATCTCACGGTTGCGGATTTTTCGACGCTGTTCGAGGCAAGTCCGGCCGCCATGGCGCTGTCGCGCCTGGCCGACGGCGTCTTTGTCGACGCCAACGAGGCCTTCCTCAGGCTGCACGGCTATGCGCGCGACGAGATCGTCGGCCATGTCGGCGCCGAGTTGGAACTCTGGGAGCGGCCGCAGGAGCGCGAGCGCATCGTCGCGCTGATCCGGAGCGAGGGCCGGGCGCAGAATTTCGTGCACGCATACCGCTGCAAGTCCGGGCGCGTCGGCCGCGCCCTGGTGTCGCTGAATATCGTCGACGTCGAGAGCCAGCCGCACATGCTCGGCGTCTTGAACGATCTGGCTGAACTGGACAGCATGGAGGCCAACCTGACGGCGACCGAAGCGCGACTGCGCAGCATTTTCGAGCATACCGACGCCGGCATCGCATTTGCGGACGGCGCGGGCACGGCGCTCAGCTTCAACACCGCGTTCCAGAACCTGCTCGGCTATCCGGAAGCGCGGCTGCGCGGCATGAATTTCGCGGAGTTCACCCATCCCGAGGATCTGCCGCGCGAACTGCCCCTGCTCGAAGACGTGATGCAGGGACGCAAGGACCACTACCGCTTGGAGAAGCGGCTCGTCGCCGCCGATGGCAGCGTCAAGTGGATCGAAGGCTTCGTTTCGGCGATCCGCGACGCGCATGGCGATGTCATGAACTTCATCGGCATCACCACCGACATCACGGCGCGCCGCCAAGCCGATGCCATGCTCAACCTGTATGCCAAAGTCCTGCAGCACAACGGCGAAGGCATTCTCATCAGCGACGCCAAGAATCGCATCGTCGCCGTGAATGCCGCCTTCCGCCGCCTCACCGGCTACGAGGAAGGGGACGTGCTCGGCAAGGATCCCAGCATCCTGGCGTCGGGCGACACGCCGCGCGAGACGTATGCGGCGATGTGGGATGCCCTCGGCGCGGCGGGGTATTGGCAGGGCGAACTCATGGAGCGGCGCAAGGACGGCTCCGTCTATCCGAAGTGGATCGCCATTTCGGTCCTGCATGACGCCGCCGGCAACTTGACCAACTACATCGCGAGCTTCACCGACATCAGCGAGCGCAAGACGGCGGAGGAGCAGATTCGCCAGCTGGCCTACTACGACCCGCTCACCGACCTGCCCAACCGGCGGCTATTGCTCGATCGGCTCGGCCAGGCGGTATCGCAGGCGCAGCGCCATGACCGCCTGCTGGCGGTGATGTTCATGGACCTGGACAACTTCAAGCAGATCAACGACACGCTCGGACATGAAGCGGGCGACGAACTCCTGAAGCAAGTCGCCATGCGTTTGCAGGCGTGCGTGCGAACGGGCGACACGGTGTCGCGCCAGGGCGGCGACGAGTTCGTCATCGTCCTCGCCGAGATCGCCAATCCGGCCGCGGCCGTGGTCGTCGCGGACAAGATTCTTCACGCCCTCGCCAGTCCCGTCGCCCTCGGCGCGGCGGCGCCGGTCGTCACCATCAGCATCGGCATCAGCGTCTATTCAGCCGACGGCGCCGACAACGCCGCGGAGCTGATGCGGCAGGCCGACATCGCCATGTACGAAGCCAAGCGGGCCGGGCGGAATCGCTATCACTTCTTCACGGCCACGCAGTTCGGCGGCCGCTAAGGCGCGGTCAAGGCAGCGCCGTCTCGGCGGCGAACAGTTCGGCCAGCGCTTCGCGGCGGCGCACGAGGTGGATCTCGGCGCCGTCGACCATGACTTCGGCAGCGCGCGGGCGCGTGTTGTAGTTCGAACTCATCGCCATGCCGTAGGCGCCGGCCGACATGACGGCGAGAAGGTCGCCGGCGCGCAGGCTGAGCTCGCGGCCGTGGCCGAGGAAGTCGCCGGACTCGCAGACCGGGCCGACGATGTCGTAGGCATGAATGGCGCCGTCGTGCGGCGCCACCGGCTGGATGTCGTGCCAGGCGTCGTAGAGGGCGGGGCGGGCGAGGTCGTTCATGGCGGCATCGACGACGGCGAAGTTCTTCTCCGCGCCGTGCTTGAGGAATTCGACGCGGGTCAGCAGCAGGCCGGCATTGCCGACCAGCGAGCGGCCCGGCTCCAGCAGCAGGCGTTCGCGACGGCCGGCGAGGACTTGCAGCGTCGGCGCCAGGTATTCCGCCGCCGACGGCGCGTGCTCGTCGCGGTAGTCGATGCCCATGCCGCCGCCGATATCGATGTGCGCGAGCGGGATGCCTTCGGCAGCGAGCGCGTCGACGAGCGCGAGCACTTTGCCGGCGGCTTCGGCGGCCGGCGCCGGATCGAGCAGCTGCGAGCCGATGTGGCAGCCGATGCCGCGGATGTCGAGATGCGGCAGCTCGCGGGCGCAGCGATAGAGCGGCAGCGCCTCGGCATAGGGGACGCCGAACTTGCTCGTCTTGAGGCCGGTGGAAATGTAGGGATGCGTCTTCGGGTCGACGTCGGGATTGACGCGGAAGGCGATGGGCGCGCGCTTGCCCAGGGCGCCGGCGACCTCGTCCAGCCGTTCGAGTTCGGCGGCCGACTCGACGTTGAAGCAGTAGATGCCGGCTTCCAGCGCAGCGCGCATTTCGTCGCGCGACTTGCCGACGCCGGAGAACACGACCTTGCCGGCGTCGCCGCCGGCCTTCAGCACGCGCGCCAGTTCGCCGCCGGAGACGATGTCGAAGCCGGCGCCCAGCCGCGCGAAGACGTTGAGCACGGCGAGGTTGGAGTTGGCCTTGACGGCATAGCAGACGGTGGCGTCGCGGCCGGCGAGGGCGTCGCGATAGGCGGCGAAGGCGCGGCTCAGGGCGGCGCGCGAATAGACGTAGCAGGGCGTGCCGAAGCGCGCGGCGATGTCGCCGAGGGCGACGTCCTCGGCGTGCAGGACGCCGTTCTTGAGGGCGAAGACGCTCACTGGGCGGCCCCCGCGGCAGGCTTGCTGCTATTATCGGCAGGCGTTGCGGCCGGCGTCGCCGGCTGTGGCTTGGCGGTCGCCGGCGTTGCCGCGGGCGCGGATTTGGGCGGCAGGGTCAGCGACCCTTTGGTACCGCAGGCGGCAAGCAGGACAGCCGCGAGAGTCAATAGACGGCGCATATCGGCAGAACTCGAATAAAGCGGGGATCGTAACATGGAGGGCATTTTGGACGAACGCGAATTCAACCGCCAGGCCGACGCCATGCTGGCGCGCGTCGAGGCGGCGCTCGATGCCTGCGCTGCCGAGCTCGACTTCGAGATCAAGCCCGGCGGCGTCATCGAGATCGAGTTCGACGACGGCAGCAAGATCATCGTCAATCGCCATACGGCGGCGCGCGAAATCTGGCTCGCGGCGCGCTCGGGCGGCTATCACTTCAAGCTCGACGGCGAGCGCTGGGTCGGGACGCGCGACGGCGCGGACTTGATGGCCGTGCTGTCGCGCTGCGCGACCGAGCAGGCCGGCGCGCCGATCAGCCTGCGCTAGGGTTTTGCCGCTGCCGGCATAACCGCCGCAGTCGCGGCGGCGCCCGCTACATTTTCTTGTCGACGAGTTTCGGCTTGGCGTCCTGCACCGGGGCCGGCGCCTGCTGCGGGACGATGGGCGTCTCGGGCTGCTCGTCCGGCGCCGGCAGGTGTTCCTTGTAGACGAACTCCCGCGTCGGGCCGCCGCGGCCGGCCGGGTCGGTGGCAGTGATGGGAACGAGGCCGTCAGGCATTTCCATGTAGCTTTCGGGAACGCCCTTGAGCGCCTTGTCCATGAAGCCGATCCAGATCGGCAAGGCCGCGGCGCTGCCGGTCTCGTTGTTGCCGAGGCGCTTGGGCTGGTCGAAGCCGATCCAGGCGATGCCGACGACGGTCGGCTGATAGCCGCAGAACCAGGCATCGACGTAGTCGTTGGTGGTTCCGGTCTTGCCGGCGAGGTCGTAGCGCTTGAGCGCCTGGTCGGCCCGTGCGGCGGTGCCGCGCCGCGCGACGTCGTGCAGCATGCTGTCCATCAGGAAGGCGTTGCGCGCATCGATGACGCGCAGGGATTCGTCGCCGGCCACCGCCGGTTCGGTGGCGGCCAGCACCTTGCCGTCGCCGTCGACGATCTGCTTGATGATGTAGGGCTCGACGCGATAGCCGCCGTTGGCGAAGATCGAATAGGCGGCGAGATGCTGCCAGGGCGTCACCGAGCCCGCGCCCAGCGCCATGGTCAGGTAGGGCGGCTGCTTGTCGGCGTCGTAGCCGAAGCGCGTCGCGTAGTCCTGGGCATACTGCGGGCCGATCGCCCGCAGGATGCGGATCGACACCATGTTCTTCGACTTCGCGAGGGCCGTGCGCATGGACATCGGCCCTTCGTACGTGCCTTCGTAGTTGTGCGGCTCCCAGGCCAGGCTGCCGGTCTCGGCGGCCGAGATGGTGATGGGCGCATCCTCGAAGACGGAGGCCGGCGAATAGCCTTTTTCGAGCGCCGCCGAGTAGATGATCGGCTTGAAGCTCGAGCCCGGCTGGCGCCATGCCTGCGTCACGTGGTTGAACTTGCTGCGGTTGAAGTCGAAACCGCCGACCAGCGCGCGTATGCCGCCGTCGATCGGGCTGGCGGCGACGAAGGCGGCTTCGACGTCGGGCAGTTGCGCGATCTGCCAGCCTTTGTCGCCCTTCTGCACGCGGATCACGGCGCCGCGCCGCAGCCGCTTGTTGGCCGGCGCCTTGTCGTCGAGCATGCGCGCGGCGAACTTGAGGGCGTCGCCGGCCAGCGTGACGATCTCGCCGCCGCGCAGATAGGCGCGCACCTGCTTGGTGTCGGCGGCGAGGACGACGGCGGCCTTGAGGTCGTCCGAGTCGTCGAACTCCTGCACCAGGTCCTCGAGCGCTTCGTCGTCGTCCTTCTTGACGTCGGCCATGTCGACGTAGGCTTCGGCGCCGCGATAGCCGTGGCGCCGGTCGTAGTCGATGACGCCGCGGCGCAGGCTGGCATAGGCGGCTTCCTGGTCGGCGCGCGAAATCGTGGTGTAGACGCGCAAGCCGCTGGTATAGACGTCGTCGGGGAAGCGTTCGGCGGCGATCTCGCGCGCCATCTCGGCGACATAGTCGGCATGCACGCCGAAGTCGTTGACGTCGTACTTGACGTGCAGCTGTTCCTTCGTGGCCGCCGCGTACTGCTTGTCGTCGATGAAGTCGAGGTCGCGCATGCGGCGCAGGACATAGGCTTGGCGCAAATGCGCGCGCTTCGGATTGGCCACCGGGTTGTAGGCCGACGGCGCCTTCGGCAAGCCCGCCAGCATGGCGGCTTCGGCGACGCTGAGTTCCTTGAGCGGCTTGCCGAAATAGATCTGCGCCGCGGCCGAGAAGCCGTAGGCGCGCTGGCCGAGGTAGATCTGGTTGATATAGATTTGAAGGATTTCGTCCTTGGTCAGATTGTGCTCGATCTTGAAGGCGAGCAGCGCCTCGTAGGCCTTGCGCGTCAGGGTCTTTTCGGTGGACAGGAAGAAATTGCGCGCCACCTGCATGGTGATGGTCGAGGCGCCCTGGCGCTTGCCGCCGCCGACAAAATTCGAGTACGCCGCGCGTAGTATGCCCAGCGTATCGATGCCGGGATGCTGGTAGAAGCGTTCGTCCTCGGCGGCGAGGATCGCATGCTTCATGACCTCGGGGACGTCCTGGATGTGCACGAAGTCGCGGCGCTCCTCGCCGAATTCGCCGATCAGGTGGCCGTCGGAAGTATAGATGCGCAGCGGGATCTTCGGCCGGTAGTCGGTGAGCACCTGCACCGAAGGCAGCTGGGGATAGGCGAGGATGAAAATGATCCCCGCCAGGGCGAGCCCCATGAGGACAAGTCCGGCCACGACCGTGACCGGAACGATGAACCAACGCAAGGGGGTGGGCACAGGTGAACTCGGCAACCTAAAATGGACGGCCATTATATCGACGGAGGCTGTCGGGGTATCACGACGTTTTGCCGCGCCTGCGCTCAACTATTACGCTTTACAGCCGATACAGTAGTTGCTAGCATCTAAAGTAAATTATCAAAAATCCGTCTAAGGCAAGGTTATAAAAGGAAAATTTCTTGCAAATCGACCTCTCGATCTTCAATCCGAAAGCGCGCCCGCTGATCGGCGTCGATATCAGTTCCTTTGCCGTGAAGATGGTGGAACTGGCCGACAACGGCAATGGCGACCTGCGGATCGAACATTACGCGATCGAGCCTTTGCCCCGCGACGCCGTGGTGGACGGCAACATCGCCAATCTCGAGGCGACGACCGAGACCATCGAGCGCTGCTGGAAGCGCTTGAGCACGGCCACCAAGTACGTCGCCCTGGCGCTGCCCACCGCGGCGGTCATCACGAAGAAGATCATCCTGCCGGCGAATCTCTCCGAGCAGGAAATGGAAGTGCAGGTCGAAAGCGAGGCGAACCAGTACATTCCCTTCGCCCTCGACGAGGTGAATCTCGATTTCCAGGTCATCGGCCCGGCGACTTCGGGGCCCGATGAGGTCGACGTGCTGATCGCCGCCTCGCGCAAGGAAAAAGTCGAGGACCGCGTCGCCAGCGCCGAGGCCGCCAACCTCAAGCCGCTGGTGATGGACGTCGAATCCTATGCCGCGCAGGCCGCCTTCGAACTGGTCGAAAAGCAGCTGCCGACGGGCGGCAAGAACCAGATCATCGCCATCGTCGATATCGGCTCCAACGTCATGAACGTGACGATCATGAAGAACGACCAGCCCGTGTATGCACGCGAGCAGGCATTCGGCGGGACGCAGCTGACGCAGGAAATCATGCGCACCTACGGCATGAGCTTCGAGGAGGCGGAAGGCGGCAAGCGCACCCACAGCCTGCCGGAGAACTACGAAGCGGAAATCCTGCGGCCCTTCCTCGAGAACCTCGGCCTCGAGGTTTCGCGCGCCCTGCAATTCTTCTTCACGTCGACGCCGTTCAACAAGATCGACCAGATCGTCCTCGCCGGCGGCTGCGCCATCCTGCCCGGGGTCGTCGATGTCGTCGCCGGGCGCACCCAGGTGCCGACGCTGGTCGCCAACCCCTTCGCCGGGATGGCGCCGTCGTCGCGCATCCGGCCCAAGCAGCTGGCGGCCGATGCGCCGTCGCTGATGGTCGCCTGCGGCCTCGCCTTGCGGAGATTCGATCAGTGATACGCATCAACCTGTTGCCGTGGCGGGAAGAAAGGCGCAAGGCCAGGCGCCAGCAGTTCTTCGCCCTGGCCGGACTGATCGCCTTGTTGGCGACGCTGATCTGGTTCCTCGGCTATGGCGCCATCAACGGCTACATCAGCGCGCAGGACGGCAAGAACGCTTTCCTGAAAAGCGAGATCGCCGCCCTCGACAAGGAAATCGAGGAAATCCAGCGGCTCAAGGAGCAAACCGATTCCCTGCTGTCGCGCAAGCGCATCATCGAGTCGCTGCAGGCCAACCGCACGGAAACCGTGCATCTGTTCAACGAGCTGGTGCGCCAGGTGCCCGAGGGCGTCTATCTGAAGTCGATCCGGCAGACGGGCGACAAGATCAACCTCGTCGGCTACGCCCAGTCCAATGCGCGCGTCTCGACGCTGATGCGCAACCTCGAGGCGTCGCCGGTGATGGAGCGGCCCGACCTCGTGGAAATCAAGTCGGCAACGGTGGGCAACCGGCGCTTGTCCGAGTTCAACCTCAACGTCGCCATCACGCGGCAGACGACGGACGACGACAAAGGGGCGAAAAAAGCGCCCGCCGCGAAAGGGGCGAAGCCATGAAGGCGCCGACGCTGCCCAAGATGAACCTGCCGGCGGTCGATTTCAAGCAGATCGCCGAAGAGTTCCGCACCCTGGATCCCAAGGATCCGGGGCTGTGGCCGCTGATTCCCCGCGCCCTGATCCTCATCGCCATGTTCGTGCTGCTGCTGCTCGCTGCCTGGTGGGCGGGCTGGCGCGTCCAGCTCGAAGAGCTGGCCGGCAAGCAAAAGGTCGAAGCCCAGCTGAAGGAAGACTGGCTCAAGAAGAAAAGGCAGGCGGTGAATCTCGACGAGTACCGCCGGCAACTGGCCGAGATGGACCGCTCCTTCGGCGTGCTGCTCAAGCAATTGCCGAACAAGTCGGAAATGGAGTCGCTGCTGGTCGACATCAACCAGGCCGGCCTCGGACGCGGCCTGCAGTTCGAACTGTTCAAGCCCGGCACCGAGACGATGAAGGGCTTCTACGCCGAGCTGCCGATCACCGTCAAGCTGACCGGCAACTATCATGACCTCGGCGCCTTCGCCGGCGACGTCGCGAAGATGGCGCGCATCGTCACGCTCAACGACATCGACATCGCGGAGCTGCCGCGGGATGCCAAGGACAAGGGCGCCGGCTTGTTGTCCATGTCGACGACGGCCAAGACGTTCCGCTACCTCGACGAAGACGAACTCGCCAAGCAAAAGATGGCGGCGCGCGAGAAGGCCAAGGCGGGAGCGAAAAAGAAATGAAGCGTCGTTTTCTCATCGCCCTCGCTTCGCTTCTGCTGGCCGCCTGCGGCAGCGAAGAGCATTCCGACATCAAGCAGTGGATGAAGGAGTCGGCCAAGGACATGCGCGGCCATGTGCCGCCGCTGCCCGAAGTGAAGCCTTTCCCGGTGGTGTCCTACGATGCCGGGGATCTGCCGGATCCCTTCCGGCCGTCGAAGATCGAGCCCGAGAAGAAGGCCGGCGGCGGCGGCACCAAGCCCGATCTCGAGCGGCGCAAGGAAGAACTGGAACGCTACCCGCTGGAGGCGATCAAGTTCGTCGGCCTGATCCGCGACGCCAGGCTGCTGTATGCCGTTGTCATGGTCGACAAGCGCATCTATCGCGTCAAGATCGGCAATTACATGGGCCAGGATTTCGGCATGGTGACCGACATCAAGACCTCGCCCGGCCTGGACGAAGGCAAGCTGATCCTCAAAGAGCTGGTGCAGGATCCTTCCGGGGATTGGGTGGAGCGCGAAACCGCCCTCGAAATGCAGGTCCAGGAGACAACGAAATGAGAAACATCGCCGCTACCGTCAAACGCCTGCTGCTCTGTGCCGCCTTCGTCGGCGTCGGCGGGGGCGCGTGGGGACAGGCGCCGGCGTCCGCCGATGCGCCGCCGGCCAACAGCATCGACAGCCTGCAGGTCACCCAGCAGGGCGGCAATACCGTCGTCAAGCTCACGCTGCGCGAGCCGCTGGCGACGGTGCCGGCCAGCTTCAGCATCGCCAACCCCGCCCGCGTCGCCTTCGATTTTCCGGCGACCGGCAACGGCCTTGGGCGCTCGTCCCAGGCGGTCGGCGACGGCGACCTGAAGAGCGTGAATATCGTCCAGGTCAGCGATCGCACGCGCATGGTGATGAACCTGCGCCGCAATCTGCCGTTCGAGACGCGCATCGACGGCAAGGCGCTGTTCATCACCTTCCTGAACCAGGGCGGCAGCGAAGCCCAGGCCAGCCCGGCGCCGACGCACTTCGCCGAGGTCAAGCCCGAAAGCGCCGCGCAGAGCATACGCGACATCAATTTCCGCCGCGGCAAGGACGGCGAAGGCCTGATCATGGTCGATCTGTCGGACCCGAACGTCGGCATCGACATCCGCCGGCAGGGCACGAACCTGGTCGTCGAATTCGCTAAGACGGCGCTGCCCGAAAACCTGCGCCGCCGCCTGGACGTCACCGATTTCGCCACGCCGGTGACGACCGTCACTACCATGACCCAGGGCGATCGCGTGCGCATGGTCATCACGCCGCACGGCCTGTGGGAGGACAACGCCTACCAGAGCGACAACCAGTTCGTCATCGAGGTGCGGCCGGTGGTCGAAGATCCCAACAAGCTGGTGCAAGGTTCGCGCGGCGGCTACCAGGGCGAGAAGCTGTCGCTGAACTTCCAGAACGTCGAAGTGCGGTCGGTGCTGCAGGTCATTTCCGACTTCACCAACCTCAACATCGTCGTCAGCGATTCGGTGACCGGCTCGCTGACGCTGCGCCTCAAGGACGTGCCCTGGGATCAGGCGCTCGACATCATCCTCAACACGCGCGGCCTCGACATGCGCAAGAACGGCAATGTCATCTGGATCGCGCCGCGCGACGAACTGGCTGCCAAGGAAAAGCTGAGCCTGGAGTCGCGCCAGCAGATTTCCGATCTGGAACCGACCCGCACCGAGACCTTCCAGTTGAACTACCACAAGGCCAAGGCCGTGCAGGAACTGCTCAAGAACAAGGATCAGTCGCTGCTGTCGAAGCGGGGCGGCGTCGCCATCGACGAGCGTTCGAACAAGCTCTTCGTCACCGACACGCCCAGCCGCCTCGACGACGTGCGCCGCTTGCTCGCCGAAATCGACGTCGCGTCCCGCCAGGTATTGATCGAAGCGCGCATCGTCGAGGCGTCGGAAAACTTCGCCAAGAATCTCGGCGCGCGGCTGGGCTTCCACGACTTGTCGCCGACGGTGTCGGGGAGCAACCGGCTGCAATCGAGAATCGGCGGCAGCCTGGCCGATACCGGGGCGCACACCGGCCAATCGTCGACGACGCCCAACTTCCTCACCGACTCGACGTTCGTGAACCTGCCGGCCTCGACGACGGGCCTGGGGGGAGCGCCGGGAGCGCTTTCCCTGATCCTCTTCAACCCGAGCGGCACGCGCTTTCTCAACCTCGAGCTGTCGGCCCTCGAATCGGACGGCAACGGCAAGACCGTCACCAGCCCGCGCATCCTGACCGCCGACAAGGTCGAGGCCCTGATCGAGCAGGGCGTGCAAGTGCCCTACCTGTCGGCGTCGAGCTCGGGCGCGACGACCGTGACTTTCCAGAAGGCGGTGATGGCCTTGAAGGTCACGCCCAACATCACGCCCGACGGCCGCATCATGATGACGCTGGACATCAACAAGGACGCTCCGGACTTCGCCAATGCGATCGCCGGTTCGGTGCCGATCAATACCAAGCACGTCAAGACCGACGTGCTCGTCGACAACGGCGGCACCGTCGTCATCGGCGGCATTTTCGAGCAGATCGAATCGAAGCAGATCAACAAGGTTCCCTTCTTCGGCGACATTCCGGTGCTGGGCCTCCTGTTCCGCAACAAGACCACGTCCGATCAAAGGACCGAGTTGCTGGTGTTCATCACGCCGAAGATCGTCGCCGACAACCTGACCGTCCACTAGGCGCGCCACGGCAGCGCCAGCGCGGGCCGGCAGCGCCGGCCCGCGCTGCTTCTGCTGATAGAATCGCGGCCGTGGAGCAATGCGGCAACATATATCTGGTGGGCATGATGGGGGCGGGCAAGACCACCGTCGGACGCTACTTGGCCAAACGCTTTAGCCGGCGCTTCGTCGATGCCGATCACGAGATCGAGGCGCGCACCGGCGTGCGCATTCCCACCATTTTCGAGATCGAAGGCGAGACCGGCTTTCGCAAGCGCGAAGCGCAAGTCATCGCCGAACTCGCCGCGGAAGACGACCTGGTGCTCGCCACCGGCGGCGGCGCGGTGCTCGATGCCTCCACGCGCAGCGTGCTGGCGGCCAGCGGCCTGGTGGTCTATCTCAACGCGCCGCCGGCCATGCTGTTCGAACGCACGCGCCACGACCGCAACCGGCCGCTGCTGCGCGTGCCCAATCCGCTGGCGAAAATCGAGGAGCTCTACGTTGCGCGCGATCCGCTCTATCGCGAGATCGCCGACGTCGTGATCGACCCGGTCGGCGGCGGCGTGACCCATCTGGTGGCAAAAGTGGAAACGGAGATCAGGGCACGATGCGAACCTTGAACGTCGCTCTCGGCGAGCGGGCTTATCCCATTCACATCGGTCCGGGCTTGCTCGGGCGGCCGGACCTCGTCGTCGGCGCCCTGGCGACGCCGCGCGCCGCCATCGTCAGCAACGAGGTCGTCGCTCCGCTCTATCTGGAAAAGCTCGCCGCGCCGTTGCGCGCAGCCGGCGTGCGCATCACCGCCATCGTCCTGCCGGACGGCGAGAGCCACAAGAACTGGGAAACGCTGAACCGCATTTTCGACGTCCTGCTCGCCGAGCGCTGCGATCGCGGCACGACCGTCATCGCGCTCGGCGGCGGCGTCGTCGGCGACCTCGCCGGCTTCGCCGCCGCGAGCTACCAGCGCGGCGTGCCCTTCATCCAGGTGCCGACCACCTTGCTGGCCCTGGTGGACTCGTCGGTCGGCGGCAAGACGGGCATCAACCACCCGCGCGGCAAGAACATGGTCGGCGCTTTCTGGCAACCGAAGCTGGTGCTCGCCGACACCGACACGCTGGCGACCCTGCCGGCGCGCGAACTGTCGGCCGGGCTCGCCGAAGTCATCAAGTACGGGCTGATCCGCGACCTGCCCTTCCTCGCCTGGCTGGAAGAGAACATGACGCGGCTGATGGCGCGCGACGCCGAGGCGCTGGCTTACGCCATCGAGCGTTCCTGCGCCAACAAGGCCGAAGTCGTCGCCGCCGACGAGCGCGAGACGGCGAAAGACGGCGGCCGCGCGCTGCTCAACCTCGGCCATACCTTCGGCCACGCGATCGAGACCGGCCTGGGCTACGGCGAGTGGCTGCACGGCGAAGCGGTAGCGGCCGGCACCGTCATGGCGGCCGAACTCTCGCGCCGCCTCGGCTGGCTGAGCGAGGCCGACGTGGCCCGCGTGCGCGAACTGCTGGCGCGCGCCGGCCTGCCCGTGAGCGGGCCGAAGCTCGGCGCCGAGCGCTACCTCGACTTCATGGGCCACGACAAGAAAGTGGTCGCCGGCCGGCTGCGCCTCGTATTGTTGCGGCAGATCGGCGCAGCGATCACTTACGCCGACGCGCCGCCGGACGACGTCCGCGCCGCCATCGAAAGCTGCTGTGCCTGAACTGGCGTCCTACGCCGTTGGCGACCACAATTCGAAAGGCCGCGCCTACCCCGAACCGCCGCCCAAGGTGCGCAGCGAATTCCAGCGCGACCGCGACCGCATCGTCCATTCGACGGCCTTCCGCCGCCTCGAGTACAAGACCCAGGTGTTCGTCAATCACGAAGGCGACCTGTTCCGCACGCGGCTCACGCACTCCATCGAGGTGGCGCAGATCGCGCGCAGCGTGGCGCGCGCCTTGCGCCTCAACGACGACCTCGCCGAGGCCATCGCGCTGGCGCACGACCTCGGCCACACGCCTTTCGGCCACGCCGGCCAGGACGCGCTCAACGCCTGCATGAAGGACCACGGCGGCTTCGAGCACAATCTGCAAAGCCTGCGCATCGTCGACGCGCTGGAGGAGCGCTACGCCGCCTTCGACGGCCTCAATCTCATGTTCGAGACGCGCGAGGGCATCCTCAAGCATTGCCCGCCGGAGCGGGCGCGCGAACTGGGCGCGCTCGGCGCGCGCTTTCTCGACGACCGGCGCCCGTCGCTCGAAGCGCAAATCTGCAACGTCGCCGACGAGATCGCCTACAACAATCACGATGTCGACGACGGCCTGCGTTCCGGCTTGATCACGCTCGAACAGCTCGAGGCGGTCAGCCTGTTCGCCCGCCACGCCGCGGAAACCCGCGCCGAATTCCCGGCCATCGCCGGGCGGCGGCTGATCCACGAAACCGTGCGCCGCATGATCGACGCGCAAGTCACCGACCTGCTGGCCGAATCGGCCCGGCGCATCGCGGCTGCCGGGGTGGCGACGCTGGACGATGTGCGCCGGGCGCCCGCGCTGATCGCCTTCACCGCGCCCATGCACGACGAAAACCGCGCCCTCAAGCGCTTCCTGCGCGGCGCCCTCTACAGCCACGAGCGCGTGCTGCGCGAAACCGACAAGGGGCGGCGCGTCATCGAGGATCTGTTTCGCGCCTTCAGCGCCGACCCGGGACTGTTGCCGCTGCAATCCCAGGCGGCCAGCGCGCGCGGCCCGCGGGCCGTCGCCGACCATATCGCCGGCATGACCGACCGCTATGCGATCAGCGAGCATCGGCGCCTGTTCGCCCCGGCGCAGCGCTGATTGCACGGTTTATGGCCTTCGTCGGATTTCTGCTGCATCGCAACGTATTGAGTTCGGGGTCGAATCTCGGTATATTTATCCGTTCGCCCAAAGGGTTTACCGAAGGCCGGGGAGGAGCGTACGCCCCGGCTTTTTTGACGACCGCGTGTCCCGCCAGGGGCGCCGCGGCGCCGCGACTGGAAGGAATGAAGTGATGGATCTGCTCGACATACCCCAGCGACAGGGGCTCTACGACCCCGCCTTCGAGCACGACGCTTGCGGCGTCGGCTTCGTCGCCCACATCAAGAACCGCAAGAGCCATGCGATCGTCAAGCAGGGCCTGCAGATCCTCGAGAACCTGACGCACCGCGGCGCGACGGGCTACGACCCGCTGCTCGGCGACGGCGCCGGCATCGTCATCCAGTTGCCCGACGTGTTCCTGCGCGCCGAGGCGGCGAAGCACGGCATCGACTTGCCTGCCGCCGGCACCTACGCCTGCGGCAACGTCTTCCTGCCGCAGTCGGCCAACGGCCGTGCTGCCTGCGAATCGGCGATGGCGCGCATCGTCTGCGAAGAAGGGCAGTCCTTCCTCGGCTGGCGCGACGTGCCGCGCGACAACCGCGGCCTGGCGCAGGCGGCGAAGGATGCCGAGCCGATGATCCGCCAGGTCTTCATCGGCCAGGGCGCCGGCATCGCCGACCAGGACGCCTTCGAGCGCAAGCTGTTCGTCATCAGAAAGCGCGTCGAGCACGAAGTCCGCCGCCTGAAGCTCGCCGACGGCCGCCAGTTCTACATTCCGACGCTGTCGTCGCGCACCATCGGCTACAAGGGCCTGCTGCTCGCCCATCAGGTCGGCGAGTACTACGTCGACCTGCTCGACGAGCGCGTCGTCTCGGCGCTGGCGCTCGTCCACCAGCGCTTCTCGACCAACACTTTCCCGACCTGGGACCTTGCCCATCCCTTCCGCATGATCGCCCACAACGGCGAGATCAACACGCTGCGCGGCAACATCAACTGGATGGCGGCGCGCCAGAAGGCGATGGCCTCGAACAAGCTGGGCGCCGACCTCGACAAGCTGTGGCCGCTGATCGTCGACGGCCAGTCCGATTCGGCCTCCTTCGACAACGCGCTGGAACTGCTGGTCATGGGCGGCTATTCGCTGGCCCACGCCATGATGATGCTGATTCCCGAAGCCTGGTCGGGCAATCCGCTGATGGACGACGACCGCCGCGCCTTCTACGAATTCCATGCGCCGGTGATGGAGCCGTGGGACGGCCCGGCCGCCGTGGCCTTCACCGACGGCCGCCAGATCGGCGCCACGCTCGACCGCAACGGCTTGCGGCCGGCGCGCTACCTCGTCACCGAGGACGACATCGTCCTCATGGCTTCCGAAATGGGCGTGCTGACCTTCCCGGAAGAGAAGATCATCAAGAAGTGGCGCCTGCAGCCGGGCAAGATGTTCCTCATCGATCTCGAGCAGGGCCGCATCATCGACGACGCCGAGCTGAAGACGGCGATCGCCACCGCAGAGCCCTACCGCAAGTGGATCGGCGAGTCGCGCACTTTCGTCACCGAGCTGCCGGAAGCCAAGCCGCTGCCGAAGGGCAAGGAGACGCTGCTCGACACGCAGCAGGCCTTCGGCTATTCCGACGAAGACCTCAAGTTCATCCTCGAGCCGATGCTGAAGACCGGCGAGGAGGCGACGGGCTCGATGGGCACCGACACGGCGCTGCCGGTGCTGTCGAGCAAGAACAAGTCGCTCTACCTCTACTTCAAGCAGCTCTTCGCGCAAGTGACGAACCCGCCGATCGACCCGATCCGCGAGGAAATCGTCATGTCGCTGACCTCCTTCATCGGCCCGCGGCCCAACCTCATGGGCATCGCCGACAACGAAGACACGCTGACGCCGCGCCTCGAACTGACGCAGCCGGTGCTCACCGACGAAGACATGGCGCGCCTGGTCGACGTCGAACGCCTGACCGCGTCGACCAGCGGCAGCCGCTTCAAGTCGCTCCTGCTCGACATCACCTACCCGCTCGCCGAAGGCGCAGCCGGCTGCGAGGCCGCCCTGCAGCGCCTCGCCGCGGCGGCCGAGAAGTCGGTCGGCGACGGCTACAACGTCATCATCCTGTCCGATCGCAAAGTGGCGCGCGAGCGCGTCGCCATTCCGGCGCTGCTGGCCTGTTCGGCCGTGCATCACCACCTCGTCAGGAAGGGCCTGCGCACCAGCACCGGCCTGGTCGTCGACTCCGGCTCGGTGCGCGAAGTGCATCACTTCGCCCTGCTCGCCGGCTACGGCGCCGAGGCGGTCTGCCCGTGGCTGATTTTCGCCACCATCAAGCATCTCGTCGGCGCCGACTACAAGCCGGCGATCAAGAACTACATCAAGGCCGTCGGCAAGGGCTTGAACAAGGTCATGTCCAAGGTCGGCATCTCGACCTACCAGTCGTATTGCGGCTCGCAGATTTTCGAGGCGATCGGCCTCAATTCGGCGTTCATCGCCCGCTACTTCGCCGGCACGGCGACGCAGGTCGAAGGCATCGGCCTGGCGGAAGTCGCCGAAGAGGCGGTGCGCACCCACGCGGCGGCCTTCTCCGCCGATCCGGTGCTCGCCAACGCCCTCGACTGCGGCGGCGAGTACGCCTTCCGCGTGCGCGGCGAAGCGCACATGTGGACGCCGGACGCCATCGCCAAGCTGCAGCACGCGACGCGCTCCGGCTCCACCGCGACCTACCGCGAATATGCGCAGATCATCAACGACCAGAGCGCGCGCCTCATGACCCTGCGCGGCCTCTTCGACCTCAAGCCGGCCAGCCCGCCGGTGCCGCTCGAGGAAGTCGAGCCGGCCAAGGAGATCGTCAAGCGCTTCGTCACCGGCGCCATGTCGCTGGGCTCGATCTCGACCGAGGCGCACACCACGCTGGCCATCGCCATGAACCGCATCGGCGGCAAGTCGAACACCGGCGAGGGCGGCGAAGATCCGACGCGCTTCAAGCCGGTCCACGGCCGCAAGAAGCTCTCCGACCTCATCGGCAAGAGCCGCGTCGAGCGCGACCTCGATCTCGAGGACGGCGACAGCCTGCGCTCGGCCATCAAGCAGGTCGCCTCCGGCCGCTTCGGCGTCACCGCCGAGTACCTGGCCAACGCCGACCAGCTGCAGATCAAGATGGCGCAAGGCGCCAAGCCCGGCGAAGGCGGTCAGTTGCCCGGCCACAAGGTCTCCGAGTACATCGGCTTCCTGCGCCACTCGGTGCCGGGCGTCGGCCTCATCTCGCCGCCGCCGCACCACGACATCTATTCGATCGAGGACCTGGCGCAACTGATCCACGACCTCAAGAACGCCAACAGCGCGGCCAGCGTTTCGGTCAAGCTCGTCTCGGAAGTCGGCGTCGGCACCGTCGCCGCGGGCGTCTCCAAAGCCAAGGCCGACCACGTCGTCATCTCCGGCTTCGACGGCGGCACCGGCGCGTCGCCGATCTCCTCGATCAAGCATGCCGGCACGTCCTGGGAACTGGGCCTGGCGGAAACGCAGCAGACGCTGGTGTTGAACCGCCTGCGCGGCCGCATCCGCGTCCAGGTCGACGGCCAGATCAAGACCGGCCGCGATGTCGTCGTCGGCGCGCTGCTGGGGGCCGACGAGTTCGGCTTCGCCACGGCGCCGCTGGTGGTCGAAGGCTGCATCATGATGCGCAAGTGCCATCTCAACACCTGCCCGGTCGGCGTCGCGACGCAGGATCCGCTGTTGCGCAAGCGCTTCACCGGCCAGCCCGAGCATGTCATTAATTACTTCTTCTTCGTCGCCGAGGAAGTGCGCGGCATCATGGCGCAGCTGGGCGTGCGCAAGCTCGACGAGCTCATCGGCCGCACCGACCTGCTCGACATGAAGAAGGGCATCGAGCACTGGAAGGCCAGGGGCCTCGACTTCTCGCGCATCTTCTACATGCCGCCGGTGCCCGCCGACGTCGCGCGCGCGCATTGCGAAGCGCAGGACCACGGCCTGGAGAAGGCGCTCGATCACCAGCTCGTCGAGCAGGCCAAGCCGGCGCTCGAACATCGCCAGAAAGTCGTCATCGAAGCGCCGATCAAGAGCGCCAATCGCACCGTCGGCACCATCCTGTCGCATGAAGTGGCGAAGCGCTACGGCCACGCCGGCCTGCCCGACGACAGCATCCACGTCAAGCTCACCGGCACGGCGGGGCAGAGCTTCGGCGCCTTCCTGGCGCGCGGCATCACGCTCGAACTCACCGGCGAAGCCAACGACTACGTCGGCAAGGGCCTGTCGGGCGGGCGCATCGTCGTCAAGCCGCCGCAGAAGTTCAGGGGCAAGCCGACCGAGAACATCATCGTCGGCAACACCGTGCTCTACGGCGCCATCGAAGGCGAGGTGTTCTTCCGCGGCGTCGCCGGCGAACGCTTCTGCGTGCGCAACTCCGGCGCCACGGCTGTCGTCGAAGGCACGGGCGACCACGGCTGCGAATACATGACGGGCGGCACCGTCGTCGTGCTCGGCCAGACCGGCCGCAACTTCGCCGCCGGCATGAGCGGCGGCGTGGCCTACGTGCTCGACATGGACGGCAGCTTCGAACGGCGCTGCAACCTGGCGATGGTGGCGCTCGAGAAAGTCCTGCCCGCCGCCGAGCAGGCGGACGACGGCGTGCGCCATCGCGGCCAGGCCGACGAAACCCAGCTCAAGGCGCTGATCGAGCGCCACCTGCAGATGAGCGGCAGCGAAATCGCCGCCGCCATCCTCGCCGACTGGGCCGCCTACCGCGCCAAGTTCGTCAAGGTGTTCCCCACCGAATATCGCCGTGCGTTGAAGGGCATCGCAGCCGGCCAATTGAAGGAGGCTGCGTAATGGGCAAGCCCACAGGATTCCTCGAGTTCGAGCGCCAGGCGGAAAGTTACGAGCCGAAGGAACAGCGGCTCAAGCATTTCCACGAGTTCGTCCGCCATCTCAAGGACGACGAGGCCAAGACCCAGGGCGCGCGCTGCATGGATTGCGGCATCCCGTTCTGCAACAACGCCTGCCCGGTCAACAACATCATTCCGGACTGGAACGACCTCGTCTACAAGGGCAAGTGGCGCGACGCCATCGAGGTGCTGCACTCGACCAACAACTTTCCCGAGATGACGAGCCGCATCTGCCCGGCGCCCTGCGAAACCGCCTGCACGCTGGGCATCAACGCCGACCCCGTCGGCATCAAGTCGATCGAGCGCGCCATCATCGACAAGGCCGGCGAGAACGGCTGGGTGCTGCCGCAGCCGGCGGCGCAGAAGACCGGCAAGACGGTCGCCGTCGTCGGCTCCGGTCCCGCCGGGCTGGCCGCGGCCCAGCAGCTGGCGCGCGCCGGCCACGAGGTGACGGTGTTCGAGAAGAACGACCGCATCGGCGGCCTGCTGCGCTACGGCATTCCCGACTTCAAGCTCGACAAGCGCCTGATCGACTGGCGCATGGCGCAGCTGCAGGCCGAAGGCGTCAAGTTCCAGACCCGGACGCTGGTCGGCAAGGACGTGCCGGCGGGCGTCGTGAACGACGCCCGCAAGGTCGTCGCCCCCGCCAAGCTGATGAAGGACTTCGATGCCGTGGTGCTGGCCGGCGGTTCGGAAACGCCGCGCGACCTGCCGGTGCCGGGGCGCGAGCTCGGCGGCGTGCATTTCGCCCTCGAATTCCTCATCGCCCAGAACAAGCAGAACGCCGGCGGGCGCAAGAACGCCATCGACGTCGCCGGCAAGCATGTCGTCGTCATCGGCGGCGGCGACACCGGCTCCGACTGCGTCGGCACCTCGAACCGCCAGGGCGCGGCCTCGGTCACCCAGTTCGAACTGCTGCCGCGTCCGCCGGAGCAGGAGAACAAGCCGCTGGTGTGGCCCTACTGGCCGACCAAGATGCGCACGTCGTCCTCGCACGAGGAAGGCTGCAGCCGCGACTGGTCGGTGGCGACCACCGCCTTCGCCGGCGCGGACGGCCGCGTCAAGTCGCTGAAGGCGATCCGGCTCGACTGGAAGGACGGCAAGATGGCCGAGGTTCCGGGCACCGAGTTCGACGTCCCGGCCGATTACGTGTTCCTGGCGATGGGCTTCACCAATCCGGTGGCGACGATGCTCGACGCTTTCGGCGTCGCCAAGGACAACCGCGGCAACGCCCGGGCGACGACCGACGGCCGCGGCTGCTACGCGACCAGCGTCGCCAAGGTCTTCGCCGCCGGCGACGTCCGCCGCGGCCAGTCGCTCGTCGTCTGGGCGATCCGCGAAGGCCGCCAGTGCGCCCGGGCGGTGGATGAATTCCTGATGGGCACTACCACGCTGCCGCGATGACTTTCCGCCGCAGCGCAGGCACCGTGGCCGGAGGACGCACGTGACAGCGTCCTCCGCGTCCTCCGCGTTTCCTGTGGCGAAAGGTCATTCATGCTGAACGTCGTCATTCTCGCCGCCGGGCAGGGCAAGCGCATGCGCTCGGAGCTGCCCAAGGTCTTGCATGCCATCGGCGGCAAGCCGATGCTCGCCCATGTCCTCGCCGTGGCGCGCGCCCTGCAGCCGCGGCGCATCGTCGTCGTCTACGGCCACGGCGGCGAGCGCGTCAAGGCTGCGCTTGCCGCGCCCGACATCCACTGGGCGCAGCAGGAGCCGCAGCTCGGCACCGGCCATGCCGTGCTGCAGGCCTTGCCCTATCTCGACGCGGCGGCGCCGACCCTGGTGCTCTACGGCGACGTGCCGCTGACGCGCGCCGACACCCTGCGCCGCCTCATCGATGTCGCCGCCGCCGATGCCTTGGCGCTGCTCACCGTGCAGCTCGACGAACCGCACGGCTACGGCCGCATCGTCCGCAACGACGGCGCGATCCGCCGCATCGTCGAGGAGAAGGACGCCGACGACGCCGAGCGGGCGATCCAGGAAATCAACACCGGCATGCTCGTCGCGCCGACCGCGCAGCTGGCGCGCTGGCTGCCTGCGCTCGGCAACCGCAACGCCCAGGGCGAGTACTACCTCACCGACATCGTCGCGCTGGCCGTGGCCGAAGGCCTGCCGGTGCGCTCCGCGCATCCCGGCGCGCAGTGGGAAGTGCAGGGCGTGAACAGCAAGGCCCAGCTGGCGGAACTCGAACGCATCCACCAGCGCAACATCGCCGCGGCGCTGCTGGAGCACGGCGTCACCCTGGCCGACCCGGCGCGCATCGACGTGCGCGGCGAGCTCGTCTGCGGCGCGGATGTCAGCATCGACGTCGGCTGCGTCTTCGAAGGCCGCGTCGAACTGGCGGACGGCGTCAGCGTCGGTCCGCATTGCGTCCTGAAGGATGTCGCGGTCGGCGCCGGCGCCCGCATCCACGCCTTCTGCCACCTCGACGCGGCGACGGTTGGCCCGCGCGACCTGATCGGTCCCTACGCCCGCCTGCGGCCCGGCACCGCGCTCGGCGCGGACGTCCATGTCGGCAACTTCGTCGAAGTGAAGAACAGCAGCATCGCCGATCATTCCAAGGCCAACCACCTCGCCTACATCGGCGACGCCAGCGTCGGCCAGCGGGTCAACGTCGGCGCCGGCACCATCACCTGCAATTACGACGGCGCCTTCAAGCACCGCACGGTGATCGAGGACGACGTCTTCATCGGCTCCGATACGCAGCTGGTGGCGCCGGTCACCGTCGGCCGCGGCGCTACGCTGGGCGCCGGCACGACCCTGACGCGGGATGCGCCGCCGGACCAGCTCACCGTTTCGCGGCCGCGACAGGTCAGCGTGTCCGGCTGGAAACGGCCCGTCAAACCGAAGAAGGACTGAACCATGTGCGGAATCGTGGCCGGCGCCGAAGCGCCGGACGGCGGCAGGAACATCGTCGACGTCCTGCTCGAAGGCCTCAAGAAACTCGAATATCGCGGCTACGATTCGGCGGGCCTGGCGGTCGTCGCCGCCGGCGAACTGGTGCGCCTGCGCAGCGTCGGGCGCGTTGCCGACCTCGAAGCGCAAGCGACGCAGACGCGAGTGCGCGCCGCCACCGGCATCGCGCACACGCGCTGGGCGACGCACGGCGCGCCTTCGGAGCGCAACGCCCATCCGCACATTTCGAACGGCGGCCTCGCCGTCGTGCATAACGGCATCATCGAGAACTTCGCCGAGCTGCGCGCCGAATTGGTGGCGCTCGGCTACGAGTTCTGTTCCGACACCGATACCGAAGTGATCGCGCATCTGGTCGAGCAGACGCTCAAGAGCGAGCCCGACCTGCTGGCCGCGGTGTGCAGCGCCGTGCGCCGCCTCAAGGGCGCCTACGCCATCGCGGTGGTGCACAAGCGCGAGGCCGCGCGCGTCGTCGTCGCGCGCGAAGGCGCGCCGCTGCTGCTGGGGCTGGGCGAACACGGGCACTACGCGGCGTCGGACGCTTCGGCGCTGCTGCAGGTGACGCGCCGCATGGTCTATCTGGAAAACGGCGACATCGCCGAGCTCACGCCACAGGCCTGGCGCGTGGTGCGCAGCGACGGCGCCGCGGTCGAGCGCCCGGTGGCGCTGTCGCAGCTGTCGGCCGATGCCGTCGAGCTCGGCCGCTTCCGCCACTACATGCAGAAGGAAATCTTCGAGCAGCCCGACGCGCTCGCCAACACGCTGGAAATGGCCGGCGCGGCGAAGAGCATCCAGCCGGGACTGTTCGGCGCCGATGCCGAAGCGGCGCTGCGCCGCGCCGACTCGGTGCTGATCCTCGCCTGCGGCACCAGCTACCATTCGGGGCTGGTGGCGCGCTACTGGCTTGAAGCGCTGGCGGGCGTGCCCTGCACGGTCGAGATCGCCAGCGAATACCGCTATCGCGCTTCGGTGCCGCGTGCCGACCAGCTCGTCGTCGCCATATCGCAGTCCGGCGAAACGGCCGACACGCTGGCGGCGTTGCGCTACGCGCGCGAGCTCGGCCAGCCGCTGACGCTGGCGATCTGCAACGTGCCCGAGTCCGCCATCGTGCGCGAGTCCAAGCTGCGCTTCATCACGCGCGCCGGCCCCGAGATCGGCGTCGCCTCGACCAAGGCGTTCACCACCCAGCTCGCCGCGCTGTTCCTGCTGACGCTGGTGCTGGCGAAATTGCGCGGCCGCCTGACGGAAGCGGAGGAGCAGCGGCACCTGGCGGCGTTGCGCCACCTGCCGGTGGCGGTGCAGAAAGTGCTGGCGCTGGAACCGGCGATCGAGCGCTGGGCTCAAGACTTCGCCACCAAGCAGCACGCGCTGTTCCTCGGCCGCGGCCACCACTATCCGATTGCCCTGGAAGGCGCGCTCAAGCTCAAGGAAATTTCCTATATCCACGCCGAAGGCTATCCGGCGGGCGAACTCAAGCACGGACCGCTGGCGCTGGTGGATCGGGCGATGCCGGTCATCGCCGTGGCGCCGAACGATGCGCTGCTGGAGAAGCTGAAATCCAACCTCCAGGAAGTGCGGGCGCGCGGCGGCGAGCTTTACGTCTTCGCCGACGCCGACTCCGCGGTGCACGACTCCGCGGGCGTCCACGTGCTGCGCCTGCCGGAACACTACGGCGCCCTCTCGCCGGTGCTGCACGTGGTGTCGCTGCAGCTCCTCGCCTACCACGCCGCGCTGGTCAAAGGCACGGACGTGGACAAGCCGCGCAATCTCGCCAAGTCCGTGACCGTCGAGTGACGGAGTGACGTAAAGTTCGTCGCGACGTGGCCGTTGAGTAGCGTATCGGCCGCTGCGTCGTGGCGTGCACGTCACGCCGCAGCCGGCCGCGCGAGAACCGGGTCCCGGCCGGAGCCGACATTTCTCGCGGGTTTGACTGGCCGGCCGCTCCCGGGAGGAATTCATGCGTTCAATGTGCCGTCGCGCGCTCATCGCGCTGAGCGTGCTTTGCTGCGGCCCTGCCTGCGCCGCGCCTTATCCGACGGCGGACCAATTGCGCGCCGCCATCGGCGTCGCTGCGGCGCAGGCAAAAGCCGAAGACCTGACGCTGGAAATGCGGGACGCGCGCACGGCCGGAGTGACGCTGCCGCTGATGGCCGCGGGCCTCGACCTGACCAGCGGCGTCTGCCAGGTGTTCTACAACCCGATGCCGGAAGACGGGCTGAAGCGCTTCTTCGCCGGCATCCCCGACAAGGACCTGCCGGTGTGGCTCGACGCCATCGCCGTGCATGAAGCCACGCACTGCGTCGAGCAGCGCGAAGTCTATATCCGCCGGCATTTCGACCGCGTGCTGCCGCCGGAAATCAAGGGCGACGGCATGACCGTGCAGGGCTATCTCGGCGTCGTCAAAAGCGGTGCGGTGGAAACCTGGGGCGAAGCCCTCGCCGACATCGCCTCGGTGCTCTACCTGCAGCAAGCCGTGCCGGACCAATGGGTGAATTTCGCCCAGGGCATCATCGCCATGCGCCACGACCTCGCCGGCAAATGGCCGAGCCACGACACTTCGCCTTGGCTGAAGAAACTCATCGCGGCGCACGACGACCGCCCGCCGCCGGAGAACTGCTTCGAGGCGGCGTTTCAGCTGCGCCGGCTCTACCGCCCGCAATGAGCGCTGGCGGCCGAGCCGCCGTGCCATCGCGACGGCGCGTGGCCGCCGTGACGGCGCTCCTGCATCATGCCGCCGTCATGCACCGCTCGGCTACTGGCTACTTGAGGCGGATGTCGTTTTCGACGTCCTTCACGCCCTTCACGCTGCGGGCGAGTTCCTCCGCCCGCGCCTTCTCGCGCGCGCTGTTGGCGAAGCCGCTCAACTGCACGACGCCGTTGGACGTGTCGACGCCGACATCGAGCACGCCGACTTGGTCGTCGCCGACGAAAGCCGACTTGACCGCGCCGGTGATCGTCGCGTCGTCGACGTATTGGCCCGTGCTTTCCTGAGTCGGCGTCGCCGCACAGGCGGCGAGCAGCACGCTCGCTGCCGCGGCGCCAAGCCATCGCATTGCTGTCTGCTTCATGATCCTGCTGCGGCCGTGGCGGCGCCGCGCGGCGCCGCCGCTGCCGCGTCGCCTATTTCTTCAACATGATGTCGTTCTTCACGTCCTTGACGCCGGGAACCTTGCGCGCGACTTCGGCGGCGCGGTCGGCCTCCTGCGCCGAATTGGCAAAGCCGCTCAACTGCACGACGCCTTTGTCGGTGGTGACCTTGATGCGCAGCGCGCTCACCTTGTCGTCCTGGACGAACGCGGACTTCACTTTGGCGGTGATCGCCGAGTCGTCGACCATTTGACCCGCGCTTTCCTGCTTCTGCGCGCCCGCGCCGGACTCCATCGTATCGCCAAGGACGGGGCCTGCCCGCAGCGCTGAAGCGCCGGCGACGGCAAGCAGCACGGCGGAAGCGGCGACAACGCCGGTACGCGAGGATGTGTGCTTCATGATCGATTTCCTTTCCGGATGCGTGGATATCTGTGGCGCAGCAACACATGTGCCATGCGCCATTCGGCACGAGACACGCCTCGCCACCTGTGGCATTCTCGATGGCGTCCCCCGGAGCGTTTGAAAAACTTACCGATCGGCTGCCGGCTTCGTGGCAAAAACTATAATGGATTCGTCCATTCTTACCCATGCCGCAACGCGGCGGTCGCCGCCGCCAGGAGGCCATTGATGGAAAGTGGGATCGTCGTTGGAGACCATGCGGACCCGGAAGTCTGGCTCGGTCCGCTGATGGGCGCGTCGGCGCAGATGCGCGAAGTCTTCCGCCTCATCCGCACCGCCGCGCCGACCGACATCACGGTGCTGATCGAAGGCGAGAGCGGCTCCGGCAAGGAGCTTGCCGCGCAGGTCATTCATGCG